>NZ_JAJCXF010000003.1:0-326259 GCF_020567405.1 Enterobacter sp. TCD1-1 | reverse complement strand
GCAGATGCCACCGGCTGAATATGAAAACCTATATTATCAACGGCTCAGAAGTGTCTAGATTATCCGTAGCGATTCAACCGCCTGCAACATGATGTTCAACCAGCTCTCCTGCAGGAGGTTGTTTGCTGGTACCTGATGTGGAACAGCGCTCCGCATTGCGTAGTTCCCAAAATCCATCACCTTGTAAACGCCAGAACGGCATATCAGGACGGTACTGTGCACGCTGCGGTCCGAAACGTTCCAGCAGGCTGTGCAGCTGATCGCGTACTTCAGTACCATAATCAAACAGTCTCGCATGCCCCTGCTGATACTTCGCCAGCACGTACAGAAGCAATAAAGGTTTATGTGGCGCACGCTGTTCGCCTTTACGCCAGATGGTGATGTCGGCAATTGCCTGTTCGAGAGTTTTGCTGGAAGCCATCGCGTTACGGAAGAAGGTAAATAATTGCGATGATGCTCGCAAAACCCAGACCAATCAACCCACAATCAACAAAAACATGATCTTACCGTACCAAACCCTATTTCCTGAATCCCCCTCGCAAATTCCAAATTTCCCCCAACCCAAACCGCTGTATCTATATTCAGCCCTATATAATGAGCACCAGAAATTACGCCAAACGGCGAAAGAAAGTATCAAGGAATATTTAACGAAGAATTCGCGATATGAAGGTGCTGCAACACCCTCATACCGCTAACCACAAACAACTAAGATGGAGTTGAAAATGGCTGCGACGAATTTTAAGCCAGAGTTTACTGTTTGCAAAACAGAATCAGACGCTTTCACCGGCGTGATTGAAAACCGCGAGTTGGTACGCAAAAACAGCGCCCGCCGACTTCACGGCAACCAAACTAACGCAGCACCCGTCCATCCTCGCGCGGAGACGCCGCAGGACAGTGCCGCCTGCTGCGAACTGTATGCGCGCATAGATATGAAATATCTTCTGCTGGGCGGCGAGTGGTTAACTCGTGCGGGCTTTATCGACGGCATGCCCGTGAAAATCCGCGCCATGAAAGACTGCATTGTGATAACGCCACAACATACAAGAGAATTATGGGGATGCCTGGAAGGTATGAGCGTGGTGAATATTAATAAGCAGAAAGTCGCGCAGTGGTTAAAAACATTTCCGGGCGCGTTAAACGACACCGGCGATATTCCGGTGATTAAGCGCAACGCCTGATAAATATCCCGGCCCTGCGCCGGGATTATTATTTAAGCCGTCATCAAAACACCGGCACCCCCAGCCCAACCTTCACCTCCCGCAACGTCTCCTGCGTCACCCCCTGCGCCCGTTCGGTCCCGCGCTTCAGCATCGCCATCAACTCGGCCCTATCCTGCATATAAATCGCCCTCCGCTCCCGCATCGGCGCAATCAGTTCCTGCAAACACGCTTCCAGCTCGTTCTTGCACACCCGGTCACCCAGCCCACCCGCCTGATAGTGAGCCTTCATCGCCGCCACTTTCTCCTTGTCCGGATGAAACGCGTCGAGGTACGTAAACACCACGTTCCCCTCAATCTGCCCCGGGTCGCTCACCTTCAGGTGGTTCGGGTCGGTGTACATGGCGCTGACCGCACGGTGAATAGTCTCTTCGCTGGCCGAAAGGTGCAGCGTGTTGCCCAGCGATTTCGACATCTTGGCGCTGCCGTCGATGCCGGGCAGGCGGCTGGTGTCGCTCAGCATCGCCTTGCAGTGGCGTAGCACCGGGGCGGGCAGCAGGCTGTTCATCTTGTGCACAATCTCGTTAGTCTGCTCAATCATTGGCAGCTGGTCGTCGCCGACGGGCACGCACTCGGCCTTAAACGCGGTGATGTCCGCCGCCTGGCTGATGGGGTAGGCCATAAACCCGACCGGCAGCGAGCGGGCAAAGCCCTTCTGCGCAATCTCGTTTTTCACCGTCGGGTTACGCTCCACGCGGGCAACGGTGACGATGTTCATATACAGCATCGTCAGCTCGGCGAGGGCGGGCAGGGCAGACTGCAGGCAGATCGTGGTCAGGTTCGGGTCGATACCGGCGGCGAGGTAGTCGGCCAGCACTTCGGGGATGTTATCGCGGATCTTCTGCGGGTTGCTGCCGTTATCGGTCAGGCCCTGCAGGTCGGCGATCAGTACAAACTGGTTGTGCGTCTGCTGGAGCGCCACGCGCTGGCGCAGCGATCCGACGTAGTGGCCGAGGTGCAGCGGGCCGGTTGGGCGATCGCCGGTGAGGATGGTTTGCGGGTTCATAAAGACTCCTTAACGTTGTAATGCCGAAAGGGGTCTTAGAAATGTGAAAGCCGCCTTTCGGCGGCTATCTGAAAATGGGGAAAACTACTCCGTGCCGCCTTTAAGAAGGCAGCCACCAGCGGTTTACGGTGAGCACGGCGTGGTTTATGTTCATCTCTTTACCATACCACGTCCGGCGCGAAAAACAAAAGGGCACGTCATGCTGCAATCTCTCAATCATCTGACCCTCGCGGTCAGCGACCTGCAAAAAAGTGTCACCTTCTGGCACGAGCTGCTGGGGCTGACCCTGCACGCCCGCTGGAATACCGGAGCCTATCTTACCTGCGGCGATCTGTGGGTCTGCCTGTCGTACGACGAGGCGCGCCAGTACGTGCCGCCGCAGGAGAGCGACTACACCCACTACGCGTTTACCGTGGCGGAAGAGGATTTTGAACCGTTCTCGCAAAGGCTGGAGCAGGCGGGCGTCACCGTCTGGAAGCAGAACAAAAGCGAGGGAGCGTCGTTCTATTTTATCGACCCGGACGGGCACAAGCTGGAGTTGCACGTGGGCAGCCTCGCCGCGCGGCTGGCGGCGTGTCGCGAGAAGCCCTATGCGGGCATGGTGTTTACCTCAGACGGGGCTTGAGGCGCGCACCTTCAGCCTGCCCGCCAGCGTCACGTGCGTGGCGGCATCTTCCTGATTGCACAGGTACTCCACCGCCAGCCGTCCCAGCTCGCTGTAGGGCAGCTGGATACTGGTCAGCGGCGGGGTGAGCTGCTCGGAGATCTTCTGGTCGTCGTAGCCCGCCAGCAGCATATCCTGCGGGATGCGCACGCCGTTCACCGCCAGCGCCTGATAGCAGCCAATCGCCAGCCAGTCGCTGGCGCAGAAGATGGCGTCCGGGCGCTCGGCCAGTTCCAGCAGAGAAGTCGTGGCGGTAAAGGACTCGCTGAACTGCCAGTTGGTCTGGCGCACCAGGTCGTCGTCGCACGCGAGTCCGGCCTGCTGCAGCGCCGCCTGGTAGCCTGCCAGACGCTGGCGCGAGGCCTCCATCCAGCTCTCCCCGGTGATGTGGGCGATGCGCGTCGCCCCGCAGGCGATGAGGTGTTTAGTCACCTGGAAAGCGTTGGCGTAGTCGTCCGGGATAAACGACGGCAGCAGCGGCGAGCCGGGGTCGCGCTGGTTGAGCAGCACCAGCGGAATGCGGGTGCAGTCCTGAAACGCCGTCATGTCCACCAGCGTGGTGACCGGAGACGCGAGAATAATCCCGATGCAGTTGCGCTTCTCCAGCTGGCGGATGATGTTCAGCGCCAGCTCGATGTCGTCGCCGTAGTCGTAGACGGTGAGCAGGGTCTCGTTGCGCCACGCCGCTTCCCGCGCCTGGCTGATGGCATCGATAAACGGGTCGAAGCTCTGCATGGAGCTCACCAGCAGGGCGATCTCTTCCTGGTTGCGCGGGGCGTGAACGGCGGGGAGGCGGTCGTAGCCGAGCTCGGTAGCCACGTTAATTACCCGCTGGCGGGTGTCGTCGCTGAGCTTGATGTTGCGGGACTGGTTAAGTACCAGCGATACCGTCGCCTGCGACACCCCTGCCGCCCGCGCAATATCGTTCATCGTCACTTTCGTTTTTCGCTTCATCCGTCCTCTCCCTTTCGCGAATTCGCATCATACCCTAACCGCACGCTTTAGCGCCGTCGATCACGTTTCTCATTCATCGAAGCGTGAACTTTGTGAGGGGCATCGCTTTTCTTCGTGCGGGAAATTGCGCATTTATCCCACAGTTAATATTTATTAGCTAAATATTATCAGTAAGAGGACGCGTAATGAAAGAGCAGTGGAGCAGGGAGCAGGCACAGGCGTGGTATCAGCAGAAGGGCTGGCTGTGCGGGTTTAACTATCTGCCGTCTACGGCGGTGAACTGGACCGATATCTGGCAGGCGGAGACCTTCGACGCCGGGACGATTGACCGCGAGCTGGGCTGGGCGGCGGACGCGGGCTATAACACCCTGCGCATCAACCTGCCGTTTATCGTCTGGGAGCATGACCGCGACGGGCTGATGGCGCGCATCGACCGCTTTTTAACGATTGCCAACGGCCACGGGTTCAGCACCATGCTGACCCTGATGGACGACTGCGGCTTCTCCGGCGACGAGCCGTACCTTGGCCCGCAAAAGCCGCCGGTGCCGGGCAAGCACAACAGCCAGGCGGCGGCGAGTCCGGGGCGCGACAAGGTGTGCGATCCCGACTACTGGGCAGACATTGAGCGCTATATCCGCGACGTTGTCCGCCAGTTCCGCGAGGATGGGCGCGTGCTGCTGTGGGATCTCTACAACGAGCCGGGCAACCGCGGCATTTTCGCGACGGGCACGCAGGAGGTGCAGTACGACGCGAAGCTGGAGACCTGCGCCCACGCGCTGATGAAGCTCGCATTCCAGTGGGTGCGTGAAGAAGACCCTACCCAGCCGCTCACTGTCTGCGCGTGGCGCCTGCCGCCGGAAGAGGAGGGCGAGACGTTCTTCCAGCACCCGCTGGACCAGACCGCGCTGGCGCTCTCGGACGTGGTGAGCTTCCACGCCTACACCCACACCGGGCGGATGACGGCGATTATCCAGCAACTGCAAAAGCTCGGACGACCGCTGTTCTGTACCGAATGGCTGGCGCGCCACGTGGGCAGCACCATCGAAGAGCAGCTCCCGCTGATGTACGCGGCGAAGGTCGCGCCGTATCAGTGGGGGCTGGTGCGCGGCAAAACCCAGACGTGGCTGCCGTGGCCGGTGGTGATGAAGGAGTCCACGGACTACTGCCGCCTCTGGTTCCACGACGTGTTTGAGGAGAACGGCATTCCGTTCTCACGCCGTGAAATCGCATTAATGCAGCAGCTGCGCAAGATCGCCCCGCAGGCACAAGGCTAATAATATCGACCCGGCGGTCCACCGCCGGGCAACCAGGCAGGCATATAACAATGGCAATGACAATGAAAATACCGTCTCGCGAGCTGTGGTCTTATTTTGGTTATGGTTTAGGTCAGTGTTTTAGCTTTGGTTTAGTGGGTTCGTTTATTAACTATTTTTACACCGACGTGCTGGGGATCTCGGCGCTGGCGGCGAGCACCATCTTCCTGATTGCCCGCGCGTGGGACGCGGTTCACGATCCGCTGTTTGCCAGCATTATGGATACCATTAACAGCCGGTTCGGCAAGTTTCGCCACTTTTTGCTGATCGCCCCGCTGCTGATCACCGGCGTCACGCTGCTGTCGTTCTATAAAATCGAAGCGGACATGACCACCAAAATCCTCTACGCCGGGGTGACCTACATCCTGTGGGGGACGCTGTACGCCATCTCTGATATCCCGTTCTGGTCGATGTCGTCGGTGATGACCAACGACTCCGGGCAGCGCACCCGCGCGGTGACGGCGGCGATGCTCGGGGTGAACGCCGGGATTGCCTGCGCCAACATCTTCTTCCCGAAGCTGGCGGCCTATTTCGCCCAGTACAGCAATGACAAAGGCTACTTTATGGCGGCGCTGGTGATGATGCTGGTGGGCCTGCCGCTGATGCTTAACGGCTTTATGCAGATCAAAGAGCGCGTGCCGCCAAGCCCGGAAAAGGTGACCATCCGCGACACCTTCCACAACCTGCGCCAGAACAAGCCGCTGTTTATCGTCCTGCTGTCGTTCTTCTTCTGCGTGTTCCACAACGTGGCGGGCGGTCTCTATATCTACTTCTTTATCAACAACCTGGGCGACGGCAGCCTGCAGATGGCGATTGGCGTGATGGGGATTGTCGCGGCGGTGCTGTGCCTGGTCGCCCCGATGCTGACGCGCCGGATGCAGAAGCGAAAGCTGTTTATGATCCTCTGCGGGCTGGACGTGGCGGTGCGCGTGGTGATGTGGTTTGTCGGCTATCAGCAGGTGACGATGCTGTTTATTCTGCTCGGCCTGAGCACGCTGTTCGTGATGATGACCAACATTCTCACCTCGTCGATGATTGCCGACACCATCGAGTACGCGGAGTACCACACTCACAAGCGCTGCGCGGCGATCACTTTCTCCGGGCAGACCTTCACCGGCAAGATGTCGGTAGCGGTGGGCGGCGGGCTTATCGGCGTGTTTCTGACGATGATCGGCTACGTGCCGCAGGCGCAAATTCAGAGCGAGAGCGTGCTGTCGGGGCTGTTCTTCGGGATTTGTCTGCTGCCGGCAATAGGGTCGCTGATCCGCATGGGCTTTATGTCGCGTTTTACCTTTACCGAGGAGAAGCACGCGGAGATTTGTCGGCTGCTGGCGGAGCGGAACGCGTCTGCGAAAGCGCCGGGTGGCGGCTGCGCCTTACCCGGCCTACAGGATCAGCCCTTGTAGGCCTGATAAGCGAAGCGCCATCAGGCTTCGCTTTTTAAGAGTTAAAGCGACTTCACAAACGCCAGCAGGTCTTCGTTGAGCTGGTCCTGGTGGGTCAGCGCGAAGCCGTGTGGCGCGTTGTCGTACACCTTCAGCGTGGCGTTTTTGATCATCTCTGCCGCCAGCTTGCCGGTGCTTTCAAACGGCACGATCTGGTCGTTGCTGCCGTGGATCACCAGCGTCGGCACGTCGATTTTCGCCATATCCGGGCGGAAGTCGGTTTCGCCGAAGGCGGTCACGCAGTCGATGGTACCCTTCAGGGAGGCCAGCAGGGCGATGTTCAGCGTCTGCGTCAGGGCACCGGCAGAAACGGTCTGTCCGGCGTTGGTGCCGTAGAACGGGGTGGCGAAGTCGCTGATGAACTGGGCGCGATCTTTACGCAGTCCGTCGCGAATGCCGTCGAACACGCTCTGATCCACACCCTGCGGGAAGGTCTCAGATTTACCAAAGATTGGCGTGACCGCGCCCAGCAGCGCCAGACCGGCCACGCGCGCGCTGCCGTAGTTGTTGATGTAGCGGGTCACGTCGCCGCCGCCCATGGAGAAGCCCACCAGCGTCACGTCCTGGAGGTCCAGGGTGGTGATCAGGTCGTTGATGTCGGACGCAAAGGTGTCGTAGTCGTAACCGTTCCACGGCTGATCCGAGCGGCCAAACCCGCGGCGGTCAAAGGCGATGGCGCGGAAGCCGCGCTCGGCCAGGTAGTTCAGCTGGCTGTCCCACATGTCGCCGTCCAGCGGCCAGCCGTGGCTGAAGAGAACCGGTTTGCCCGCGCCGCCTTCTTTGTAGTAAATCTGCGTGCCGTCTTTTGCCTTAAACGTTGCCATAGTGTGTTCCTGTGCAGGTGATGGTTATGGTTATACCGGCGCGACCAGATAACGAATTGCCGGTGATGTTGTGCCCTGATGAAAAGCCAGAACGCGGCTCTGCAGCAGGAGGTCATTCATGGTGTGGCGCTCCTGCTGGCGCAGATGCTCAATCCACGAGCCCATCAGGAAGGTCTCGATAAACAGGCCGGGGCGCTCAATATCTTCGTATACCGCCCAGCTCATCGCCCCGGCGCGGCGTCGCACTCGGCGCAGCTCGTGTACTGCCTCCAGGAAGGCCTTCGCGTTGTGTGGGTCTATGATGTACTCGTGTGAGACCAGCACCGGGCCACGCTCGTTCGGCAGGTCGATCTCCACGCCGTCCAGCGGCTGGCCGCTCAGGTCGAGGTTTAATTCCGGGTCTTTCTCCAGCTTCCAGCGGAACACGGTGGCGCTTGCCAGCACCATGCCCAGCGTGGCGACAACCAGCGCGGTCGGGGTGCCGAACCGGGAGGCAATCTGCCCCCAGATGGCGCTGCCCGTGGTCATCGAGCCGAAGAACACCGTCAGGTAGACCGCCAGCGCGCGGGCCTTCACCCAGCGGGCTGCGCTGCGCTGCGCGCCGAGGTTTAGCGTCGAGAGCACCGCAATCCACGCGAAGCCGGTGAAGAACTCAAACAGGTTGAGCAGCCAGACGTGGCGCACAAACGCCAGCGCCAGCATGGTGAGGGCAAAGACCAGGCTCGCGGCCACCATCAGGCGGTCGGCGTTCAGCCGCTGGCGCAGGCGCGGCAGCAGGATGGCCCCGGCAATCGCTCCCAGGCCAATGCACGCCAGCATCACGCCGTAGCCCGCCGGGCCCAGGCCCAGCTCGCGGCGCGCCACCAGCGGCAGCAGCGCCCAGCCCGCGCTGCCAAAGACAAAGAACGCCACGGTACGCACCAGCACGTTGCGCAGCACCGGGGCGGCGTGCACGTAGCGGATGCCTGTGCGCACCGCAGAGAAGAAGTGCTCCGGCGGGAGACGCTGAATGGACGGGGCCGGACGCCAGCGCCACAGTACCCACGCCACGCCCACCACGGACAGCGCGTTCAGGGCAAACACCATCCACGGCCCGGCGAGCGACAGCAGGAAACCGCCCAGCGCGGGGCCAATCGCCCGGCTGATGTTCACCCCGAGCGAGTTCAGCGCCACGGCGGCGCCCAGCTCCGGCTTGCTCACCAGATCGGGCACCACGGCCTGGAACGGCGGCGAGCTCATCGCCGCCCCCACGCTCAGCAGAAACGTCGCCACCAGCAGCACGGTGGGGGTGACGTGTCCGGTGAAGGAGAGCACCGTCAGCCCGGCGGCGGCGATGAACACCCACAGCTGGGAGAAGAGCAGGTATTTACGCCGGTCAACGATGTCCGCCATCACCCCGGACGGCAGGGCAAAGAGGAACATCGGCAGGCTGCTGGCCGCCTGCACCAGCGCGATATCCAGCGGGTCGGCGCTCAGGGTCAGCATGCTCCAGTTGATGCCGACGTCGCTCATCCATGAGCCGACGTTAGAGACCACCGTGGCGATCCACAGCATGCGGAACACCGGCTGGCTCAGCGGCTGCCAGGGTGAAACCGTCGGTGCGGGCGTCGTCTCGACGTGTGCGTCGCGAACGTCGTTAACCTGGGTCATGCGAACCTCTCCGTTGCCTTACGCTGCAGCCGCCACTGACCCGGCCCGGTGAGGGCGAGAGTGGTGAAGATAATCAGCAGCAGCCAGCCAAACTGCCCTTCGGCAATCGACCAGTTCGGGTGGACCGCCAGCATCGCCACCAGCAGCACGGCGATAATCGGCAGGCACGCCAGGCGGGTGTAGACGCCCGCAATGATCAACAGCGGGCAGATCACCTCGGCGACAATCGCCGGGATCAGGCTCGCGTAAGGCCCGAAGCCGAACGGATCTTCAATGCGCATCAGCTCTTCGCTGAAGTGCAGCACCTTCGGCAGGCCGTGCACGTAGAGCAGCAGCAGGCTGCCGGTCAGGCGCAGGAAGAACAGCCCCAGGTCGATCCGGGGCGGCATGGTAGTGTTTTTCATCAGAATGCAAAGCAGCTGCAGCCCAGCGCCCCCCAGAAAGCGTTATCGTCGGACACCGGCATCGCTGACGTGCGGGCGAAATCGTGCTGGTGGCTGTGAACTCCGCACGGGCCGCTGCAGTGGTGAGCCACACTCATACCCACGCGTGCGGCCTGCGGCGGCGCGCTGCGGTAGTGGCCAGGCACCTTGACCACCGGGGACCACTCGGGCAGGACCGGGATGGCCGGCGGCGCGAGCGGGCCAAAGCTGCCCGCGGCGTAGACGATGTCGCCGTTGACCACCGTGAGAACGGACTCGATGCCCTTGATCTCCTCTTCCGGCACGCGGAAGTAGTCTTTGCTCAGCACCGCCAGGTCGGCGAGCTGGCCGACTTTAATCTGCCCCTTCTGGTTCTGCTCGCTGGAGAACCACGCGCTGCCCTGGGTCCAGAGCATCAGGGCGGTATCGCGATCCAGACGGGCACTGTGGTCGTACATCTGCATTCCGCCGACGGTACGGCCGGAGACCAGCCAGTAGAGCGCGGTCCACGGGTTGTAGCTCGCCACGCGGGTGGCGTCCGTCCCTAAGCCCACCGGCACGCCGGTCTCGAGCATTTTCGCCACCGGCGGCGTGTGGCGGGTGGCTTCGATGCCGTAACGCTCGGCAAAGTACTCGCCCTGGAAGGCCATGCGGTGCTGGACGGCAATGCCGCCGCCGAGCGCTTTGATGCGGTCGATGTTGGCCTGTGACACGGTTTCCGCGTGGTCGAAGAACCAGTGCAGGCCGTTGAACGGAATGTCGCGGTTCACCTTCTCGAAGACGTCCAGCATGCGGCTGATGGATTCGTTATAGGTGGCGTGCAGGCGGAACGGCCAGCGGTGCTCCACCAGATGGCGCACCACGCGCTCCAGTTCGTCCTCCATGCCCGGCGCGAGATCCGGGCGCGGTTCGAGGAAGTCTTCAAAATCGGCGGCGGAGAAGACCAGCATCTCGCCCGCGCCGTTGTGGCGGAAGAAGTCGCTGCCCTGGCCCGGCGTGAGCATGTCGGTCCATTTTTCAAAGTCTTCCAGCTCGTGGCCCGGACGCTGGGTAAAGAGGTTGTAGGCGATGCGGATGGTCATCTGCTTTTTCGCGTGCAGCTCGGCGATCACCTCGTAATCTTCCGGGTAGTTCTGGAAGCCGCCGCCCGCGTCGATGGCGCTGGTCAGCCCCAGACGGTTAAGCTCGCGCATGAACTGACGCGTGGAGTTGACCTGCTGCTCCAGCGGCAGCTTCGGCCCTTTGGCCAGCGTGGCGTAGAGGATCATGGCGTTCGGACGGGCAATCAGCATCCCGGTCGGGTTGCCGTTGGCGTCGCGCTGGATCTCCCCGCCCGGCGGGTTTGGCGTGTCTTTGGTGTAGCCGACCACCTTCAGCGCGGCGCGGTTGAGCAGGGCGCGGTCGTACAGGTGCAGGATGAAGACCGGGGTATCCGGCGCGGCGTCGTTAATTTCGTCGAGAGTCGGCATGCGGCGCTCGGCAAACTGGAACTCGGTCCAGCCGCCCACCACGCGCACCCACTGCGGCGACGGGGTGCGCAGCGCCTGCTCTTTCAGCATCCGCAGGGCGTCGGCCAGGGAGGGCACGCCTTCCCAGCGCAGCTCGAGGTTGTAGTTCAGCCCGCCGCGAATCAGGTGCAGGTGCGAGTCGTTGAGGCCGGGGATGGCAGTGTGGCCTTTTAAGTCGACCACTTTGGTGCCGTCGCCGTGGTGCTGCATCACCTCGGCGACGGTACCCACTTCCAGAAATTTTCCGTCGCGCATGGCAACGGCTTCCGCGACAGGATTCTCGCGATCGACGGTATGAAACTGGCCGTTAACCAGAATGAGATCGGCTTTACCGAGGGTAACCATAACTGCTCCTGACTGAGAGGGGAATGGTCAGGATTATGGGAACCGGTTTCGGCAAAGATCCAGTTATACAATAGGATAGGTATACCAAAGTATAACTATACCTAAGGTTAACTATACGAAGAGATAATTACGCGCGGAGAAGGAAAACCGCAGGATGAGGGTGACTTTATCGCCGTGGCACTCGCGGCGATTTCTACCCTTAACCACTGGAAAATGCTATGACCTCTTCAAAGCTCGAAGTGTTAACCCCTGCGAACTGTCAGATCATCTTTATCGATCACCAGCCTCAGATGGCGTTTGGCGTGCAGTCGATTGACCGCCAGGTGCTGAAAAACAACACCGTGGCGCTGGCGAAAGCGGCTAAGGTGTTCAACATCCCGACCATCATCACCACCGTTGAGACCGAAAGCTTCTCCGGTAACACCTATCCTGAGCTGCTGGACGTGTTCCCGGGTCAGGACATTCTGGAGCGCACCTCCATGAACTCCTGGGACGACCAGAAGGTGCGCGACGCGCTGAAGGCCAACGGCAAGAAGAAGGTCGTGGTTGCCGGTCTGTGGACCGAAGTGTGCAACAACAGCTTTGCCCTGTGCGCGATGCTGGAAGGCGACTACGAAATTTATATGGTGGCGGACGCGTCCGGCGGCACCTCCAAAGAAGCCCACGACTACGCGATGCAGCGCATGATCCAGGCGGGCGTGATCCCGGTGACCTGGCAGCAGGTGATGCTGGAGTGGCAGCGCGACTGGGCGCGTAAAGAGACCTACACCGCGGTGATGGACATCGTGCGCGAGCATTCCGGCGCGTACGGCATGGGCGTGGATTACGCCTACACCATGGTGCATAAAGCGCCGTCTCGCCAGAAGAGCGAGCACCGCACCTTAGCGCCGGTCCCGGCTCGCTAAGTCCCGTCGGCGGGCTGGTCCCTCATCCGGCTCGCCGCTGCCTCTTTCTCTGGAGTTCACGATGAGTACTGGGCTGATATCCCTTGCGGCAGGCGTGTTGATAGGCCTGATGTATGCCGTGCTGAAGGTGCGCTCCCCCGCGCCGCCCGCGCTGGCGCTGATTGGTCTGCTGGGGATGCTGGCGGGTGAACAGGCGACGCGTCATCTCTTATCCCGCGATGGCGCCCCACCTCCTCAGGTGACCGTTCCGCAGGCGGCATCGCAGACGGGAGCGTCATCATGAAAGCATGGATAATTTCGCTGGTGTGCGGCGTGGTTGCTGGGGTAATTTACGCTCTGCTCGACGTCCATTCCCCGGCACCGCCGGTTGTCGCCCTGCTTGGCCTGTTTGGCATGCTGGTGGGCGAACAGCTTATCCCGGTGGGACGACGTTTACTGAGTCGCGAACCGCTCACCCTCGCCTGGTTTCGTCACGAATGCGTACCGAAAATCAGTGGCACGGCGCCCCCTTCGCCCGCGAAGGACCCTCGCGACGTTAAATGACTGGTTAGAGGAATAACAGCATGACGCTGCCGTGGCGCATTGCCATCATTGATGACGAACGTTCCGTCCGCAGCGGGTTGAGTAATCTCCTGGAGTCGGAAGGCTATTCAACCGACACGTTTGATTCGGCAGAGGTATTTCTGAGCCATCCGCTTGCCCTGTCCGGCGCGGCGCTGGTGATCACCGATATCAAGCTCCGGGGCATGAGCGGCCTTGAGCTGTTTGACAAGCTGCGGCTGCTGGCCGTACCGCCTCCGCCCGTGCTCTTTATCTCCGGTCATGCTGATGAAAATATGCAGCGGTACGCTCTCGGTCTGGGCGCCGCTGCTTTTTTGCGTAAGCCGATTAACATCGATATGCTGCTGGATCATATTCAGCGGGAGCTGGCCCGCCGACAATAAGGATCGCGGATGAACGAACACGAGCAGCCTGCATTCTGGCCCGCCCAGGGAAATCTTCACCAGGGGCGGGTTTTTGTCCTTAAAGAGGATGTGATTTTTACCGTGCTGGCGCAGGAGGGCGGAATCGCCTGGATGCATGCGCGACATCCTCATTCCGGCGGCTCGTTCATTATCGCCACCGCGGTCAGCGACGAAGAGGAAGAGCGGGCCACCCGGCTGCTGAAAAACGAGTTTGCGCTGCGTGACGCGCTGCAGGATAGCTGGGCCATTCGCGCCGTCGCGTCCACCCAGTACCGGGGACGCTTCGCGCTGGTGTACGCCCCGTTTTCGTTTGAGCTGCTGTCGCGGCGCGCGGGCAGGGCGATCTCGGGGATCGCGCGCTTTATCGAGCTGGCGATCCAGATCTGCGTTCCTCTGCGCCAGATGCATCTGCAAAACCTGATCCACGGCGATATCAAGCCCGGCAATATTTTTGTTCATCACGATGCCACCTGCCGTCTGGGCAGCTTTGGCCTTTCATGCAGCCTCTCCGGCGCCTTCGCGCAGACCCGGCTTGCCGTTTCAGGCGGCACGCCAGCGTATATGTCCCCGGAGCACACCTCCCGCACCCAGCGCCCCGTCGATGGTCGCAGCGATCTCTACAGCCTCGGCGTGGTGCTGTATGAACTCCTGACCGGACGCCTGCCGTTTGAACGGGGGGAGGACGATCGGACCAACTGGGCGCATTACCATATTGCCTCGGCGCCGCTGGCCCCGGATGCGATACGCCCGGACGTGCCGGGAATGCTGTCGACCATCATCCTGAAGCTGCTGGAGAAGCACCCCGATAACCGCTACCAGACGGTTGACGGGCTGATTGCCGACCTCCGCCGCTGCCAGGCGACGTTGACCGGTGAGAGCGAGATCGTTGCCTTTACCCCCGGCCAGCAGGACCGCACCCCGGCTATTCTTCTGGCGGACTCGCTGTTCGCGACGCATCCGCAGGCGAATGACGTCATTGCCGCGTTTGAGCGGGTGGGGGAGAACCGCGTGCCGGAGCTGGTGACCATCGGCGGGCCGTCGGGGATCGGCAAATCCTCCATCATTGCGACGGCGTTAAAAACGCTCCAGCAGCGTACGGTGCTGCTGGCGGTGGGCAAAGTGGATCAGTTTTCACCGTCATTGCCCTACGGCGTATTAAGCTCCGCATTCCGCCCCCTGGCCCTGCACCTGCTGGGCCTGCCGGCAGACGAGGTGGCGAAGTGGAAAATCCGTCTTTCTCGCGCCCTGGAAGGACACGAGGCGCTGGCCGTCAGCCTCGTGCCCGAGCTGGGCCTGCTGCTTGAGCGCAAGCCGCGCTTCCCGGCGGATACGTTTTCCATTGATGCCCGGGCGCGCTTCAGCCATATGGTGCTGGCGCTGGTGAAAACCTTTGCCTCGCAGGGCTGCCCGCTGGTGCTGGTGCTCGACGATCTCCAGTGGAGCGACGCCGCCAGCCTGCATACGCTCAACTATCTGCTGGTGAACTGCGGCGCGATCCCACTGCTGGTGGTTGTGGCTCACCGCGACATCGGTTCGTTGTCCGAACCCGCACTGCAACAGCAGCTGGCGAGCCTGCCGCAGGCGGCGCAGCACGCGAGCGAAATTGTCCCGCAGGCGCTCTCTGTCAAAGCCGTGTCCCGTTGGCTGGGGACGGTATTTCGCACCCGCAGCACGGCGACGACCGACCTCGCCACGCTGATCCATGAAAAGACCGGGGGCAACCCGCTCTTTGTACACGAATTTTTCCGCCGCATCGTCGATGACGGGCTGGTGGTGCACAACAAATATCAGGACAAGTGGCACTACGATCTGCAGGCGATTCGCGCCCGGCATTACACCGAAAACGTCGTCACCCTGGTGCTGGAGAAGCTGGAAGAGTTGCCCGACGAGACGCGTCGCCTGCTGGGCAGCCTTGCCTGCCTCGGCGGCACGGGCGAAATGGAGATGATCTGCCGCGTGGTTGGTATATCGATGGCGGAAATGCGCTACGCGCTGCATCCGGCGGTCATGGCGCAGCTGATCGTGCTGACGGAGAAAGCGTACTCCTTCACCCACGACCGGGTGCAGGAGGCCGCCTTTGCCCTGCTGGATCGGCATGAGAAAAGCCATCTTCATCTGACCACCGCCAGCCTGCTGGCCGACGCCGCGCGGCAGGCGGCGGGGAACGAGCTGCTGTTTCGCGCCGTACATCACGTCACGGCCGCGCTGGACAGCATCCAGCCCGCCCCGCAGCGCCAGATGTTCCGCGAGCTGAGCCTGCTGGCCGCGCGACGCGCGAAACGCTCGGGGGATTATCTCTCGGCGCTGAGCTATATCCAGACTGCCCGAGCGCTGGGCAACGCCGGGACGGTGTCAGACTTTATGCTCGATATCGAAGAGGCGGGCTGCGAGTTTGCGCTGGGGCACCTGGAGCGTACCCGCGAGCTGTGTGACGCCATTCTCGGGTGTCCCGGCGGGCTGACCGAAAAGGCGCTGGCGGCCAATCTGCTGGTGGAAGTGTACATTCGCCAGTCGGACAGCCGTCTGGCGCTGGAAGCAGCGCTCTGCTGGCTGGGGGTCTTTGGTATTCAGATCGGCCGCTATCCGGAAGATGCCGACTGCGACAAGGCCTGGGAACACTTCTGTAACCGCGCGGGCGACGCGCCGCAAAGCCTGTTTGCCCCGCTCTCGCGGATGGATAACCCGGAAACCGAAGCGGTGATGAACCTGCTTTACAGCGCCAGCATTTGCGCCAGCTTCATCTGTCCGCGCCTGCACTTTTTACTGCTTTGTCGCATGATGCACCTGACGCTCGACCACGGTATTACCGGCGCCTCCACCACGGCGATGGCTTGGTTTGGCGTGCTGATGGGCCACCGCTACGCCGAGTATCGCCTCGGCTTTCAGTACGGCACGCTGGCCCGCGAACTGGTCAATCGCCACGGCTACGACGCGTTTGAAGCCAAAACCCTGCTGCCGTTCGACCAGCTCAGCGTCTGGACCCAGCCCTTATCGTTTACCATCGAGTGCGCGAAAGCCTGCTTTACCTCGGCGGTGACCCACGGGGATATGACGATGGCCTGCTTTGCGGCCTGCCACCAGGTCATTAATTTCCTCTCCCGGGGCGATCACCTGGACGGGGTGCTGACCAGCATCGATCGCGGCCTGGCGTTCGTGCGTAAAACCCACTTCCAGGACGTGGAGACCATTTTGATGGTCCAGCGCGGCTACATAGAGTTCCTGCGCACGCCGGTTATCGGCACCTGGACCGCATCGCAGGTGCTGCCGGAGGCGCTGCTGCCCGCGTCGCCGGAGCAGGCACCGGAGCAGACCTCCACCATGCTGTTCTGGTACTGGCTCTACCGCGGCATGGCGCACTTTACCTGCGGCGAGTATGCCGACGCGCAGGCGGATCTGGAGATGGCGGGGTGGTACGCGTGGTCTGCGCCGGGGCACATTCATCTGCTGGATTACCATCTCTACAGCGCGCTGGCGCTTTCGCGTCAGCTGACGCCGGAGACCTTCTCGGCGAACCACCGCCGCAGCATTCACGCCCACTATGACAAAATCGCCCTCTGGGCGCGCATTAATCCCGGCACGTTCGCGGATAAAGAGGCGCTGATCTACGCCGAAATCGTGCGTCTGGACGGGATGAACAGCATCGCGCTTGAGCAGTATGAGAAGGCGGTCCGGCTCTCCCGCGAGGGCGGGTTTAATCCGATTAATGCCCTGGCCCACGAGCTGGCGGGCCGCTTTGCGCTGGCCTGCGGCTATCCAACCGCCTCGGACGCACACTTCCGTGGCGCAATTGCCGCCTGGGGCCGGGCGGGCGCGCAGGCCAAGGTGCGCCAGCTGGAGCAGGATTTCCCGCATCTGCTGGCCTCCGGGCAGGC
This sequence comes from Enterobacter sp. TCD1-1, assembly GCF_020567405.1. Classification (NCBI taxonomy): domain Bacteria; kingdom Pseudomonadati; phylum Pseudomonadota; class Gammaproteobacteria; order Enterobacterales; family Enterobacteriaceae; genus Enterobacter; species Enterobacter sp. TCD1-1. The sequence continues at coordinate 309,169 of NZ_JAJCXF010000003.1, read as the reverse complement.
GAGCGCCTATGACACGGTGGCGTTCGCTCAGAACGAGACCATCCGCGATCTGCAGAGCGTCATCAAAGCCTCCCGCGCGCTGTCGGAAGAGATCAACCTCGAGCGCTTAATCGAAAACCTGATGACGATCCTCCTCGAACGCGCCGGGGCGCAGCGCGGCCTGCTGCTTCGCGTGAGCGATAACCTGATCCCGGAGATCGAGGCCAGCGCCTGGACCAGCACTGAAGGCGTGCGGGTGCGGATCCTGAAAGACGTGCCGACGGCGACCGATATGCCCCTGTCGGTGCTGGCGGCGGTGATCCGCACCGGGCAGGAGATCCGCACCGGTAAGCCGGAGGAGTTTCACCCCTTCAGTCAGGATCCCTATCTGGTGACCTCGGGAGCGGCCGTCATGTGCGTCCCTATGTTCAAACAGGCGCGGCTGGTGGGCGTGCTTTACCTGGAAAACCGCCTGATGCCGGAGGTTTTCACCGCCGAGCATTCTCGCGTGGTGAGCCTGCTGGGGGCGCAGGCCGCGGTCTCCCTGGAAACGGCGCGGCTGTATGCCGAGCTGCTGGGGGAGAACATCCAGCGCCGTCGGGTGGAAAAAGAGCTGCGCGCCAGCCAGACCTCGCTGATGCTGGGCGAGCAGATCAGCCACACCGGCAGCTGGCGCTGGGAGCTGGAGCAGGATCTGATGTTTGTCTCGGAGGAGTACGCCCGCATCCTCGGCCTGCCCGAGCAGCAAAAGATGATCTCCATGGCGGAGTTTTTGACCTTCGTTCATGAAGACGATTACGCCCGTATCAGCACCATCGTCACGCAGAGCGTGCGCGAAGGGCTCTCCATGCGCGCGGAGTTTCGGGTGAAGCGTACCGACGGTTCTACGCGCTATATCCTCGGTATTGGCGATCCGGTGGGCGTGGGCAGCGAGGTGAATGAGTATTACGGCATCATCACCGATATCACCAGCCAGCGCGCCGCGGAGGATGCCATGCGGGTGGCGCAGGCGGATCTGGCGAGGGTGTCCCGCGCCACCACCGTCGGGCAGCTGACCTCCTCCATCGCCCATGAGATCAACCAGCCGCTGATGTCGATCGTCTCTAACGCCGGAGCGAGCCTGCGCTGGCTCAGCCGGGAGCCCGCCCGGCTGGATAAAGTGCGGGAAGGGCTGGAAGAGATCGCCGCGGAAGGCGCGCGGGCGGGGGAGATCATTCGCAGCATCCAGTCCCTGACGCGCAAGCAGGATCCCACCTTCTCGCGCATCGATCTGCACTATCTGATCCACCATATCATCGCGCTCTCCCGCAGCGAGCTGGAGCAGCGACACATTAGCGTTGATTACCTGTTGAAGGCGCAGGACAGCTTTATCACTGGCGATAGCGTGCAGATCCAGCAGGTGCTGCTTAACCTGGTGATGAACGCCGTTGAGGCGATGGCCGAGGTGAAGGATCGCGCCTGCACCATCACCCTCAGCACCAGCAACGCGGACGGGAAAGCGATCGTTGAGATCGCCGATACCGGGAGCGGCATTGAGCCCGAGCGGCTGGAGCAGATTTTTGACTCGTTCTACTCCACCAAGCCACAGGGAATGGGGATGGGGCTGACCATCAGCGCCAGCATCATTGAGCGCCATTGCGGGAAGCTGAGCGCGCGCCGCCGGGAGCCTTACGGCACGGTGTTTGCCTTTGCGCTGCCGCTGGCGGTACAGGAAGGGTAAACGTTACTCCGCAGGCTGGCTTTTGGTCAGGCGCTCAACGGCCCTGACTAGCTCTGCCACGGAGCGCACCTGCATTTTCTCCATTACGCGGCGGCGATGCACTTTCACCGTGATCTCACTGACGCCCAACTCGGCGGCAATTTGCTTATTCAGCATGCCGCTTATCGCCAGCGTGAGCACCTCGTGTTCGCGCGGCGTGAGGGAGAGATGGCGCTGCTTCAGGGCGTAGTGCTCTTTATTGCGCTCGGCATTGTTTTCCGCCAGCTGCAGCGCGGACTCAATGGCGTCGATAAGCGCGGTGGATTCGACGGGCTTGGTGAGAAATTCGTAAGCGCCGCCTTTAATGGCGCGCACCGACATCGGAATGGTGCCGTGGCCGGTGAGAAAGATAATCGGGATTTCACGCCCGCTGTCCTTGAGGGCATCTGCCACCTCAAAACCCGAGATGGTGGGCATCTGCATATCCAGAACCACGCACGAGGGGAGCTCTTCAAAGCGGTGCTGAAGAAACGCTTCTGCCGATGAAAAGCCGATGGCGTTTAAGTCTGCGGATTCCAGCAGCCCGATTACGGACTGTCTGACTGCGTCATCGTCATCAACCACATACACAATGTGTTCCATTCACCGCCCCGGTGCTGTTTTACATGTCGAGGATGCAAACAGCCCCCAGGAGTGACGTAAGGGACTGTTTATGCTGACTTTCATCTTAACACATTAAATATAATTATCATTTAACAATATGATAATCATATGAAGTATAGCGATCCGTGACCGGGCGAGTTCAGGAACGAAACGCTGATGTTATGCACCGACAAGCTCAATCCGGTTGCCGTCCGGGTCCGCGATCACCGCTTCATAGAAGCCGTCTCCGGTCATGCGCGGGGCGCTGAGCAACGTGCCGCTGGCCTGCGCCCGTTCGGCCATGTCGTCCACCTGCGCCTTGCTGCCGACATTGATGGCAATATGCGCCCAGCCGATAAACTCCGGATGTGACGGGGCTGCGGGCAGGTCCGGCAGCGTCATCAGCTCGATGGTCGGTCCGTCATTCAGCGTAATAAAATGTGATTCAAACCCGGGACGATTTTTACTGACGTAGCGTTCGTTGCTGCGGCCATTAAAAACCGTTTCCCAGAACTGAACCTGGGCGTTCAGGTTTCGGGTCCACAGTGCAACATGGGCAATATGCATAAGCTCCCTCGTGATTTGTCTGTGAGGACTTTGATCGGTAAAACAGGCTACACTCTGGTTTTGAGCGCGACAAGCTGAGGAAATAACAATGCACTACACACTGAAAGAAAGCGACAAGGAAAAAGCGGAAGGGTCAAACGGCGCGGGCGCTCTGCAGCAAAAACTGCTGGAGTCTCGTTCGATTGTGATCTCCGGTGAGATCAACCAGGAGCTGGCGCAGAAAGTGATCACCCAGATGATCCTGCTGCAAAGCGTCAGCAACGATCCGATCAAGCTGTACATCAACAGCCAGGGCGGCCACGTGGAAGCGGGCGACACCATCCACGACTTCATCAAATTCATTCGCCCGGAAGTGCACGTGATCGGCACCGGCTGGGTCGCGAGCGCCGGGATCACCATCTTCCTGGCCGCGAAAAAAGAGCACCGCTACTCGCTGCCAAATACCCGCTTCATGATCCACCAGCCGCTGGGCGGCGTGCGCGGTCAGGCGACGGATATTGAGATCGAAGCGCGCGAGATCATCCGCATGCTGGAGCGCGTGAACAAGCTGATCGCCGACGCTACCGGCCAGCCGCTGGAAAAAGTGAAAAAAGACACCGACCGCAACTTCTGGATGTCCCCGGCGGAAGCGCTGGACTACGGTATCGTGGGTAAACTGATTACCCATTATGACGAGCTGAAGCTGGATTAATGTGTTATTGCGCCCGGAAACGGGCGCTAACCCAGACCTCATCGGTCCGTTTATCGGCAGGATTTCAGCTCCAGCTGCGTTTGCGAGTCAATAGTCATCACCACTTTCCCCGCTTCTGTCGCTGCAATAGCAACCCCGGTAAAGTCCTGAAGTGTCAGTCTGGCGCCGTGCTTAAGCAGTTCTGCTGCACCGAGACCGACACAATACGCCCCGGCGGCGACGGCTGATGTCACTCCGCTAACGGAGTCTTCGAATACCAGGGCATTCCTGGCGGGTATATTCAGACGCCGGGCTGCGACTAAGTAGGGATCCGGGAAGGGTTTACCTCGTTCAACATCATCTCGTTCAACAATAACCGACACAGACTGTGAAATATCAAGCATGGCCGCGACACGCTCTATTTTCTCTTTCCACCCACTCGTCACAATCCCCACCGTCACTCCTGCGCTATGCAGGGAAGCAATCAGTTTCGCCACGCCAGGAATGGGCGCATACTCAGCCGTATTTTCAACGTAGATAACATGGTTCTGAACGTTATTTTGTTCATGGAGGGGAAGGTGACCAAATAGCGCGCGGATAGTATGATGACCTGGCTGGCCATGAATATGCTGCACAATATCTTCATTGGAAATATCTATTCCATACATGGCAGCAGCTTCTGTCCATGCTCGTTCTATGACGGGGTTTGAATCAATTAACACGCCGTCCATATCAAAAAGAACGGCTTAAAGAGGGATGTGTTCGTTACACATGCGTGACTCCCTGGTTGTAATTATTCATATTGAAAATGAATTCGTAATATATGTTTCTGTTGTGAATGACTGTCAGGTCCGACTTTATGGGGCAATATCATGGACTAATGCCTGGTGTTTTTATAATTCCATTTTTTCCGGGTTCTATAAATGAAAGGAATTGATATTAAATTAATACGGGCGTTTATTACTCTGGCGGACAAGGGCAATTACCAGCACGCTGCTCAGGTGCTGTCTATCACTCAGCCTGCGTTATCGAAGCAGATAAAAATGCTGGAAGAGGTGATGAAGGGGACCCTCTTTATCCGCGGTAGAAAGGGCGCGACGCTCACAGCGTTTGGTCATCATCTGTTGTCGAATGCAAACGCCATTTTGTCTGCCCATGACGAACTGTTGAAGCAGGCTAAAATATTTCAAAAAACATTTTACAAAACGCTCAGGGTGGGATTGGGCATTTCTTCTTTTCATCATGTACCGATATGGATAAACCATTTTCGACGAACAGTTACCGATTGTGAGGTGGTAATAAAAGAAATGGCCTCGAGTCTTCAGTGCCACATGCTGACGGAGGGAGAGCTGGATATAGGCTTCATCAGGATGCCGGTGACAGGGGCGCTGACGGGAAGAGCGTTGTTTGAGGAGAAACTTGTTCTGGCTGTGCCGGGTGATAAAAGAATAGACGCCATGAATTTGACTGACGTCTTATCGTCCTTGCCATTATTACAATTATCCCCGGATGTTATGCCCTGTCTGGCTGAACAAACTGCACTCTGGCAAAAAAATACGAAAACAACCGCGCTTCCTGGACCCATGGCTGACGATATTCCTACCTTGCTGGCATTAGTGGCGGGCGGCAATGGGACTGCCTTAGTGCCCGGGAGTGTCAGACATTTTTTACCGCCAGGCGTGAGGCTTATCACGCTGGAGACAGATCCTGTCGGCTGGGATATTGGTATCGCCTGGAATCCAAAAATAGCCCATCCGCAGCGGGATGAATTTTTACGTCTGGTTGAAGAAACTTCGACATTTGACCCACGACAAGGCGGTTTGATGCGCAGTCTTCCATAATCGCGCCTGTTTCCCTTCTCACTGGTGCTACCCATGGCGTATCAACTGAACCTGAACTGGCCGGAATTTCTTGAGAAATACTGGCAAAAGCAACCCGTTGTGCTGAAAAATGCCTTCCCGAATTTTGTCGACCCGATTACTCCGGACGAGCTGGCGGGTCTGGCGATGGAGCCAGAAGTCGATAGCCGTCTGGTGAGCCATTTCAACGGTAAATGGCAGGCCAGCAATGGTCCGTTCGAGCACTTTGACGATCTGGGCGAAACCGGCTGGTCGCTGCTGGCGCAGGCGGTGAACCACTGGCATATGCCCGCGGCGGAGCTGGTGCGTCCGTTCCGCGTTCTGCCGGACTGGCGTCTGGACGATCTGATGATCTCCTTCTCCGTGCCGGGCGGCGGCGTGGGTCCGCATATCGATCAGTACGACGTGTTTATCATTCAGGGGATGGGCAGCCGCCGCTGGCGCGTGGGTGACAAGCTGCCGATGCGTCAGTTCTGCCCGCATCCGGCGCTTCTGCATGTGGATCCGTTCGAGCCGATCATCGACGAAGATCTGGCCCCGGGCGATATTCTCTATATTCCGCCTGGATTCCCTCACGACGGTTTTACCCATGAAACGGCGCTTAACTACTCCGTCGGCTTCCGTGGGCCAAACGGCCGCGATCTGATCAGCAGCTTCGCCGATTATGCGCTGGAAAACGATCTGGGCGGTGAGCATTACAGCGATCCGGATCTGACCTGCCGCGAACACCCGGGCCGCGTGGAGCAGTGCGAGCTCGATCGCATTCGTCAGATGATGATCGACATGATCGGCAAGCCCGATGATTTCACAAAATGGTTCGGCAGTTTTGTCTCCACGCCGCGCCACGAGCTGGATATTGCCGCCGCCGAGCCGCCGTACGCGCCGGAAGAGGTGCTGGACGCGCTGCAGGGCGGCGAAACGCTGTCTCGCCTGAGCGGCCTGCGCGTGCTGAACATCAACGGCAGCTTCTTCATCAACAGCGAACAGCTGGAGACGGTAGACGCGAAGGCGGCGGATGCGCTGTGCCGCTACACCGAACTCGGTCAGGCCGAGCTGGGCGATGCGCTGAAAAACCCGGCGTTTGTAGAAGAGCTCACCGGGCTGATTAACCAGGGATACTGGTACTTCGACGAGTAGTGCGGCCTGTTGCCCGGTGGCGCTGCGCTTACCGGGCCTACAACGGCAAGAACGTAGGCCGGGTAAGGCGAAGCCGCCACCCGGCAAAACACTACTCCTCCATCGCAATCACAATCGCTTCACCCAGCTTTTTCAACGCCTCGCGATGTTTCTCCGTCGGCGGCAGCGCTACGTTGATCCGCAGGCAGTTGCGGTACTTCCCTGATGCGGAAAACAGCGACCCGGCCGCGGCCTGGATCTTCATCCGGCACAGCTGCTTGCTGACGCACACCATGTCGACCTTCTCCGGCAGCTCAATCCACAGCAGGAAGCTGCCCTGCGGGCGCGTGACGCAAATCTCTGCCGGAAAATACTGCCGCACCCAGCAGGTGTAGGTTTCCATATTCTGCTGATAAATCTGGCGCATACGGCGCACATGGCGATGGTAATGACCGTCGCGAATAAACGCCGCCACCGCCATCTGCGTGCCCGGCACGTTAAACCCGCCCGCGGCGTATTTCATGTGCATTACCCGGTCGTAGTAGCGTCCCGGCACAATCCAGCCGACGCGCAGGCCCGGCGCCACGGTTTTGGTAAACGAGCTGCAGAGGATCACGCGGCCGTCGATATCCATTGAATGAATGGTGCGCGGGCGCGGGTACTCCGCCGCCAGCTCGCCGTAAATATCATCCTCGACAATCACGATATCGTGCCGCTGGGCGAGGGCCAGCACCTGCTTTTTCCGCGCCTCCGGCATGATAAACCCGAGCGGGTTATTGCAGTTGGGCACCAGGATCACCGCCTTGATTGGCCACTGCTCCATTGCCAGCTCTAGCGCTTCGATGCTGATCCCGGTTTCAGAGTCGGTGGGAATTTCAATCGCCTTGATGTCAAACCCGCGCAGCATCTGCATGGTGCCGTGAAACGACGGCGATTCCACCGCCACGATATCCCCCGGTTTGCATACCGACAGCAGGGCAATCGACAGCGCGCCGTGGCAGCCGTTGGTGATCACAATGTCGCTTGCCGAAACGGTGGAGCCGCCGTCCAGCATCAGGCGGGCGATCTGCTCGCGCAGCTCCAGACGCCCGTCAAGCACGTCATAGCTCAGCATCTCGCCAGGGTTATGCTGCGCGATGCGGCTCATCTCGCGCCACAGGGGCTTCAGGCTCGGCTGGTTAATGTCCGGCGAACCGCCGCCGAAGGAGATCATCTCTTTGTCGGCGCGGGCGTCCAGCAGCATCATCACCTCATCCCACTGGGTAACGTCCACGGGGCGCTGCACCGGGCGCGTCATCGCCGGGACGGGCGGCTGGGCTTTGCGCGGTGAGACAAAATAGCCGGAGCGCGGTTGAGGCGTGATCAGCTGGAGGTTTTCGAGGATCTGGTAGGCCTGCTGTATGGTGCTGATGCTCACGCCGTGCTCCTGACTCAGCGTGCGCACCGACGGCAGACGTTCGCCGCTGCGATACAGCCCTTGCTCAATGCGTTCAGCCAAAAGATTGGCCAGATGTTGGTAGCGTGTCATGCTGTATCCTTTGTTTTCACCATACAGATTATAAAACCAGTACAGATTGCTGCGAAAATTGCCATGCAGATACTGTTTTAGCGGATCTGTATGTTAAACAAAAGTTGTTTTTGCATCTGTATTGCACGGGTGGATTTCCGGGATGATAACCCCACTGACACAGTGAGGAGAGCATCATGGAATTCTACGAGAATCGTTCAAAACGTCCGTTTATTGTGTTTGTCTGGATCGCAAAAACGCTGCGTAACTGGTATCGCATCAACCGCACCCGCCGCATCCTGAGCCAGATGAGCGACGAGCAGCTCAAGGACGTTGGGTTATCGCGATATGATGTGTGATCCACGTCGTCGCCGGGTGGCGGCTGCGCCTTACCCGGCCTACTCGATCCCGTAGGCCCGGTAAGCGTAGCGCCACCGGGCGATTCTCAGCGCAACAGCGCAAACGTCTGCCGCTTCGGCCTTTCCAGTAAATCCAGCGCCTCCTGATACGAGCGCACGTTGTTATAGCCCATCACCAGCCCGTAGCGTTTGCCCGACCCGCGATACCATTCCGAGAGCGCATTGACCTGCAGCTGATGTTCCTGCCAGCAGCGCGCCACTTCCCGGTCACGGCTTCCTTTGGTCAGGAACGCCACGATATGCATCCCACCGTCGTTTTGCTCGGTGAAAAACAGATCGCCATACACCTCCTGCAGGGCGGCAATCATCCAGTCGCGGCGGGTCTGATACAGCGCGCGCATCTTTTTCAGGTGACGGAAAAAATGCCCTTCGTTGAGAAACGCGGTGAGGATCTTTTGCGTCAACACCGGCTGGCCGCTGGTGGTGATGTCCGCGCAGTCGGTAAAGGCTCCGACGGTGCTGGCGGGCATCACCACGTAGCCCATGCGCAGCGACGGCATGATGGTTTTACTGAAGGTGCCCATAAAAATCACCCGGTCGTGATGGTCGAGGCTTTTCAGCGACGGCAGCACCTTGCGGGTGTAGTGAAACTCCCCGTCGTAATCGTCTTCGATAATCCACGCCTCGTTCTGGCTGGCCCAGTCGAGAAGCTGCTGTTTACGCGGCAGGGAGAGCGTGACCGCCAGCGGGCTCTGGTGCGACGGGGTGACGATGGCAAATCGGGCGTCGCGATGGTGACGCAGCAGGTAGTCCGTGTCGATGCCGCAGCGATCGACCGGCACGGTGTGCAGGCGCGGCACGATCCGCTTGAGCAGCTGCTGGCCCATAAAATAGCCCGGATCTTCAAACACCACCTTGTCGCTGCGGCTGGCGAGGGTGTCGAGGATCAGCCGCAGGCTGCCGCTGTAGCCACTGGTGATCAGCACCTGTTCAGCGGTGCAGGATAAACCGCGTGAAATATTGAGGTAGCTGGCGATGGCCTGGCGCAGCGGATACCAGCCCAGCACCGGCGGGTTGAGCATCTCCTCCTGACGCATGGCGCGCGTCGCCTGGCCCGCCAGCAGCAGCCATTTTTTATACGGAAAACTGTCGAGGGCAGGGATGCCGGGGCGCAGAAACCCGGCCCGCTCGCGCTGGCTGATGAGCGAGGCCGGAAGCGCCCCGGTGGGCTGCTCCGCAGGGGCAGTCTTATCCGGCAGCAGTAAATCCGGGTTAACATGCGTGCCGCGCGCGCCCTGGCTCACCAGATACCCTTCACCCGTCAGAATGGCGTACGCCGTTTCGACGGTTTTACGCGCCACCTTCAGCTCTTCCGCCAGCACGCGGATGGCAGGCACCCTGTCGCCCGGCTTCAGCACGCCGCGCATGATGTTGTCGCGATAGCGGGAATAAATCTCGTGATAGCCCGGCTTCATGTCCTACCTCGTTTCACGCTTTTTGTATCTTTTTACTATGTCATGAACGGCGTAGATTTGCCTCATCGCACGGCACATGCCGCACAAAAAGAGGAAAGACCATGAGCACTCGCGTTAACCACCATAAAGTTACACCTGCCCTCGCCAACGCGCTGTCTGCCCTGAGCATGGAGGTGGCAAAAACCTCCATCGATCCGGCGCTGAAGCACCTGATCGACATTCGCGTGTCGCAGCTGAACGGCTGTACGTTCTGTCTGGATATGCACTCAAAAGAGGCGAAAATCGCCGGCGAGCGCGAACTGCGCCTGTACCATCTGGCGGCCTGGCGCGAGTCCCCGCTGTTCAGCGCCCGTGAGAAAGCGGCGCTGGCGTTCACCGAAGCGCTGACCCAGATTGGCGTTCACGGGGTGAGTGACGCGCTGTACCGCAGCGTGGCGGAGCACTTCTCGGACGTGGAGATTTCAGAGCTGAACTTCGCCATCGTGGCGATCAACGCCTGGAACCGTCTGGGGATCACCTCCCGCATGGCGCCCGGTTCGCTGGATGCGGCGTACGGGCTGAATAAAGCTAACCTGGAATAATTCCGCGCTCGCGGATCATCGCCACCAGCGCCCGCAACCCCGGCGGGACGTGGCGATGGCCGGGATAGTACAGGCGCAGCCCGGCAAACGGCTGCGTCCAGTCGTTTAAGACGCTCACCAGTTCCCCGCTTTTCAGCTCGTCCCGAATATAGAGTTCCGGTAAAAATCCCACCCCTAATCCCGCTTTCACGGCGCGGATGGAGGCAAAAAGATCGGACGTCGCAAAGCGCGGCGGCACGGCAAGCGCGTACGTTTCCCCCCGACGGGCCAGCTCCCAGCGGTAGATCCCACCGTGAGCCATACGCATGCCGATCCCCTGATGTGAAAGCAGATCGTCCGGCGTCTCGGGTATGCCGTGAAGGGCGAAATAGTCCGGCGTGGCGGTGACGAGCTGGCGGATCTCTCCGGTCAGCGGCACGGCGATCATGTCCTGCGGAACGGACTCTTCGAGGCGGATCCCTGCGTCATAGCCTTCGGCAACGATGTCGATCATCCTTGCTTCACTCACCGTTTCCACGCGCATTTTCGGGTAGCGGATCATGTAGTCGATCAGCAACTGGTCCAGAAACAGGGTGCCGATATGATTCGGCACGTTTAGCCGTAGCGTGCCGGCAGGTTCCCCGGTTTCGCTGTGGATCGCCTCCCCGGCGAGACGGATCTCCTGCAGGGCGGGGCCGATACGCGCCACGTAGCGCTGTCCGGCGTCGGTAAGCGCCACGCTGCGGGTGGTGCGGTTGAAAAGTCGCGTCTCAAGGCGGCTCTCCAGCCCGGCGATGGCGTTGCTGACCGCCGTGGCGGACATCCCCAGCTCCTGCGCTGCGCCGCGAAAGCTGCCGCGTCGCACCACCGCCATCACCACCTCCAGCTCTGTCAGACCTGAACGATGCATAGATTATCCTGAAAATCGAAACAACCCTTGCAGCATAGCGTGGATTATCGCAACGGAGAAGCCGTGACAGACTGGTCTTACACAGCCTGAGGAGGGTTATATGCACATTATCGAACAGATCTTTATGAACGGCGAGTTTGTTACCCCGCACGGGACCGAACGGTTTGATTTATACAATCCGGCGACGGCGCAGGTCATCGGCCAGGTTCGCCTGGCGGATGAGGTTGACGCTGAACGCGCTATCGCGGCGGCAAAAGCGGCGTTTCCGGCGTGGTCGCAGACCACAAAGCAGGAACGCATCGCCGCGCTGAAGCGCATGCACGCCGCCGTGGCCGCCCGTCACGATGCGCTGCTGGATGCCATTGTCGAGGAGTACGGCGCGCCCGCCTCGCGCTCGGCATGGATGGCAAGCTATCCGGCAGAGGTGATTGCTCAGGCCATCGAGGCGCTTGAGGCGTTTGAGTTTGTCATCCCCGCAGGTGCCGCAACAGTGCAGATGACGCCGCTTGGCGTGGCCGGGCTGATTACGCCGTGGAACAGCGATGCCGGGTTTATCTGCGGCAAACTGGCGGCCGCGCTCGCCGCGGGCTGCACGGCGGTCATCAAGCCGAGTGAAATGAGCGCCCTGCAAACGCAGATTGTCACCGAAGCGCTGCGCGACGCCGCACTGCCGCCGGGCGTGTTTAACATCGTCACCGGACGCGGCGAGACGGTGGGCGAAACGATTAGCCGTCATCCGGACGTCGCAAAAATCTCGTTCACCGGTTCCACGAATACCGGCAAGGCGATCCTTCGCAACGCGGCGGAAAGCTTTAAGCGCGTGACGCTGGAGTTGGGCGGTAAATCGCCGACGATCCTGCTGGATGATGTGGATCTCTCGCAGGCGATCCCGCTGGTGATCCAGGCCGGGTTTATGAACAGCGGGCAGGCGTGCGTGGCCGGGACGCGCATTCTGGTGCCTTACTCGCTCAAGACGGAGATCGAAACCGCGCTGGCGCAGGCCGTGGCGGCGGTGAACTCCGGCGACCCGCGCAACAGCACGACAGACGTCGGCCCGATGGTCAGCGAGAAGCAGTGGCTTCGGGTGCAGGGCTATATCCGTAAAGGTCTCGAAGAGGGGGCACGCCTGCTGGCGGGCGGTGAAGGACGACCGGACGGCACGCAGGACGGCTGGTTCGTGCGTCCGACGCTGTTTACCGACGTGAACAACCGGATGACCATTGCCCGCGACGAAATTTTCGGCCCGGTGCTGTGCGTGATCCCCTATCGTGACGAGGCGGAGGCGATCGCCATTGCCAACGACACCGACTACGGCCTGAGCGCAATGGTGCTGGGCGGCGATGTGGACCGCGCACGACGCGTGGCGCAGCAGATTGTTTCCGGTCGCGTGCTGGTGAACACCCTGGCCCATGAACCGAAAGCGCCGTTCGGCGGGTTTAAGCACTCCGGTTTGGGGCGCGAGATGGGTGAGTGGGGAATTCGGGCGTTTATGGAGCCGAGGTCGATTGTGGGATAAAACCCGCCCGGTGGCGCTGCGCTTACCGGGCCTACATGAGCCCGTAGGCCGGATAAGCGCAGCGCCATCCGGCGCAACTCTTCGCTCCTTGCCGAAGCATTGTGCTTTTCCCTCCTGCATTCTCTCCCCTACATCACAACGGAGAGAAAACCATGATCGCAGTCCTTTTCGAAGCCAAAGCCGCGCCTGCCCATCAGGCGCGCTATCTTCAGCTTGCCGCAGAGCTTAAGCCGCTGCTGGCGGACATTGACGGTTTTATTGATATCGAGCGGTTCCAGAGCCTGACGACCGACGGCAAAATCCTCTCCCTTTCCTGGTGGCGGGATGAAGAGGCCGTCCGCCGCTGGAAGCAGAACGTTTTTCATCAGGCGGCGCAGGCCGAAGGACGGGAGTCAATTTTTGCGTACTACCGCATTCGGGTGGCGCAGGTCGTGCGGGAATATACCTCTGAAACCGGAGGACACGCCGATGTATGACGTTCATGTCATTTTTCGCGATATTCCGGGTGAACTGGCGCGCTTTGGGCAGCTGCTGGGCCGCAACGGCGTGGGGCTGGAGGGCGGTGGCGTATTTGGTACACATGCCCATTTCCTGGTGGAAGACGGGGAAAAAGCGCGACGCGTGCTGCTCGACGCCGGGTTTACCGTGCAGGCGGTGCGACAGCCGGTGATCAGAAAGCTTAAGCAGGAACGCCCTGGCGAGCTGGGCGAGATCGCAGCGGCGCTGGCGGCACGCGGTGTGTCTATCCTGACTCAGTACAGCGACCATGCGAATCACCTTATTCTGCTGACGGATGATGATAAGCTGGCCGCAGAGATCACCGAACCCTGGGCGGCCCATGCTTAAGACGAGTTTACCCCCTGACAACAGCGCGATGCTGGAAAAAGCGATTGCCGCGGTGGCGGCAGCAATGGCCGATCCGTCGCGCGTGAAGATGCTCTGTGCGCTAATGGACGGGCGGGCGTGGACGGCCACTGAGCTGAGCGCGGCGGCAGATGTCGCACCGTCGACCGCCAGCGGGCATCTCGCCCGGCTGCTTGAAGGGCAACTGATAACCTGCCTGTCGCAAGGGCGGCATCGCTATTATCGTCTTGCCGGGCACGACGTGGCGGCGCTGGTGGAGCAGATGATGGGGCTTTCGTGGAGCCGCATTACCCCGCCGGAAACCACCGCACCGAAAGCCATGCGTGAAGCTCGGACCTGCTATGACCATCTCGCAGGCGCGGTGGCGGTGCAGATCTATGATTTCATGCACGCGGAAGGCTGGCTGGAGGCTGACGGTTCAGCGTTGACACTCTATGGCCGGGAGCAGTTCCTGACGCTCGGCATTTCGTTAAGCGCGCATCCGCGCCGGAAGGCCTGCTGCGCCTGCCTGGACTGGAGCGAGCGGCGGTTTCACCTGGGCGGAGAAGCCGGCGCGTTGCTGCTCGACCATCTGGAAAGTAAAGGCTGGATCCAGCGGGTGGCGGGGTATCGGGAGGTGGTGGTGACGGCGTCGGGGAAGGCCGCTGTAAAGAGGCTTTTTAGCCGCTAAAAACGCCCGGTGGCGCTGCGCTTACCGGGCCTACGCGTACATCGCCTCCAGTAACACCTTTCGCAATTCCTGCGCTTTCGCCTCTCGTTTCTTGATAGTTACCCTGATAACTATTATCTTGACCGCGTGTAACGAGAGGTTTCCCCATGAGTGAAGAAGAACTGTTCTGCCGCAGACCGATGGGCATGCGGATGGCGATGATCGTGCGCCAGTGGCGTGCCGTCATCGACGAGGCCATTCTCGATACCGGGTTAACCCAGTCGAGCTGGACGGTGATGATGCAGCTTCATCAGCTCGGGGATAACGTCTCAATGAGTGAGCTGGCGGAGGTGCAGGGCATTGAACTGCCGCCGCTGATGCGCACCCTGACACAGCTGGAAAAGCAGGGATACCTGCTGCGCGCCGTATCGCCTTATGACAAGCGCATCCGGCTTCTGACGCTGACGCCTGAGGGAAAAGCCCTGTTACAAAGGCTCACTCAGGTGATTGAGACGTATCAGGCGCGCGTATCGCAAAACATCGCGCCGGAACATCTCGACATTTTCAGCGCCACGTTGAATCAAATCGCCTGCAATTTGCGGACAATCCGCGAAGAAGATAACAAGACCGAAAAATAATGACCCCTGAACAAAAGTTTGCCCGCTGGGTAAGGGTGAGTATTGCCTCTTTCCTGCTGATGTTTGTCTACTTTATCGTCGCGGATATCTGGATCCCGCTGACGCCGGACTCCACCGTGATGCGCGTGGTGACGCCGGTGTCTCCGCGCGTCTCCGGCTACGTGGCGGCGGTGCATGTCCACAACAACAGCCAGGTGAAGAGAGGCGATCTGCTGTTTGAGCTCGATGACACGCCGTTTCGCAATAAGGTGGAAGCGGCGCAAATCGCGCTCGAGCAGGCACGTCTGTCCAACGAACAGCTGGATGCGCAGATCGCCGCCGCGCAGGCCAGCCTGAAAACCGCCGTGCTGACCGCGCGTAACGACAAAGTGACTTTTGATCGCTACCAGAAGCTGAGCACGCTGCAGAACGTCTCGCAGGCGGATCTGGATAAAGTCCGCACGACCTGGCAGAGCAGCGAACAGGCCGTCAGCTCAATTCAGGCCAACATCCAGAACCTGCGCATTCAGCGCGGCGAGCGGGACGAGCACCGCAACGTGACGCTGCAAAAATACCGTAACGCGCTGGATGAAGCAGAGCTGAATCTCGGCTGGACGAAGGTCTACGCCCAGGCGGACGGTACGATCAGTAACCTGCAGTTGAGCCCCGGCTTCTACGCTTCATCCGGTTCCGCCGCGCTGGCGCTGGTGAACAACCAGACCGATATCGTGGCCGATTTCCGTGAGAAGAGCCTGCGCCATACCCATCAGGGCACCGATGCGGCCGTGGTGTTTGACGCCTTTCCGGGACACGTTTTCCGCGCCCACGTCACCAGCAGCGACGCGGGGATCCTGGCAGGTCAGGAGGCCGTTAACGGCCAACTCTCCGAGCCGGAAACCTCTAACCGCTGGGTGCGCGACGCTCAGCGCATGCGCATTCACGTGACGCTGGACGAGGCGTTGCCGAAGCATCTGCCGACCGGCGCCCGCGCGACCGTGCAGCTTTACAACAGCGAAGGGCCGTTTGCGCGCTTCTTCTCCGGGATGCAGATCCACCTGGTAAGCCTGCTTCACTATGTCTATTAGTACCCTGGCGCGGGTCTTTACCCCGCACGGCAACATCGTCTACACGGCAAACGACTTTCGCCAGACCCTGCGCATCGTCTTTGCCGGGATGATTGCGCTCAGCATCTCCAGTTTCTACAACACCAGCTACGGCGTCTTTTTCGTGGTCTATCCGATCATGCTGCTCTCGCTGGTGCCGGTGTTTAACCGCCACGTGGCGAAGCAGTTTATCTTCAGCGCATCGCTCAACTGCGTCGAAATGGTGATTATCATCGGCTATCTGTCGCAATGGCCGGTCATCATGACGCTGGTGGTCTTTGCCCTGTACGTGATGCGTTTTCGCTTTATGAGTAAAGGCCCGCTGTTTCTGTTCGGTTCGATGGGCGTGGTGTGCCAGAGCGTGATGCTCAACTTTATGAGCTACCCCACCACCAACTGGCACACGCTGCTGTTTTCCAACATCGAAGCGAGCGTGATGGCGGTGTGCCTGAGCGCGCTGATGAACTATCTCCTGCCGGACGTGGAGCCCCGCAAGCCGCCGCCGCTGATTGAGAAAGACGACGCCCGCGTGCGCCACGAGTCGTTGCTCTCCGGCACTGTCGCAACGCTGATATTCGTCGTTTTTCAGATCAGCGACTTAAGCGATTCGCTTTCGGCGCTGATGGCAGGGATTTTGATCCTGTTCCCGATGCACTATCGCGGCGCGGTGATGAGCTCCATCTGGCGCGTGGTCGGCGTGGTGCTGGGCTGTCTCTATATTCTGGTGGTGCAGTTGATCCTCTACGATCACAGCAGCCATATGCTGCTGATGATGCCGCTGATCGGCCTTGGGCTGGCGTTTGGTGCGCGACTCCACGTGATGGAGAAGGTGGGGGCGGGCGTGGGCTTCTCCAGCATCACCACCATCGGGATAATGTTCGGGCAGAACATGCACCCGGACACTGACCTGGTGTTCAGCGATCTGTACCGCATCACCTCCGTCACCTTTTCGCTGGTGGCGACGCTGACGATGGTCTTTCTGGTGCACCTGATCCTGAACCGCTTCGAGGCGACGCGCTACGTCATCGCGCCGCCCAAAGCGGATTAATGTCCCAGCACGGCAGGCAGCTGCGAGAGTAAAAACAGGATCAGGCCAATCGTCCCGCCCACCAGGGTGCCGTTGACGCGGATAAACTGCAGATCCTTGCCAATGTTCAGCTCAATCTGGCAGGACATGTCTTTGGCATCCCAGCTTTTCACCGTGTCGCTGATATGGCGTGTCAGGAACGCGGCAAAATCCGGCGCGAGGCGGTGCGCGGCCTGCTCCAGATGCTCGTTCAGCGAGGCCTGCAGGTTCGCGTCGTTCGTCAGCGTTTCACCGAACCACAGCCCGGCGTTGGCGATGCGCTGCTTCACGCGCGAGTCCTCACTCTGCATATCCGCCTTCAGCCACTGGCGCAGATCGGCCCACATCTCGCCCAGATAGCGGTTAAACGCCTCATCGTTTTTCAGGTAATGCTTGATGTTGTCGGCTTTGGCCGCCATGTCCGGATCGTTTTTCAGGTTGTCGATAAGCTTCAGCGTGGCGCGGTCAAACGCCTGGCGGATCTGGTGCGTGCGGTCGTGGCTGATATCGTCCAGCAGCGTGTTGACCGCGTTCGATACCATCTCCGCACTCTGATCCCCCAGCCACTCCGTGGGTAGCACCATCGCTTTGCGGGGATGCTCGGTTTTGAGCCAGTGGACGATCTGGTCGGCGATAAAGTCCCGCGTGCTTTCCCGCTGAATCAGGGTAATCAGTCGGTTGATGATGGTGTCGAGCAGCACCTGATGGCGGTTGTTTTTGGTCATGCTCTCCAGCATCACGGCGCTGGTTTCGGTGAAATCGACCTTGTCGATGGCCTTATGCACCGCGCGTTTGAGCAGGCGCTGAATGCGCCCGTCGTCGGTCAGCTCGAGAAAACCGCTCATCACCTGCATCAGATGCAGCCCGACGCGCTGGGCGTTGTCAGCCTTGCTGAACCAGGCACCAATCATCTGGGCAGGTTCATAGCGGCGAATCAACGCCACCAGCGACTGGGTATCCAGAAACTTCTCCTGCACGAACTGGCCGAGATTGTCGCCGATCCGGTCTTTATTGCGCGGGATGATCGCCGTATGGCGGGAGATAAAGGGAATCGGCACCCGGCGGAACAGCGCGACCACCGCAAACCAGTCCGCCAGCGCGCCGACCATTGCCGCCTCGGCAATGGCCTTGACGCCGCGCACCCAGAAGGTCTGCGGCAGGAACAGGGTGGTGATAAAGGCCGCGGCGGCAACCAGCAGCAGCGACAGCGCCAGCAGCTTGGCGCGTTTGAGTTCAGCTATTTTTTCCATAGGTTAAGGATAGAGGTAAGCGGGGGGAAAGTGCAAAGTCCTCAGTTAAAGATAAATTAGTCGCCATCACCTAATATCTTTTCATTTATTTCATACGATACAGGTAGCATAACTGCATATTTAATGATGTCGTCGATCTGCTCAAATTTTTCATTTTTATGGCTTTGAATATAATTTTCAAAATATTCGTATGCTTTTTTGTCAGAAGATGAGACTTTCTTTGTGTTATTATTAGGAAGCAATGAGTTTGAATAGGTGATAATATCAAATTTTGTGTTTCCTTTGATGGATATTTGATAAATAGTGGTACTAAGCAGTTTTTCCCGGATCGTTGCTAACTTTCCGAGAATTGTTTGCTTTTGTGCTAGAACAAGTTCTCTGTTCAAATTATCAAGTAATTTTTGTTTTTCTATAAGAGTTTTATTTGTTTTGCTCAGATTTTCATTGAGTTCATTTAAATGGTTGCTGGATGCTAAGAATTTATTTTGTAGTAAGAGATTGTCGGCATTTAATTTTGATTTTTCTGACTCAAGACTAAGCTTTTCAGCTCGTAAGTTTTGTAGTTCTTTTTCTTTTTCAAAAACGGGATGGATGGTATTAAAGTAGGCATAAATTCCGAAAGCTAGCGTTCCTGTAGTGGCAAATATTGAAGTTATTTTTGATACTTTATCGAAGAAAGCATCGTCAGCTTTAAATAATTTCACTTTCTTTCCTTGATGACTAAAAGTTATCGTCAATAATATGTGTATAATATATTGATATTAATTAATAATATTGTCTATCACAAGAAGAAAATGGTATATACGGAAATGGTAGGCTGCTTACATACCAAACTTTACGTTTGTTTCCAGTCATGTTGACTACCCTTAATACCCTAAGCGGTAAAACAAGGAGATTCGACATGGCTTATCAGACAGTAAATCCTGCCACTAACCAGCTCATCAAAGAATACCCCTCGCATACCGACGCGGATATCGAAGCGGCACTGAAGGCGGCCGATGCGCTTTACCATTCGGACTGGGCGAAAGGCGACATCAGCCAGCGCCTGCCGGTGCTGCATAAGCTTGCCGATCTGATCGACGAGCGCACCGAGGATCTGGCGAAAATCGCCAGCCAGGAGATGGGTAAGCTCATCGAACAGAGCCGCGGCGAAGTGAAGCTGTGCGCGCAGATCGCCCGCTATTACGCTGACAACGCGAAGCAGTTCCTGGCCCCGGTAAAGTATCAATCCGAACTCGGGGAAGCGTGGGTGGAGCATCATCCCATCGGCGTGCTGATGGCCGTTGAGCCGTGGAACTTCCCGTATTACCAGCTGATGCGCGTCCTGGCACCAAACCTGGCGGCGGGCAACCCGATGATCGCCAAGCATGCCAGCATCGTGCCGCACTGCGCTGAGACCTTTGCCCACCTGGTGCGCGAGGCGGGCGCGCCGGAAGGGGCATGGACTAACCTGTTTATCTCGTCCGAGCAGGTGGCGAACATCATTGCCGACGATCGCGTGCAGGGTGCCGCATTAACCGGCTCCGAAAAAGCCGGTAGCGTGGTGGCCGCACAGGCGGCGAAGCACATCAAGAAATCTACCCTTGAACTGGGCGGTAACGACGTGTTCGTGGTGCTGGACGATGCGGACCTGGACAAAGCCGTCAAGACTGGCGTGAATGCGCGCCTCAACAACGCCGGGCAGGTCTGCACCGCGGCGAAGCGCTTTATCCTGCATGAAAAGATCGCCGACGCCTTCCTGAGCAAATTCACCGAGGCGTTTAAGCAGGTGAAGATTGGCGATCCGCTGGACGAAAGCACCACGCTGGGGCCGCTGTCGTCGAAAGATGCGCTAGAAACGTTGACCAAACAGGTTAACGAGGCGGTGAAAAACGGCGCGACGCTGCACTATGGCGGCAAGCCGGTGCAGCGCGACGGGAGCTTTTTTGAACCGACGATCCTGACGAACATCTCGCGCGACAACCCGGCGTACTTCGAAGAGTTCTTCGGCCCGGTAGCGCAGATGTTCGTGGTGAAAAACGACGACGAAGCGGTCGCGCTGGCGAACGACTCCCACTACGGCCTGGGCGGCGCTGTATTCAGCCAGGATATCGAGCGCGCGAAGAAAATGGCGTCACGGATCGAGACCGGGATGGTGTACATCAACTGGCTCACCGATACCGCGCCAGAGCTGCCGTTCGGCGGCGTGAAGCGCTCCGGTTACGGACGCGAGCTGTCGGATCTGGGGATCAAAGAGTTTGTGAACCAGAAGCTGGTGGTGGTGCGTCAGTAAGAGGTCATAAAAAAACCTGCCAGCCGGCAGGTTTTTTTAAGGGGATTATTGCACTTCGATCTTGTCCCAGCCGCTTTTAAACATGCAGCTGTCAACCAGCGTATCCCGGCGATATTCATTCGCATCTTCAACCGTGTAGCTCGTGGAAATATCCTTTTTCTTTTTCGATTTGTCCGTTTTTTCCGAGCTCGAACCGGTCACCACGTTATCCGGGGGAAGATCGATCAGTGCCTGCGCTTCGCATTCCGTGAGCTTTTTATTCATTTCCGCGTCGCTGACGCCCGGTTTCACCCATTTGTACTGGACGCAGCCGGTGAGCATCAGCGTGAGGCTCAGAACGCAAAGCGCGGTCATGCGGTGTTTCATCAGAAGGTGACTCCACCGCCTACATATGCGCCGTCAATCAGCGTGTGGTTCGGACGACCGTCTTTACCATCAACGCTCACGTGGCGGTAGCCCACTTTCAGGGTCACCGGCGCGATCGGCGTCCAGCTTACGCCACCATTGGCTTCCACATAGTTTTTCACGCTGTTGTTCAGCCCTTCTGGCGCCACGTAGCCTTCACCGTACACGTGGATGCTGTCGGTCAGGGCAACGTTTACGCCGCCGCCGATCGGGAACGCCACGCCGTTATCGCCTTTTTTCGGGCCGATGTAGATGGCTTTGGCACCCGCATTCAGCATTACCGGGCCCACTTCCAGGTTGTAGCCTGCGCCCACGCCGCCGGTCTGGGTACCGTCATCGGTGTTTTTAAGCCAGTTGCTTTCGGCATACAGGCCGGATGAGGATTTCCCCATTTCCAGGTTGAGGTTGGTAAAGTTTTTACCCTGCTCAATGCTGCCACCCATTGCCAGAGCGGAACCCGAGAGGGCGGTCAGAGCAGAAAGAAGAAGGATATTCAGTTTTTTCATGTTTTATGCCTCGTCATTAAATTCATCTGGGGGCACCTTAACAAGCGATGTTTATGACTGCAAATGTGATGAAGGTCGCTGTTTTATGCTGATATTGTTAACTTTTTTATTTGAAATGTTGCATCTATGTTTGATTGTCGAGGTGTCAACGCGTGATGTTCGGACGTTTAGGCATCGTTTAATTTTTTGACTAAACATAAACTGAACGAGGAAGGGATAGTGATTAGAGGCGAATTAATTGAGTTTCTAATAATTTCCAAAAGTATTTCAGATGACACACAATACAACATAACCTTACATTTCCGGGCAATGAATATACGTTCACTCGCCCATGCCGATTGCCTTTCCATGTCATTTTTCTGACACGTTTATTCTTTACGTTGTTGGCTTCACTTACTGGATGCTAACAATATGAAAAGAAAAATTATTCCTGTGCTTATCGGTTGTGCGCTCTCTTTCTCTGGCCTGGCGGCACAGCCTACCGCTGAGCGCTATGTCGTCAGCTTCCCTGAGGACTCCCATGTGAAATACAGCGGCGCGTTTGCCGATGCGTTCCCGAACGGGCTCCCGGTGGGGATTGGCTCTGGCCTGCTGTTTACGGGCAAGCAGGGCGATGCCCTGACGTTTGCGACCGTGACCGATCGCGGTCCCAACGCCGATGCGCCAAAAATGGGTAAAAACGAAGCCAAAATATTTGTCACGCCAGATTTCGCGCCGCTGCTGATGACCATCCGCGTCCAGAACGGCAAAGCGGAGGCGGTTGATGCCCGCCCGCTGCATGACGATAAAGGCGAGATTAACGGTCTGCCGCTGCAAAGCGGCGTGATTGGTTCCACCAATGAAGTGGCGTTCAGCGATACCTTAAAGACGCTCAAGGGTGACAACCGCGGACTGGATACGGAAGGCATCACGCCGGACGGCAAAGGCGGCTACTGGCTGTGCGACGAGTACGGCCCGTTCCTGATTAACGTCGACAGCAAAGGCAAGATCCTCGCGATCCACGGGCCGCAGGCCGCGGAAGGGGAAAAATCCATCGCGGGCGGTCTGCCAAACATCATCAAATGGCGCCAGCCCAACCGGGGCTTTGAAGGCCTGACCCGGATGCCGGACGGACGCATTATCGCCGCGGTGCAAAGCACGCTGGACATCGACGGTAAGAGCAAAAAGCAGGCGCTGTTCACCCGTCTGGTGAGCTTTGACCCGGCGACCGGCAAAACCGCGATGTACGGTTACCCTATCGACAGCGCGGCCTACGACAAAAACAGCGACGCCAAAATCGGCGACATCGTGGCGCTCGATAATCAGCACATCCTGCTGATTGAGCAGGGAAGCGATAAAAACGACGGAATGCGTAACCTGATTTACAAGGTGGATCTCAGCAAGGCGAGCGATCTTTCCGCCTTCGACAAGCCGGGCGAGTACCCGGAATTTGATGATGAGAAAACCCTGGCGCAGCGCGGCATTACGCTTGCGTCAAAAACGCAGGTGGTCGATCTCCGCGCGCTGGGCTGGCAGCAGGAGAAGGCTGAAGGGCTGGCGCTGATCGACAGCAAAACGCTTGCGGTGGCGAACGATAACGATTTTGGCGTAAAGGTGGCGATGCAAAACCCGGTCGAGGGCAAGAAGCTTAAGGATTACCGGGTAAACGCGGAAGGTAAGCTGACGCTGGATGATAAACCGGTGGAAACCACGCTCAGCGTGAAGCCGCTGAAGAAGCCGGAGTCCGACAGCGAGCTGTGGATTGTGACGCTGCCGGAGGCGGTGAAATAAGTTTACCGCTCACCCCTCTCCCCACAGGGGAGAGGGGATTGTTCGGAGCGCATAGTTAAGCGGGGAGGCTATTTCTTCAGACCCGCAAACGCCGCCCGAATCTCCTCTTCCGGCAGCTGTATACCAATAAACACCATCACGCTGTGCGGCGGTTCATCGCCCCACTGTCGGTCCCAGTCGGCGCTGTACAGGCGCTGCACGCCCTGGAACAGCAGGCGGTTGGGCTCGCCGTCAATCCACAGCATCCCCTTGTAGCGCAGCAGCTTGTCGGCAAACGACAGCAGCAGGTTCTCCATCACGCGGGAAACCTCGCTGATATCTACCGGATAATCCAGCTCCACCACAATCGACGCCACGTCGTTTTGCTTGTCTCCCATAAAGTGGAAGCGCGGTTTCGCGGTGACATTCTCCTCCAGCATAAAGCCGTTGGTGTTGAACAACTGGGACAGGTCGATATCGCCGTGCGTCACCGTGTAAATTGGCGCGCGGGAGTTGATGCGCGTCAGGCGCTCGCGAAGCTTAACGCTTTCGCCCGCCACGTCGGTTTTGGTCAGCAGGATGCGGTCGGCGTAGCCCACCTGAGACTGGGCGATGGTGAACTGATTCATCTGCTCATTGGCGTGGACCGCATCGACCAGGGCAATGACGCCGTCCAGCAGGTAGCGCTGACAGAGGATCTCGTGAGAGAAAAAGGTCTGAATAATCGGGCCGGGGTCGGCCATGCCGGTGCACTCGATCACCAGACGGTCAAAGTCGATTTCACCGCGATCGCGGCTGTCGAGCAGGTCCAGCAGGGCGTCTTCCAGCTCGTTAGAGCGGGTGCAGCAGATGCAGCCGTTGGTCAGGGTTTTGATCTGCGTGGCGCGATCGCCAATCAGCTGGTCGTCTACGGAGACTTCGCCAAATTCGTTTTCGATGACGGCGATTTTGAAGCCGTGCTGCTCGTTGAGAATGTGGCGCAGCAGGGTGGTTTTACCGGCGCCGAGGAAACCGGTCAGCAGGGTAACGGCAATCGGGGTCATGGTCTCTCCTTTAGCAGCAGCGGACGCCGCCTTCTCCACTTCCGCCGTAGCGCGCTTCCTGACGCTCGCGGAAGAATTCGGTGTAGGTCATGTATGGCTTATCCGGATGGTTGGTCTTCATATGCTCAACGTAGTTGTCATAGTCCGGAATGCCAATCAGCATTTTCGCCGCCTGACCGAGGTATTTTTTTGCTTCGCCTAAGTTACCAAACATAACGTGTCCTGATAAGAAAAAGCCCGGTGGCGCGCAGCGATCCGGGCCTACAGTACCGTTGTAGGGCGGGTCAGCGCAGCGCCACCCGCCATTGTGTTAGTGGTGTGAAGAGGTCTTCACGCCGCCTTCCGGCACCGGCACGTACGGGGTTTCTTTATCCGTGCGGCCTTCAGCGTTACGCACTTTCAACCAGGTTTTGATGCCGTAGAAGATAATGCTGTACACCACCACCAGGAACAGAATGCTCAGACCCGCGTTGGTGTAGTTGTTCACCACGATATGGTTCATGTTGGCAATCTGCTGGGCAGTCAGGTCTGCGCCGCCTGCGGCAATCTTCTCTTTGTACTGGTTAGCCATGAAGAAGAAGCCTTCCAGCTGCGGGTTGGCGCTGAACAGCTTCAG
Organism: Enterobacter sp. TCD1-1; assembly: GCF_020567405.1. Classification (NCBI taxonomy): domain Bacteria; kingdom Pseudomonadati; phylum Pseudomonadota; class Gammaproteobacteria; order Enterobacterales; family Enterobacteriaceae; genus Enterobacter; species Enterobacter sp. TCD1-1. Next base: position 284,170 of record NZ_JAJCXF010000003.1, on the reverse strand, counting down.
GCCAAGCGCCCAGGTGGTGCAGAGCAGAAGCCACAGCGCAGGAACCACGGTGACCCAGATGTATTTGGTGCGCTTCATCTTCACCAGTACCACGGTGCCGAGCACCAGCGCCACGGCAGCCAGCATCTGGTTAGAGATACCGAACAGCGGCCACAGGCTCTTCACGCCGCCGAGCGGGTCGACAACGCCCTGATACAGCAGGTAGCCCCAGAGGCCGACGCAGCCCGCCGTACCCAGAATGCCCGCTACCAGAGAGTCGGTTTTCTTCAGGAACGGCACGAAGTTACCGAGCAGGTCCTGCAGCATGAAGCGGCCCGCACGGGTACCGGCGTCCAGCGCGGTGAGGATGAACAGCGCTTCGAACAGAATACCGAAGTGGTACCAGAAGCCCATGTCCGCCCACGGCAGCACTTTGTGGAACACGTGTGCGATACCGACGGCCAGCGTCGGTGCGCCACCGGCGCGGTTCAGCACGGACGGTTCGCCGATGTCTTTCGCGGTCTGCATGATCTGCTCAGGCGAAATCACGAAGCCCCAGGAGCTGACGGTCGCCGCCGCGTGTGCGCTGGCGTCTTTCAACTGCGCCATAATCAGCGCCGCGTTGTCGCCGCCCATCTCATGCAGGTTAGGCATCGTAATGCCGAGACCCGCCGGTGGGGTGTTCATCGCAAAGTACAGACCCGGTTCGATGATGGACGCGGCAACCAGCGCCATGATCGCTACGAAGGACTCCATCAGCATCGCGCCGTAGCCGATCAGACGTGCGTCTTTCTCGTTCGCCAGCAGCTTAGGCGTGGTACCGGAGGAGATCAGGGCGTGGAAGCCGGAGACCGCACCGCAGGCAATGGTGATGAACAGGAACGGGAACAGGGCGCCTTTCCACAGCGGGCCGGTACCGTCGATGTACTGCGTTACCGCAGGCATTTTCAGATCCGGGTTGATCAGCAGGATGCCGATCGCCAGACCGACGATAACGCCGATTTTAAGGAAGGTGGCCAGGTAGTCACGCGGGGCCAGAATCAGCCAGACCGGCAGCAGCGCGGAGATAAATGCATAGCCAATCAGCGCGAAGGTGATAGTGGTGTCCTTGAAGGTCAGCGCCGGGCCCCAGTACGGGTCGTGCGCAATCACGCCGCCGAAGTAGATGGAGGCGACCAGCAGTACGATACCAATCACCGACACTTCACCCACGCGTCCCGGACGCAGGAATCGCATGTAGATCCCCATGAACAGCGCAATCGGTACGGTAGAGCAGACGGTGAAGACACCCCACGGGCTTTCGGCCAGCGCTTTCACCACGATCAGGGCCAGCACCGCAAGGATGATGATCATGATCAGGAAGCAACCGAACAGGGCGATAGTCCCCGGTACGCGGCCCATCTCCTCTTTGACCATCTCACCCAGAGAGGCGCCGTTACGGCGAGAAGAGATAAACAGCACCATAAAGTCCTGCACCGCACCCGCCAGCACCACGCCCGCCAGCAGCCAGAGCGTACCCGGCAGGTAGCCCATCTGCGCGGCCAGTACCGGGCCGACCAGCGGGCCCGCACCGGCGATCGCGGCAAAGTGGTGACCAAACAGCACGTAGCGGTTGGTTGGCACGTAGTTCAGGCCGTCATTGTTAATGACCGCCGGGGTGGCACGCGTCGGGTCGAGCTTCATGACCTTCTGCGCGATGTATAAGCTGTAGTAGCGATAAGCCACAAGGTAGACGGAAACCGACGCGACCACGATCCATAGGGCGCTTACGTGTTCGCCCCGGCGTAATGCGACAACCGCCAGACAAAAAGCGCCGAGGATCCCGAGTAAGGCCCAGGGCACGTGCTTCAGTAGTTTTTTAGTATCCATAGTAAGACCTGGTTTTTTATGTAAAGAAAAAAGGGTCAGGGTTCGTTGTGAGGAGGTATTGATTAATGCTGGAGCGATCGTGCCAGATCCTCGCGCGTGTAAAGGACGGTAAATGAATGAGTGGTTGAAAGTGCCGGGTGAGCGGTCAAAGGCGGCGACGAGCGGTTTCGGCTCGCCGCCAGTGGGCTAAATTATGTGATTGAGATCACTTGATTATTCGGGGTACGCTCCACGGCCAGATAGCTTTCCAGCGTCCTGATGAGCTTCTCCTTCAGCCAGCTTGGTTCCAGTATCTGAATATGGGGGAGCCAGTAGAACAGCAGCGGCAGGATCTGGTTCTCGTGGGCCGCCTGGCAGCGCAGCGTGACGCCGCCCTGTTGCTCCTCCAGCAGCTCCTGTTCCGGCAGAAGATCGCGGCGCAGGAAGTAATGTGAAATATTATCTTTAATGAATATTTTCACCACGAAAGTATCTTCGGACACCCAGGGATCAAGGCTTTTTTCCAGCAGCTCAAGGACATTTTCTTCAGGAGTGAAGGTCGTTTTCTGAATATCAAACCAGCTAATCTGGCTCAATGAGAAGGATTTCAGCCGGCTATTTTCGGTGGCTTGTAAATACCATATATTTTTTTTGTTAATGAGTTTATAGGGATTAATCAGGCGGGTTTTGCCCTTATAAACGATCTGGCAAACATTATGGTTTTTAATCGATTTCTCGACTTTCGTTAAATGACGGCGAATATCGCGTTCTAACGTGTGTTCCGCTTCATTACCAAGAATAAGAATATGGTTTTCGTCTACGCGCGTTTCAAGCTTTTGCCAGAATTCCGTATTTCTTTCAGGGAAAAAGCTGTCGGCATTCAGAAAGTTAGCCAGAGTGTGGTGCAATCCTTGTCCGCCGGGCGATTGTGCAGAATGAATCAGACGATATAGCCCGTTACCGGTATGTTCAACAATGGGAGAGAGTGCATTTAAATCCCGATAGACGGTGCGCTCGGTAATTTTAAATTTCTCCATTAGCGCACTGCGGTTTACCACACCGTTTAAATGTAGCTCAAGGAGAATATCGACCAGACGTTCAGCCGAGCGGCTCCGCGTCGTTTTAGCCATAAGGTCATCCTGTATATATAGGCATGCGCTGAATGATGCGGGGGCACTGACACAACCTGTCAGTATTCAGGCACAGAAAATTTCTCTTATGGGTATATAACGGCGTGATTTAGCGGAAACCTTAGGAGTTTTTGTAGAAAGCGGCGCTGGCCGGAAAAAAGGCCAGCGCGAGGGAGATCATACGGCGGCTTCCGTCTCCAGCATGACCGGGTGGAAACGGCGCCTGAAGTAGATCAGGCCGTGGCCCGCATCACTCAGGATGATGTTTTTAATTTCAACAAGATAAACCAGATGCGTGCCGATGGTTTGCACCTGGCTTATTTCGCCTTCAAGGCTGGCCAGCGCGCCCTTGAGTACCGGCTGCGCCAGCGGCCCTTTCTGCCAGCAGGAGAGGGCAAAGCGATCCTCCATCGTCATACCGGTCATCCCGGCGAAATGGCGAGCCATGATCTCCTGCTCGTGGTTCAGCACGTTAACGCACAGCCTGCCGTTGCCCTGGAATACCGGGTTCATGGCGCTGTTGGCGTTGATGCATACCATCACCGACGGCGGGGTGTCCGTGACCGAGCAGACGGCGGTGGCGGTGATGCCGCAGCGTCCGGCCTCACCCTCGGTGGTGACAACATTGACCGCGGCCGACAGGCTGGCCATCGCGTCGCGAAAACGCAGGCGTTGTTCTGATTGCATGAAAACCTCCCGCTGCGCTATTTCAGCAGCTTATCCAGCATGTTGATATCGCTGTTATTGTGCAGGTGCGGCACCGTCCAGCCGTGTTGGTCGTATTCGGACATGCAGCGGTCGACCATCGCCATCATCTTGTCCATGTTGCCGGAGCTCTGCGCCTGGCGCAGACACTGCAGGCGGATCTCATCCTGGCTGCCGGAGTAGTTAATTTCGTACAGCTCGTGACGGCCGCCAAACTCGCTGCCGATGGCATCCCACATCAGCTTCAAAATCTTGATGCGTTCGACGTGATCCATGCCGTTGGAGCCGCGCACGTATTTCGCCAGATACTGGTCGATCTGCGGGTTGTTCAGGTCCCGGGCGCTGGACGGCAGGTAGATCAGCCCGGAAGTGACGTTACGCTCGATGATGTTCTTGATCTTGGCGTAGGCCATCGGGGCCATCACGCGGTAGGTCTGCAGCGCGGCATGATCCGGCAGATACGCGCCGTTGACCCACGGCGTGGCTTCGGAACACATGGAGTCGCTCAGCGCCCAGAACATGTTGCGCCAGGCCACCACTTCGCCGAGATCCGCCTGCACGCCGCGGAACTCCAGGGTGCCGGTGCACTCCAGGGATTTCTTCAGCAGAGCGGTGATGAAGTCGAGCTTCACCGCCAGGCGCACGCAGGCCTGCAGCGGGTACATTCGCGCAAAGCCGCCTTCCATCGTCCAGCGGCGGCAGCGGTCGAAATCGCGGTAGATCAGCACGTTTTCCCACGGGATCAGCACGTGATCCATCACCAGGATGGCGTCGTTCTCGTCAAAGCGGCTGGAGAGCGGGTAGTCGTACGGGGATCCGGTTGCGCCTGCCACCATCTCGTAGGAGGCGCGGGAGATCAGCTTCACGCCCTCGGCATCCATCGGCGCGACGAACATCAGCGCGAAGTCCGGGTTTTCGCCCATCACCTGCGCGGAACCGAACCCGATCATGTTGTAGTGGGTCAGGGCGGAGTTGGTCGCCACCACTTTCGCGCCGCTGACGATAATCCCGGCGTCGGTCTCTTTCTCCAGCTTGATGTAGACGTCTTTTACCTCGTCCGCTGGCTTGTGGCGGTCGATCGGCGGGTTAACGATGGCGTGGTTGAAGTACAGGCCGGTTTCCTGAATGCGGGTGTACCAGTTCCGGGCGTTCTGCTCGAACTGGCCGTAGAAGGCCGGGTTGGCGCCCAGCGCACAACCGAACGCGGCTTTATAGTCCGGCGTGCGGCCCATCCAGCCGTAGCTCAGGCGCGACCACTCGGCGATGGCATCGCGCTGCTGGCGCAGGTCGTCGGCGCTTTTCGCCACGCGGAAGAACTTGTGGGTATAGCCGCCGCTGCCGGTGTCGGTGCCCCAGCACAGCGTGTCCTGCATGTCCGGCTTGTGCAGCGCGTCATACATCTGCGCGATGGAGGCCGCCGCATTGCGAAACGCCGGATGGGTAGTGACGTCTTTGACGCGCTCGCCGTAGATATAAATCTCGCGTCCGTCCTGCAGGCTTTTTAAATACTCTTCACCGGTTAACGGGCGTTTGGCGTCTGCGCGGAAATCTTCAGGCTTCATAGGGACCTCGTATCGGAATAGGGTTGTTAAATTTATGTTTTGTTTTTGTTGTTTAATTGAAGCCTGAGAGGGACGTAACGTGAAGGGACGATTGGGACAACGACGGGTACTTTTCGGGTGGGATGTGGTTTTGTGATCTGGGCGGCTTTTCGGCGGGTGGCGCTGCGCTTACCCGCCCTACGAACCGTGATGCGTTCAGGAAACCGGTACTTTCTGCGCCCGGTATGCGCTGGGAGAGCACCCCACTAAGCGGTTAAAAAAGCGGGCGAAATAGGCCGGATCTTTGAACCCCAGCTGCCAGGCAATCTCGCTGACGGTGCTGTCGGAGAAGAGCAGTAGGCGCCTGGCCTCCCGCAGCTGGCGGTCGAAGATCAGGCGTTTTGGCGGGCGGTTGGCGAAGCGGCGGCAGATATCGGTCAGGCGAGATTCGGTCAGGTGCAGCTCGCTGGCGTATTCCGGCACCGTCCAGTGCTGATGGTAGTGGGTGTCGATCAACTGGGTAAAGCGCTGGAACAGCTTCAGCTCGCCGCGCATGCCGCCTGAGGCGTGGTCGTCGAGCTTCGCGTTGCGCAGCAGCAGGGTAAACACCGCCTGCGCCAGCAGGACCAGGGTATGCTCGCGCCCGGGCAGCTGCTCCGTGGATTCCCGGGCAATCAACTGCCAGTAGTGCTTCAGCGCCGCCAGCTCGTCCGGCCTGTCGGCAAGCGAGAGGCAGATCCCCGGCAGGCCAAAGGCCTCCCGCGTGCCGGGGTAGAGCACCTCCAGCAGCGGCCAGATCAGATCCTCGCGCACCGTCAGCACGTGACCGTCGCTGTCGGATTCGGTGATAAACGCGTGCGGCACCGACGGCGGCGTGAGGACGAACAGCGGCGCCTGCACCGAGTAGCGGTGATCGTCGAGCTGGAGCTCGATTTGCCCGGTATCGAGAAAGTGCATCTGAAAGTACTGGTCGTGACGATGCGCCTGCATGTCGCGGCCAAAAAAGGCCGCCATGCGGGCGAACGACTGGTAGTGCACATCGTCGGTGCCCAGACTTTCGTCGTACTCCTTGCTGATATCAATGTTGGCGATAGGGTTCTGGCACATGATCGTTCCTCTGTTGATCCCGCTGCGTCATCGGAATGCGCGTCAGCACCAGCGCGCCGACCACCAGCAGCCCGGCCACAAACCACAGCCCCGAGCTGAAGCTGCCGGTCGCGTCGCGCAGGATCCCAATCAGCAGCGGGCTGACGGCGGAGCCGACGTTGCCGATGGCGTTGATCACCGCCAGCGCCACCGCGCGGGACTGCAGGCTAATAACCCGATCCGGCGTGGTCCAGAATATCGCCATGGCGGTAAACGATCCGGTTGAGGCCATGATGATGCCAAGCAGCTGGATCAGGCTGTGATCCGTCGCGGAGGCCAGCATCCATCCCGCCGCGGCGAACAGGTACGGCAGGATGGTGTGCTTTTTTCGCTCTTTCAGCCTGTCGGAACGGCGGCTCCACCAGATCATCCCGAGGATGGTGCAGAACTGCGGGATCGCTGCCAGCAGGCCGATGACGATATTGCTGCTTCCCGTGTTGAAGCTTTGCAGGATCTGCGGCGTCCAGATGTTGATCGCACTCAGCGTATTGGTCAGGCAGAAGTAGGCCAGCGTGTAGAGCAGCACCGCCGGGGTCAGCACCTCGCGCAGCGTCGAACGCGGCGTGACGGATTGGGCAATCGCGACCTCCTGCTCGCGGGCGATCATCGTTTTGAGCGCCTGCTTTTCGTCCTCATCCAGCCAGGTGGCCTGGTCCGGCGTGTCGTTGAGGTAAAACCAGGTCACCACGCCGAGCACCACTGACGGCAGCCCTTCCAGCAGGAACAGCCACTGCCAGCCCTTGAGGTTCCACAGTCCGTCCATCGCCAGAATGTAGCCGGAGAGGATCGAGCCGAGCATCATGGTGACCGGCATAGCAATCATAAACAGCGCGTTGGCGCGGGCGCGGTGATAGGCCGGGAACCACCAGGTGAGATAGACCAGAATACCCGGCAGAAAACCGGCTTCGGCAATGCCCACCAGCATGCGCAGGACGTAGAGAGTCTCGGGGCTGGTGGCGAACATGGTGCAGGTAGAGGCAATACCCCATACCACCATGATCCCGGCGATCCAGCGGCGTGCGCCGATCTTCGCCAGCATGATGTTGCTCGGGATGCCGCACAGTACGTAGGTGACGTAAAACAGCGTCGCGGCCAGGCCAAACATGGTTGATGTGAGGCCCAGATCTTTACCCATTGTCAGCCCGGCGAAGCCGATGTTGATGCGATCGAGGAACGAGAAGACAAACAGGATAAAGAGAAAGACGATCAGGCGTCGGAACAGCTTGTGAATGACGCGGTGTTCAACAGCTTTATTATCATGGGTTTGCAGGGTAGAGGTCGTCATGGTGCGCTCCAGATCTTACGTTTAGTAGACGGATTTATTGTTATGAACTGACGTAACCGGTGTTTCGATAAAGCGTGCCGCCAGCGCTTCCGCGCCGCGGGCAAGCAGGGTAGTGTCGACCCCGACGGCAACAAACAGCGCGCCGAGCTCAAGATAGCGTTTTGCCAGCGGTTCATTCGCCATCAGGATGCCGGGAGCTTTACCGGCAGCGCGTATCTGCGCGATCGCCTGCTCAATGGCGGCCTGCACTTCCGGGTGCTGCGGATTGCCGGCAAAGCCCATGTCGGCGCTCAGATCCGCCGGGCCGATAAACACGCCGTCGACGCCTTCCACGTCCAGGATCTGCGGCAGATTTTTCAGCGCCTCGCGGGTTTCAATCTGCACCAGCACGCACATGGCGTCGTTGGCCTGCTGCAGGTAATCGGGAATGCGGTTCCAGCGCGACGCGCGTGCCAGGGCGCTGCCCACCCCGCGAATGCCCGCAGGCGGGTAGCGGGTGGCACGTACCGCCAGACGCGCTTCGTCGGCGTTTTGCACCATCGGCACCAGCAGGGTTTGTGCACCCACGTCCAGCAGCTGTTTGATCTGCACCGGGTCGTTCCACGACGGGCGGACCACCGGCTGGCTGGGATAAGGGGCGATAGCCTGCAGCTGGGTTAAGACGGTCTGCACGCTGTTCGGCGCGTGCTCGCCGTCGATCAGCAGCCAGTCGAAGCCTGCGCCGGCCAGCAGCTCGGCGCTGTAGCTGCTGGTCAGCCCCAGCCATAACCCAATTTGCGGACGGCCTGCTTTTAGCGCCGCTTTAAATGCGTTTTGCATCGTGCTCTCCTAGACAAAGCGGCAGCTGATGGAGCCCATGTTGCCGTAATCGACGTGGAAGGTGTCGCCTCTGCTGGCGGGCACCGGGCGGGTAAACGAGCCGCCGAGAATGATTTGGCCAGGCTCAAGCTGCACGTCGTACGGCGCAAGCTTGTTGGCCAGCCACGCCACGCCGTTGGCCGGGTGGTTCAGGACGCCTGCGGCCACGCCGGTCTCTTCGATCACGCCGTTGCGGTAGAGCAGGGCGGAGATCCAGCGCAGGTCCAGCTCGTCGGGCTTAATCGGACGGCCGCCGAGGATCACGCCCGCGTTGGCGGCGTTATCGGAGATGGTGTCGAAGACCTTGCGCGGACGCTGGGTCTCCGGGTCGACGTTGTGGCAGCGGGCGTCGATCAGCTCCAGCGCGGGGATGACGTAGTCCGTGGCGTTATAGACGTCGAAGATCGTGCAGTTCGGGCCGCGCAGCGGTTTTGCCAGCACGAACGCCAGCTCCACTTCAATGCGCGGGACGATAAAGCGATCGACGGGAATGTCGCTGCCGTCATGGAAGAACATGTCGTCCAGCAGTGCGCCGTAGTCCGGCTCGCTGATCTGCGAGCTGGCCTGCATCGCTTTAGAGGTGAGGCCGATCTTGTGGCCCTTCAGCACGCGGCCTTCGGCGATCTTCAGGCTCACCCATTCGCGCTGGACGGCGTAGGCGTCTTCAATCGTAATCTCCGGATAGTCCAGCGAGATCGCGCGGATCTGCTCCCGGGACTGTTCCGCCTGATGCAGACGGTGGGCGATCAGGGTATGGGTATGTTTGTCGAGCATGGCGTATCCTTTATGCGGCTGTCGCCGGGTGGCGCTGCGCTTACCCGGCCTACGTTCGGGGCCGTTGTAGGCCCGGTAAGCGAAGCGTCACCGGGCGGAAAAGATGTCTACTTAAACAACGCGTGCACGTTGTTCTGTTTGTAATTGAGCGTCGGGTGCAGCTCGTCGAGCTCAAACGACAGCGCCAGGTAGCGGCTCGCCATCAGCTCAGCGAAGTGCGCTTTGATAAGCCCAAACAGCATCTCCCCCACGGCTTCCCGGCTCTCCAGACTGCGCCCCGCGCCAATCTTCAGCGTCATATGGACAAAGGCGTAATCGTGTTTTCCGTCGGCCATCTGCCAGGTGTCCAGCCAGTGGGCGCGGCTGCGGATACCGCCGAGCGGGAAGATGCCCGTGGCGGCGAGCGCCTCGTTCACTTTGGCGAACAGCGCCGGCAGGTCGGCCTGCTCGCGGATGTTGTCGGTACATTCAGCAATAAAGTGCGGCATGGTGGCTCCTTACGCGGGCAGAGGGAAAACGGCGTTGACCTGGCCGGTGCCGGAGCTGGCGAACAGCTCGGTGAGAAACTCCACCTTGCCGTCGTATTTGTCCCAGCCGAGCATGCCCAGCAGCATCACCGTGTCGTGCATATTGCCCTCGCCGTAGCAGTAGTCGGCGTACTCCGGCAGCATGCTGCAGAATTCTTTGAACTGACCCTCGCGCCACAGCTTCACGACGCGCTCGTCCATCTGGCGGTCGAACTCGCGGGTGTAGCTGTTCATCCCTTCCTCGGCACGCTGGTCGTCGATAAAGCGGTGCGACAGCGAGCCGCTGGCGAGCACCGCCACGGTGCCGTCGTATTTTTCAATGGCGCTGACGATGGCCTCGCCCAGCCTGCGGCTGTCGGCGAAGTCGTGAACCGTGCAAAACGCCGAAATAGAGACCACTTTGAAGTGCTTATCCGCGTTCATGTAGCGCATCGGCACCAGCGTGCCGTACTCGAGCTTCAGGCTCGGAATGTTGTGCGCTTTGGCGCGCACGCCAAGCTTCACCGCCTCGTCGGCTATCAGCTGGCCGAGTTCCGGGTTGCCGTCGTAGTCGTAAGTCATGTCGCGGATAAAGTGCGGCAGCTCGTTGCTGGTGTAGACGCCCGAAAAATGGTCCGCACAGTTGATGTGGTAGGCGCTATTCACCAGCCAGTGGGTGTCGAAGACGATAATGGTATCGACGCCCAGCTCCCGGCAGCGCTTGCTGATCTCTTTGTGTCCGTCGATAGCGCCCTGGCGGCAGCCGTGGTTTTTACCCGGCAGCTCGGAGAGATACATCGACGGCACGTGGGTGATTTTTGCCGCTAACGCTAATTTACCCATTTTCAGATCCCCCACTTTGGAATCGGATGGTCGCCCATGGAGATGCAGACGTTCTTCATCTCCGCGAACACCTCGAAGCTGTACTCGCCCCCCTCGCGGCCGGTGCCGGAGGCTTTCACGCCGCCAAACGGCTGGCGCAGGTCGCGTACGTTCTGGGTGTTGACGAACACCATGCCCGCTTCGATATTGCGCGCCAGACGGAGTACCTTGCTGACATCCTGGGTCCAGATGTATGACGCCAGGCCGTACTCCACGTCGTTGGCCAGGCGCAGCCCTTCCGCTTCGTCCTTGAACGGCAGCAGGCAGGCCACCGGCCCGAAGATCTCCTCCTGCGCCACGCGCATGCGGTTATCAACATCCGCCAGCACGGTCGGGCGCAGGAAGTTGCCGCCTTTCAGGTGTGCAGGCAGGTCGGTCGGTTTGTCCGGGCCACCCGCCAGCAGGGTTGCGCCTTCCTCGATGCCGAGGCGGATATAGCCGGAGACTTTTTCCCAGTGCTGTTGGCTGATGAGCGCGCCAATCTGGGTGTTCGGATCGGTCGGGTCGCCCACGCGCAGGCGGTTGGCGCGCTCGGCAAAGCGCTTGACGAATTCCGGGTAGATGCTCTGCTGGATGAAGATGCGCGAGCCCGCGGTGCAGCGTTCGCCGTTGATGGAGAAGATGGTGAACAGGGCGGCGTCCAGCGCGCGCTCGATATCCGCGTCTTCAAAAATCAGTACCGGGGATTTGCCGCCCAGCTCCATGGAGTACTTCTTCAGCCCGGCGTTTTTCATGATGTTGCGTCCGGTGGCGGTGCCGCCGGTGAAGGAGACCGCGCGCACGTCGTGATGCCGCACCAGCGCATCGCCTGCCGTCGCGCCGTAGCCCTGAACGACGTTCAGCACGCCCGCCGGAATACCCGCTTCGAGGGCCAGTTCGCCCAGACGGTCGGCGGTCAGCGGGGAGAGTTCAGACATCTTCAACACCGCGGTATTACCTAAGGCCAGACAGGGCGCGACCTTCCAGGTGGCGGTCATAAACGGCACGTTCCACGGCGACACCAGCGCGCAGACGCCCACCGGCTGCACCAGGGTGTAGTTGAGCATCTTGTCGTCAACCGGATAGGTCTTGCCGTTCATTTGCTGGCACACCTCGGCGAAAAATTCGAAGTTGTGCGAGGCGCGCGGGATCAGCACGTTTTTGGTCTGGTGGATCGGCAGCCCGGTATCGGCGGTTTCCATGGCGGCGATCTCCGGTACGTTCTGGTCGATCAGATCGCCCAGACGACGCATCAGGCGCGCGCGCTCCTTCATCGGCAGGTTGGCCCACTTCGGAAACGCCTCTTTGGCGGCGGCAACGGCCTGATGGATTTCGGCTTCACCGCCGGAGGCCACTTCAGCCAGGACCTCGCCGGAGGCCGGGTTAGTGGTGTGGAAGTAGTCGCTGCCCGCGACGTTTTTACCGTTGATCCAATGGTTAATCTTTTTCATTTTGCCGTCTCCTCACTCACAATTCGGTTCACCAGGCGTCCCACGCCTTCCACTTCCACCACCACCTCATCGCCCGGCACCACGTCGGAGAGCCCCTTCGGCGTGCCGGTGGCAATCATGTCGCCCGGCTGCAGGGTCATAAAGTCGCTCAGATACGCAATCAGGTACGGGATGCTGAAGATCAGATCCGCCGTGGTGCCTTCCTGACGCAGCTCGCCGTTAACGAAGGTGCGCAGGGCGAGGTTATGCGGGTCGGGAATGGCCTCTTTTGGCACGATGTTGGGGGAAATGGGGGTCAGCCCGTCGCGGCTTTTCACCCGCAGGTTCGGGCGGTAGTAGTTTTCGAGATAGTCACGAATGGCGTAGTCGTTGCAGACCGTATAGCCCGCAACATAGTCCATCGCCTCGGCTTCGCTCACCTTACGCGCCGTTTTGCCGATGACCACCACCAGCTCCGCTTCATAGTGCATGTACTCGACGTTGTTCGGGCGCACCGCCGTCTGGTTGTCACCGTTGAAGGTGTTCGGCGCTTTGATAAAGACCAGCGGCTCGGTGGGCGGCTTGAAGTCCAGCTCGCTGGCGTGATCGGCATAGTTCAGACCGAGGGCAAACAGCGTGGCGTGCGGCGGCGTGCGGTGTGTGTTAGCGACGTCGCGTTCATCCACCACCGGGTTTTCCAGCGGCGGAAACCCCTCCGCCAGAATACGCACGCGATCGCCCGGGCGGATCTCAACGCGGCTGTGCGGGGTACCGAGCAGGATCGCATCGCCGGGATTAAGGGTGGCGAACTCGCTCAGGGCGCTCAGCAGTTCGGCAGCGTTACGCTGCAGATCGGCGGTGTTCCAGTGGTCCGCTTCGCGGCCGTTGATCTCGGTGATGATGGTCAGGTTATCCACGTTATCAACGGCGACCGGTTCGCCAAGCGGGCAGAATCCGTCCCGGCATTTGGCCTTGATGGCCGGGCGGTAGACGCTCTCTTCCGGCAGGCTCACCTCGTTGGCGAGGGCGTATCCCGCAATATATTCCGCGGCGTCCTCCACGCGCACCTTGCTGGCGGTTTTACCGACCACCAGCGCGACCGTGGCGCCGCTCAGCACCGTTTCCCCCAGCGGGAACGGAATGGGCTCGCCCGCGCGAATCACGGTGTTATGCGGTTTGATAAACCACACCGCCGTTTTCGGCGGCGTGTTGTAGGGGGCTTTTTCAAACGCCTCACGCCAGGCTTCACGCTGGCTTTGATGGTTGAGGGCGACGGCAAAAACGGTACCTTTCATTCACATACTCCTCAGGCCGGAGGTCCGGCTTATATTTCATTAATATGTTAATGATCTGGTTTTATGCTTTTGCTGTTTATTTCGCAATCAGAAGTGAAAAATTTGTGATATGAATAACAATAAATTTACATATTCTTTTTTATGTATAGTAAAATCAGTTGGTTAATAAAATTGATGGGTTTCTGTTAGACTTTTTGGCAGAAAACGTGTTGTTTATAAAAACATCTTTTCGTGTTTGTTTACTTGTTAATGATGTGAAGGGAACAGGCTATGCATGATTCATTAACCATCGCGCTGCTGCAGGCGCGGGAAGCGGCGATGTCCTACTTCCGCCCGATTGTGAAGCGCCATAATCTGACCGAGCAGCAGTGGCGTATTGTGCGCGTGCTGGCTGAACATCCGTCGATGGATTTTCACGATCTGGCGTTTCGCACCTGCATTTTGCGCCCGAGCCTGACCGGCATTCTGACGCGCATGGAGCGCGACGGTCTGGTGCTGCGCTTAAAGCCGGTGAACGACCAGCGCAAGCTGTACGTCTCGCTGACCAAAGAGGGCAATGCGCTGTATGAGCACGCCCAGGCGCAGGTGGAAGAGGCGTATCAGCAGATTGAGGCGGAATATACGCCGGAGAAGATGAAACAGCTGACGGCGCTGCTGGAAGAGTTTATTGAACTCGGAAACCGTCATAACGCAGCGCGGGATGAAGAGTAAAAACCACAAATTCCAGGATGAATTTCGTAAAGTTTTCCCTTTCCAGGCCGAAAATTCTGTATCTGTCTGAGGAAAGAGAAAACATGTTAAACCGTATCAAGATTGTCACCAGCTTAATGCTGGTTTTAGCGATATTTGGCCTTTTACAACTCACATCCGGTGGTCTTTTCTTTAATGCTCTGAAGAATGACAAAGAGAATTTCACCGTCCTGCAAACCATTCGCCAGCAACAGTCCACGCTGAACGCCAGCTGGGTAGCGTTGCTGCAAACCCGTAATACCCTGAACCGCGCGGGTATCCGTTACATGATGGATCAGAGCAATATCGGCAGCGGCGCGACCGTGAACGATTTGATGCAAATCGCCTCTGCGTCTCTGAAACAGGCGGAAAAAAACTGGGCTGCCTACGAAGCCCTGCCGCGCGATCCGCGTCAAAGCGATGCGGATGCCATGGAGATCAAGCGTAACTATGATATTTACCACGGCGCGCTGGCGGAGCTGATCCAGCTGCTGGGCGCGGGCAAAATCAACGCCTTCTTCGACCAGCCGACCCAGAGTTACCAGGACGGTTTTGAGAAGCAGTACGTGAGCTACTTGCAGCAGAACGACAAGCTGTACCAGATGGCGGTCGAAGACAGCAACAGCTCCTACAGCCAGGCTATCTGGGTGCTGATCAGCGTCCTGATTGCCGTGCTGGTGGTGATCGTGGCCGTCTGGCTGAACATCAAGCAGACGCTGATCTCCCCGCTGAATCGTCTGATCGATAACATTCGCCATATCGCCAGCGGCGACCTGGTGAAGCGTATTGAAGTTCAGGGCACCAACGAGATGGGTGAACTGGCCGACTCACTGCGCCATATGCAGGGCGAGCTGGTGCGTACCGTTGGCGACGTGCGTAACGGCGCGAATGCGATCTACAGCGGCGCGAGTGAAATCGCGATGGGCAACAATGACCTTTCCTCCCGTACTGAACAGCAGGCCGCTTCCCTGGAAGAGACCGCTGCCAGCATGGAGCAGCTGACGGCGACCGTTAAGCAGAACGCCGAGAACGCCCGTCAGGCGAGCCATCTTGCCCTGAGCGCCTCCGAAACCGCGCAGAAAGGCGGCAAAGTGGTGGATAACGTGGTGCAGACCATGCGCGATATCGCGGGCAGTTCGCAGAAAATTGCCGACATTATCAGCGTGATCGACGGCATTGCTTTTCAGACCAACATCCTGGCACTGAACGCGGCGGTAGAAGCGGCGCGTGCGGGCGAGCAGGGCCGCGGTTTTGCGGTGGTAGCAGGTGAAGTGCGTAACCTGGCCCAGCGCAGCGCCCAGGCGGCACGCGAGATCAAGAGCCTGATCGAAGACTCCGTGGGTCGCGTGGAAGTGGGGTCAACGCTGGTCGAAAGTGCTGGTGAAACCATGGGTGAGATCGTGAATGCGGTCACCCGCGTCACGGACATCATGGGCGAAATCGCCTCTGCATCTGACGAGCAGAGCCGCGGTATCGACCAGGTCGGTCTGGCGGTGGCAGAGATGGATCGCGTGACCCAGCAGAACGCCTCGCTGGTGGAAGAGTCTGCCGCAGCGGCAGCCGCACTGGAAGAGCAGGCAAGCCGTCTGACGCAGGCCGTGGCGGTGTTCCGCATTCAGCAGGAGCAGATGAAAGCGCGCGAGTTCGCTTCTGCGAAAACCGTTGCAGCACCGGCGATGGCGCGTAAAACGGTTACCGCTGATGCAGGTGATAACTGGGAAACGTTCTAACGCCGTAAGTTGTGCCGGGTGGCGGCTGCGCCTTACCCGGCCTACGGTTCGTGGCTTTTGCCGGGTGGCGGCTGCGCCTTACCCGGCCTACGGTTCGTGGTTTTGCCGGGTGGCGGCTGCGCCTTACCCGGCCTACGGTTCGTGGTTTTGCCGGGTGGCGGCTATGCCTTACCCGGCCTACGGTTCAGGGTTTTGTAGGCCCGGTAAGCGCAGCGCCACCGGGCGATATTACAGAGGCAGGCGCATGGCGCAGCGCGTTTCATACACGAAACCGTGCGCTGTCTCTTCTTCCCTTTTCTGACGCAGTTCAGGCGTCAGCGTCGTCATTTTTTCAAACCCCAGCCGTGCATAGAACGGCGCATTCCACGGGACGTCCCTGAACGTCGTCAGCGTCAGCGCTGTCAGCCCCCTGTTACGGGCATGGTCTGCCACGCAGGCGATGAGCTGCCTGCCGATCCCTTTTCCCTGCCAGTCCAGATCAACCGAGAGTTCGACAATAAACAGTGATGACGGATGGGCTTCGGCAAGGATAAACCCGACGGGGTGGTCGTTTGCCAGCGCCAGCCAGCTTAGCCCGCGTTCGACATAGCCGAGGTGTTGTTCAGCGGAAATGACCTCGCCGTCGGCA
The DNA here is from genome assembly GCF_020567405.1 of Enterobacter sp. TCD1-1. Lineage (NCBI taxonomy): Bacteria > Pseudomonadati > Pseudomonadota > Gammaproteobacteria > Enterobacterales > Enterobacteriaceae > Enterobacter > Enterobacter sp. TCD1-1. The sequence continues at coordinate 267,725 of NZ_JAJCXF010000003.1, read as the reverse complement.
AGCCAGGCGAGTGCCGGGAAATCACGGAAGCGCCCGGCCGCCGCGCGTTCAATGGCGGACAGGGCAGCAACGTCGTTGCGGGTGGTGGGGCGAATGCGAATAGTCATGGCGGCAAGTATAACCTGACCCGTCGACATTATTCCGAGCAGATCAGCACCGGCGAATAGAAATTGCTGATCACCAGCGCGTCTTCCGGCGTGCGCTCGATCGTCAGAAGCCTTTTATTGCCCAGCGTCAGGCCGGCAACGTATTTTTCAAAGACCCCGGGCGGCATGGCGTCATGGCTAAAACGCTCCACTTTTTGAATAACGATCTCATACAGTTCGCCTTCCACGTGACGCCATTTAAACATCTCCTGGCGGGAAACCTCCCAGCTGCGCGGGGCATTCACCACACTGCCGTTAACCGTGATGTACCCCGTTTTGTCGGGATGAAAACGCATAATGATCTCACCGTCAAAGGTGAAATCGTGACTGTCGCGCCGGTCGGAGAAGGTCAGGTTTCCGTCACAGGCCACCGACAGCGGGGGCGTGTGAAAGTACCACGCCAGCACGGTGCCCAGCAGCAGCAGATTGAGGATCAGGATTAGCCAAACTTTTTTGTGTCTCATATCACCACTCGTAATAGTAAAGCGTACGACAGGCGCTGGCTTTACCCTGCGTGAGGGAACATTGGGAGAGCACCAGCCGCCCTTCGTGGCCGTAGAAAAGCGTTCTCTGAATGTGCATGTAGAAAATTGAATTTTTCAGGCACGGAAGATGGCCGTCCTTCTGAAGCGTTTGCGCCAGCGTAATCGCCTTCCCGTGAAACACGTCCGCCAGCGGCGTAAAGGTGTAGACCGGACAGGTGCCAATGTGCGTCAGCAGATGGATCTCCCGCTGTGAATTTTCCGGCTTGATGAGCGCGATCCAGAGGCATAGCGCAACGACGACCAGCGTGAGCGCGCCGCAGAACAGCCCTTCCGGGCGAACGCGCCATGCAGGTTTCGCCGTTTCGGCGGTCGGCGGAGCCTCCTCCAGCGGAGTGACCGTGACATCGGCGCTGAGCATAAAGCCCGTTTTCGGTACGGTAACGATAAACAGCGTGTCGGGAAGCAGGGTCGCCAGCATCTTGCGAAGAATGCTGATGTACTGGTTTAAGGAGTTGTTAGACCCCTGGAGCCCTCGACGATCCCAGACTTCCTGGAGAAAGGTTTCCCGTTCAACCACGTTCCCATGATGCTGAACCAGCAGCTTCATGATGGTATTGGCCGTACAGGTGAGGAGCTGCGCATCCTCGTCCGGCGCATTGATAAGAGAAACAGAACCGTCCTCGTCGTTGTAGACGATGGCGTCAGCAAGCAGGTATTTCATAAGTTCTTGTAATAAAAACAGAGATAAAAAATAAAAAGAGAAGGCCTACGCCTTCCGGGCTGCATTGCTGGCTATTTTAACGCCACTGTTACCGATAACATTGATCCAGGCAGGATTTTGGGTGGTTTAATAAGTCAGCGTGATAATCACGTCATCAATAAATTCCCCGGTACCGGTTAGCGGCTGCGCCGGGACCTCGCCGTAAACGGTGTAGTTCTGGGTGCCGCCTGCGGGATTGGTGACCTGCAGCGCATCGCCGCTGCTTTGATCTCCCCAGCGTTGCGTGGCCGCCTCATCCTGCCAGAGCCCGTAGCGCAGGCACTGGCCCTCGCTGTTGCAGAGCTGCCGCTGGTTACCGCTGGCATGGTTGCCTTTGCCCATGGCAAGGGTGAACGCGGTTCCGGCCGGACAGCGCGTGGTGAGGGTGGCGGTGGAACGCGTCGGATGTAGGGTCGCGGTGCTGGTCAGGGTGCCGAAGTTAAGGGGCGTCACGCGCTCGATGTAGCACCCCTGGCTGATTTCGGCCTGCGCGCTGGTGCCGCCCTGCACCTGCTCCCCCTCTGCGGAACCGTCCGAGCAGTTTTGCAGGGCATCCTGACGCAGGGCGCTGTGCCAGGCGATACGCAGATTCATGTTGTAGTTGTAATAGTGGTAGGCCGGAAGCTGGCTTTGCCCTGCCGGAATGGTAGCGATAAGCGGAAAGGTACCGCTGACGTTGGCATTGCTTTCCGCGGCCAGGGTTTGCTGAATCAGGTTTCCGCTGCTGGCAGGCCCCAGCTCCTGAGAGCGCGCTGCACCGTTCAGCAGGCGGAAGAGGAGGGTGTACTGTTTCCCCTCCTGATCCCCCGGAGAGATCATCTCAAAGGGCGGGGTGTCTACGCTGCTCAGGCAGACGTTGAGATATTCCGTCCTGCCCTCGTTGTCGGCCTGGCAGCTAAACTTGACCTCGGTGTTGACGGAAGTGGTATTGCCCGCCACGACGTTGCCAAAGTTAATGGCGGGCATGGACGTAATCCAGCAGGCTGCCGCCATCGCCTTCACGGACAGGACAAGCAGCAATAATAACGGTGCTCTTAATGACACAGTTGTTCTCCGATATTCTGTATAGATGACCCGGTGCGCGGCGCCGGAAGCGTGACCCGGCACTCCCCCTCACCGGTCTTCACCACCAGTTCACCCGGCAGGGGCGGATCTTCAAGCCAGATAAAGCCGTCGCGTCCCACGATGGTGGCACCCTGCGGCGTTGACACGACGCTGCCCAGCGGGAGCGGCCTGCGGCGGCCGTCGACCAGCCGGGCCTGAACCGTGACGGCGTGATGGACGTTAAACTCGACTTTGACCGCGCTGCTGTTGCCCGGCCTGGCATGCATGTCGGTGACGGGGGCGATCACATCGGCGGGCAGATCGAGCGGGTTAATGCTGACTTTGCTGTTGTGGTAGCGCGGCAGATCGGTCAGCAGGAGATAACCGTCCTCATCCGTTTCACCGGCCGGGCGGTTTTCCAGCATCACCGGTACGTGCCCAATACCGTGCGTGGAGACCAACGCCATGCCCTGCTGGATGTAGCGCAGCGCGTGCAGGCTGCCGTCCAGCAGCGTCAGGCTACCTTCGGCGGAGGCGTACTGGTTGCCCTGGCTGGCACCTTGCTGCAGCCCAACGTGCCATTCGCCCGCGCGGCCCAGATAGCCTACGTCCGCATATCTTTCACGTCGTTCGCCAAAGCCCTGGCCCAGCTCCCATGACCAGCCGCCGGCCTCATCGTCCGGCTGGTGGCGATAATCCATGCGCGGCGTATCCCGGGTGGCCTGAGCGGAGAGCGTGTCCTCGCGACCCAATGGGACGGAAAACAGCAGCTGAACGTGACTCGACGCATCCGTAAACGAGCGGGTATAGCTCAGCGTGGTGGAGATGTGTGCCGGCAGCGACACCGACCAGGAGGCGCTGAGGTAGCGCTCTGTGCTGCCCTGAATGTTCTGCTGTACCCAGCCCGCGCCCACGGTACCGAAATGGGGGATGGACTGGCTTACCCACACGCTGTCGCTGCGCCTGACGGGCGCGGCACCGCTCATGCGGGCGTTGTCGGCGAAATCCGCTTCGGTACGGACGGTGCTGGCAGAAATGCCCGTTCCTCTGCCGTTCCACTGCCAGCCGAGGCCCCATTGAACGCCCTGACCGTAAGGGCTGTCGCTCACGGCAACGTGCTGGCTGAGCACCCCTACGGCGGGGGAGACCAGCCAGTCAGCGCCCGCGCCCACGTTGCGCAGCCTGCGCTGCTGCTCCGTATGCAGCGCCAGCGTCAGGTGATTATTCACCCCATAGCGCCAGCCTGCGTCCAGCAGCGGCGAGGCGGCATAGTCGTCGGAGTGCAGGGCGTAGTTTTCGCGCATCCAGCCGATGTCCAGCGAACCGCTGCTGAGCCCTTCCGCCAGCATGCCCGGCGCGCCGTAGAGATCGAGCTGTACGGCGCGACGCTGGCCGTTGATATCGGTAATGACCACCTCCGCCTGCCCGCTTCCGGTGAAGGAGGGCAGGGTATCCAGCAGAAAGTCTCCCGGCGTGACGCGCTGGCTGCTCTGCTTAAGGCCGTCGATATACAAATCGACCGTGGAAGGCAGTACGGCGGTATCGCTGTAGCGGCTGCGCGGTTCGGTATTGAGCTGGGGATTGAGCTCAAAGTTACGTGCCCAGTGCAGCCCGCCAAAGCGCACCTGTCGGCTCCAGCGGGTACCGGTGGTGACGCTGTCGCCCAGCGCCAGCGTGGTCAGCGAGTCGGTGTTATCCCACTGCCAGCGGGTTTCGAGACGCGTGTGGGTCGGTCGACCGGCGCTGTTTTCCTCCCCGGCATGGCTTGAAAAACTGCTGCTGAACGTTCCGGGCAGCCCGCCGGACGCGGTCAGCATGGTCTGGGCGTTAAGCTGGCGCTTCCCCTGTACGTCGCTGGCGTAGAGCGCGTATCCGAGCGTATAGGCGCTGACGGGCTGCGCATCGGGATAGCGGTACATCGGCGCGGGCTTTGAGACGGTCAGATGCTGCTGGCCTTCGAGCGCGTCGGCCTCTGCGGTAATTGAAACCTGCTGGGACAGCACGTCGAGATTGACCTTCAGGCCTGGCAGGGAGGTCAGCTCAACCCACCCGGCGCGATCCTCCGGGGCGTGAAGCCCCAGCTTTTTCATGTCGCTGCGGCTTATCCATAGCGCATTATCCACCACCCGGCAGGCCCAAAGTTCGCCTCGCGGGGCGTGGTTCACGGTAATGGCCAGCCATTGCACGGTGTCGGCGGGATCAGTCCCGGCTGACAGCATGAGCGGTAGCCAAAACAGGAGCGCGAGAAGCGAGCGGGCGCAGAGGTATCTGGCTGGCATGATGGTCATCATTGAGATAGACGCGCAGCGTGCTGAGCGCGTGACGTGTGGGCTGCTTGAGCGATAAAAGGGCGGTTTGTCCCGGGAGCGCATAGCCCGCCAGGCCTTTAATCGACCCTACAACTTTCCCATCGGCCGTCAGGGCCTCAAGGTGGCTCAGGCGGATGTGGCGGTTTCCGGCGTTAAAGCAGCGGAGAGTGGCCGGTATGTCTGCCTGCTCACAGCTCAGGGCATCGTGGCTGACGGGCGCGCTCTGGTTCCCGGCAATAAACACCGGAATCGAGTAGCGCAGCAGGAAGTGTACCGCGGAGGGGTTGGAGGCACGGGACGCGGCGTCCGGCAGTTCGTCGATGACCAGCCGGTAACTTTGTTCCTGCGCACGGTTGCCGGGCTGCATGACGATAATGCGCACCAGCTGCTGCTGGCCCGGCGCCAGTGATGTCATCGCCGGGCTGGTGACCACCTCCCCGGTGGCCACCAGCACATCTTTACCGTTTTTTTGCGTCCATTCGTATACTCGAATCTGCGCATGGATAGCCGCTTTCCCACTGTTAGTGAGATAGACCGCCGCTGCCCGCTGGTCGCTCTGCAGATCGAGCGTTACCGGGGCCACCTGAAGCGTGGCGGCCAGCGCGTAGCGCGACAGCAGCGCCAGCATCATGAGCCACAAAATGAAGCAGGGAAGGTAACGACGCACGATCAATACTCCAGTTTTAACGTGATATCGTCGCTGTAGTTCCCTGCCTGGGCGGTTGTCAGCGCCCCGGCGTCAATGACGCCATACAGCGTTTCCTCCTGTTCCGCTCCGTTGCCGGTATCGTCCAGGCCATTCGTACCGGTGATTTGCGTCTGTTTGCCTTCGTCAGCAAAGAGCTTCCACGCAATCTTCTGCGCGCCCGTTTCGCCATTTTCCGGCTTCAGCCAGAAGGTACCGTTTTCGCCGTCGTTGCTGGTGGCGGTGAGGGTGAACGGCGTGCCGTTGGTACAAACGATATCGACCTGCGTTTTGGCCTGGATTTCACTCGACTCATCGGAGCCGTGACGCGAGAAGTTAAGATCGTTCGCTTTGAGGGTGCACGACTTCACGACCTCAAGTGAGACGTGCATCGTCGCGCTTGCGGTACTGTCTGCGGCGATCGCAGCAGCAGGAAGCAGGAGAGCGGAACAACATACAACGGTGGGAATAATTTTCATGATCTTATTTCCTGACGTGAGTAACAGTGCAATTACAAAGCGAATGACTGAGCGTCCAGCAGGCAGCGTTTTTGATGGCATTTCGCCAGGTTGTGGCAGCAAAAAGTGGGGCAGGGCCATAAACAGGCGTTGCCGCGCAGAACGATGACCCGATCGCCAGCATTCGGAATGAAAGGGGTCATTTTCTCCCCCACAGATAGCCCTGGCCGTAATCGGCCTCGCTGGCGCGGGCCAGCGCGAAATCACCCGCGGTTTCGATGCCTTCGATCAGCACCTTGCTGGCGACGCGCTTGCACTCGCGGGTGAGATGCAGAAACTTCGCCTGCTCGGTCCGTCCGTTCCAGAAGGTATGTTTGTCAATTTTGATGCCGCAGAAGCGGATCTGGCTGGTCAGCAGGTCGGGAAGAAGGTCTTCGCAGACATCGTCTGCCCACACTTCTATCCCCCACTGATGGAGCGTCGCGATGCATTTTTGCAGCACCCGGCTTTGCGTATCGTCGAGTTGGACCATCGTATGGAGATCGGTGATCTCGATAGCAAGTCTCTCCGGGCACGGGGTTTCTTCTTTTAGCCTGTCGAGGAAGTCCGTTTCCAGCAGTAAATCCGATGTCGCATTGAGATAATACTTGTCGCCATCCTTGCAAAACATGGCGTGACGAAGCTGCGCAAAGAAGTGCGCTTTACGCTGCGTCGCCGACATCGAGCCAAAGTAATCTTCAAGATTGACGTTGGGCTTTGCCGTGGACAATACCTCCCAGGCAATCACATTTGCACTGCGCAGTGCCCGGATGGATTCGAACTTATAGCCGGTTAGCATGATAAACGTGCGTAACGCTCCGTGGTGATTTCAGGAGCTGCACATTTTATGGATTTGGTTTTTAGCAGGATATTTATAGATAAAAATGGCTTATATAAAGTGTTTTTATCTAATTTATAAAAATTATATAGGATTATTTATTTTCATAAGCGCCCGGCAGAACGCCGGGCGCGACGCGCATTAACCCGCTTTGCTGATGATTTTGATTTCGACCATGCCGATCCCCAGCTCACGCGGTGAGTGACCAAGGATATTCCCCTCGTTCGTGGACTGCGGGTCCGGCGGCACGATGACCAGGGTATTGCTGCGTGAAGGATTCTCAAAATGCAGCGTGTGCGTGCTCACGTCGTTTCCAAGCGTTAACGTCTGCTCCCGATCGCCCACGCGCACGGGGACGGGCTTGTTAGCATTCGGCCCGTAGGCCCTGGCGGTGATCACCAGGTCGAACTGTTCCGGCAGGGGATGGGTGTACTCAATTTTCACCTCATTGCCCAGCTGCGCGTTGGACCAGCGTCCCCAGGACTCCGGCCGCGAGATGCCGCTAAACTGCTTCACTTCTTCCGGCGCGCCGGCCACGTTAAAGATAAAGCTGTCCGCTTTGTAGCGAATATCGTTGTCGCTGATTTTCAGCATGTCGATGTTGTGCTGATAGCGCGTCGTATCAATTACCGTATCTTTAAACGCGGTTTTGCCTTTCCACTGGGCTTTATCCACGTGCTGCACGGTTTGCTCGCCGCCGAGCTGGCCCTGAGAAACACACCAGTCGGTAGAGAGCGCCAGCGGCTGCGACCAGAGCTGGCCCATTTTGTAGCACCGGTCGACCCAGACGAAGTTATCGCGTGGCGCAAAATCGGCCAGCTGATAGCGCAGCGGCGCGGAATACTCGCTTTCTGGCAGCGGCTCAACGCGACCCTCCGACACGCGTATCAGCAGCGGCAGGCGGAAGTTGCTGCCCGAGAAGGCAATGGTGTTTTTATCCCGATCGACGGTGAAGTCCTTCATCTCTTTCGGGAAGTTCCACAGGCGGATGATGTCGGGCTTCCAGGCGAGGATTTTTTCCTTCATGTTGAGGAACACTTCCGACAGGGATTGCCCCGACAGCGTGCTGCGGCCCAGGCCAATAAAGTTGTCGCCGCCCAGGATGTCCAGCACGGTGGCGCCGTTATCCATGGAGTTGCGTTTGGTGGCGATCTCCTCCTGCTGCGGCTGGTCGCCGCGCAGGACGAAGAACAGATTGCTGCGATCCTGCTTGTTGAGCTGGTCCCACGCGCTGTTTTTCATCGCCAGGTGATCGGACGAGACGACGATGACGGTGTTTTTAAACCAGGGCGAGGCTTTGATTTTCTCGACCAGCGCGGCAATGTGCTCCTGACTGCAGGTGACGGCGCTAAATGATTTATTGTTTTTACCATCAATGTCATAGCTTTTGCGCTTGCAGGTGCGCGAGACAAACCCGTCCGGATGGTGGGTGTCCACCGTCAGCGCAAAGAGAGAGAAACGCTTGCCCGCGCGGGAGAGCTCCTCGAATTTCTTCCAGGTTTCGTCGAGTACCGTATCGTCATAGAAGCCCCAGTCGTTGCGGTAGCTCGGATCGGCAACTGTCGTTTTTAACTCTTCTGAGCCGTACAGGTGGTCAAAACCGTGGGATTTCAGGAACACATCTTTTCCGGCGAAGCGCAGGTTTGCTCCCTGCACAAAATAGTTTTCGTAGCCGGAGTTTTTCAGGATATCGCCGAGGCAAATATTCTGCGGGAAGAAGGTCGACATGGAGGCTGAGGCGTTACCTTCAAAAGGCGCGAACAGCGGGATACCACACTGGGAGGCAACCATCCCGGCAATCGTGTAATCCGTACCGGGCAGCTGCATAGTGTGGCTGAAATCGAGACCTTCATTTTTCAGCGCACCCAGATCTGGCGTCAGGTCCGGGAAGGCATCGTTATCAAAGTACGTACGCTCCAGGCTTTCACCGTAGATATAGACCAGATTGAGCGTCGGGTTGGCGATCGTTTTCGACGGCTCTTTATAGTAAGCCGCGAAATCCGGATCGCCGTCGCGCGACTGGGATTTCACCAGTTCGGTGATCTGATGGAACGCCGGGCTGGCGTCGACGGAGGCCAGCGCCAGGAATAACGCCAGCAGGCTGTAGCCATGATGGTGCGGATGATGGCGACGTCTACGCAGCACCCAGGCCAGCGCGCCAAAAATGGTGACCAGCGCAACGACAAGGCCGAGCCCCGGCAGAATGTACTTGCTTACACCCGCGCCCGTCAGGCTGTTTGTCAGCGTGTAGAGCACCGCATCGTTAATGCCGTCACCGGTAAAGTAATCGCTGGCGTATAATGTAATGTTTAAAATAATAAAAATGCCGAGCACCACCAGCGTGGCGATAAACCACCAGGTGTGACGGCCGGCTTTCCAGGCGTAAACGCCGACAGAAGCCAGAAAAAGGATAAGAGACAGGAATTCAGACAACAGCATATCCTCGTGACGCCAGATGCTTCGCTGGCTAACTGTTTATTTTTTGGGTCATACAATGTAATTGCGATGTCGTTAAGCTGCAATTTTAGTGTCACGAAAGTGTGCTGTTGTTAGGATTTGGTTTAGAAAATCGTTTTTATGAAGACGTGCACATCCTGACAAACGGACGCTGAGACGGTGGCAGGCAGGAAAAACGCTCATTTAGCGCCGCGTTGCAAGACTATCGCATTAAACGCGGCGTGTTGTGGCAGAAGATGGGGTAGATCAGGAGATGAAATTAACGCCTTGTTTCAGCACCAGATCGCAGGCTTTGGTTTTCACCTGTTTGGCCAGAGAAGAGTTGCCGAGGGTGCTCAGGTTAAGCTGCTGACCGTTCTGCGCGTTAAGCAGGCCCTGAATGCCGTCCATATAGTTGGTGTCCGCTTTTTGCTCCTGGGTATCCAGACCCAGTTTACCCAGCACCTGGTTTTTCACGTTTTGCGCGTCGGTCACGGAGGCCAGCTTTTGCTTCGCGCAATATTCCAGAATCCCCGCCGCGTTGTTCATCGTACCCGCGCTCAGGCTCTGACCGCTGTTGCCCAGCAGGCTGGTGAGGGAAGAGGCGGAGAGTCCGCCCTGCGTGCTGCTGCTCTCTTTGGTCAGCTCGTTTGCTGCGCTTGACAGGGACTCCTGCCAGGACGCCGCCTGCGCTGCGCCGGTTACCAGCAGCGCGCCTAAAAAGGTGCTGATTAGAATCTGTTTTTTCATCATGGCTCTCTCAAAAAGGTCCGTTTTGGGCCGAAGGGGTTCCAGTATATACCTGCGACCTGTCGGCGATTCCTGGAACTGTCTTAATACTCTTTCCCGGTGACGCGGCTGCGGTAACTGTCCCAGTCGAAGATGACATACAGGCTGTTACCCAGCTTCATGCGGTCCATGACGCGTTCCCCCAGCAAGCGGGTCATCTCGTCGATGTTGTGGTTTGTCAGCATGCCGGTGGGGCGTTTGGATGAGGAGCGGCGATCGACAATCTGGTTAATGATCACCTTTTCATAGCGGGATTCCGTCTGAACGCCAATCTCGTCGATGACCAGCAGGTCGACATTACTCAGATCGTTAAGCAGCTGTTCTTCGCTGGTTTCGCGGTTGCTGAAGGTGTCTTTCATCGCGGACATGATATCGGCCACGGTGATGATCAGGACCGATTTACCGCGCAGAAGCAGCTCGTTGCAGATGGCGGCAGCCAGGTGGTTTTTGCCGGTGCCCGGCTTGCCGCTAAAGATGAAGCTGGCGATATTGCCGTCGAATTCATCCACGTACTGCCGCGCGGCGGCCAGCGCGTTCATCTGCCCGGTGGTCTCAATTTTATAGTTATCGAACGAGCAGTTCTGGTGCAGGGGACGAATTCCGGAACGGTTAAAGGTGCGCTGCATTTTCATCGCCCGATTTTCGCGGGCAAGCGCGGCGGCGCGGATCTTACCTTGCTCTTTTTGCCACGCCAGCAGCTCTTCACCGGTGGTGAAAGCAGGCTTCACGTTGGCAGGCATCATTTTTTGCAGACGTTTCATCAGGTCGCCGACGTTCTTCATTTCGCACCTCGGAATCCGCTGGGGATCTGTTTATCCGGTTCTGAAAACGCATTGATATCACGTTTTGGCTGGCCGTTGTTGCTGGCGCGGGTAATCTGGAGATGACGCGCGAGCTTTTGCTGCCACTGAATATGGGTGAACACTTTCCCTTCCGCCTGCCACCAGGCGGTAAACGCGGCAAGCTCTTCCGCGGTGGCGGGTTGGGTTAACGCAATGCCCCACAGCGCGGCCTGCCGCTGAAAATCTGCATCCGGCTGCCAGCCTGCATAGAGGGCAAATTTACCCATCGGAACGGTCACGGGAACGTTAACCGGTTCATCAAAGAACTGGTTATCCAGCGTGACATCGCTTGCCGGGCGTGACAATTGCGCTTCGATCTCCAGAAGCTGTGCCAGACGTTCCGGTGTGATTGCGTAAAACGCCGGCGCGTTGTCGGCAAAAACCGCAACCGTGCCCCCTTCGGCGTGGGTCAACACACCGCGAGGGTCGCGCATAAAGGCATCAATACCAGCAATGCTGGTGGTCAGAATTCTGGAGGACATAACGCTTACTCTACTGATGACTACGGGCGTGATATGGGCTTATGGTAGCACAGAGAGGGGAAAGGGAAGGAGGGGATTTCCCCGGCGGCGCTGCGCTTCCCGGGGCTACAGTTGTAGGCCTGATAAGCGCAGCGCCGTCAGGCAGTTATCACGCGATGATGTTCAGCGTGACGTCGATGTTGCCGCGGGTTGCATTAGAGTACGGGCAAACAATGTGCGCCGCATCGACCAGCTTTTTAGCTTCCGCAGGATCCATACCTTCAACATGGATGTTCAGTTTTGCTTCAATACCAAAACCGGTAGGCAGCGGGCCAATACCCACTTCGCCTTCAATAAAAGCATCTTTAGGCAGGGTAAATTTGTCGCGTGCGGCCACGAACTTCATCGCGCCCAGGAAGCAGGCAGAGTAGCCCGCGGCAAACAGCTGCTCAGGGTTGGTCACGTCTCCCCCCAGGCCGCCCATCTCTTTTGGCACACCCAGTTTGACGTCCAGTACGCCATCGGAGGAGGTGGCACGACCGTCACGGCCACCGGTGGCTTTTGCTTTGGCGGTATAAACAACTTTTTCTAAAGACATGGCAGGTTCCTCATCTTGTTTTAACGTGTGCTATTAAATAGCGTGCGATATATATGGGTAAATAATAACGTGTAAAGTATAGCGTTACGCGCGGTGTAGCTGTTGTCGCAAAAGTTCGAGCTGCTGTTTGAGCGCCAGCAGGGTGTCAGTATCACACTGCGCTGCGCACCCTACCGCATGGGGGATACCCAAAGCCTGCTGCTGGAGCTCACGTCCCGCTTCACTCAGGGTGACGGCGACCTGACGTTCGTCTTTGCGTGAACGGTGGCGGTTGATGAGCCCGGCGCTTTCCAGACGCTTCAACAGCGGCGTCAGGGTCGCAGAGTCAAGAAACAGCCGTTCACCGATGTCCGACACCGTCATATCATCCTGCTCCCACAACACCAGCATCACCAGATATTGTGGATAGGTCAGGTTCAGCGGTGCCAGCAGCTGCCGGTACAGCTTGTTAAGCGCCAGATTTGCCGAATAGAGGGCAAAGCAGAGCTGGTTATCCAGCTTGAGCGCAGCGGTTGCATCGTTTGTTTTCGCGTTCATGAGATGAATATAGATAGCGTACAATTTAATTGCAAGCAATTTTATGGGCAGGTGTAACGGAGCGCCACCTGAACGGCCATTTTGCGGTAGTGCTGGCGCTGCGCCTGCTCGTCTGCGCCTTCTTCAAACAGCAGCGTAAAGGTGTAGCTGTTGGCAACGTAGTGAAAGCTGAAGCTGCTTATCAGACGATGAAGATCGCGGGCGTCAACCGTCTCACTGAAGAGCTGTTTTTCTTTCCCCCGGCGCAGGATCTCCTCCAGCAGGTCGAGCGCGCTGCGGTTGACCTGGCGGAGATAGCTCGACTGCTGCATAAAGCGGCCGCGCTGCATGTTTTCCATGCAGATAATCCGGATGTAGTCAGGGTGGTCGGCATGATAGTCAAAAGTGGCTTCAACCAGATTGACCAGCGCTTCGACCGGGGGCATTCCCGTCAGGCTTAGCGCTTTTTCACTGGCGCGAATCTGGGTGTAAACATGTTCCAGTACCAGGAGATAGAGGTTCTCTTTATTCTTGAAATGGTAAACCACCATGCGTTTGGTGGTGCCCGCTTTCTCTGCGATCTGCTCCATCCGTGCACCGTTCAATCCATACTCGGCAAAAAGCGCGATGGCGCTCTGAAAGATTTTCTCTTTCAGGCTGGATTCTTCACTGTGCTCGGGGTGTTCGCTGCCAGGGTTAGCCACATCCTTTCCTTATTTTCACCAAACGGACCAGACGGATTATCTCCACGGCAGCGAAATAACACAAATATCAAACGCGTGGGCGTTTGCGGTACAGCCACAGGCCGGGGATCGACAGCCCGATGGAGAGCGCGCCGACGATGGAGGACGCCTTAAGAAAGTTGCTCAGGAGGAGGATCATCTGAGGTTCGGTATAGCCGAAATGGCTGATTTTCACCGCGGAAATCATTGCGGTATAGGCCGATATGCCCGGGAACATCGGGATCACTGCGGCAACAGTGAACACTTTGGGATGTGCCAGGTACCAGCGCGACCACTGAATGCCGATACTGCCGACCAGCATGGAGGCCATAAATGTCGACCATTCGATGTTAAAACCCGCCGTCATCATGACCATGCGTGAGCCATGGCCAATCGCGCCCAGCAGGGCACACCAAGGCAGAGCGCGTTGCGGGACGTTAAATACCATCGCGAAGCCGATGGCCGGAATCGCGGCCAGAAGCATGTCCTGCGCCAGCGCCAGCAGAAAATCGATCACGCCCATCCGCGTAGCCCCCAGAGTGTCATGGCCATGACCACACCGATGCAGGTCGCCAGCGTCAGCAGGCTGGCGATCGCCCAGCGTGCCAGACCGGTATTGATGTGCCCTTTAAACATGTCGGCGACGGCGTTGATCAACGGAAAGCCCGGAACCAGCAGAAGCACGCTGGCGGCCATGGCAACGGTCGGGGTGTTGGCAAACTGCGGCAGACGCAGCAGCAGGCCAGAAACCGTGGTGGCGACAAATGCGGTAATGCAGAAGTTAATTTGCGGGTGCAGCTGCCGATGCGTCAGCAGCTGGCGAACATACATGGCGATACTGCTGGCGAAAAAGGTGATGATCGCTCCGTCCCATCCGCCTTTGTTGAGCTTACAAAAGCAGGCGCACGAGAGCCCTACCATCAACACGACGAGCCAGCGCGGATAACGTAATGGCTTGATCTGGTTGAACCGTTTTTCAATCTCCCTGAGATCGAGAAGCTTATGTTCAGCGAGGATGACAATGTGCTGCACTTCGGTCACGACGTGCATGTTTATGCCGCGGTCATGGTTTTTGCGCGTGGAGGTCAGGCACTGACCGTCTTTAATCGTGGTCAGCACAATGGCATTGGATGAGATGGCACTTTCGACGCTGTCCATCCCTAGCGCCAGCCCCAGCCGGGTGGAAAGCTCCTCAACCAGCGCGCTTTCCGCGCCGTGCTGGAGCAGAAAAAGACCGCACTGAATACATAGCCGCGTGATAGCACGCTGCGTTGACCGCTCTGCCTGCATGTCGTGTCCTGAAAAAAATGGAGAGGTTGCCGGTTAGCCCATAATGAGTACTTTTAGCACAAAGTGCAGTCCCTCTTGCTGTGGGCCAGATCAAGGTTTGTGCAAACAGTGGCAGGCGGTGTCGTGAAAGGGGGCGGGATTAATTTATTAATGCCGTGAATTATTAATATCAAAATATAAAATATTTGTATTTAGTTATTCTAATTTTAAATTGTCGTTATTTTAATGACTCCACAATTAAATTTTATTTCGCTTTGTGAGATATTACTGCTGTTTAGGCATTTCTTAAACTAAGCATACATCTCATCTTCTGCTTGTATTAACCAGTCTTACACTCAGGGACGAAATAGTCATACGTTGATGTGTTTTAACGTTACTCATCAAATGAAAAATGGACACGGAGGGTCTATGTTGTCATTGCATGGTAAGCATGGCGTTGTCATTAGCCGGATGCCCGTGATGCAAAACGGGTTAGGGGGCGTGATGGCACGTCATTTCCCCGATTTTGAATTGAGCTATTGCCGCTCATTGCAGGAATTAACGCTGCTCCAGCTACGCCGCGCGGACGTCATTATTGCCGATATTTCAGGCGAATACAGGAATCCTCGGGGTGCGCTTGAAGAATATTACAGTTTATTGAATCAATACCGGGACATTCACTGGATCTTTTTAGTCTCGCGTCCGCTTTACCCTATTGCGGTTGAGTTACTTATGCGCCCGGAAAGTACGTTGCTTTCTGATATGGAACCCATTGAAGGCGTGGTTAACGCGATTCGGGCAGGGAGTGAGCGGGCAGAGCGGATAAGCCAGACGTTATTAACCCCGGAGCCTCAGGGCACGGAGGATGAAAACGAACACATTATCGCGCTTACGCACTCCGAACGTAAGGTCCTGCGTCTGTTAGGGAAAGGATGGGGGATTAACCAAATCGCCACATTGCTTAAGAAGAGCAATAAAACCATCAGTGCGCAGAAAAACAGTGCGATGCGACGGCTTTCATTACGCAGCAATGCGGATATGTACGCCTGGATCAACAGTACACAGGGAATGAGAGAGCTGAGTTTGTTGTCAGCCTATGGAGAGTTCGAGGAATGGAAAAAACCGATTCAACAAGACATATCGCCATCATCGAAAGTTGCACGATGACGGCTGTCGGGCTACAGCATCTTTTTGCGATGCCCGGCCTGAGCCATTACCAACTACACCTGTTTAGTGAATTTGACAGCTTTAAGAATGCACTTCGTCACGTTAATTTTTTCTCGCTGATCTATTCCCTTTCCGATGCGCGAGAGGAGCGCCGTAACTGCCTGGCGCACCTGCGGGACCTTGCGTTTACGCACGGCCATATCCAGCGCATCATTTTGGTTTCTGACGAGATGGAAGCACGGCTAATTAGTCATCTTTCTCCATCACGCCTGCACGGTGTCGTCAGTAAATCGGTGACGCTTGAGCATCTGCAGAAGGAACTCGTGGAGTTGCTGAGCGAAACGCTGCGTATCAATGACAATATGCTGAATCACTGGTACCGGAGCCAAAACAGGATGCTGAGTCCCACAGAACGGGCAATATTGCGTTATATGTCCTGCGGGTATTCCATCCCTGAAATCGCGGCACATCTTGAACGGAATATTAAGACCATCCGGGCACATAAGTTCAATGCGATGGTGAAACTGGGCGTGAATTCAGACGTAGGGTTACTTGATGCGGCAGATATTATTACGCATCTTCCTGCAAGAGAGCCGCAATGTTTGACTCTCCTCACGCCCACCTTTTTATAAACCGTTTTTGCGCGCCAGATACGCTCTGGCGCGTCAATCAGATACAGACATCCACCCATTTTGCGGAAGTCAGCTCTGCCATTCTGTCAGGTGAAATGCGCACAGCGCTGTGAATTGCGCCTGCGGCAGGCAGCACTTCGGCGTACTGCTTTAAAGAGATATCGCAATATACCGCGAGCGGGTTTTCCAGCCCGAACGGGCACACGCCGCCAACGGGATGACCGGTGATGGTCACTACTTCATCACTGCTGAGCATGCGCGCTTTCGCACCAAACGTGTCTTTCAGCTTTTTGTTATCCAGACGCGCATCGCCTTTCGCCACGACCAGAATCACCTCATTTTTAACCTTGAGTGACAGGGTCTTGGCGATTTGTCCCGGCTCGACACGATGGGCGGCAGCAGCCAACGCAACGGTAGCAGTACTTTGACTAAGCTCAATAACGTCTATATCCGGCGCGTTGTCGGCAAAAAACTGCTGTACAGACTGCAAACTCATTGTTTCCTCCTGACAAATATCCTGCGTAATCTGTCATAAGAAATTATGCTCTGTAAATATCTCTTAAGTAACAAATATCCCAAACGGCTGATTTCTGGATCCTCTTCACAATCACAGAAACCGGTTACAGTAACCGGTTGCAGAGCGGGAAGCGTAGATTAATACTGAGTACGTAACGTCCCCTGTATCCAATAATAAGAGCCAAATATGAAACCATTTCGTCTGAGCAGTACCGCTGGTTGGCAAGCCAGCAAGGTTGTGAAGCTGATGTATGGAACAACGTGCGGCGCGTATGTGCCCGTAACAAACGTCTGACAGGAGATCTGCCATGTCTGCCAACCATGCTGCGTTTAACCTGATATTCCGTTTCGTCGAAAATTACGTCAGCCCGATAGCCGGGCGGATCTCGTCCCAGCGTCATGTTATGGCTATTCGTGACGGGTTCATCTCCGCGATGCCATTTATGATTGTGGGTTCGTTTTTGTTAGTGTTCGCTTACCCACCTTTTTCGCCTGATACCACCTGGGGTTTCGCCCGCGCCTGGCTGGATATGGCGAAGCAGTTTGAGGGCCAAATCCTGACGCCGTTTGATATGACAATGGGCATTATGTCCATTTATATCTGTGCGGCGATTGCCTATAACCTTGGCAAACACTACGTCAAATCTCATCAGCTGGACCCGTTTATGTGCGCCATGCTGTCGCTGATGGCCTTTCTGTTGGTCGCGGCACCCAAAACCAAAGGCACGCTCCCTGTCGACAGTCTGGGGGGAACGGGCATTTTTACCGCGATTCTGGTGGCGATTTACTGCGTTGAGATGATGCGTTTCCTCAAAGCGCATAACATCGGCATTCGCCTGCCGGACCAGGTCCCGCCGATGATCAAAAACTCTTTTGATCTGCTGATCCCGGTGCTGGTGGTGGTGGTGACCCTCTATCCTCTGAGCCTGGTGATTCAGTCTCAGTTCGGCATGCTGATCCCGCAGGCTATTATGTCGGTCTTTAAACCTCTGGTTTCCGCGGCGGATTCTCTGCCTGCGATCCTGCTGGCCGTGTTGATTGGTCATCTGCTGTGGTTCGCCGGGATCCACGGCGCTGCCATCGTCTCCGGAATGTTGCAGATGTTCTGGCTGACTAACCTGGGCGCTAACCAGACGGCACTGGCCGCCAGCCAGCCTCTGCCGCATATCTTCATGGAGGCGTTCTGGACGTTCTTTATCGTGATTGGCGGGTCGGGAGCCACGATGGGGCTGGTGATTTGCTATCTGCGTAGTCGTTCAGCGCATTTACGCTCTATTGGCCGTTTGAGTGTGGTTCCCAGCTTCTTTAACATCAACGAGCCGGTTATTTTCGGTACACCGATTGTAATGAATCCGGTGTTCTTTATTCCGTTCCTGCTGGCACCGATGGTCAACGCTGTGCTGGCGTGGGCGGCGATGACATTTGATTTGATTGGGCGCGTCATCTCGGTCGTTCCCTGGACGGCACCGGCGCCGATAGGGGCAGCGTGGGCCCTGGGCTGGGACTTCCGCGCGGCTATTCTGGTTGTGGTTCTGGCCTGCGTATCGGCGATCATCTACTTCCCGTTCTTCAAAGTGTATGAGAAGCAGCTGCTGGAGCAGGAAGCGGAAGAAGCGCAGCGTAGCGCGGAAGAGGACAATCAACAGGTGGCATAGGTAAAAACAAAACGGCAACGCAGGTTGCCGTTTTTTGTTTTTGTAGGCCTGGTAAGCGAAGCGCCACCGGGCAATTCACTGCTCTACTTCAGCGTGCAATCCCCACACTGCTTAACGTCCGGCAGGCGATAACGCTGGCAGCAGGTGCGGCGAACCAGAAGCCCGTCACGGAGTACAACGGTGCGGAATAGCGGGTTGTCACGGCCATCGGAAAGCTGCCTGGCAAAGAAACAGGACTGACGCAGGGCCTCAACGTTCTCATCACCGAGCAGCGGCTTCATTTCCGTTAAATACCAGTGGATTAAATAGCCCGTATTGCTCCAGATAAGCTTCCCGTTAATCTCTCCCGTCGCTTCCAGCGCTTCCACCACCGGGATCAGAGTCTGGGTGATGAGCTGCTCCATACGTTCCTGAGCCGTCAGGCGTTCAGCGCTATGGTCTTCGTGGAGATCAATCCAGAAGCAGGCAGCACGTCCGGTTTCGTGAAACTCAACATGGAAATTATCCGGCGAGAGTTCCAGCATGCTCTTCTGTGTTAACAGCGCCAGCATGAGCGGCGGCACCATCAACCCGATATACCACTGCGCCCAGAGAGAGAGCAGGGGTTTATTTTCCCGCGTAAGGGTGGGTTGATTGCGATAGATATGGTCGGAATAGGTGGCCAGCAGCGATTGCAGCTTTGACGGCTGTCGCCACTCTGAGAGCGTCATCGCGTGGGACGGGGGCGCTTCATCAAGCCGGATAAAGTCCAGCAGGTGGGCGCGCGTTTCCGCAATTTTGTCCCGTATCGCATCTGCAAGCGAAGCATTCCCGCTGGTGAGCGGCGCTCGCCAGAGGAGAGGTTCGACGATGTGGGCAGTATGCGTGGCCATAGTATAGATAGAAATCTAAATGATAATGATTGCCAATCCTAACTATTGCTCATACCAATGGCAAGACTTTTGTCCGGGTAACATCGTCGTTATGTCTACGCCGTCTGAATCTCTTCACTTAACAGAATGTTATTGCGTCCCATATGCTTTGCTTCATAGAGGGCTTTGTCCGCTTTTTCCAGCGCGCCTTCCACGTCTTCATCCTCGAAAATGGCGATACCAATGCTGATGGTGACGTTTGTCGCGACGCTTTCGTTAAACAGATGCGGGATTTTCAAATCATAGACTTTCTGACGGATCCGCTCGGCCGTCTGGCGGGCGTGTTCGAGTGAAATGTTGGTCAGCAGCACCATAAACTCTTCCCCACCAAAACGCGCCACAATATCGCGAGAACGCACGGCATCGCGGATTGCTGCAGAGACGCGCTTCAGCGCCTGGTCGCCCATCATATGGCCGTAATGGTCGTTATAGGCTTTGAAGTGGTCGATATCCATCAGCAGAACAAAATGCTCGCCATTTTCTACCGTGGGCAGATTCTCCAGACGGCTTTGCAGACCGCGACGATTATAGAGCCCGGTAAGCGGGTCCATCATGCTGAGATCGGTAAGGGTTTCTCGTTCTTCCAGAAGGCGAGAGAGCAGCTCCTGAGCGAAACGGTCGTTGCGTCTTTGCAAAATGTTATGAATAGCAATTGCCACCACAGGAAGTGCGAAAGAATAGGTCATTCTCAGCCATATATCGTGATCGCTTAACCACAGGCAGACAATAAAGGTGGGCAGTGAATGCAGCGTAAAGGCTTTGATATTACTGGCGAACGCCAGCGTGCCGATAAAAAGCACCGTTAAAAGCGCGATTAACAAATACGTCGCATGATCGTGGGTAATTAAGGCGAATTTGGAGACAATTTGCCAGGCCCACAAAATACCGAAGATCCCTGAAACGACAGGAATATTTATCTTCCGCGCGCGCTTTCTCCAGTGCCAGATGAACAGGCCGGTACTGATGGAGAAAATAGCAATCAGAGGGGCGGAAAACAGGCGTACAGAATTGAGCGGGTTTGTTACCGAGAACACTGCCGAGGTTGCGTTCAGAAATAAAAATAAACGTAACGATAATTGATATTTTCTGTGAACCAAAGACCGCCAGGATTGTGATGTCATAGTCGTGTGTTTTTATTAAAATTTAATTAAAACAAATAAATAGATTTCGTTTCGCAATAAAATATGCAAAAAGCGCAAAGAGTAATTATCAGAAAATCTTTAGACGTTGTTAACAGGTGCGCAATTTATCACCTTAGGCAATTCCTGTCATTACGGGAAAGGTAAAGGTCGATGGATTTTGATTCATTCAGCTGACAAATGATAATCTCTGTCATATGATATTGGTTATCATTATCGTTGAAAGAGGGCAGATCATGTTGAACAGGGCGCTGGGCAGCGGTTGGGGGGTATTGCTACCGGGAGCTATTCTCGGCGGTTTGACGTTTGCCGATCTCTCTCTTGATACCTGGAAAGCCATCATTGTGTCAGGACTGTTAGTCACGTCAGGCATGATCTGGCATAAGCAACTGCGTCACTTTGTTTTACTGCCATCGTGTGTCGCGCTGGTCAGCGGAATTCTGGTGATACTGATGACTTTGAAATAACAGGGAAAAGAAGATATTCACAGGGGTTGTAAGATAATTGGTGCGAGGGGGGGGACTCGAACCCCCACATCCTAAGGACACTAACACCTGAAGCTAGCGCGTCTACCAATTCCGCCACCTTCGCACAGTCATCTTACTCTTTATTGCTATGTTGATATCGCCTCGTTGGTGCGAGGGGGGGGACTCGAACCCCCACATCCGTAAGGACACTAACACCTGAAGCTAGCGCGTCTACCAATTCCGCCACCTTCGCCCAGTGCGAGCAATATCATCGTGATTTATGGTGCGAGGGGGGGGACTCGAACCCCCACATCCGTAAGGACACTAACACCTGAAGCTAGCGCGTCTACCAATTCCGCCACCTTCGCATACCATCGATACTGTAAAAGTATCGTAACCACGGAGGCGCATTCTAGATGTTTTCAGCTTTACGTCAACAGAAAAGTGCGCGTGATGCCTTGATTGATGGAAAAATGGCCGATGGACGCGCCCTGTATAGCCGGATGGCGCTTTCGCGTATCCGGCCTACAGGGGAGGCGATTACTTTTTGGCCTGACGCGTCATCACGGTGCGGTAGACCTTAAAGCGACCCGTCTGGGCGATAACTTCGTGGAAGCCAAAGGTTTCATCCAGCACTTTCGGGTACGCCAGGAAGGCGTTCGCGACGATACGCAGCTCACCGCCGCTGTTGAGGTGACGGACAGCACCACGGATCAGCGTTTGTGCTGCTTCCAGGCTGGTCTCCATACCGTCGTGGAACGGCGGGTTAGAGATGATCATGTCGAAGCGACCGGTGATGTCGGAGAAGACGTTGCTGGCAATCACCTCGCCTTCAATGCCGTTTGCGGCAAGCGTTGCGCGGCTGGCTTCAACCGCCGGGGCGCTCACGTCACACAGGGTTAAGCGCACTTTTGGCGAATGGCTGGCAAGCACGGTAGAGAGCACGCCCGCGCCGCAGCCCACGTCCAGCACTTTGCCTTTGGTGTGCGGCGTCAGAGTTGAAAGCAGCAGCTTGCTGCCCGTATCCAGCGCATCGCGGCTGAACACGCCCGGCAGCGTTTTGATGGTCAGGCCGTCAAGCTGGTACTCATCCCAGTATGCCTGTGCATCAAACGTTGTCTGTTTTTCCAGACGGCCATGGTACAGACCACAGCGGCGAGCGCTGTCAACTTTGTTCAGCGGCGCATAGCCTTCCAGCAGCTGTTCCGCGCTACGCACGCCGCTGCGGTTTTCACCGACCACGAAAATATCGCAGCCGACCGGCAGCAGGGAGAGCAGGTTCATCAGCTGGAACTGGGCTTCCGGTTTATTCTTCGGCCAGTAGTAGATCAGCGTATCGCAGTCGGCGATATCGCTCTGCTCTGCCACCAGGCTAAAGCGCGCGCGCTCGCCCATCTGGCGGCTCAGCACCTGCCAGTGGTGGTAGTATTGGGTGTGGGCACGGCTTTCAGCACAGTCGAAACGCGCGGGCAGGTCATCCTGCATATCTCCGGCAAACAGAATACGGCTTTCTTCGAAATCATCACTGTGACGCAGCAAGACTTCACTTGCCGGGGTAAATGCAGACATGAATTGTTCCTCAATAAACTCAGGCGGGGATTATAGTAGGTAGATGGCGCACTTTCGACACATTTGCTATATTTGCGCGCCTGAGAGACAGGAGTTTTCCCTATGACATCCCGACGAGACTGGCAGTTGCAGCAACTGGGCATCACCCAGTGGGCTTTGCGTCGCCCGACGGCGTTGCAGGGCGAAATCGCCATCTCCATCCCGGCGCACGTTCGTCTGGTGATGGTGGCGGAAGAACTGCCTGCCCTGAATGACCCCCTGATCGATGATGTCCTTCGCAGCCTGAAGCTGACGGCCGACCAGGTTTTACCGCTGACGCCAGAGCGTGTCGCGATGCTGCCTCCTGATAGTCGCTGTAACAGCTGGCGTATCGGAGAGGCGAATGAGATCTCTCTTCAGGGGAGCCAGATCTGCTCGCCAGCGCTGGACGAACTGAAAGCCAACCCAAAAGCGCGCAGCGCGCTATGGCAACAAATCTGCGAATATGAACACGATTTCTTCCCTCACGACGCCTGACCTGTCCACAGCGTTCGCGATTGAAACACGCGCCCACGCGTTTCCGTGGAGCGAAAAAACCTTCGCCAGCAATCAGGGCGAACGGTATCTGAACTACCGCCTGGACGTTGACGGCACCATGGCCGCTTTCGCGATCACGCAGGTTGTTCTTGATGAGGCGACGCTGTTTAATATCGCGGTTGATCCCGCGTTTCAGCGCCGTGGGCTGGGAAGAGAACTGCTTGAGCACCTCATCCGTGAGCTCGAAACCCGTGACGTTTTCACCCTGTGGCTGGAGGTGCGCGCGTCGAATGTCGCCGCCATCGCGCTCTATGAAAGCTTAGGCTTTAACGAGGCGACAATCCGCCGTAACTACTACCCCACCGCAGAGGGACGTGAAGACGCCATCATAATGGCTCTGCCGATTGGATAATAAAAAATAAGGTTGTAACGATGAAATGGGACTGGATTTTCTTTGATGCCGACGAAACGCTATTTACGTTCGACTCGTTCGGCGGCCTGCAGCGGATGTTTCTCGACTATAGCGTAACCTTCACCGCTGAAGATTTTCAGGACTATCAGGCGGTCAACAAACCGCTGTGGGTGGATTACCAGAACGGTGCCATCACCGCGTTACAGCTTCAGCACCAGCGCTTTGACGTCTGGGCGGAACGCTTAAAGGTCAGTCCGGGAACGCTGAACGAGGCTTTCCTTAACGCCATGGCCGATATCTGTGCGCCGCTGCCGGGCGCGGTTTCCCTGCTGAATGCGTTGAAAGGTAAGGTGAAACTGGGGATCATCACCAACGGTTTTACCGCCCTGCAGCAGATCCGCCTTGAGCGTACCGGCCTGCGCGATCATTTTGACGCGCTGGTGATCTCGGAAGAGGTTGGCGTGCCGAAGCCAGATCCGCGAATTTTCGACTACGCGCTGGCGCAGGCCGGCAATCCCGACCGCGATCGTGTCCTGATGGTGGGGGATACGGCAGAGTCGGATATTCTGGGCGGCATGAAGGCCGGTCTGTCGACCGTGTGGCTCAATGCGCATGGCCGTGAGAAGCCTGACGGCATCGAGCCGACCTGGACCGTGACGTCGTTGAACGAACTGGAGCAACTCCTGTGTAAACAATGATTGCCTGCCCCCCGTTGATGGGTAAAATAGCCGCAATTTTGTATTCCATGATGCGTGGCGTGCTGCCGCGCTTATAAAAGAAGATTTAATTATGACGTTGTCTCCTTATCTGCAAGAGGTGGCCAAGCGCCGCACTTTTGCCATTATCTCGCACCCCGATGCCGGTAAAACGACCATCACTGAGAAGGTGTTGCTGTTCGGACAGGCGATCCAGACTGCGGGTACCGTTAAAGGCCGTGGCTCCAGCCAGCATGCAAAATCCGACTGGATGGAGATGGAAAAACAGCGTGGTATTTCGATTACCACCTCCGTGATGCAGTTCCCGTATCACGACTGCCTGGTGAACCTGCTGGACACCCCGGGCCACGAAGACTTCTCCGAAGATACCTACCGTACCCTGACGGCGGTGGACTGCTGTCTGATGGTGATCGACGCCGCGAAAGGTGTAGAAGATCGTACCCGTAAGCTGATGGAAGTGACCCGTCTGCGCGATACGCCGATCCTCACCTTTATGAACAAACTCGACCGTGACATCCGCGATCCGATGGAGCTGATGGATGAAGTGGAAAACGAGCTGAAGATCGCCTGTGCGCCAATCACCTGGCCGATTGGCTGCGGTAAGCTGTTCAAAGGCGTCTATCACCTCTATAAAGACGAAACCTACCTGTATCAGACCGGTAAAGGCCACACCATTCAGGAAGTGCGCATTGTTAAAGGTCTGGACAACCCGGATCTGGACGCGGCGGTCGGGGAAGAGCTGGCCGCGCAGCTGCGCGACGAGCTGGAGCTGGTCAAGGGCGCGTCTCACGAATTCGACAAAGAGCTGTTCCTGAGCGGCGAAATTACCCCGGTCTTCTTCGGTACCGCACTGGGTAACTTCGGCGTTGACCACATGCTCGACGGTCTGGTGGAGTGGGCGCCGCAGCCGATGCCGCGCAAAACCGACACCCGTGAAGTGGAAGCGAAAGAAGAGAAGTTCACCGGCTTCGTGTTTAAGATTCAGGCCAACATGGATCCGAAACACCGTGACCGCGTGGCCTTTATGCGCGTGGTGTCCGGTAAATATGAAAAGGGCATGAAGCTGCGTCAGGTGCGTATCGGGAAAGACGTTGTCATCTCCGACGCGCTGACCTTTATGGCGGGTGACCGTTCGCACGTTGAAGAAGCCTATCCGGGCGACATCATCGGTCTGCACAACCACGGCACCATCCAGATCGGCGACACTTTCACGCAGGGTGAAATGATGAAGTTCACCGGTATTCCGAACTTCGCACCGGAACTGTTCCGTCGCATTCGTCTGCGCGATCCGCTTAAGCAGAAACAGCTGCTGAAAGGCCTGGTTCAGCTCTCCGAAGAGGGCGCCGTGCAGGTCTTCCGCCCGATTGCGAACAACGATCTGATCGTTGGTGCGGTCGGCGTGCTGCAGTTTGACGTGGTCGTTGCGCGCCTGAAGAGCGAATACAACGTAGAAGCGATTTACGAATCGGTGAACGTCGCGACCGCGCGCTGGGTTGAGTGTTCTGACGTGAAGAAATTCGAAGAATTTAAGCGTAAGAATGAAGTTCAGCTGGCGCTGGATGGCGGCGATAACCTGACCTATATCGCGCCAACGATGGTCAACCTGAACCTGACGCAGGAACGTTATCCGGACGTTCAGTTCCGTAAAACCCGCGAGCACTAATCCCCTCTCAGAGCACGGCAGCAGCCGTGCTCTTCTTTTATTCCTGTCTTATTAATCCCTTGCGGAATGTTCTTAATTCAACGCAATTTCACGCTATTCGCCCATTTTTTACCCAATTCTGAAAGCGGCTCTGTGAGAGTGATCTATATTTAACTCAGTGTTTAACACCGGGTGTGGATAAATTAACTGTTCAATGCATGGCTTTAGGTTATCCATTTTGCCCGCGTGTTTATTCGCAATATATATCACTACTAAGGAAGTACGTAGCCCGAATAACGGGTCAACACAGGAATAGATCGATGAATATGACAAGACTGAAGATTTCTAAAACTCTGCTGGCTGTAACACTGGGTAGCGTTCTGGTGAGCGGCTCCGCCCTGGCGGAAAGCAGCACCATGGATAAAGCACAATCCACGGCTGACAGCGCAGGGCAAAAAATCGATAGCTCTATGAATAAAGTCGGCAATTTCATGGATGACAGCTCTATCACAGCAAAAGTGAAAGCCGCACTGGTGGATGATGAAGCCATCAAGAGCACCGATATTTCCGTTAAGACCGACAAAAAAGTGGTCACGCTGAGCGGCTTTGTTGAAAGCCAGGCTCAGGCAGAACAGGCGGTGAAAGTGGCGAAAGGCGTCGAAGGCGTTGCCTCCGTCAGCGATAAGCTGCATGTCCGTGACGGCAAAAATGCGTCGGTGAAAGGTTATGCCGGTGATGCAGCCACCACCAGCGAAATCAAAGCTAAACTTTTAGCAGATGACATCGTGCCGTCCCGTAAGGTGAAAGTGGAAACCACCGATGGTGTGGTTCAGCTTTCCGGTACGGTAGATTCGCAGGCGCAAAGTGAACGTGCCGAGTCCATTGCGAAAGCGATTGATGGTGTGAAAAGCGTTAAAAACGATCTGAAAACGAAGTAAATCTGGACCATTCGCCCGTCTGGCTAAAACCTGCGGGCGATATAAGAACGACTCTGGAAAAACGCCGGTGAGTGACCTGAGCGCTCACGTTTAGCGGCCGACATTAACTATGGTAAAGGAGAAGCTTATGTTTCGTTGGGGCATTATATTTCTGGTTATCGCGTTAATTGCCGCCGCATTGGGCTTTGGTGGACTGGCAGGTACAGCGGCATGGGCAGCTAAAATTGTCTTCGTTGTCGGTATTATTCTGTTCCTGGTCAGCCTGTTTACGGGGCGTCGACGTCCGTAGCAAACGCAATATTCCTTCAACAAAATAAAGCCAGTCACTGTGACTGGCTTTTTCTTATTTGCGTAACAGGTCGGGTGCGTTACTGTGGTGTTATAAAATAATCAAAACAGGAAAGCAGAGGTGGGGCAACGAATTCCCGTTACGCTCGGCAATATTGCGCCGCTGACGTTAAAACCGTTTCGCGCAGGTCAACTCGCGCTGGTCTGCGAGGGTGGCGGACAGCGCGGCATTTTTACCGCTGGCGTGCTGGACGAATTTATGCGCGCGCAGTTCAACCCGTTTGACCTGTACTTCGGCACGTCTGCCGGGGCGCAGAATCTCTCTGCCTATGTCTGTAACCAGCCCGGCTACGCGCGAAAGGTCATCATGCGCTACACCACGGCGAAAGAATTTTTTAATCCGGTGCGCTTTGTGCGCGGCGGTAACCTGATCGACCTCGACTGGCTGCTGGAATCAACTTCCAGCCAGATGCCGCTGGCCATGGACACCGCGGCCCGCCTGTTTGATAGCGGTAAAGAATTCTGGATGTGCGCCAGCCGGGGGGATGACTATTCGCCGGGCTATTTTTCTCCGCAGAAGGAGAACTGGCTGGACATTATCCGCGCCTCCAGCGCCATTCCCGGTTTTTATCGTACCGGTGCGCTGCTGGACGGCATTAGCTATCTGGACGGCGGGATCAGTGACGCCGTGCCGGTGCAGGAAGCCGCCCGTCGCGGGGCGAAAACCATTGTGGTGATCCGTACCGTACCGTCGCAAATGTATTACACCCCACAGTGGTTTAAGCGGATGGAGCGCTGGCTGGGCGACAGCAGCCTGCAGCCGCTGGTGAACATCGCGAAGCAGCATGAAACCACCTACGGCGCGATGCAGCGTTTCATTGAAAAGCCGCCGGGTAAGCTGCGTATTTTTGAAATTTATCCGCCTAAGCCGCTGCTGAGCATGGCGCTGGGCAGCCGCGTCCCTGCGCTGCGCATGGATTACAAAACGGGGCGGCTGTGTGGACGCTACTTCCTGGCGACGGTGGGGAAAATGCTGGCGGAGCAACCGCCGCTTCATCGCCATAAACGCATTATTACGCCGCCTGCGATTGTCGCCAACGACGCTCTGACGGTGCCCCTGGTGGACATTCCGCAGGCGAATGACGCTTTACTGGATAACGAGGATCTGGCGTGACGCACCGCTTTGTCGATACCCATTGCCACTTTGATTTCCCACCGTTTACGGGAGATGAAGAACACAGTATTGCGAAAGCGGCTAACGCAGGCGTTCAGGCCATTATTGTGCCGTCAGTGGAAGCGGCTTACTTTTCCCGGGTGCTGGATCTTGCTGCACAGCACCCCGTGCTCTATGCGGCGCTCGGCCTGCATCCGATCGTGATTGAGCGGCATCGTGATGAGCACATTGAGAGACTTGATGAGATCCTGCAGACCGCAGAGGACAAGCTTGTCGCCATCGGGGAGATCGGCCTCGATCTTTATCGCGAGGATCCGCATTTTGAGCGCCAGCAGACGATCCTCGACGCGCAGCTCAGGCTGGCGAAGCGTCACGATCTGCCGGTGATCCTTCATTCAAGACGTACGCACGATAAGCTGGCAATGCACCTGAAGCGCATCGATTTGCCGCGCAGGGGCGTCGTACACGGTTTCTCCGGCAGCCTGCAGCAGGCGCAGCGTTTCATTGAACTAGGCTACAAAATTGGTGTGGGTGGCACCATCACCTATCCGCGCGCCAGTAAAACCCGTGACGTGATGGCACAGCTGCCGCTGTCGGCGCTTCTGCTGGAAACCGATGCGCCGGACATGCCGCTGAACGGTTTTCAGGGACAGCCGAATCGCCCGGAACAGGCGGCGCGCGTGTTCACCACCCTGTGTGAACTGCGACAGGAGCCGGAAGAGGTAATTGCCGATGCGCTGCTGGAAAATACGCGTTCGGTATTTGGCATCACGCTATAGATAAAGCGCCGGGCGGATCACCGTTATCCTCTGTTTTTCCAGCGCCCGCGCCAGCGGTTCAACGTCCTCGGGCGTGGCGCTACGCCACGACGCCGCCTCACCGTACACGCCATGCGCATGAAACGCGTTAAGGCGTACCGGCACGTTTCCCAGCCCGTGGATAAACGCCGTCAGCGGCTTCAGATGTTCCAGGTAATCACACTGCCCCGGAATGACCAGCAAGCGGAGCTCCGTTAAACGGTGGCGTTCTGCCAGCCAGCGGATACTCTGCTTGATCTGCTGATTGTCGCGTCCGGTCAGGAAGCGGTGGTGTTCGTTCCCCCATGCTTTCAGGTCCAGCATCGCGCCATCCAGTACCGGCAGCAGCTTTTGCCAGCCGGTTTCGCTTAACAAACCGTTGCTGTCGACCAGGCAGGTCAGATGATTCAGGGCGGGATCGGCTTTGATCGCGGTGAACAGCGTCACTAAAAACGGCAATTGCGTTGTGGCCTCCCCGCCGCTTACGGTGATCCCTTCGATAAACGGTGCGGATTTGCGGACCTGGGTGAGGATCTCCTCCACGCTCAGGCGCTGCGCCATGGGCGTCGCCTGCTGCTGGCACAGGTGCAGGCAGGTGTCGCACTGCTGGCAGTCGTTCTCCTGCCACCAGACGCGCCCGGCCTGAATGGTCAGCGCGTCGTGCGGGCAGTGGGGCACGCAGTCCCCGCAGTCGTTGCAGCGGCCGATCGTCCACGGGTTGTGGCAGGTTTTACAGCGCAGGTTGCAACCCTGCAGGAACAGGGCCAGGCGGCTGCCCGGCCCGTCCACGCAGGAAAAAGGAATGACCTGACTAACTAAAGCGCATCTGCTGTTCATGGCTAATCACGCGCGGCTGACGTTCCAGAATGCGGGTATTGCGTGCGGCTTCTTCCCCCAGCCACGTGGTGTTCGTTCTCGACCCTGCTTCCCGGTATTTCTCCAGATCCGATAGCCGCACCATATACCCGGTGACGCGCACCAGATCGTTACCCGCGACGTTGGCGGTAAACTCGCGCATACCCGCCCTGAACGCGCCCAGGCACAGCTGAACCACCGCCTGCGGGTTGCGTTTTACCGTTTCATCCAGCGTCAGGATATCGCTTATCCCGGAAGAGTAGTGCTTGTGATGGGGGGCCACCGCCAGCAGGTGGCTGATGGGATCCGGCTCGTCACCGTAGGGCAGGCGCGCGCCCGGCGTGGTGCCCGAATCGGAGCTGATCCCCGACTGCGCATGAAGCATCGCGCGCTGCTTCCAGCCGTTTTTCACCGGCGTGCTTTCGACAAACGCCGCAAGCTGTTCGCTGATGCGATAGCCCAGCGCGTTGGCCTGCTCATCTTTGCCGTAACGTCCCGCGATGCCTGCTTTCTCACAGAGCACGTTTACCGCTTCTGCCAGACCGTACATGCCAAACATCGGCACAAACCGATCGGCATCAATCAGCCCCTCTTTCACCAGGAAGCTATTCTCAAAGAAGCCGGATTGTTGATACAGGAAATCGCAGCGGGCATCAATGATGGCCATTTGCTGCTGGCAGTAGTGCGGAAGGGCGCGGCTGAAGAAGTCTTCACTTGACGTGCTGTGTTCGGCGATGGCCTTGAGATTGAGACGCACCAGGGTGCTGCCACCGCCAGCCAGAGGCAGGGAGTTGTAACAGCTCACCACGCCATAACGGCCTTTTGTGAAAATTTTATCATTCACCGGGCCATTAGAAATATGCGGTTTGCTGCATTCACATATGTTTTTCGCCACCTCAAGCAGTAAATCATCCGGGGTGATCTCTGGATCATAAATAAAGGTCAGGTTCGGCGCGACCTGCTTCAGCTCTGCATCGGCACGCAGAATGGCACGGGTGATGGGCGTATCTTCCGGCCCGATATTGGCATGCATAAAGGCATCCGGCAGCGTACGGTCAAGATAGCGCCAGAAACGTTTTATTCGGCTATTGATTTCTTCTTGTGTTAGAATTCTAACATACGGTTGCAGCAGCGCATCAAGCTGGCCGAGATAGACCGGCATCGATGTGACGGACGGAACATGATGGTAGAGGATGGTTAACAGCGAGAGGGCATCGTCGAGATCTTTTGCCCCTTCCAGCTCCAGCCATTCTGAACCGTTAGCCAGAAATTTTGCGTAATCCGGCAGAACGTAACGGGGTTTGTAAGGCGCATGGCCTTCGAACATGTCACAGATAAACCCCTCGTCCAGCGCGGCGCGCGCAGCTTCAGGAAGTGCCGGATACGGCAGGTTGTTTTCCGCTTCCAGCGCCAGAAAATGACGTTTTTGTTCTGGGGTTAACACCGGGCTTGTCACAATCTGCTGGCAACGTTGCTGCAGGGCGTCGGGGCTGGAGTGGGGCATATTCGCTTCCTTGAATGTTCTGCGGATGATGAACGGATTGTAGAAAGCCTGCCTGTTGGCGCTTTTGATCCCACAGGGGGTATTGCTGCTTTAGTCGGCAATTTGCGCACTAAAGTTTGAAGAAGATCTCATTACAGTAATGCAAATTTGTACGCAGTTTTCATTAACTGTGATGAATGTCGAAGTGTGGATGCGGGTGGATGTTAGAATACTCACAGACCCGCAAGGTAAAATTTATACGGCACTGCCGTTGGAGATTGTTATGACCGATTTAACTGCAAGCAGCCTGCGCGCGTTGAAACTGATGGACCTGACTACCCTGAATGATGACGACACCAATGAGAAAGTCATCGCCCTGTGCCATCAGGCGAAAACGCCAGTGGGTAATACCGCAGCCGTTTGTATCTACCCGCGCTTTATCCCGATTGCCCGTAAGACGCTGAAAGAGCAGGGCACCCCGGACGTGCGCATTGCAACCGTGACTAACTTCCCGCACGGCAACGACGATATCGAGATTGCGCTGGCAGAAACCCGTGCGGCGATTGCATACGGTGCAGACGAAGTTGACGTGGTGTTCCCTTACCGCGCGCTGATCGCCGGTAACGAGCAGGTCGGTTTTGACCTGGTTAAAGCCTGTAAAGACGCGTGTGCGGCGGCCAACGTGCTGCTGAAAGTGATCATCGAAACCGGCGAGCTGAAAGAAGAGGCGCTGATTCGTAAAGCCTCTGAAATCTCCATCAAAGCCGGTGCGGATTTCATTAAAACCTCTACCGGTAAAGTGCCGGTAAATGCGACCCCGGAAAGCGCGCGCATCATGATGGAAGTGATCCGCGACATGGGCGTGTCCAAAACCGTAGGCTTCAAACCTGCGGGCGGCGTGCGTACCGCCGAAGACGCGCAGCAGTTCCTGGCGATTGCCGACGAACTGTTCGGCGCCGACTGGGCCGATTCCCGTCACTACCGCTTCGGTGCGTCCAGCCTGCTGGCCAGCCTGCTGAAGGCGCTGGGTCACGGCGACGGTAAGAGCGCAAGCAGCTACTGATTGCCAACAATGCCGGATGACGCTTCGCTTATCCGGCCTACAGGATCGTAGGGCGGGTAAGCGTAGCGCCACCCGCCACAATTCCCCCGATTCCGCATGGAGGTTACCGTGTTTCTCGCACAAGAAATTATTCGTAAAAAACGTGATGGTCATGCATTAAGCGACGAAGAGATCCGCTTCTTCATCAACGGCATTCGTGATAACACCGTCTCAGAAGGGCAGATTGCGGCTCTGGCGATGACCATTTTCTTCCACGATATGTCGATGCCTGAGCGCGTGTCGCTGACCATGGCGATGCGAGATTCAGGAACCGTTCTGGACTGGAAAAGCCTCAACCTTAACGGCCCGATTGTGGATAAACACTCCACCGGCGGCGTGGGTGACGTGACCTCCCTGATGCTCGGCCCAATGGTGGCAGCCTGTGGCGGTTACATCCCGATGATCTCCGGGCGCGGCCTGGGCCACACTGGCGGTACGCTCGACAAACTGGAAGCCATTCCGGGCTTCGATATCTTCCCGGATGACAACCGCTTCCGCGACATTATTAAAGACGTTGGTGTGGCGATTATCGGCCAGACCAGCTCTCTTGCTCCGGCAGACAAGCGTTTCTACGCGACCCGCGACATCACCGCGACCGTTGACTCCATCCCGCTGATCACCGCCTCTATCCTGGCGAAGAAGCTGGCAGAAGGGCTGGACGCGCTGGTGATGGACGTGAAGGTAGGCAGCGGCGCGTTTATGCCAACCTATGAACTCTCTGAGGCGCTGGCCGAAGCGATCGTTGGCGTCTCCAACGGCGCAGGCGTGCGCACTACCGCACTGCTCACCGATATGAACCAGGTGCTGGCTTCCAGCGCCGGTAACGCCGTCGAAGTGCGTGAAGCCGTCCAGTTCCTCACCGGGGAATACCGTAACCCGCGTCTGTTCGACGTCACCATGGCGCTGTGCGTGGAGATGTTAATCTCCGGCAAGCTCGCCAAAGACGACGCCGACGCCCGCGCGAAGCTGCAGGCGGTGCTGGACAACGGCAAAGCGGCGGAGATCTTCGGCCGCATGGTCGCGGCGCAAAAAGGCCCGACCGATTTCGTCGAAAATTACGCGAAGTACCTGCCAACCGCGACGCTCAGCAAAGCGGTGTATGCCGATAGCGAAGGGTTTGTCTCCGCCATGGACACCCGTGCCCTCGGCATGGCAGTGGTCTCAATGGGCGGCGGCCGTCGTCAGGCCTCAGACACCATTGATTACAGCGTCGGCTTTACCGATATGGCCCGTCTGGGCGACAGCGTTGACGGCCAACGTCCGCTGGCGGTGATCCACGCCAAAGACGAAGCCAGCTGGCAGGAAGCGGCGAAAGCGGTGAAAGCGGCCATCACGCTTGACGATAAAGCACCGGAAACCACACCGACTGTCTATCGCCGTATCACCGAATAGCGGTATACTGATCTGATCGATAATTTTTGAAGCACTACGTACGGAGAACAATTATGAAACGTGCATTTATTATGGTGCTGGACTCATTCGGCATCGGCGCAACCGAAGATGCAGAACGTTTTGGTGACGTGGGTTCCGATACCATGGGTCACATCGCGGAAGCCTGTGCGAAAGGCGAAGCGGACAACGGTCGTAAAGGCCCTCTGACTCTACCTAACCTGACCCGCCTCGGGCTGGTGAAAGCGCATGAAGGCTCTACCGGTAAAATCGCAGCCGGTATGGACGGTAACGCGGAAGTCGTGGGCGCCTATGCCTGGGCGCACGAGCTCTCCTCCGGTAAAGACACCCCGTCTGGCCACTGGGAAATCGCCGGTGTGCCGGTGCTGTTCGACTGGGGTTACTTCTCCGATCACGAGAACAGCTTCCCGCAGGAGCTGCTCGATAAGCTGGTGAAGCGTGCCAACCTGCCGGGTTACCTCGGCAACTGCCACTCTTCCGGTACCGTGATTCTGGACCAGCTCGGCGAAGAGCACATGAAAACCGGCAAGCCGATTTTCTACACTTCTGCTGACTCCGTGTTCCAGATTGCCTGCCACGAAGAGACGTTTGGCCTGGATAAACTCTACGAGCTGTGTGAAATCGCCCGCGAAGAGCTGACCGAAGGCGGCTACAACATTGGCCGCGTGATCGCGCGTCCGTTTATTGGTGACAAAGCGGGTAACTTCCAGCGTACCGGTAACCGTCACGATCTGGCCGTTGAGCCGCCGGCGCCAACCGTGCTGCAGAAGCTGGTCGATGAGAAAGACGGTCACGTGGTGTCCGTGGGTAAAATCGCGGATATCTACGCTAACTGCGGTATTACCAAAAAGGTCAAAGCGACCGGTCTCGATGCGCTTTTCGATGCCACCATCAAAGAGATGAAAGAAGCGGGCGACAAGACCATTGTCTTCACCAACTTCGTGGACTTCGACTCCTCCTGGGGTCACCGTCGCGACGTCGCGGGTTATGCTGCGGGTCTTGAGCTGTTCGACCGCCGTCTGCCGGAGCTGATGGAGCTGGTGGGTGAAGATGACATTCTGATCCTGACCGCGGACCACGGCTGTGACCCAACCTGGACCGGTACCGACCACACCCGCGAGCACATTCCGGTGCTGGTGTACGGCCCGAAAGTGAAGCCGGGCTCGCTGGGTCACCGTGAAACCTTCGCGGACATCGGCCAGACCCTGGCGAAATATTTTGGTACGTCTGACATGGAATATGGCAAGGCCATGTTCTGATGTCATTGCCCGGTGGCGCTTCGCTTACCGGGCCTACGGTTTTGTAGGCCGGGTAAGGCGTAGCCGCCACCCGGCAAAAACAACAATGTAAAAGGAACTGAAGATGGCAACTCCTCACATTAATGCAGAAATGGGTGATTTCGCTGACGTCGTGTTGATGCCGGGCGACCCGCTGCGCGCGAAGCACATTGCAGAAACCTTCCTCGAAGACGTGCGTGAAGTGAATAACGTACGCGGCATGCTGGGCTTCACCGGTACCTATAAAGGCCGCAAAATCTCCGTCATGGGTCACGGTATGGGTATCCCATCCTGCTCTATCTACACCAAAGAGCTGATCACCGACTTCGGCGTGAAGAAAATCATCCGCGTGGGCTCCTGTGGCGCGGTGCGTATGGACGTTAAGCTGCGCGACGTGGTTATCGGCATGGGTGCCTGCACCGATTCCAAAGTAAACCGCATGCGTTTCAAAGACCATGACTTCGCGGCAATCGCTGACTTCGGCATGGTGCGTGACGCGGTTGACGCGGCAAAAGCGCTTGGCGTTGACGCGCGCGTGGGTAACCTCTTCTCTGCCGATCTGTTCTATGCACCAGACGGCGGCGAGATGTTCGACGTGATGGAAAAATACGGCATTCTGGGCGTGGAAATGGAAGCGGCGGGCATCTACGGCGTTGCGGCTGAGTTTGGTGCGAAAGCGCTGACCATCTGCACCGTGTCCGACCATATCCGTACTCATGAGCAGACCACTGCCGCTGAGCGTCAGACCACCTTCAACGACATGATCAAAATCGCGCTGGAATCCGTTCTGCTGGGCGATAAAGCGTAATGTTGTCTGCCGGGCGGCATTCGCTGCCCGGCATTTTCACTTCTTACAGATACACGACGCTGATCGTCGCCTGACCATCAAACTCGGTGTCTTCCGTCAGAGACAGCTTCTTCAGGTTTTCCACTGCCAGCGAGACGTTCAGCGGGAAAGAGACGCTGGTCACCGCCATCGGGTCGGTTTTACCGGCAGATGCCACGCTCATCAGACCCAGGTCTTTGTTCGCAATGGTGCCACCATTGGCTTTCTGCCAGCGGCCCATACTTGTACCTGCAGACAGCGCAGTACGGATAGGCTCAACCGTTGCGCCATTCGCCGTGACGTCACCGGTGCTGGTATACACTGAGTATGCGCCGATGTTCTTACCGTCATGCGTTTTACCCAGACCAAAGGTCGAGATGCTGCCGCGCAGCTCGCCACCGTTAGACGTCGCATTCATCACCTTCAGATTGGAACTGCTGCCGGTGCTGGCGTTGGTGTCTGCGCGGTTATCCGCGATGCTCCAGCCCACTTTAGTCGGCGTTGGGCAGTTGATCGTAAGTGTCAGTCTCTTTTCACCCAACTGGGTTGCCTGGGTTTGAGAGAGATCGCCGACCTGGACGGTACCGAAATCGATCACGCCATTGTTGCTGAGTTCAGGCGTACAGGAATTGCCGGTCAGCGACGCTTTGACTTTCAGTACCGCTGTGTCACCCGCATGAGCACAGGTCGCTGCCAGTGCCAGTGCGGCGGCAAGGAGACTCTTTTTCATGGTTAATCCTTAACATAGATGTAATGAATATTAAATTGAATGGACGGATCCATAATTTAAAAGGTTTATTTTTCTTCTTACTCTTCACCCAAAAAATGAATACGAAGGTGAATTCTTTTACTCGCTTGTTAATAATTCCCAGGCGAGGGTGCTTTCCAGGTCGGTATTATCGGAAATTCTGCGCAGCTGGTTATTATTAATGATAGGTATAAGTTTTATGGTTACGCTCATTTGCTTGCCCTGAACCGGTGTCGCGTTTTGGCGAGCAATGATGCCGTCGTTGTTTTTCAGGAAAACGTGTTCTTTGGGGCTGTCTGATGAGGTAAATTTTACCCGGTCGGTGGTTTTGACGAGATCGTAGTGGCGTCCGTCTACCGTCATGTTGTTCGCGACCAGCGCCAGCCGTCCCTCCTGCCCAAACAGCACGCCGCCGTTGGCGCCAGATGCGGACTGCATGAACAGGGCCATGAACTGAGGCTGAGGGCAAAACACGTTGATCATCACCTCTTTTGCGGGCATGCGATTCCAGTTTTTCAGCGAGGCAGCAATATCGTCCTGTTTGAATCGGCCAAACGAGACGGTCGGCTGAGAAAGGGTCATCTGGCACTCCTCGCTGAATACCTGAGAGGCGAAAAATAATGTCAGACCGCTCAGCATCACGTTAACTATTTTCACTGGCATGTTCCTTCTGCTTTTTCGTAATAGGCGTCTTTATCTTTCTCTTCATTCAGCGTGTAGTGGATCTGGCATAAACGCGTCATATTGTCGTCCACGACATACAGCTCCGGCGTCGTCGAGGCATCGGAAATAAACACGCTGCCGTTATCCATCACGCTGACAATATAGTTGCTGTCTTTGTCCACGATACTTAGCCCTTTTTCGAGCCAGCCGCCATTGACATGTTTTACCTTCAGCATCACGCGACGGGTATTCAGCACCTGGAAATCGACCTGTGCAAATGAGCCGTAGGCCGCGGACACGGTCTGGATACCATTTGATAAATCCATTCCCTGCGGCAGCGAGCTGGTATTGATCACAATTTGTGATTTCTGCCACTCTCTGAGCCCGGGAACGACGGCTTGCCCCCAGTAATCTGTCCAGACAGTGCCATCGGGTGTGGTGATTTCTATCCCGCTTTCCGGCTCACTTAGCCTTGCGATGCCAAAGGTCTCTTTCACCGGGAAGGGGGCAAAGGTGAGGCCATGGCGGTGCATGACAATGCCACCCCCTAACGATGCGCTGTAGTTATGCTGGTTTCCGTCATTCAGACCGGCAGACAGCCCAAGCTGGGTATAGTGCAGGTTGGTCGTGATATTGCCGTTAAAGGAATCACTTTTGTCCTGATTATCGCGATCGGCAGAAATGTTGTAGTTGAGGTTTCGGCCGACAGAACCGCTGTCCTGGACGCCATAGTTTTGCTTTTCACCCTGAGTACGCATGTAGGTACTGACGCGATCGTCGCCCAGAGGGACAATCAGGCTGACATAGAAGAGATCGTCATTGTTGCTGGTGCTGTTTTCTGTTTCGCTATTGCTCATGGCGTGTTGCCAGTTTACGGACAGCGAAGTACGCCCCAGGCTTTTGCTCCACGAGGCCATCAGATAGCGTGAGTCACCGCTACTCTCATCGCCAGAGTTCGCGCTGTATTGTAAAGAGAGGGAGCCGATGTATTCGTTGTTCCAGCTGAGGCTGGTATTCCATGCGTTTTCATAGCTTTGCGATTCTTCGTCCATGGCTTCGGTGAGCTCACGAAAGTCGCCGTTATACTGGGAAGCACTGAGCCCGAGCGTCAGCTGCGCGGGGAGTAAAATATTGCTGCTGAGCTCAAACTTGCTGCCCCGCTGCGTATCATAAAAGCGGGACTGACTCAGCAATACGCTGGGTGAAATGAGCCAGTTTTCGTTGACGGACCAGTCGAGCTTTGCACCGGTAGACTGGTATTTCTCGGCCAGCACGCTTGCCGCAACGGCAGTCAGGCGTGTAGTCAGGCTCGTACCGTCAGACACGGTGAACACCCAGGGGGAATTCTTTTCATCGCCACTGTCGCGAACCTGACCAAGTGCCAGATTTAACCCCTCGGCACGGTTGCTCCCGATGACGTTGAGGGCTGATGAAGGCACGGTGAAATGGGTTGTTGAGCCATCGGTTTCAATGACGCTGACATCCAGGTCGACATTGCTGCGCAAAACCGGTACGTCCGGCAGCGTGAAGGGACCGGCATTGATCAGCGAAGAATAGATAACCTGACCGGACTGACGAACTTCTACGCGAGCCTGGTTTGTACGGGCAATACCGGAGACTTCAGTGACCTGAATATTGGGCTGAAGACCGGTTTCAGGCATGAGCTGGACGCCGGTAATTTGCGCGCCGCTAAACAGGGCGGAGTTGATATTGATTTGACCGACCTGCGCACGCATTTTTTTCTCTTCAAAAACGTGCTCAGCGTAGGTGTAAAGATTCTCGGCGCTGCGGGTGCCGTTATCGTCCGTCAGGATGTAGTTACTGCGCAGCGTCCAGTTTGCAATGTTAATACCGGTGCCGATATTTCCCTGTGAAAACGTGCTGTTGCCACCGCTGCCATATTCGTTGTAGTTGGTGAAAGCGTTGTAGTTAATGAGGCCCGCAACGCCGCCGTGAGAGTAAAACCTGGCGGCATAGAACCCGTTATCCATGGCTTCTGCCGGAACGAAGATCTCCAGTGACTCGGTGTTGGGCATGAGCTTGATCGTGGCTGAAGGGTAGTCTTTGAGCAGGTCATGACACGTCTCTTTTTCGCTGATATTTAGCGGTAAAAGCCCCACGGCGCTGATGAAATCATCATCAACGCAGAGCTGCCCTTCGTCCCCAATCTTGACGGCAAGACTGCCCTTTTCAATGCCGTTTATTTTTACCTGCACGGCATGCTTG
The DNA here is from genome assembly GCF_020567405.1 of Enterobacter sp. TCD1-1. Classification (NCBI taxonomy): domain Bacteria; kingdom Pseudomonadati; phylum Pseudomonadota; class Gammaproteobacteria; order Enterobacterales; family Enterobacteriaceae; genus Enterobacter; species Enterobacter sp. TCD1-1. Next base: position 228,199 of record NZ_JAJCXF010000003.1, on the reverse strand, counting down.
CCAGGCAGATAGCGTTGAGCTTCAGAGAAATAGTGGGCGAGGTTGGTACTGATGCCACGTGTCGCCAGAATATCCGTGTTAAAGTCCACATCGGACGCATGCAGCGCGGAAGACGGCAGTAATGCTGCCACTACTGCCGCTCGGCGCATCCTGTTGCGCAATGATAGCTCAGTCACCAAAGCATCCCTGTCGTTTTAGCGTTTAAGGGGGGCTGTGTAGTTATCCACTTCAATCCCGTAGCGGCTCGCGGGGCTGAACTCTACTGCGTTATCGGCGCTACCCATCGGCTTGTCCATCTGCACTTTCATGGTTTCACCCGGCAGGATAAAGGTCTTGTTGACCAGCCCGGTTGCTCGAGATGGAAGTAGGGTAATGGCGGTTGAGAAGCGCACGACGTAAGGGGAGGTATTGCGCACCACAACCTCTTTTCCTTCCAGCGACCAGGTCAGTAACTTCCACGCGTCGGTGACGACAGGCAGACTTTTCGGATGGATCAGTACCGGCAGATCCTGGCGAAGGTTAATCCCCACCTTCACGTTTTTATCTTTGCTCTTCGGCGGAATGCCTTCGAAGATCACGCGCTTATAGTGTTCGACCGTGAGAGGTTTATCGGTTTCAAGAATAAAACGCACCTGCTGTTCCTGGCCTGGTTCCAGACGAACAACCGGCTGGGTGACGTTGAGCTTTACGCCATTTTCCCCTTCGATATCGTTGATAGAGGTGTAGAGCAGAGTCGGTATGGTGTCGGTATTTTTGACGCTCATTACGCCGCCGTGGTTGGCTTCATCAATCATCAGCAGCGTGGTTTCAGGTACCATGCCTGCGGCGAACAGCGTGGTGGGAAGCGCGAATAAAAGGACGGAAAACAGGGATGAAGTTTTCATTATTCTGGTCATGATTTTTTCGTGGTTAACGGTAGTAAAAAACTCCCCATCGAAATGGAGAGTTTTGCGGCAACATGCTGAATTACAGATAAACCAGCGTAATAGTGGACTGGCCGTCGAGATCGGTTTTGTCGGTCAGGGTCAGATCTTTGCTTGGCGCGATAGCCAGGGCGATTTTCAGTGGGAAAGCTGCAGTGGTGAAGGCCATTGGCGCACGTTCACCCGTTTTGGCAACGGTCATCACGTCGGTACCGTCGTTCATGATGATGCCGCTGGTCCACATGTTGACCCAGCTTCTGCTGCTGATGGCGCCGCCGGTGTACATAGACGCGGCAATAGGCTGAGCCGTTGCGCCGTCTGCGGTGACGGAAGTCAGATAGGTCGCAACGGAATAGGCACCGATGTTTTCCCCTGCGCTGGTTTTACCCACGCCGTTCAACTGGTAGTTACCGGATGCCTGAGCACCGTTCGCCGTGCCGTTATCCACGTGGAACTCGCTTGATGTTTTATTCTTACCGGCATTTGAATCTGCACGGTCATCTTTGATCGTCCAGCCTACGCGGGTAGCCGACTGGCATTTGATGGTGAATGTCACATCTTTATGGCCAGCCTGGTAGGCCGCGGAGGAGGAAAGCGAATCCAGACCCACTTCGCCGAAATCGGCCAGACCGCCGTTGCTGATTTCAGGCACGCAACCAGCGCTGGTCAGCGTTCCCTGAACTTTCAGCATTGCAGTCGGTTCAGCATAGACCGCAGTCGCTGCCATTGATAAAACGGTAGCGAGAAGGAGCTTTTTCATTGTTATTCCTTAACCATAGAAAGAGTTAATAACTCAGATATTTTTAATTTAAAAATGACTTGCAAATCGATAAGTATCGGCATGACAAGCAGCGCCGATTTTAGTAATGATTTAAGTAATTCAATAATTAGTTTTACTTACACGTGCTTTGAGATTTAATAAGGCTCATTTAAACATTTATGAATGTATTTATTTAAATGAAAACGGCGGAATACTCCGCCGTGATAGTGACCAATCGTCAATGATTACAGGTAAACCAGCGTGATGGTGGTTTCGCCGCTCAGCTGAGCTTCATCCGTGGTGGACAGGCGGTTAGTGTTAACAATCGCCAGAGACACTTTGAACGGATAAACCACGTTGGTGATGGCCAGCGGTGCGGTATAGCCAGGCTTGGTTGCGGTCATAATTTCCGCGTTACCGTTAGCGATAACGCCAGACGCCAGGTTGCGCCACATGTATTCGCCTTTGCTGTTCACGTAGGCAGGGGCATAGATAGCCTGGGCAGGCATGCCGTTAGCCGTGATTTCATTGACGCGGGTGCTGATCGCATACGCACCAATTTTGTCGCCAGCGGCAGTGGTGCCCACGCCATAGGTGGTGCCTGCACCATACACGTCGCCGCCATTGTCTTTAGCATCACGAATATAAAACTCGCTGGAGCTCAGATCGTTTGCCGCATTGGAGTCTTCTTTGTTATCGGCAATACTCCAGGCAACTTTGGTTGCAGACGGGCAGTTGATGGTCAGAGACATGTCTTTCTGGCCCATCTGGTTGGTCTGGGTTGGAGAGAGCTGATCCAGCGCGATAGTCCCAAAATCAATAGAACCGCCGTTGCTTAATTCAGGGGTGCAAGAAGCATGGTTCATTTTACCCTGAACCTTCATCACGATGCTGCCGTCTGCCAGCGCTGCCGTGGACGTCATTGCAATCAGTGTTGCAAGAAGAACTTTTTTCATTGTTATTCCTTAACCAATAATTGAATAATTGTATTAATTATCATGAAGTCATTAACTTGCAGTGTTGCAAGCGCGAGGATTCTATTAATGGTTAATGTTAATTCTATAATGATTAATTCTAATTTTTGTTTTGAGAAATATTAATGCGGGTAAATACATTTGTGCATGTATTTACATGTAGAGGGAAGCGAATAATAAAAAAGCGGTGCATTTATTCACCGCTTTTTATCCGGGTTATTTTATAGCCTGGGCGATCCAGGCCGATAATTCCCGCAATTCCCTTTCTTGTTGCGGAAAATCGCCGATCAGCGCATCACACTCCTGCTGCAACATATCCGCCCGATACAAACAGCCCTGCAGACGCGCGGCCAGCGCCTCTAACGGTGCCGGATTGAGACTATCCGTAAAGACCTGCGTGCGGGTAATGTGGCCCTTCTCGACGTCAAAGTGCAATTCCACGCCGCCCCAGGTAAAACGTTCGTCCAGCAGATGGGAAAAGGCAGGGGCCTGACCGAAGTTCCACTCCCAGCTGCTCTGGCGGGCGAAGGTGTCGGCGAAGTTGGGCAGGTCCGGCGTTTTGTCCGGGGAGATCACTTCGGCTTCTACCTGCTCACCGTAATGTTCAAAGAAAGCGTCACGGATCGCATCGCAAATCTGCTCGTGAGTAATCCCGGGCAGCAGTTCCACCAGATTCGCCACGCGCCCGCGTACGGACGTAATGCCCTTAGCCTGTAACTTTTTCTTATCAGGATTAAGGTAGTTCGCCAGACGGCTCAGATCGGCATTCAGCAGCAGGGTGCCGTGGTGGAAGCCGCGATCCATCGTTTCACGGTAGGCAGAGCCGGAGACCTTGCGGTCACCGTCGGGCGTTTTGACCACCAGATCGTTGCGTCCCGAGGCTTCAGCCGTCACGCCGAGCGCATTGAGCGCGTTGAGGACGATGGATGTTGAGATGGTTTTGTCGTATTCCGGTTTTCCCGCCATAAAGGTAAAGCAGGTATTGCCAAGATCGTGGAACACCGCACCGCCGCCGCTGCTCCGGCGCGCCAGGCGGACGTTGTCTTCTTCCATGCGCCGGGTGTTGCACTCTTTCCACGGATTTTGCGCACGACCAATGACCACCGTATCGGCGTTACGCCAGAGAAAGAGGACGCGCTGGGTGGCAGGCATCTGGCGGAAGATGCACTCTTCCACCGCGAGATTAAACCAGGGATCGTAAGAGTCAGAGATAAGCAGGCGTAACGTCGTCATGGCAAAGTTCCTTTTCTGAATCGTTCGCCTACTTTATCACTATTCTTTCTTCTCGCTCTCTTCGTCTTCGGGGACCGACCGGCTGGCGGTCAGCAGGAACGGGGATTGCTGCCAGCGCGTGCGTTTGCCGCGAAGCAGGGTGCGCGCCAGCACAACGCCAATGGCGAGTGAAAGCAGCAGCATCAGGCGCAGAATGTTGGTGGTATTATCGACCTGCTTGGCTTCAGTCGGAAGAGTATGGGTGTCGAGCGTCAGGCGCAGATACCCCAGAGGGCCATTCTTGCCCTGAATAGGTTCAACAAGCTGTTGGTTGAAGTAGCCGCCGGCTTTCTTGCCGTCCAGCGCCAGCCTGTCGCGCACGTCGACATGTTCGCCCGCGCGGGCAATCAGGTTGCCTTGCTCATCATAGACGCCCGCATCAAGAATGCGGCTGTTCTCCGTCAGCAGGCGTAAAACCTGGCCTATCCGCTTCTCGTCCGGCGTTTCGGTTCGCATGGACGGCGCGACGTTGAGCGTCACCTGGCGTGCCAGCGTGCGGGCCAGCTCTTCAAACTGCGGGTTGCGTTGCCGTTGATGATTCTGGCTAAACCACGATGCCCCTTGCATCAGCACCACTAAGAGTGCGAGACAGGAAAGGACAATCACGGCGCGATGGAGCCGGAATTTCAGTTTTGCGCGAGCCATATTCCACCTGCTGAAAATTTACGGCTTAATGTTGCCAGAAGTGATGGTTACAGGGTAGCCTCATGCGTTATTTTCCCTCTGCAACCTTCCGGCGCGAACGAAATTACAGGAGCTTTAATGCCGAACATTACCTGGTGTGACCTGCCAACGGATGTCTCTTTATGGCCAGGATTGCCGCTCTCTTTAAGTGGCGATGAGGTGATGCCTCTGGATTACCACGCCGGTCGTAGCGGCTGGCTACTGTACGGACGCGGTCTGGATAAGCAACGCCTGACCCAGTATCAAACCAAACTGGGGGCCGCGATGGTCATCGTCGCCGCCTGGTGCGTGGAAGACTACCAGGTCATTCGACTGGCGGGCTCTCTGACGCAGCGCGCCACGCGCCTGGCTCATGACGCCGGGCTGGACGTCGCGCCGCTGGGGAAAATTCCGCACCTGAAAACGCCCGGCCTGCTGGTCATGGACATGGACTCTACCGCCATTCAGATCGAGTGTATTGACGAAATTGCGAAGCTGGCGGGCAGCGGTGAGCTGGTGGCGGAAGTCACCGAGCGTGCGATGCGCGGCGAGCTGGATTTCACCGCCAGCCTGAGACAGCGCGTGGCGACCCTGAAAGGGGCCGATGCCAACATTCTGCGCCAGGTGCGCGATGTGCTGCCGCTGATGCCCGGGCTGACGCAGCTGGTGCTGAAGCTGCAGTCCCTCGGCTGGAAGGTGGCGATCGCCTCCGGTGGCTTCACCTTCTTCGCGGATTATCTGCGGGAAAAACTGCATCTGACCACCGTGGTGGCCAATGAGCTGGAGATCATGGACGGCAAGCTGACCGGCCAGGTGATCGGCGATATTGTGGATGCCCAGTACAAAGCCAATACGCTGACGCGTCTGGCGGAAAAATATGAAATTCCGGTTGTCCAGACCGTCGCCATCGGGGACGGCGCGAACGACCTGCCGATGATCAAAGCGGCCGGCCTGGGCATTGCCTACCATGCCAAGCCAAAAGTGAATGAAAAGACGGAAGTGACTATCCGTCACGCTGACCTGATGGGGGTGTTCTGCATTCTCTCCGGCAGCCTTAATCAGAAATAACGGTCTGCTTTGTAGGCCGGGTAAGCGTAAGCGCCACCCGGCACGCAGGCCGCAGAGAAATAACGAGGTAAACCGTGGCGAAAGCTCCAAAACGCGCATTTGTCTGTAATGAATGTGGTGCGGATTATCCGCGCTGGCAGGGGCAATGCAGCGCCTGTCATGCCTGGAACACCATCACCGAAGTGCGTGGTGTGGCGGCTTCGCCGAGCGTGGCGCGCAACGAGCGCCTGAGCGGCTACGCGGGCAATGCGGGCGTAGCGAAAGTCCAGAAGCTCTCGGACATCAGCCTCGAAGAGCTGCCGCGCTTCTCCACCGGGTTTAAAGAGTTCGATCGCGTGCTCGGCGGTGGCGTGGTGCCGGGCAGCGCGATTCTTATCGGTGGTAACCCGGGCGCGGGCAAGTCAACCCTGCTGCTGCAAACGCTCTGCAAGCTCGCCGAACAGATGAAAACCCTGTACGTCACGGGGGAAGAGTCCCTGCAGCAGGTGGCGATGCGCGCGCACCGTCTGGGCCTGCCGACCGGCAACCTGAACATGCTGTCGGAAACCAGCATCGAGCAGATCTGCATGATCGCCGAAGAAGAGCAGCCGAAGCTGATGGTGATCGACTCCATCCAGGTGATGCACATGGCGGACATCCAGTCCTCGCCGGGCAGCGTCGCGCAGGTCCGTGAAACCGCGGCCTACCTGACGCGCTTTGCTAAAACACGCGGCGTGGCGATTGTGATGGTGGGCCATGTGACCAAAGATGGCTCGCTGGCGGGGCCGAAGGTGCTCGAACACTGTATCGACTGCTCCGTGATGCTCGACGGCGACGCGGATTCCCGCTTCCGCACCCTGCGCAGCCATAAAAACCGCTTTGGTGCGGTGAACGAGTTAGGCGTGTTTGCCATGACCGAGCAGGGGCTGCGCGAAGTCAGCAACCCGTCGGCCATCTTCCTGAGCCGTGGCGATGAGATCACCTCCGGCAGCTCGGTGATGGTGCTGTGGGAAGGGACGCGCCCGCTGCTCGTCGAAATTCAGGCGCTGGTCGATCACTCGATGATGGGCAACCCGCGGCGCGTAGCGGTTGGTCTGGAACAGAACCGTCTGGCGATCCTGCTGGCGGTGCTGCACCGTCACGGCGGGCTGCAGATGGCGGATCAGGACGTCTTCGTGAACGTGGTCGGCGGCGTCAAAGTCACTGAGACCAGCGCAGACCTGGCGCTGCTGCTGGCGATGGTCTCCAGCCTGCGCGACAGACCGCTGCCGCAGGATCTGGTCGTCTTCGGCGAGGTGGGGCTGGCCGGGGAAATCCGTCCGGTGCCGAGCGGGCAGGAGCGAATCTCCGAGGCGGCAAAACACGGTTTCCGTCGCGCGATCGTTCCGGCTGCAAACGTGCCGAAAAAAATCCCGGAAGGGATGCAGGTTTTTGGCGTGAAGAAACTCGCAGATGCGTTAAATGTCTTTGACGACTTATAATTACGTATTCGATTTTGCAGGAGGCACCGTAATTTATGTCATCATTTGACTACATCAAGACCGCTATCCGCCAGAAGGGCTGCACGCTGCAGCAGGTGGCAGACGCCAGCGGCATGACCAAAGGCTACCTGAGCCAACTGCTGAACGCCAAAATCAAAAGCCCCAGCGCGCAGAAGCTGGAAGCGCTGCACCGCTTTCTGGGGCTGGAATTCCCGCGTATGCAAAAGAACATCGGCGTGGTGTTCGGCAAGTTTTACCCGCTGCATACCGGGCATATCTATCTGATCCAGCGCGCCTGCAGCCAGGTGGATGAGCTGCACATCATCATGGGATACGACGAAACCCGCGATCGCCAGCTGTTTGAAGACAGCGCCATGTCGCAGCAGCCGACCGTGCCGGACCGCCTGCGCTGGCTGCTCCAGACCTTCAAGTACCAGAAAAACATTCGCATTCATGCCTTCAACGAAGAGGGCATGGAGCCGTACCCGCACGGCTGGGACGTGTGGAGCAACGGCATCAAAGCGTTTATGGAAGAGAAGGGCATTGCGCCTAACTGGATCTACACCTCTGAAGAGTCCGACGCGCCGCAGTTCCGCGAGCATCTGGGCATTGAGACGGTGCTGATCGACCCGAAACGCACCTTCATGAACATCAGCGGGGCGCAGATCCGCGAAAACCCGTTCCGCTACTGGGACTACATCCCAACCGAGGTGAAGCCGTTCTTTGTGCGCACCGTCGCCATCCTGGGTGGTGAGTCGAGCGGTAAGTCAACGCTGGTCAACAAGCTGGCGAATATCTTCAATACCACCAGCGCGTGGGAGTACGGGCGCGACTATGTCTTTTCCCATCTGGGCGGCGATGAGATGGCGCTGCAGTATTCCGACTACGACAAAATCGCGCTCGGTCATGCCCAGTACATTGATTTCGCGGTGAAATACGCCAACAAGGTGGCGTTTATCGATACCGATTTTGTCACCACCCAGGCGTTCTGCAAAAAGTACGAAGGGCGTGAACATCCGTTCGTGCAGGCGCTGATTGACGAATATCGCTTTGACCTGGTGATCCTGCTGGAAAACAACACCCCGTGGGTGGCCGACGGCATGCGCAGCCTCGGCAGCTCCGTCGACAGGCGTGAATTCCAGACCATGCTGGTGGATATGCTCAACGAAAACAACGTTGAGTTTGTGCACGTGGAAGAGTCGGATTACGACTCCCGTTTCCTGCGCTGCGTCGAGCTGGTGAAGGAGATGATGGGGGAGCAGGGTTAAAGACGGCTCCGTGCTATCCCCTCTCCCCTATGGGGAGAGGGTTAGGGTGAGGGGGAACAAGCCACTCAGAACTCAATCACCACTTTCCCCCGCATATGCCCCTCCAGCACTTTACGGTGCGCCTCCGTAATGCTTTCCACGCTCAGCCCGTGCAGCGTTTCACTCAGTGAGCTTTCCACCACGCCGTTATCCACCAGCTTCGCCACCTCATTGAGGATCTCACCCTGACGCGCCATATCCGCGGTCTGGTACATGCTGCGGGTGTACATAAATTCCCAGTGCAGCGCGGCGGATTTCGACTTCAGCTTGTCCTGGTTCAGCGGGTGTTCATTCTCAACGATAGAACAGATATGCCCCTGCGGCGCAATCAGTTCGCTGACCGCCTCCCAGTGTCCGTCGGTATCGTTGAGGATGAAAATGTAATCCACAAAGTTCAGCCCGTGCTTCGCCAGTTCGCCTTTCAGATCGCGGTAGTTCACCACCACATCTGCACCGCGATCGCGGCACCACTGGGCGGAATCTTCACGGGACGCCGTTGCGATGACCTTTACCTTGCTGTTGTGCTTCGCAAACGGGATCGCCAGCGATCCCACGCCGCCCGCACCACCGATGATCAGCAGGGTTTTGTCCGTACCGGCATCCTGAATATTCAGCCGTTCAAACAGTCCCTCCCACGCGGTGAGCGCGGTCAACGGTAGCGCAGCGGCAGCCGCCCAGCCGAGGCTTGTCGGTTTGTGCCCGACAATGCGCGCGTCGATCAGCTGGTGTGTGGTATTGCTGCCCGGGCGGGTGATGTCCCCTGCATACCACACCTCATCTCCCGGTTTGAATCCGGTGACGCCAGCGCCAGCGGCTTTGACGATCCCGCTGGCATCCCAGCCGAGCACGCGCGGCTCTTTCAGCCCGTTTTTGGCAATGCCCGCGTGGACTTTGGTATCGACCGGGTTAACGGAGACGGCCTTCACCTCCACCAGCAGATCGTGCTCGCCGGGCTGTGGCATCGGTGGGGTGATTTCAATGAAGGTGGACGGATTTTCCGGGTTCACGGCAATGGCTTTAACTGACATGGTGTGCTCCTCAATGGCATGCGTTTTGTTGAGGCTAGTCTATTAAGTGGCCAGCTGCATGATAAGATGGACAATGAAGAACTCAGCGTTCGTACAGGATGAACAATCATGTTTAAACAGCTGCAGGATATGGCGCTTTTCGCGCTGGTGGCGGAGATGGGCAGCTTTACCGCGGCAGCCCAGAAAGCCGAACTGCCGAAATCCAGCGTCAGCCAGCGAATTAGCCAGCTGGAGCAGCAGGTGGGTATCCGCCTGCTGAACCGCACCACCCGCAGGCTGAACCTGACGTTTGCAGGCGAGCACTATCTGGTGCACTGCCGCGAAATGCTGGCGGCCAGCGAGCGGGCGGAGTATGCCATTCAGCGCCTGCGCGAAAACCCGAGCGGGCGGCTGCGCATCACCTGCCCGGCTGGGATAGGCGCGACGCTGCTGGCGCATATGAATGCCGAGTTCCAGCTTCGCTATCCTGAGGTTTCGCTGGACGTGTCGATCTCTGATGATGTGGTGGATCTGGTCGAGTCCGGCTTTGATGTGGCGCTGCGTACCGGCAAGCCGCAGGACTCCTCCCTGATTGGCCGAATGATCGGGCATTGTCCGCGCTACATGCTGGCCTCGCCGGACTATCTGGCGCGCCGTGCGCCGCTAACGCATCCCCGTCAACTGGTGGAGCACCGCAGCATTACGCACAGAGCCTGGTCGGAGTGGCTTCTGCGAAGCGAGAATGAGGATTACCGCTACCTGCCGGATAACGCGCACATGACCGATAATCTGGTGTACGCCCGCGAGTGCGCGATGGCCGGGGCGGGGATCACGCTGCTTCCTGCATTTTTGCTGGAAGATAAGGTTGAAAAGGGCGCGCTGGTGCAGGTGCTGCCGGAGTGGAACGTTGAAGGCAACGACCTCTGGCTGGCCTACCCGAGCCGCAAGCTGAATTCGCCCGCGCTGATGAGCTATATCGAGTTTGCGATGCAGTTTGACGAGGTGAAGCGGTATTACGTGGGCAAATAAAAAAGCCGGGTGGCGGCTTCGCCTTACCCGGCCTACACACTGTGCGGCCTGATGCCCTCACCCTGGCCCTCTCCCACAGGGAGAGGGAACAACCATAAAAAACGGCAACCGAAGTTGCCGTTTTGCTTTTATTTCGCAATACGCTTGTACTTAATACGCTTCGGCTCCAGCGCGTCGGCGCCCAGCGTGCGTTTCTTGTACTCTTCGTATTCGGTGAAGTTACCTTCGAAGAACTCCACCTTACCTTCGTCCTGGTAGTCCAGGATGTGGGTCGCGATACGGTCCAGGAACCAGCGGTCGTGCGAGATAACCATCGCGCAGCCCGGGAACTCCAGCAGGGCGTTTTCCAGCGCGCGCAGGGTTTCGATATCCAGGTCGTTTGTTGGTTCATCGAGCAGCAGAACGTTACCGCCCACCTGCAGCAGCTTCGCCAGGTGCAGACGACCGCGCTCACCGCCGGACAGCTCGCCCACGCGTTTGCCCTGGTCGGTGCCTTTAAAGTTAAAGCGACCAACGTAGGCGCGGCTTGGCATCTCGGTGTTGCCGATACGCATGATATCCAGACCGCCGGAGACTTCTTCCCACACGGTTTTGCTGTTATCCATCGCGTCACGGAACTGGTCAACGGAGGCCAGCTTCACGGTCTCACCCAGGGTGATAGAGCCGCTGTCTGGCTGTTCCTGACCGGACATCATGCGGAACAGAGTTGATTTACCCGCGCCGTTCGGACCGATGATGCCGACGATAGCACCTTTCGGTACGGAGAAGGTCAGGTCGTCGATCAGCACACGGTCGCCGTAAGACTTACGCAGGTTGGTCACTTCAACCACTTTATCCCCCAGACGTGCTCCAGGTGGAATAAACAGTTCGTTGGTTTCGTTACGTTTCTGGTATTCGGTGTTGTTCAGCTCTTCGAAGCGTGCCAGACGGGCTTTGCCCTTAGACTGACGGCCTTTCGCGCCCTGACGCACCCACTCCAGCTCTTTCTCGATAGACTTACGACGGGCCGCTTCCTGAGACGCTTCCTGAGCCAGACGCTGATCTTTCTGCTCCAGCCAGGAGGAGTAGTTGCCTTCCCACGGAATACCTTCACCGCGGTCCAGCTCCAGGATCCAGCCGGCGACGTTGTCGAGGAAGTAACGGTCGTGGGTAATCGCCACAACGGTGCCTTCGAAGTCGTGCAGGAAGCGCTCCAGCCACGCCACGGATTCCGCATCCAGGTGGTTAGTTGGTTCGTCGAGCAGCAGCATGTCTGGTTTTTCCAGCAGCAGGCGGCACAGCGCCACGCGGCGGCGTTCACCCCCGGAGAGGTTCGCGATTTTTGCATCCCAGTCCGGCAGACGCAGGGCATCAGCCGCGCGCTCCAGCTGCACGTTCAGGTTGTGACCGTCGTGCGCCTGGATGATCTCTTCATACTTGCCCTGCTGTGCGGCCAGCTTATCGAAGTCCGCATCCGGCTCGGCGTATTTGGCATACACTTCATCCAGACCTTTCAGGGCGTTAACCACTTCGGATACCGCTTCTTCAACGGATTCGCGAACGGTGTGTTCCGGGTTCAGCTGAGGTTCCTGCGGCAGGTAGCCAATCTTGATGCCAGGCTGCGGACGGGCTTCACCTTCGATGTCTGTATCAATGCCGGCCATGATGCGCAGCAGGGTGGACTTACCGGCACCGTTGAGACCCAGAACACCGATTTTTGCGCCCGGGAAGAAGCTCAGCGAGATATTTTTAAGAATATGACGTTTCGGCGGGACAACTTTGCCGACACGATGCATGGTATAAACGAATTGAGCCACGTTGGACTTCGCCTCTTTTATCGTAATGAGAAGGAATTTCAGCCTCGAAGTGTAGCCTTTTTCCCGCCCTAATCCCAGCCAGGAACGTCGGGAGTGTTAAAACGCGCAAGAAAGGTAAAAAAGTGTCCATGACGTGGCGCGTTGAAGGATGCCTGGTTAGCATAAGTTAATTAGACTTTGACGTGGCAAGACGCTGCAATTGACGAAAAAACAATGAGGAAGAGCTTGTGGAAAAAGCCAAACAGGTGGTCTGGCGTCTGCTGGCTGCCAGCGTATGCGTAATGGCGGTAAGCCAGGCAGTGCATGCCGATTCACTGGATGAGCAACGTAGTCGCTACGCTCAGATTAAACAGGCGTGGGACAACAAGCAGATGGATACCGTTCAGGCGCTGATGCCGACGCTAAAGGATTATCCGCTGTATCCGTATCTCGAGTATCGCCAGATCACGGACGATCTCATGAACCAGCCAACCGTCACCGTGAATAACTTCATTCAGGCGAACCCGACCCTGCCGCCAGCCCGAAATCTCCAGTCTCGTTTTGTGAATGAGCTGGCGCGTCGCGAAGACTGGCGCGGGCTGCTGGCGTTTAGCCCAGAAAAGCCGAATACCACCGAAGCCCAGTGTAACTATTACTACGCGAAATGGGCGACCGGCCAGCAGGAAGAGGCCTGGGCCGGGGCGAAAGAGCTCTGGCTGACCGGGAAAAATCAGCCGAACGCCTGTGATTCCCTGTTCGGCGCGTGGCGAGCATCCGGGAAACAGGACCCGCTGTCCTACCTTGAGCGCATCCGCCTGGCGATGAAGGCAGGCAACACGCGGCTGGTGACCACGCTGGCGGGGCAGATGCCGTCCGATTACCAGACGATCTCCACGGCGGTTATCTCGCTGGCAAACGATCCCAACAGCGTGCTGACCTTTGCCCGCAGTACGGGCGCGACCGATTTTACCCGCCAGATGGCGGCGGTGGCTTTTGCCAGCGTGGCGCGTGACGATGTGGAAAACGCACGACTGATGATCCCGCAGCTGGTGCAGGCACAGCAGCTTAATGAGGAGCAAACCCAGGAGCTGCGCGATATTGTGGCGTGGCGACTAATGGGCACCGATGTGACCGACGAGCAGGCGCGCTGGCGAGACGATGCCATTATGCGTTCGAACTCCACGTCGCTGGTGGAGCGCCGCGTGCGCATGGCGCTGGGTACGGGCGATCGTCGCGGGCTCAATACCTGGCTCGCGCGGTTGCCAATGGAGGCCAAAGAGAAAGACGAATGGCGCTACTGGCAGGCCGATCTGCTGATGGAGCGCGGTCGTGATGATGAAGCCAAAGAGATTCTCCATACGCTGATGCAGCAACGCGGGTTCTACCCGATGGCGGCCGCGCAGCGCCTGGGCGAGGAGTACACCTTCCGCATTGATAAGGCGCCCGCTAACGCGAACCCGGCGCTGACGCAGGGGCCAGAAATGGCGCGCGTTCGCGAGCTGATGTACTGGAATATGGATAACACCGCGCGCAGCGAATGGGCGAATCTGGTGACCAGCCGCACCACCGATGAAAAAGCCCAGCTTGCCCGCTATGCCTTTGATAACCACTGGTGGGATCTGAGCGTGCAGGCGACGATCGCCGGTAAGCTGTGGGATCATCTCGAAGAGCGTTTCCCGCTGGCGTACAACAATCTGTTCGAGCGCTATACCCGCGGCAAAGATATTCCGCAAAGCTACGCGATGGCCATTGCCCGTCAGGAGAGTGCCTGGAACCCGAAAGTCCGCTCCCCAGTGGGCGCCAGCGGCCTGATGCAGATCATGCCGGGCACGGCGACGCACACGGTGAAGATGTTTAACATCCCTGGATACAGCAGCCCGTCACAGCTTCTCGATCCGGATACCAACATCAATATCGGCACCAGTTATCTCCAGTATGTGTATCAGCAGTTCGGCAACAACCGCATCTTCTCATCGGCGGCCTATAACGCGGGACCGGGTCGCGTGCGCACCTGGCTCGGCAACAGCGCCGGACGCATCGACGCCGTGGCGTTTGTCGAGAGCATCCCGTTCTCGGAAACGCGCGGCTACGTGAAGAACGTGCTGGCCTATGATGCCTACTATCGCTACTTCATGGGGCAGAAAGATACCCTGATGAGCGATGCCGAGTGGCAGAGACGTTACTGATCGGTGTGGGTTGTGTTATGCTGTACTCGCTAAAGAGTACAAGAGGCAGCATAACATGACCCAGCATTCCCCGTATTCCTCGGCAATGGCCGAACAACGTCATCAGGAGTGGCTTCGTTTTGTGGAGTTGCTTCGCCAGTCTTACGAGCAGGATTTGCATTTACCCCTGATGCAGCTGATGCTCACGCCGGACGAGCGTGAGGCGCTGGGCACGCGCGTGCGCATCATTGAAGAGCTGCTGCGCGGCGAGATGAGCCAGCGCGAGCTGAAAAATGAGCTCGGCGCGGGCATCGCAACGATTACCCGCGGATCGAACAGCCTGAAGTCGGCGCCCGTTGAGCTGCGTCAGTGGCTGGAAGCGGTGTTGTTGAAAAACGCTTAACGATAGATCGCGTTATGGAACGGGCTTAACGCCAGGATCACCGCCTGGTGATAAACGCCTGAACGCGTCAGCGCACCGGCGGTAAAGACGCCAATCGCCCCTTCTTTACGGCCAATCTCATCAATGCCGGTGTACTGCGACATCACCGGCCCGAGCGCTTCACCCGCACGCACTTTTTCCAGAATGATTTCCGGCAGGGGCAGGGTGGCCGAACGCGCTTCGCCGCGCTGTTCACGACTTTCGATCACCACCCAGCTAAAGGTTGCACCTTCGTCGATACCGGCTTCAATCGCCACCCAAAAGTCCGCATCCGGTGCCGCAGCCCTGGCATTTGCCACGCGATTTCGTGCGCCAGCGCGCGTTTCCTCGCTGCCAAACGGCTGTTCAGGAACGCCACTCTCGACGCCGATGGCCTCAATATGGCAGGATCCTGCGCCGAAGATCTCGTCAAATGCCCTTAGAATTGCCTGAATTTTGGCAGGATTAGTGGTAGCAGAGACAACATGGTGCATAATTAAGCTCGATTCAAAAAAAACTCATCGCAGTATAACGGAAAAAAAGCATGTTACAGGTATACCTTGTTCGCCACGGTGAAACGCAGTGGAACGCCGAGCGACGTATTCAAGGCCAGTCAGACAGTCCTCTCACTGAGAAGGGTGTGCAGCAAGCGTGGCAGGTGGCAGAGCGTGCCAGAACGCTGGGCATTACCCACGTCATTACCAGCGATTTAGGTCGCACACAGCAGACGGCGCGCATCATCGCAGACGCCTGCGGCTGTGACGTCATGCTTGAGCCGCGCCTGCGCGAGCTGGATATGGGCGTGCTGGAAAAACGCCATATCGATACGCTGACGGAAACGGAAGAGGGCTGGCGCCGCACGCTGGTGAACGGTACCGAAGATGGCCGTATTCCTGAGGGCGAATCCATGCAGGAGCTCAGCGTACGTATGCATGCCGCCCTGGCGGAATGCCTGAAGCTTCCGGCGGGAAGCCGTCCGCTGCTGGTGAGTCATGGGATTGCGTTGGGTTGCCTGGTGAGCACCATTCTGGGGTTACCGGCTTACGCTGAGCGCCGTCTGCGTCTGCGTAACTGCTCCATTTCCCGAATTGATTATCAGGAAAGTGCGTGGCTGGCGTCAGGTTGGGTCGTGGAGATGGCAGGGGACATTTCGCATCTTGATGCCCCTGCGCTTGACGAACTGCAGCGTTAACGACGTATTGGAATCAAGAATTCCATACGCAGATTGATAGGGCCTTCTTCCGGTTTCGCATCCTGAGCCGGGTAATAGAGCTCAATGTCCTGACCTTTACGGCGATTCAGATTCAGCATCGGCATACAGGTTCCGTAAACGGTCAGGATAAACTCCTGCACCCCCGTTCCCAGCCCTTCATAGGCGAACATCACGTATTCGCCACCTTCCAGCACGACAGGCTTCGAACCCTGAATGTAGCCATTGGCCATCTCTGGCGTCAGCGCGGTGGTGTAGAACACCTCCTGCTCGTCGTCTTTTTCCTGGCTTGGGTGCGTTTCGTTGAGACCATACAGGATCGGCGGGATCGCCGGCGCGTGGCTCAGGAAGTCGCGCCAGAACTGAACGCGCATCTGATGACGGAACTCGGAAATCTGCTCCAGTGAACAGGAGTAGCTCTGCGTTGTGCCGATCAGATGGGTTTCCGGCAAGGTAATAATTTCATACTTCGGCATCGCGAACTCGCCCAGACGCAGCGGCGGACGCATGCCAAACGAGCTCCAGTCAGGCGAGCGACGATACAGCGCTGGCGTCAACGAGAACTGTTTTTTAAAGGCGCGGGTGAAAGTTTGCTGCGAATCGAAACGATATTGCAGGGCAATATCCAGAATCGGGCGCGCGGTCAGGCGCAGAGCCACAGCAGATTTCGATAAACGACGTGCGCGAATATAGGCCCCGATAGCATGACCGGTGACATCCTTGAACATCCTTTGCAGATGCCACTTGGAATAGCCTGCTTTAGCCGCCACATTATCCAGTGACAAAGGCTGGTCGAGATGACCTTCCAGCCAGGTGAGCAGGTCGCGAATAATTCCAGCCTGATCCATATACTATCCTCATCCTTAAAACAGCAGGTGCCTGATAACAGGTTAGCGGATAATAGCATTTTTTGATGTTTTAGCATTCAGTGTTTTTTTTGCGCATTCATGCTTTTTGCAGGGCATTATGGGCAAATATATTCTAATCCTGTGATCTTGCTACATTTTTGTCTAAAGTGTTGAATAATCGCTCAGTGTAATTTTAAAGAATGGTAACAATATGAAATACAAGACTTTGCTCTTCACCGCGCTGATGTTGATGGTCGGACGCGCTGCACAGGCGGAACAGATTGGTTCCGTCGATACCGTGTTCAAAATGTTTGGCCCGGACCACAAAATTGTCGTTGAGGCGTTTGACGATCCAGACGTGAAAAACGTCACCTGCTATGTCAGCCGTGCGAAAACGGGCGGTATCAAAGGCGGCCTGGGGCTGGCGGAGGACACCTCCGATGCGGCGATCTCCTGTCAGCAGGTGGGACCGGTTGAATTGAGCGATAAAATTAAAAACGGCAAGGCGCAGGGCGACGTGGTATTCCAGAAACGGACCTCGCTGGTGTTCAAAAAGCTGCAGGTTGTGCGTTTCTACGATGCCAAACGCAACACGCTGGCCTACCTTGCCTATTCTGACAAAGTGGTGGAAGGCTCGCCGAAAAACGCGATCAGCGCGGTGCCGATTATGCCGTGGCATTAATTCAGGGATGAATCATGCAACAACCTGTGGTCTGGCTGGTTGAAGACGAAACCAGTATCGCCGATACGCTGATCTACATGCTTCAGCAGGAAGGATTCGCGGTAAAGGCGTTTGAACGCGGTTTACCCGTGCTGGAGGAGGCTCAGCGGCAGGTTCCGGCGCTCGCCATTCTGGATGTCGGACTGCCGGACATCAGCGGGTTTGAGCTTTGCCGTCGGCTGCTGGCGCAGCATCCCTCGCTGCCTGTACTGTTTCTGACGGCGCGCAGTGATGAGGTCGACAAGCTGCTTGGCCTGGAAATGGGCGCTGATGACTACGTTGCGAAACCTTTCTCCCCTCGTGAAGTCTGCGCTCGGGTGCGGACTGTTTTACGGCGCATGCAAAAATCCGCCGCACCCTCAGAAACGTTGCGTATCGGGCAGTTTGAACTGAACGAGCCTGCCGCACGAATCAGCTGGTGCGGGGAAACATTGCCCCTGACCCGCTACGAATTCTTGCTGCTCAAAACCTTGTTACAGGCGCCCGGTCGGGTCTTTTCGCGTCAGCAGCTCATGGACAAGGTGTGGGGTGAAGACGGCGACAGTTTCGATCGTACCGTGGACACCCACATCAAAACCCTGCGCGCCAAGCTGCGGGCGGTGAACGAGGAGCTGTCCCCCATCAGCACCCATCGCGGTATGGGCTACAGTCTGGGCCTTTACTGATGCGCATTGGGATGCGGTTGCTGCTGGGGTATTTCCTGATCGTCGCCATCGCCGCGTGGTTCGTGCTGTCGATCTTTGTTCAGGAGGTGAAGCCCGGCGTGCGCAGGGCAACCGAGGGCACGTTAATCGATACCGCGACCCTGTTGGCCGAAATCGGACGTGATGATTTGCTTTCGGGTCACGCGCAGCAGGGCAAGCTTGCACAGGCCTTTTCTCAGCTTCATCAGCGCCCATTTCGCGCCAATATTGGCGGTATTCATAAAGTGCGTAACGAGTATCACGTCTACATGACCGATGCGCAGGGCAGGGTCGTGTTTGATTCCGCTGGTCTGGCCGTGGGAAAAGATTACTCGCGCTGGAATGATGTCTGGCTGACGCTTCGCGGCGAATACGGCGCGCGCAGTACCCAGAGCCATCCAGACGATCCGGAAAGCACGGTGATGTATGTTGCCGCACCGGTTGTGGATCAGGGCAAGATAATCGGCGTGCTGTCGGTGGGGAAACCGAACAGCGCGATGGCTCCGGTGATTCACCGCAGCGAGCGACGGATATTGTGGGCAGGCGGTGCGCTGCTCGGCATTGCCCTGCTGATTGGCTTGGCGGTGGCGTGGTGGATCAATCGATCTATTGGTACGTTATCGCGCTATGCCGACTCGGTAACCACCGATACGCCTCTCCCATTGCCTAATCCAGGCAGTAGCGAGCTGCAAAAGCTGGCACAGGCGCTGGAAAATATGCGTATCCGCCTTGAAGGGAAAAACTACATTGAACGCTATGTCCATGCGTTGACCCACGAGCTGAAAAGCCCGATTGCCGCCATACGCGGCGCGGCAGAAATTCTCTCCGAGCAGCCGCCGCCGCAGGTCGCCGCGCGGTTTATCGATAATATACTGGTGCAAAATGCGCGCATGCAGTCGCTGGTTGAAAAGCTGCTCACTCAGGCGCGGCTTGAAAATCGTGTCGAGATTACGCCTGAGGCTGTCAGTGTTGACTCGCTCTTCTCTCGGCTTGCAGACGCGCGAGCGACGCTGTTGGCAGCGAAAAAAATTGTGCTGACCCTTCAGCCGACATCGCTTTATGTGGCGGGCGATCCCGACCTTCTCGAACAGGCGCTCGGCAATTTGCTGGATAACGCTATTGATTTCACCCCGCAGGGTGGCGCCATTGCGCTGGCGGCCCGGGAAGATCGCAGGCAGGTAGAGCTGATCGTCACCGACAGCGGAAGCGGGATCCCGGATTACGCGCTGGAGCGTATTTTTGAGCGCTTTTATTCCCTTCCGCGCGAGAACGGGTTAAAGAGCAGCGGGCTCGGGCTGGCGTTTGTTCAGGAGGTGGCGCGTCTGCATCAGGGAGAGATTACATTGCGTAATCGTGATGAAGGTGGCGTGATGGCCACGCTGAGACTTCACCGTCCCTTCACATAACTTCAAACTGACCCCACATAGCCTGGTTACGCTCTCCTCATCACAAAGGAGACGTAATGATGAAATCCCCCCTGTTCTGGAAAGTTAGCACCCTGCTGGGGTGCATCCTGCTGCTGTTAGTCCCGCTTTTTATGGTCAGTAACTTGATATCAGAGCGGGAGAGCTACCGCAACGATGTTGAAAATACGCTGCGTCAGAGTACCAGCGGGCCGCAAAAACTGGTCGGGCCGCTGATTGCTATCCCGGTAACGGAGATTTTTTACAAGGTAGAGGATGAGAAGAAAGTCGAGTACAAGAAAAGCTATATGCATTTTATTCTGCCGGAGTCTCTGGTTGTTGAAGGTAACCAGCACGTTGAGTCCCGAAATATCGGGATCTATGACGGACAGATCTGGAACACCGATCTCAGGATAAAAGTGCGGTTCAGCACCGAGAAAATGGCGCAGCTTAAAGGGGAAACGATGACCCTTGGGCAACCGTTTATCGTTGTCGGCGTGGGGGATGCGCGGGGCATTGGCACGGTGAAAGTCTCCAGCATCAATGGCGAGGCGTTGAGCGTCGAGCCGGGGTCGGGTGTGTATGGTGCGCTTTCCGGTATTCATATTCCGCTGACTGACAAAACGCTGGAGTCAAAAACGTTTGCCCTGGAGATGTCCCTGAATCTGGCCGGAACGGGGAGTTTTGCCGTGGTTCCTGTGGGACGCAACAGTGAAATGACGCTCAACAGCAACTGGCCTCATCCGGGCTTTATGGGTAACTATCTGCCGGTGAAACATAAAATTGGTGATTCTGGTTTTCAGGCGAACTGGCAGAGCAGCTGGTTTGCGAACAATCTTGAGAGCTGGTTTAACGGCAGTGAATCGCCAGAGTGGGAATCAATCCCTGCTTTTAGCGTTACGGTAGCCACGCCTGCCGATCAGTATCAACTGACTGACCGTGCGATCAAGTACGCCATTTTGCTGATTGCGCTGACGTTTATGGCCTTCTTTGTCTTCGAAACCTTAACCGGATTACGCCTTCACCCGATGCAGTATCTGCTGGTGGGGCTGTCGCTGGTCCTGTTCTATCTGGTGCTGCTGGCGCTGTCTGAACACGTCGGGTTTACCCCCGCCTGGGTTGTTGCAAGTCTGGTTGGTGCAGCGATGAACGTAATGTACCTGCAGGCCGTGATGAAAAGCTGGAAGCGCAGCGGGCTGTTTGTGCTGGCGCTAATCGGGCTGGATGTCGTGATGTGGTTCCTGCTGCGCTCGGAGGACAGCGCGCTGCTGTTGGGGTCAGCGGTTCTCGCGCTGGCGCTGTTTGCCGTGATGTACCTGACCCGGCATTTCGACTGGTACTCGCTCTCTCAGCCAAAGCGGCCTGAACCTCCGGCAGAGCCTGATAACGACACGATGCGGATCTGGAAATAAAAAAAACGGCGCAAATGCGCCGTTTTTTAATGCGTTAACTGCGGGATTACTCCTGCAGGTCACCGCAGAAACGGTACCCTTCGCCGTGGATCGTGGCGATGATTTCCGGCGTATCTGGCGTAGATTCGAAGTGCTTACGAATACGACGGATGGTGACGTCTACGGTACGGTCGTGCGGCTTCAGCTCACGGCCGGTCATTTTCTTCAGCAGCTCTGCACGGGACTGGATCTTGCCCGGGTTTTCGCAGAAGTGCAGCATCGCGCGGAATTCACTGCGCGGCAGTTTATACTGCTCGCCGTTCGGGCTAATCAGCGAACGGCTATTGATATCAAGTTCCCAGCCGTTGAATTTGTAGCTATCAACGCTACGACGCTCTTCGCTGACCGTGCCCAGATTCATGGTACGGGACAGCAGGTTGCGTGCACGAATGGTTAACTCGCGAGGGTTGAACGGCTTGGTGATGTAATCATCCGCACCGATTTCCAGGCCAAGAATTTTATCAACTTCGTTATCACGGCCCGTCAGGAACATTAACGCGACGTTCGCCTGCTCGCGCAGTTCGCGCGCCAGAAGAAGACCGTTTTTGCCCGGCAGGTTAATGTCCATGATCACCAGGTTGATATCATTTTCAGAAAGGATCTGATGCATCTCTGCGCCATCGGTCGCTTCAAAGACATCGTAGCCTTCTGCTTCGAAAATGCTCTTTAACGTGTTGCGTGTTACCAACTCGTCTTCAACGATAAGAATGTGCGGGGTCTGCATGTTTGCTACCTAAATTGCCAACTAAATCGAAACAGGAAGTACAAAAGTCCCTGACCTGCCTGATGCATGTCGCAAATTAACATGATCGGCTTAACGTGACTAAAGTACGTAATTGCGTTCTTGATGCACTTTCCATCAACGTCAACAACATCATTAGCTTGGTCTTGGGTACTTTCCCTTTGGACCCGACAGTGTCAAAAACGGCTGTCATCCTAACCATTTTAACAGCAACATAACAGGCTAAGTGACACCAGACACCCAATAAAACTACGCTTCGTTGACATATATCAAGTTCAATTGTAGCACGTTAACAGTTTGATGAAATCATCGTAGCCGAATGCTAGCCTTTGTCACAATTTTTCAATAAACCAACTAGTTGCGGACATTGATTTATAAACGAAGCGAATCCAATCAGAATAGGGTATTCATGTCGCTATTATCATTATAAAACATAAGGATAATAGTGTTCTGTTAACATTCTAACTGATTGTTCAGACACAGAATAGTTTAGCGTTTTTAATTTGTTATGAAACGCTATTTCGGTGATTTGTGTTGCAATTTTGTAAATTCGCGCTGCGTAATATGTTGAAGTGCATCACATTTTTACCGGCTAACTGATTAAAAAGAGAGCATAAATGCATCTGTCGATTGTACTGGTTGCCCCAGCCAGAGCAGAAAATATAGGCGCAGCGGCGCGTGCCATGAAGACCATGGGTTTTACCGATTTGCGTATTGTGGACAGCACGGCCCATCTGGAACCCGCCGCCCGTTGGGTGGCGCACGGATCGGGAGATATTCTCGATAATATAACCACTTACGCTACGCTTGCCGATGCGCTGCACGATATTTCGTTTACCGTCGCAACCACGGCGCGCAGCCGGGCGAAGTTCCACTACTATGCCACGCCAGCGGAGCTGGTGCCGATGCTCAGCGAGAAAAGCCAGTGGCTGGAGAAAGCGGCGCTGGTGTTTGGGCGTGAAGATTCTGGATTAACCAATGAAGAGCTGGAACTGGCGGACGTGCTGACGGGGGCACCGATGGTCGCGGATTATCCGTCCCTCAATTTAGGCCAGGCGGTCATGGTGTATTGCTATCAATTAGCATCCTTAATACAAATTCCCCCGTCGCAAAATACAGGAACCGATGAAAATCAGCTTGCCGCACTTCGCGCGCGCGTAGAAAACCTGCTCGTGCATCTGGGGGTGGCGGACGATCAAAAAATGGCTGACTGGTTGCAGCAGCGTTTGGGGCGTCTTGAACAGCGGGACACCGCCATGCTGCACCGTTTGCTACACGATATTGAAAAAAAATTGGCCGAGTAAAACACTGCCATAAGTTTTTACTATGGCGAATAAGTCTGTCTGGATGGGTTGCACATGGGGGAATCGGATGAAAATAAATCTGCACACAGCGGGACGTGAGAGTCTCCCGAATTGTGATCAAATTAAAAATTCGTTGACTTAAGGTGCCCGATCCTTTAACCCTAAAAGAATACAGCACAGACAGATAATAATGACAGAGTACACAACATCCATGAAACGCATCAGCATCACCACCATTACCACAACCATCATTATTACCACAGGTAACGATGCGGGCTGACGCGTACAGGAAAAACAAAAAAAAGCCCGCACCTAGACAGTGCGGGCTTTTTTTTCGGCTAAAGGAAACGAGGTAGAACCATGCGAGTGTTGAAGTTCGGCGGTACATCAGTGGCAAATGCAGAACGTTTTCTGCGTGTTGCCGATATCCTGGAAAGCAACGCCAGGCAGGGGCAGGTTGCGACCGTGCTCTCTGCCCCGGCAAAAATCACGAACCATCTGGTGGCGATGATTGAAAAGACCATCGGTGGTCAGGATGCACTTCCGAACATCAGCGACGCAGAGCGTATCTTCGCTGACTTACTGCAAGGGCTGGCAGAGGCGCTGCCTGGCTTCCCGCATGCGCAGCTGAAGTCCTTCGTTGAGCAGGAATTCGCGCAAATTAAACATGTCCTGCACGGCATCAGCCTCCTCGGCCAGTGCCCGGACAGCATCAACGCGGCGCTGATTTGTCGCGGTGAAAAACTCTCTATCGCCATCATGGCGGGCGTGCTGGAAGCGCGCGGCCATAGCGTGACCGTGATCGATCCCGTTGAAAAACTGCTGGCGGTGGGCCACTACCTCGAATCCACCGTTGATATTGCCGAATCAACCCGCCGTATCGCCGCCAGCAAAATTCCGTCTGACCACATGATCCTGATGGCGGGCTTTACCGCTGGTAACGAGAAGGGCGAGCTGGTGGTGCTGGGCCGTAACGGCTCCGACTACTCCGCCGCCGTGCTGGCTGCCTGTTTACGCGCGGACTGTTGCGAGATTTGGACTGACGTCGACGGCGTCTATACCTGCGACCCGCGCCAGGTACCGGACGCCAGGCTGCTGAAGTCGATGTCGTACCAGGAAGCGATGGAGCTTTCCTACTTCGGCGCCAAAGTGCTTCACCCGCGTACCATCTCCCCGATTGCCCAGTTCCAGATCCCTTGCCTGATTAAAAATACCGGTAACCCGCAGGCGCCGGGTACGCTGATTGGCGCGAGCACCGATGAGGACGGTCTGCCGGTGAAAGGCATCTCCAACCTCAACAATATGGCGATGTTCAGCGTCTCCGGCCCGGGAATGAAAGGAATGGTCGGCATGGCGGCACGCGTGTTTGCGGCCATGTCCCGCAACGGTATTTCGGTGGTGCTGATCACCCAGTCCTCTTCCGAATACAGCATCAGCTTCTGCGTGCCGCAGGCTGACTGCCTGCGCGCCCGCCGCGCGCTGGAGGAAGAGTTCTATCTGGAGCTGAAAGAAGAGCTGCTGGAGCCGCTCGCGATTCAGGAGCGTCTGGCGATCATCTCCGTGGTGGGCGACGGTATGCGCACCCTGCGCGGTATCTCCGCCAAATTCTTTGCCGCGCTGGCGCGCGCCAATATCAATATCGTGGCGATTGCCCAGGGCTCGTCAGAGCGTTCAATTTCTGTTGTCGTCGATAATGACGATGCCACCACCGGCGTTCGCGTGGTACACCAGATGCTGTTTAACACCGATCAGGTCATCGAGCTGTTCCTGATTGGCGTGGGCGGCGTGGGCGGCGCGCTCCTGGAGCAGGTGAAGCGCCAGCAGGCGTGGCTGAAGAAGAAACACATCGACCTGCGCGTCTGCGGGATCGCGAATTCCAAAGCGCTGCTGACCAACGTCCACGGCCTGAACCTGGAAAACTGGCAGGCCGAGATGAAGGAGGCAAAAGAGCCGTTCAACCTGGGCCGCCTGATCCGTCTGGTAAAAGAGTATCACCTGCTTAACCCGGTCATCGTCGACTGCACTTCGAACCAGGCGGTGGCCGACCAGTACGCGGACTTCCTGCGTGAAGGTTTCCACGTGGTGACGCCGAATAAAAAGGCCAATACCTCGTCGATGGATTACTATCACCAGCTGCGTCTGGCGGCGAGCAAGTCGCGCCGCAAGTTCCTGTACGACACCAACGTGGGGGCGGGCCTGCCGGTTATCGAGAACCTGCAGAACCTGCTTAACGCGGGCGATGAGCTGCAGCGTTTCTCCGGCATTCTTTCCGGATCGCTGTCGTTTATCTTCGGCAAGCTGGACGAAGGGATGAGCCTCTCGGAAGCCACCCGCGCCGCGCGCGAGCTGGGCTATACCGAGCCGGATCCGCGTGACGACCTTTCCGGTATGGACGTGGCGCGCAAGCTGCTGATCCTCGCCCGCGAAACGGGCCGTGAGCTTGAGCTTTCCGATATCGTGATTGAACCGGTCCTGCCGGCAGAATTTGACAGCAGCGGCGATGTTGGCGCCTTTATGGCCAGTTTGCCGCAGCTTGACGACGCGTTTGCCGCTCGCGTTGCAAAAGCCCGTGATGAAGGTAAGGTATTGCGCTATGTTGGCAACATTGAAGAAGATGGCGTGTGCCGGGTGAAGATTGCCGAAGTGGATGGCAACGACCCGCTGTACAAAGTCAAAAACGGCGAAAACGCCCTCGCGTTTTACAGCCACTATTATCAGCCACTGCCGCTGGTGCTTCGCGGCTATGGCGCAGGGAACGATGTTACGGCGGCGGGTGTGTTTGCCGATCTGCTGCGTACCCTGTCATGGAAGTTAGGAGTTTAACATGGTCAAAGTTTATGCCCCGGCTTCCAGCGCGAATATGAGCGTCGGATTCGACGTGCTGGGTGCGGCGGTGACGCCGGTGGATGGTTCGCTGCTGGGTGATACGGTGACGGTGGAAGCGGCAGACAGCTTCAGCCTGAACAACGTGGGCCGCTTCGCCAGCAAGTTACCGTCCGACCCGCGCGAGAACATCGTCTATCAGTGCTGGGAACGTTTCTGTCAGGAGATCGGCAAAAACGTGCCGGTCGCCATGACGCTGGAAAAGAGTATGCCGATCGGCTCGGGTCTGGGGTCCAGCGCCTGCTCGGTGGTCGCCGCGCTGGTAGCAATGAACGAGCATTGCGGCAAGCCGCTGAACAACAACCGTCTGCTGGGCTTAATGGGCGAGCTGGAAGGGCGTATCTCCGGCAGCATTCACTATGACAACGTGGCGCCGTGCTTCCTCGGCGGCATGCAGTTGATGATCGAAGAAAATGGCATCATCAGCCAGCAGGTGCCAGGGTTTGATGAGTGGCTGTGGGTGCTGGCCTATCCGGGTATCAAGGTTTCAACCGCGGAAGCGCGTGCGATCCTGCCCGCGCAGTATCGTCGTCAGGACTGTATTGCCCACGGGCGTCATCTGGCGGGCTTTATCCACGCCTGCTACACCCGCCAGCCGCAGCTGGCGGCCAAACTGATGAAGGACGTCATTGCCGAGCCGTACCGCACGAAGCTGCTGCCCGGCTTTAACGAGGCGCGACAGGCATCAATGGATATCGGCGCGCAGGCGTGCGGCATCTCCGGCTCCGGCCCGACGCTGTTCGCCCTGTGCGACAAGGCAGACACTGCGCAGCGCGTGGCGGACTGGCTCTCTAAACACTACCTGCAAAATCAGGAAGGCTTTGTTCATATTTGCCGTCTGGACACGGCTGGCGCACGAGTACTGGGATAATTAATGAAACTCTACAACCTTAAAGATCATAACGAGCAGGTCAGCTTCGCGCAGGCGGTGACTCAGGGACTGGGCAAAAATCAGGGGCTGTTTTTCCCTCATGACCTGCCGGAATTCCAGCTGACCGAGATTGATGACCTGCTGAAGCAGGATTTTGTCACCCGCAGCACCAAAATTCTGTCCGCGTTTATCGGCGATGAAATTCCGCAGGAGCTGCTGGAAGAGCGCGTACGCGCGGCATTCGCGTTCCCGGCGCCGGTTCAGCAGGTTGAGCCTGACGTCGGCTGTCTGGAGTTGTTCCACGGCCCGACCCTGGCGTTCAAAGACTTCGGCGGCCGCTTTATGGCGCAGATGCTGACCCACATCAGCGGCGACAAGCCGGTGACCATCCTGACCGCAACCTCCGGCGATACCGGCGCGGCGGTAGCCCACGCGTTCTACGGCCTGAAAAACGTCCGCGTGGTGATCCTCTATCCGAAAGGTAAAATCAGCCCGCTGCAGGAGAAACTGTTCTGCACCCTCGGCGGCAACATTGAAACCGTGGCAATTGACGGTGATTTCGATGCCTGCCAGGCGCTGGTCAAGCAGGCCTTCGACGACGAAGAGCTGAAGGTAGCGCTGGGTCTGAACTCCGCCAACTCCATCAACATCAGTCGTCTGCTGGCGCAGATCTGCTACTACTTCGAAGCGGTGGCGCAACTGCCGCAGGAAGCGCGCAACCAACTGGTGATCTCCGTGCCGAGCGGTAACTTCGGTGACCTGACGGCGGGCCTGCTGGCAAAATCCCTGGGGCTGCCGGTGAAACGCTTTATCGCCGCCACCAACGCCAACGACACCGTGCCGCGCTTCCTGAAAGACGGGAAGTGGGCGCCGAACGCCACGCAGGCGACCCTCTCCAATGCGATGGATGTGTCACAGCCAAACAACTGGCCGCGCGTGGAAGAGCTGTTCCGCCGTAAGATCTGGCGTCTGGGCGACCTGGGCTATGCCGCGGTGACGGATGAGACCACCAAATCCACCATGCGCGAGCTGAAGGCGGTGGGGTATACCTCTGAACCGCACGCGGCGATTGCCTACCGCGCGCTGCGCGATCAGCTTAATCCGGGTGAATACGGCCTGTTCCTGGGAACCGCACATCCGGCGAAGTTCAAAGAGAGCGTGGAGGCGATTCTGGGCGAAACGTTGCCGCTGCCAAAAGAGCTGGCCGAGCGTGCCGACCTGCCGCTGCTGTCTCATGAGTTGCCGGCAGACTTTGCCGCGCTGCGTAAGCTGATGATGACGCGTGCATGATTTTTTGTCGGGTGGCGGCTACGCCTTACCCGACCTACAACCAATGATGACGCGTGCGTGATTGTGTTGCCCGGTGGCGGCTACGCCTTACCGGGCCTACAACGATGAACAAATCGTAGGCCGGGTAAGCGAAGCGCCACCCGGCTTTTTTTATGGAGAAATTAAGGAGAAAAATAGCAGGGAAAAAGTAGAAATTCCCAATAAATGCGGTCACTTAGCGTTTAGGATTGCAGAGAATAACATCCCCCGTTCCCCTCGCGTACTCTCCTTACATCGGCCCACGTTGGGCAAAGATAATAAGGAGTCACCGATGTCTACACTGAAACCTGTGCTGATTGCGCTTTCACTGATGCTGGTCGCTCCCATGGCGGTACAGGCATCCGAAATCACCCTCGTACCTGCGGTCAAATTGCAGATTGGCGACCGGGATAATAACGGGCATTACTGGGACGGCGGCCGCTGGCGCGACCACGACTGGTGGAAAGCGCATTATGACTGGCGCGATAACCACTGGCGCCCACATGATGAGCATCGTAAACACGACGATCGTCACGATGACCATCACCACGATGACCGCCGCGACGATCGCGGCCCGGACTGGAAACACCACTAATGCAAAACCCCGCCAGCTGGCGGGGTTTGTTTTTACTGCTCGTGGCGCTTAAACACCAGTTCGCCTTTCCCTGACGACGCCTCGTCAAAGAAATAGCCTTCGCTGTTGAAGGCGGTTAGCTGCTCCGGCTTCGTCAGGCGGTTCTGGATAATATAGCGGCTCATCAGGCCACGCGCTTTCTTGGCGTAGAAGCTGATCACTTTGAACTTGCCGTTCTTCTCGTCAAGGAATACCGGCTTGATGATGTCGGCATCCAGTTTTTTCGGCTTCACCGACTTGTAATATTCATCGGACGCCAGGTTAATCACTACGTTATCGCCCTGTGCGTGCAGCGCCGCATTCAGCTTATCGGTGATGATATCGCCCCAGAAATGGTACAGGTCTTTGCCTTTGGCATTCTCCAGACGAATCCCCATCTCCAGACGGTACGGCTGCATCAGATCCAGCGGGCGCAGTACGCCGTACAGACCCGACAGCATGCGCAGATGCTGCTGGGCAAAATCGAAATCGGCTTCGCTAAAATCTTCCGCCTGCAGGCCGGTATACACGTCGCCTTTAAATGCCAGAATCGCCTGACGAGCGTTGGCAGGGGTGAAATCCGGATGCCATTCATGAAAGCGGGTCGCGTTAAGGTCTGCCAGCTTGTCGCTGATGCTCATCAGCGAGGCGATTTGCGGCGCAGAGAGCTTACGCGCTTCGCGGATCAGCTGTTGCGAATAGTCCAGCAGTTCAGGCTGAGTATAGCGTTCGGTGGCGAGCGGGCTCTGGTAGTCGAGCGTTTTTGCAGGTGAAATCAGAATCAGCATATCCAGTCCTTGCAGGAAATTTAGAGCGACTTTAGCAAAAAATCGCCCCGAATTGATCGATAGCTGTTATTGCCGCGGCAAATCATCCCACGTCCCGGGGGCAAGCTGCGCCTTGATATCGGGATAGCGGGCGGGATCAAAGACCGGCGGAACGCCGAGTTTGCGCTGACGCAGATAGTCTCTGGCAATCAGGGTCACCACGGGCGAGAGCAGCAGGATTGCCGTGAGGTTCGTGATCGCCATCAGCGCCATAATGATATCGGCCAGCTGCCAGACCAGCGGCATACTGAGCAGGGAGCCTGCAATCACCATCAGGATGACCCCCAGGCGCAGGGTTCCGATTGCGGCGCGGGAGTCGAGCTTCAGGAAAATAAGGTTATTTTCGGCGTAAAGGTAATTCACCACTATCGAGCTGAAGGCAAACAAGATCAGGATGAGCGAGACAAATCCGGCTCCCCAGCCGCCGGTCAGGTTGACCAGCGCCTGCTGGAGAAGCTGTATCCCGACGGTGCCCGACGCGTGCGGTACGGGGCCTGCCAGCAGCAAAATCATGGCGCTGGCGGAACAGATAATAATGGTATCGGTAAAGACGCCAATCATCTGCACAATGCCTTGTGCGGCCGGGTGCGGCGGCCAGGAAGAGGCGGCGGCGGCCGCGTTGGGGGTTGACCCCATACCGGCTTCATTGGAGAACATGCCCCGTTGAAAACCCGCCATCAGCGCCTGGCTGAAGGTGTAGCCCAGCGCCCCGGAGGCCACTTCGCGCCAGCCAAAGGCGCTTTTGACGATGGTGGCAATCACGCCCGGCACCTGGTCGAGATGCAGTGCGGCAACGAACAGGCTCGCGGCAACCCAGAGCAGCGCCATAATGGGCACCAGCCACTGCATCAGGCGAGCGATGCCCTTGAGACCGACCGAGATGGTAAGCAGAACGACGAGGGCTAAAGCGAGACCCGCGATCCACTCGGGGCAGGAGAAGGCATAGCGCAGGGCGTTGGCAACCGAGTTCGCCTGGACGGTATTAAAAATAAGACCGTACGCGAGCAGTAAAAAAACCGAGAACAGGACGCCCATCCAGCGCATCCCTAAGCCACGCGCCATGTACCAGGCAGGACCACCGCGAAACTGGCCGTGTTTATCTTTCTCTTTGTAGAGTTGTGCAAGCGAACTTTCGGCAAAGGAGGTGGCCATCCCGAGTAGCGCCGTCACCCACATCCAGAAGACCGCGCCCGGCCCACCGGCGCTGATGGCCAGCGCAACGCCCGCCAGATTGCCGCTGCCGAGGCGAGCCGCGAGGCTGGTACAGAGCGCCTGGAATGACGTTAATCCGCCCGGCTGAGGCGTGACGCTGTTTTTCAGACTTCTGCCAAACTTGCGAATATAGCGAAACTGGATAAACCCAGAGCGTAGCGTAAACCAAATACCTGCTCCCAGAAGCAGGTATATCATTATCGAACCCCAGAGGACTTCGTTAATAAAGAAAAAGAAATCAGGCATTAACGTCCCTCTTGTTGATGCCAAAGTGAATATGTAAGCGCTACCACTGATTGGGCATGCTGTTGCTTAGCAGCCTGTTAATATTTCCAGTTTATCATACTCTGCCTAAGCGCACTGTCTGCGGTTGCGCTACCCCTCCGTCGTGTTATCATCAGGGCAGACCGGTTACATCCCCCTAACAAGTAAACCTGTCATTTTTCCGCTGCAGGCATGCTGTCGGTAGCGTGAATTATCCAGGGCACGTTAAAAGAGAAACACTATCATGACGGATAAATTGACCTCCCTTCGTCAGTTCACCACTGTCGTAGCTGACACCGGAGATATCGCGGCAATGAAGCTGTACCAGCCGCAGGATGCCACAACCAACCCTTCTCTGATCCTTAACGCCGCACAGATCCCTGAGTATCGCAAACTGATTGACGACGCAGTGACCTGGGCGAAAGCGCAGAGCAATGACCGCGCGCAGCAGGTTGTGGATGCCACTGACAAACTGGCAGTGAACATCGGTCTGGAGATCCTGAAACTGGTTCCTGGCCGTATCTCTACCGAAGTGGATGCGCGTCTCTCCTACGACACCGAAGCGTCTATCGCCAAAGCGAAACGTCTCATCAAAATGTACAACGACGCGGGCATCAGCAACGATCGTATCCTGATCAAACTGGCTTCTACCTGGCAGGGTATTCGCGCGGCAGAGCAGCTGGAAAAAGACGGTATCAACTGTAACCTGACCCTGCTGTTCTCCTTCGCGCAGGCGCGTGCTTGTGCAGAAGCGGGCGTATACCTGATTTCTCCGTTCGTAGGCCGTATTCTGGACTGGTACAAAGCCAACACCGATAAGAAAGAGTACGCACCGGCTGAAGATCCAGGCGTGATTTCTGTGACTGAAATCTACGAATACTACAAACAGCATGGCTATGAGACTGTGGTTATGGGCGCAAGCTTCCGTAACGTCGGTGAAATCATTGAGCTGGCTGGCTGTGACCGCCTGACCATCGCGCCTGCGCTGCTGAAAGAGCTGGCAGAAAGCGAAGGTACCCTGGAGCGTAAACTGTCCTACACCGGTGAAGTGAAAGCACGCCCAGAGCGCATCACTGAATCCGAGTTCCTGTGGCAGCACAACCAGGATCCAATGGCGGTAGACAAGCTGGCGGACGGTATCCGTAAGTTTGCTGTTGACCAGGGCAAACTGGAAAAAATGATCGGCGACCTGCTGTAATCATTCTGCGTGACCGGGCTCCCGGTCACGCGACTTCTTTCGTCCCCTGTCTGAATCCCCTCTCTGCGTGTATCATTCCCTTTAATCAGTACTCTTTGAATGGAATGGATATGAATACCTTACGCATCGGCTTAGTGTCGATTTCTGACCGCGCCTCCAGCGGTGTTTACCAGGATAAAGGCATCCCCGCTCTGGAAGCGTGGCTGGCCAGTGCATTGACTACCCCGTTTGAGATCCAGACTCGCCTGATTCCCGACGAACAGCCGATCATCGAGCAGACCCTGTGTGAGCTGGTGGATGAGATGAGCTGTCACCTGGTGTTAACCACCGGCGGAACCGGCCCCGCGCGCCGTGATGTGACGCCGGACGCGACGCTGGCGATTGCCGATCGTGAAATGCCTGGCTTCGGCGAACAGATGCGCCAGATCAGTCTACACTTTGTTCCGACGGCCATTCTTTCCCGCCAGGTGGGGGTGATCCGCAAGCAGGCGTTGATCCTGAACCTGCCGGGCCAGCCGAAGTCGATCAAAGAGACCCTGGAAGGGCTTAAAGCGGGAGACGGCAGCGTCATCGTTCACGGTATCTTTGCAAGTGTACCGTATTGTATACAGCTGCTTGATGGCCCGTATGTCGAAACCGATGAGAAAGTGGTAGCAGCTTTTCGTCCTAAAAACGCGCGTCGCAAAACAATCTCCTGAAATTAATCAATATGTGACATAAGCTGAAGCGGCGATAGCGTGGTAACGGTTTTACGGTATAGTAATTTTTTCTTTACGATTGCTGTAAAAATAAATCCACAATACACGCATAATGGTTCGCTATGTCACATAACACCCGACCTCTGAATCGACAGGATTACAAAACCCTCACGCTTGCGGCCTTAGGCGGCGCGCTGGAGTTTTACGATTTCATTATCTTCGTCTTCTTCGCCGCCGTGGTGGGGGAACTCTTCTTCCCGGCAGATATCCCGGAGTGGCTGCGTCAGGTGCAAACCTTCGGCATATTTGCCGCCGGGTATCTGGCGCGTCCGCTGGGCGGCATCATCATGGCTCACTTTGGCGATCTGGTCGGGCGTAAGAAGATGTTTACCCTTAGCATCCTGCTGATGGCCGTGCCGACGCTGGCCATTGGTCTGTTGCCTACCTATGCCTCGATGGGTATTCTCGCGCCGTTGCTGCTGTTACTGATGCGCGTGCTTCAGGGCGCGGCAATTGGCGGTGAAGTGCCGGGCGCGTGGGTGTTTGTCGCGGAGCATGTTCCCGTGCGCCGCATTGGTATCGCCTGCGGAACCTTAACGGCGGGGCTGACGGTCGGGATCCTGCTCGGCTCGGTGGTCGCCACCATTGTGAATACCAGCATGACGCAGCAGACCGTACACGACTGGGGCTGGCGTATTCCGTTCCTGCTGGGCGGGGCGTTTGGTCTGGTCGCGATGTACCTGCGCCGCTGGCTGCAGGAGACCCCCATTTTCCTCGAAATGCAGCAGCGCAAAGCGCTGGCGCAGGAGCTGCCGGTGAAGGCGGTCGTGGTACGCCATAAAAAAGCGGTGGTGGTGTCGATGCTACTCACCTGGCTGCTCTCGGCGGGCATTGTGGTAGTGATATTGATGTCCCCAGTCTGGCTGCAAAAGCAGTACGGTTTCGCCCCTGCCGTGACGCTACAGGCAAACAGTATCGCGACAATCATGCTCTGCTTTGGCTGTCTGGCCGCCGGGCTGGCGGCGGATCGTTTCGGTGCCAGCGTCACCTTTATTGTCGGCAGCCTGTTACTGGCCGCTTCAAGCTGGGCGTTTTACCATCTGGCAGGCAGCCATCCTGAACAGTTGTTCCTGCTGTACGGCGTGGTAGGGCTGTGCGTGGGCGTTGTCGGGGCGGTACCGTACGTGATGGTGCGCGCGTTCCCGCCAGAGGTTCGCTTCACCGGGATTTCGTTTTCCTACAACGTGTCGTATGCCATTTTCGGTGGGCTGACGCCGATTGCGGTGACGGTCCTGATGGGCGTGTCTCCCATGGCTCCGGCCTGGTACGTGCTGGCGCTGTCGGTGATGGGGCTGGGATTAGGGATTTGGCTGGGGCAGAAGAAGGGATGTCGTGCCCGCGAGGCGGACACGACAGAAGGATCAGTGTTTTTCACCAATCGGTAGCACGGTGCGGTCAAACTGCTCGTTCAGCACTTCACCCATTGCCAGGTAGATAGCGCTCGCGCCGCAAACCAGACCAATCCAGCCAGCAACGTGAACGATGCCTTCGTTATCCACGAGGTGACCAATCGCCAGCAGGGCGAACAGGACGGTCAGGCTCAGGAAGACGAACTGCAGCATGCGGTTGCCTTTCAGGGTACCGAAGAACATGAACAGGGTGAAGATGCCCCACAGGCCCAGATAAACGCCCAGGAAGTGGGCGTTTGCCGCGTCTGCCATGCCCATTTTAGGCAGCAGCAGAATGGCAACCAGGGTCAGCCAGAAAGAACCGTAAGAGGTGAAGGCGGTTAAGCCGAAGGTATTGCCTTTTTTATATTCCAGCAGGCCCGCGAAAATTTGCGCGATACCGCCGTAAAAAATGCCCATCGCCAGGATGATGCCATCCATCGGGAACATCCCGATATTGTGCAGGTTCAGCAGAATAGTGGTCATGCCAAAACCCATCAGGCCCAGCGGAGCCGGATTAGCCAACTTAGTGTTGCCCATAAGTCCTCAAAAAAATCATCATTAATATGGTGAAATGGTTAAACCCGCGTCAGTTCTCCCTGACGGGGCGCGGCATCATAATGGGCGCAATCGATGGCGTCTATGATCTCATCAGGGTGAAATTAAAATTTTTTTTATCATTACCCCTTGATGGATGCCGTCGCGACCCCATCTTGTAGTCAACCGCAGTGTGTGGACCTGAAAAAAATCAAATCTGGGCAGTTGAAAAAGCACGTTCTGCCCTTATTACAGGTACACAACCACATGTTGACTGAATTTTTAGTGGAGACGTTTAGATGGGTAAAATTATTGGTATCGACCTGGGTACAACCAACTCTTGTGTAGCGATTATGGATGGCACTACTGCACGCGTGCTGGAGAACGCCGAGGGCGATCGCACCAC
This sequence comes from Enterobacter sp. TCD1-1, assembly GCF_020567405.1. Lineage (NCBI taxonomy): Bacteria > Pseudomonadati > Pseudomonadota > Gammaproteobacteria > Enterobacterales > Enterobacteriaceae > Enterobacter > Enterobacter sp. TCD1-1. The sequence goes on along the minus strand of NZ_JAJCXF010000003.1, from coordinate 192,748 downwards.
GCCTTCTATCATTGCTTATACCCAGGATGGTGAAACTCTGGTTGGTCAGCCGGCTAAACGTCAGGCAGTGACAAACCCGCAAAACACCCTGTTTGCGATTAAACGCCTGATCGGTCGCCGCTTCCAGGACGAAGAAGTTCAGCGTGACGTTTCCATCATGCCTTACAAAATCATCGCGGCAGATAACGGCGATGCATGGCTTGATGTGAAAGGCACCAAAACGGCACCACCGCAGATCTCTGCTGAAGTGCTGAAAAAAATGAAGAAAACGGCTGAAGATTACCTGGGTGAGCCGGTAACTGAAGCGGTTATCACCGTTCCTGCCTACTTCAACGATGCTCAGCGTCAGGCAACCAAAGATGCTGGCCGTATCGCAGGTCTGGAAGTAAAACGTATCATCAACGAACCAACCGCGGCTGCTCTGGCTTACGGTCTGGATAAAGAAGTTGGCAACCGTACTATCGCGGTTTACGACCTGGGTGGTGGTACCTTCGATATCTCTATTATCGAAATTGACGAAGTTGACGGCGAAAAAACCTTCGAAGTTCTGGCAACCAACGGTGATACCCACCTGGGTGGTGAAGACTTCGATACCCGTCTGATCAACTACCTCGTTGACGAATTCAAGAAAGATCAGGGCATTGACCTGCGTAACGACCCGCTGGCTATGCAGCGCCTGAAAGAAGCCGCTGAGAAAGCGAAGATCGAACTGTCTTCCGCTCAGCAGACCGACGTGAACCTGCCGTACATCACCGCAGACGCGACCGGTCCTAAACACATGAACATCAAAGTGACCCGTGCGAAACTGGAAAGCCTGGTAGAAGACCTGGTGAACCGTTCTATCGAGCCGCTGAAAGTTGCTCTGCAGGACGCTGGCCTGTCCGTGTCTGATATCAACGACGTTATCCTCGTTGGTGGCCAGACCCGTATGCCAATGGTGCAGAAGAAAGTGGCTGAGTTCTTTGGTAAAGAGCCACGTAAAGACGTTAACCCGGACGAAGCGGTGGCAATTGGTGCTGCGGTTCAGGGCGGCGTACTGACCGGTGAAGTAAAAGACGTACTGCTGCTGGACGTTACCCCGCTGTCTCTGGGTATCGAAACCATGGGCGGTGTGATGACGGCGCTCATCAACAAAAACACCACCATCCCAACCAAGCACAGCCAGGTGTTCTCTACCGCTGAAGACAACCAGTCTGCGGTAACCATCCATGTGCTGCAGGGTGAGCGTAAGCGTGCGGCGGATAACAAATCTCTGGGTCAGTTCAACCTGGACGGTATTAACCCGGCACCGCGCGGCATGCCGCAGATCGAAGTCACCTTCGACATCGATGCTGACGGTATCCTGCACGTGTCTGCGAAAGACAAAAACAGCGGTAAAGAGCAGAAGATCACCATCAAGGCATCTTCTGGCCTGAACGAAGCAGAAATCGAAAAAATGGTTCGCGATGCCGAAGCTAACGCGGAATCCGACCGTAAGTTCGAAGAGCTGGTTCAGACCCGTAACCAGGGTGACCATCTGCTGCACAGCACCCGTAAGCAGGTTGAAGAAGCCGGCGATAAGCTGCCAGCGGAAGACAAAACTGCTATCGAAACTGCACTGAGCGCGCTGGAAACGTCTCTGAAAGGCGAAGACAAAGCGGACATCGAAGCGAAGATGCAGGAGCTGGCACAGGCTTCCCAGAAGCTGATGGAAATCGCTCAGCAGCAGCATGCTCAACAGCAGGCGGGCGCTGACGCTTCTGCGAACAATGCGAAAGACGACGACGTTGTCGACGCTGAGTTCGAAGAAGTTAAAGACAAAAAATAATCGCCCTGATGCAGGGTAATTAATCGGCACGGGCGTAGGAGAACTCTCCACGCCCGTGCTCGCATGTTAAGGGGCTTAAAAAAACCAATGGCAAAGCAAGACTATTACGAGATTTTAGGCGTTCCGAAAACTGCGGAAGAGCGTGAAATCAAAAAGGCGTATAAGCGCCTGGCCATGAAATTCCACCCGGACCGTAATCAGGGTGACAAAGAGGCTGAAGCCAAATTTAAAGAGATCAAAGAAGCCTATGAAGTCCTGACCGATGCACAAAAACGTGCGGCCTATGACCAGTACGGTCACGCAGCCTTTGAACAGGGCGGCATGGGCGGCGGTGGATTCGGTGGCGGCGGCTTTGGCGGCGGCGCTGACTTCAGCGATATCTTTGGCGATGTGTTTGGCGACATCTTCGGCGGCGGTCGTGGTCGTCAGCGCGCGGCGCGCGGCGCGGATCTGCGCTACAACATGGATCTGACGCTGGAAGAGGCCGTTCGCGGTGTCACCAAAGAGATCCGTATTCCGACGCTGGAAGAGTGTGACGTTTGCCACGGCAGCGGCGCGAAAGCGGGTACGCAGCCGCAGACCTGTCCAACCTGTCACGGCTCCGGCCAGGTGCAGATGCGTCAGGGCTTCTTCGCGGTACAGCAGGCCTGTCCGCACTGTCATGGTCGCGGTACGCTGATTAAAGATCCGTGCACCAAGTGCCACGGCCACGGTCGCGTTGAGAAAACCAAGACCCTGTCCGTTAAGATCCCAGCTGGCGTCGATACGGGCGACCGCATCCGTCTGGCGGGCGAAGGTGAAGCAGGTGAACACGGCGCACCGGCAGGCGATCTGTACGTTCAGGTGCAGGTGAAGCAGCACGCGATTTTCGAGCGCGAAGGGAACAACCTGTACTGTGAAGTGCCGATCAACTTCGCGATGGCGGCACTCGGTGGCGAAATTGAAGTACCGACGCTGGATGGTCGCGTCAATCTGAAGATCCCGGGCGAGACCCAGACCGGTAAGCTGTTCCGCATGCGCGGTAAAGGCGTTAAATCCGTTCGTGGTGGTGCGCAGGGCGATCTGCTGTGCCGCGTCGTCGTGGAAACGCCGGTTGGCCTGAACGACAAGCAGAAACAGCTGCTGAAAGAGTTGCAGGAGAGTTTCGGTGGCCCGACGGGTGAGAAAAACAGCCCGCGCTCCAAAAGCTTCTTCGATGGCGTCAAAAAATTCTTCGATGATTTGACCCGCTAATCGACTAGCTGGTTTTCATCCGCAAAAGCCCGGAAGCGATTCCGGGCTTTTTCTTTTTATCGGTATTGCTCGGTTAAACTGAATCTATACTCAATATTAATCTGTTTTTGCCGAGTTATCTGGCTTGGTATTATGGTTTTATCGAGGTATTGTTGTAAAAGAGAGAACTAAAATGAAATTACTACACCGTTTCTTTAGCAGTGAGGCATCCGGCGGCGTGATCCTGATTATGGCTGCTGCGGCCGCGATGGTACTGGCCAACGTCGGAATGACCCGCGATCTGTATCATGCTTTTCTGGAAACGCCCGTTGAACTGAAGGTCGGGGCGCTGGAAATCAACAAGAACATGCTGCTGTGGATCAACGATGCGCTGATGGCGGTGTTCTTCCTGCTTGTGGGGCTTGAGGTCAAGCGCGAGCTGGTGCTGGGGTCGCTTGCCAGCCGCCAGCGTGCGGCGTTCCCGGTCATTGCTGCGCTCGGCGGGATGGTGGTGCCGGCGCTGCTCTTTCTGGCGTTCACCTGGCAGGATCCGATCGCACGTCACGGCTGGGCAATCCCGGCTGCGACGGATATCGCTTTTGCGCTCGGGGTGCTGGCCTTGCTGGGAAGCCGCGTGCCGGTAGCCTTGAAAATCTTCCTGATGGCGCTGGCGATTATTGATGACCTTGGCGCCATTGTGATTATCGCGCTGTTCTACACCAGCGATCTGTCGATCCTGTCCCTGAGCGTGGCTGCCGGGGCGATTGCGGTGCTGGCGCTGCTGAACATCTTTAATGTGCGCCGCATCGGCATTTACATCCTCGTGGGGATGGTGCTGTGGACGGCGGTGCTGAAATCGGGCGTGCATGCCACGCTGGCTGGGGTGATCGTCGGCTTCTTCGTGCCGCTTAAGCCGCAGGACGGCAAGTCGCCTGCCAAACAGCTGGAGCATGTGCTGCACCCGTGGGTCGCCTTTATGATCCTGCCGCTGTTTGCGTTTGCCAACGCGGGCGTTTCCCTCGGCGGGGTTACGCTGGACGGGCTAACGTCCGTGCTGCCGCTGGGCATTATTGCCGGGCTGTTTATCGGTAAGCCGCTGGGTATTAGTCTCTTCTGCTGGCTGGCGACGAAACTGAAGCTGGCGTCATTGCCGCACGGCACCACGTTTAAGCAGATTATGGCCGTCGGCGTGTTGTGTGGTATCGGGTTTACGATGTCGATCTTTATCTCGACGCTGGCGTTTGGCGCGCATGCGCCTGAGCTGATCGTCTGGGCGAAACTCGGCATTCTTATCGGGTCATTACTGGCCGCGGTAATCGGTTATACCTTGCTGAAGGTAAAATTGTCCGGACAGGCCGTCCAGGCATAACGGAACACCGGGAGGAGGCGAGCCTTCTCCCGATACACACTCAGGGAGAGAAGACGCGATGTCTCATTTGAATTACAACCATCTTTACTACTTCTGGCACGTCTATAAACAGGGATCGGTGGTCGGGGCAGCAGAGGCGCTCTACCTGACGCCGCAAACCATCACCGGGCAAATTAAGGCGCTGGAAGAGCGTTTGCAGGGCAAGCTGTTCAAGCGTAAGGGGCGCGGAATTGAACCCAGCGAACTGGGTGAACTGGTTTTCCGCTACGCGGACAAGATGTTCACCCTGAGCCAGGAGATGCTGGATATCGTTAACTATCGCAAAGAGTCGAACCTGCTCTTTGATGTTGGCGTGGCGGATGCGCTGTCCAAACGGCTGGTGAGCGGCGTGCTGGACGCAGCGGTGGTTGAAGATGAACAAATTCATCTTCGCTGCTTTGAATCCACTCACGAGATGCTGCTGGAACAGCTAAGCCAGCACAAGCTGGACATGATTATCTCGGACTGCCCGATTGACTCCACGCAGCAGGAAGGCTTGTTCTCGGTGAAGATTGGTGAATGCGGCGTGAGCTTCTGGTGCATTAATCCGCCGCCGGAGAAACCCTTCCCGGCCTGCCTGGAAGAGCGTCGCCTGCTGGTGCCGGGAAGACGTTCCATGCTCGGACGCAAGCTGCTGAACTGGTTTAATTCCCAGGGGCTGAAGGTGGAAATCCTCGGTGAGTTCGACGATGCGGCGCTGATGAAAGCCTTTGGTGAAGCGCATAACGCCATCTTTGTTGCGCCGACGCTCTACGCGCACGATCTCTATTCGGATGACAAGATTACGGAGATAGGCAGAGTGGATAACGTGATGGAGGAGTATCACGCCATATTTGCCGAAAGAATGATTCAGCACCCCGCGGTACAGCGAATCTGTAACCGTGACTACTCGGCGCTGTTTACGCCACCGGCAATCTGAAGACATAAAAAAACCCGCGTTAAGCGGGTTCTTTTAAAACAAGCAACAACAAGCGGCGATTAAGCCAGTTTGTTGATCTGCGCGGTCAGGTTTGCTTTATGACGCGCTGCTTTGTTTTTGTGGATCAGACCTTTAGCAGCCTGACGATCCACGATTGGTTGCATTTCGTTAAATGCGTTCTGCGCAGCAGCTTTGTCGCCAGCTTCGATAGCTGCGTATACTTTCTTGATGAAGGTACGCATCATAGAGCGACGGCTTGCGTTGTGCTTACGAGCCTTCTCAGACTGTACGGCACGTTTCTTAGCTGATTTGATATTAGCCAAGGTCCAACTCCCAAATATGATCTATGTGGACAATTCAAAGGCCGAGGAATATGCCCTCTATACCTTCTTTTGTCAATGGATTTGTGCAAATAAGCGCCGTTAATGTGGCGACGCTACGTTACGTAGTGATGGCGCAGGATTCTACCAGCTTGTTGTTCGTGAATACAGCTTTTCGGCATAAAAATCGCAGTTCGCGAGCAGATTTTTTCGCTGCGAAAGGTCAGCCTGATGAAATCATTACGGCTTTCTGTTTTGCACGAACAATCGCCGGTTAACCTTAACCGCTGTACAAGGTATACTTTGGCGATTTTCACTGTTTTGAGCCAGACATGAAGCTGATACGCGGCATACATAATCTCAGCAGAGCCCCGCACGGGTGCGTGCTGACCATTGGTAATTTCGACGGCGTGCATCGTGGTCATCAGGCGCTGTTGCAGGGATTGCGTAAAGAAGGGGAGGCCCGCGGCCTGCCCGTTGTAGTGATGATTTTCGAACCGCAGCCGCTGGAGCTGTTCGCGGGCGATAAATCTCCCGCCCGTCTTACACGCCTGCGCGAGAAGTTGCGCTATCTGGCTGAGTCCGGCGTGGACTATGTATTGTGCGTACGTTTCGATCGCCGCTTTGCCGCGCTGACAGCACAAAATTTCGTCAGCGACCTGCTGGTTAAGCGTCTTGGCGTGCAGTTTCTTGCCGTGGGCGATGATTTCCGCTTTGGCGCTGGTCGTCAGGGCGATTTCTTGCTATTACAGAAGGCTGGTCTGGAGTACGGTTTTGACGTCACCAGCGCGATGACCTTCTGTGAAGGCGGCGTACGCGTCAGCAGCACGGCGGTACGCCGGGCACTGGCCGATGACGAACTGGATACGGCAGAAACCCTGCTGGGGCATCCGTTCACCATCTCTGGCCGCGTGGTCCATGGCGATGCGCTGGGCCGCACGATAGGTTTCCCGACGGCGAATATACCGCTGCGTCGTCAGGTTTCCCCGGTTAAAGGGGTCTATGCGGTAGAAGTGGCAGGACTGGGCGATAAACCGTTCTACGGCGTCGCCAATATTGGCACGCGTCCGACCGTCGCCGGTGTGCGTCAACAGCTAGAAGTGCACCTGCTGGACGTTGTAATGGACCTGTATGGTCGCCATATAGATGTAATACTGCGTAAAAAAATACGCAATGAGCAGCGATTTGGTTCGCTGGATGAACTCAAAGCGCAAATTGCGCGAGATGAATTGACGGCCCGCGAGTTTTTTGGGCTTTAGAACCGGCTTAACTGCCTACGTGATAAATACGGAACCGAGAATCTGATGAGTGACTATAAATCAACCCTGAATTTGCCGGAAACAGGGTTCCCGATGCGCGGCGATCTCGCCAAGCGCGAACCGGGAATGCTGGCGCGTTGGACCGATGATGACCTGTACGGCATCATTCGTGCAGCCAAAAAAGGCAAAAAAACCTTCATTCTGCATGATGGCCCTCCCTATGCGAATGGCAGCATTCATATTGGTCACTCGGTTAACAAGATTCTGAAAGACATTATCGTGAAGTCCAAAGGACTCGCGGGCTATGACTCGCCTTACGTTCCGGGCTGGGACTGCCACGGTCTGCCAATCGAGCTGAAAGTCGAGCAAGAGTTCGGCAAGCCAGGTGAGAAGTTCACCGCCGCCGAGTTCCGTGCGAAGTGCCGCGAATACGCAGCCACGCAGGTTGACGGTCAGCGTGCTGACTTCATCCGTCTGGGCGTACTGGGCGACTGGTCGCACCCGTACCTGACCATGGACTTCAAAACGGAAGCCAACATTATCCGTGCGCTGGGCAAAATCATCGGTAACGGCCACCTGCACAAAGGCGCTAAGCCGGTGCACTGGTGCGTGGACTGCCGTTCTGCGCTGGCAGAAGCGGAAGTGGAGTATTACGACAAAACCTCTCCGTCTATCGACGTGGCCTTCCACGCGGTGGATCAGGATGCGGTAAAAGCCAAATTTGGCGTCGCCTCGGTAAACGGCCCGATCTCTCTGGTGATTTGGACCACCACCCCGTGGACCCTGCCAGCCAACCGTGCGATCTCCCTGTCCGGTGAGTTCGAATACGCGCTGGTGCAGATTGACGGTCAGGCGGTTATCCTGGCGAAAGATCTGGTTGAGAGCGTGCTGAAGCGCGCGCATATCACTGACTACACCGTGCTGGGCACCGTGAAAGGTGATGCCCTGGAGCTGATGCGCTTCAAACACCCGTTCCTGGACTTCGACGTTCCGGCGATCCTCGGCGACCACGTGACGCTGGAAGCGGGTACCGGTGCGGTACATACCGCCGGTGGCCACGGTCCTGACGACTACAACATCAGCCTGAAGTACGGTCTGGAAATCGCTAACCCGGTTGGCCCGGACGGTTCTTACCTGCCTGGCACCTACCCGGCGCTGGACGGTATCAACGTCTTCAAAGCGAACGACATTATCGTCGACATGCTGCGTACCAGCGGCGCGCTGCTGCACGTTGAAAAAATGCAGCACAGCTATCCGTGCTGCTGGCGTCACAAGACCCCGATCATCTTCCGTGCGACCCCGCAGTGGTTCGTCAGCATGGATCAGAAGGGCCTGCGCGAGCAGTCTCTGAAAGAGATCAAAGGCGTGCAGTGGATCCCGGACTGGGGCCAGGCGCGTATCGAATCCATGGTGGCTAACCGTCCTGACTGGTGTATCTCCCGTCAGCGTACCTGGGGCGTGCCGATGTCGCTGTTCGTGCATAAAGAGACGCAGGAGCTGCACCCGAATACCCTGGAACTGATGGAAGAAGTGGCGAAGCGCGTCGAAGTTGACGGCATCCAGGCGTGGTGGGATCTCGACGCCCGCGACATCCTGGGCGCTGATGCGGATAACTACGAGAAAGTGCCGGATACCCTGGACGTGTGGTTCGATTCCGGGTCTACCCACTCCTCCGTGGTTGACGTGCGTCCGGAGTTTGCCGGTCACGCTGCCGATATGTATCTGGAAGGGTCTGACCAACACCGCGGCTGGTTCATGTCATCTCTGATGATCTCTACCGCCATGAAGGGTAAAGCGCCTTACCGTCAGGTACTGACTCACGGCTTCACCGTGGATGGTCAGGGCCGTAAGATGTCCAAATCTATCGGTAACACCGTTTCTCCGCAGGATGTGATGAACAAACTGGGCGCAGACATTCTGCGTCTGTGGGTGGCGTCGACCGACTACACCGGCGAAATGGCGGTGTCTGACGAGATCCTGAAACGCGCTGCCGACAGCTATCGTCGTATCCGTAACACCGCGCGCTTCCTGCTGGCAAACCTGAACGGGTTCGATCCGGCAAAAGACATGGTGAAACCGGAAGAGATGGTCGTGCTGGACCGCTGGGCGGTAGGCTGCGCAAAAGCGGCGCAGGAAGATATCCTGAAGGCCTACGAGTCTTATGACTTCCACGAAGTGGTGCAGCGCCTGATGCGCTTCTGCTCCATCGAGATGGGCTCGTTCTACCTCGACATTATCAAAGACCGCCAGTACACCGCGAAAGCGGACAGCGTGGCGCGTCGTAGCTGCCAGACCGCGCTGTTCCATATCGCAGAAGCGCTGGTACGCTGGATGGCGCCGATCATGTCCTTCACCGCGGATGAAATCTGGAGTTACCTGCCGGGCGATCGTGAGAAGTATGTCTTCACCGGCGAGTGGTACGAAGGTCTGTTCGATCTCTCCAGCACCGAAGCGATGAACGATGCCTTCTGGGACGAGCTGCTGAAAGTGCGTGGCGAAGTGAACAAGGTTATCGAGCAGGCGCGTGCTGATAAGAAAGTCGGCGGCTCTCTGGAAGCGGCAGTAACCCTGTACGCGGAGCCAGAGCTGGCGGCGAAGCTGACGGCGCTGGGCGATGAATTACGATTTGTCCTGTTGACCTCCGGTGCGAAAGTTGCGGATTATGCCGAGGCTTCTGCTGATGCTCAGCAGAGCGAACTGCTCAAAGGACTGAAAGTCGCGCTGAGCAAAGCCGACGGTGAGAAATGCCCGCGTTGCTGGCATTACACCACCGATGTCGGTCAGGTGGCGGAACACGCAGACATCTGCGGACGCTGTGTAAGCAACGTCGCCGGTGACGGCGAAAAACGTAAGTTTGCCTGATGAGTAAAACTCTCTGTTCAACAGGACTGCGCTGGCTGTGGCTGGTTGTGGTGGTGCTGATTATTGATCTGGGCAGCAAGTTCCTGATCCTCCAGAATTTTGCTCTGGGGGAGACGGTCCCGCTGTTCCCGTCGCTTAACCTGCACTACGCGCGCAACTACGGTGCGGCGTTCAGTTTCCTTGCTGACAGCGGTGGCTGGCAGCGCTGGTTCTTTGCGGGTATCGCTCTCGGTATCTGCGTGATCCTGGCGGTGCTGATGTACCGCTCGAAGGCAACGCAGAAGCTGAATAACATCGCCTACGCGCTGATCATTGGCGGCGCGCTGGGCAACCTGTTTGATCGCCTGTGGCACGGCTTTGTGGTCGATATGATCGACTTCTACGTCGGCGACTGGCACTTCGCGACCTTTAACCTCGCTGATAGCGCCATTTGCATCGGTGCGGCGTTAATCGTGCTGGAAGGCTTCTTGCCTAAACCCCCTGCGAAAGAGCAGGCGTAAGCATCAATGCCGGGTGGCGCTACGCTTACCCGGCCTACAGAATTTGTGGCTTCCCGTAGGCCCGGTAAGCGTAGCGCCACCGGGCAACAGGTGACCCAAAACAAGCGAGCAATTTGCATGTCTAAATCCGTACAGAGCAACAGCGCGGTTCTCGTTCACTTCACGCTGAAGCTGGATGATGGTTCAACGGCTGAGTCCACCCGCAATAACGGCAAACCGGCCCTGTTTCGTCTTGGCGATACCTCCCTGTCTGAAGGTCTTGAGCAGCAGCTTCTGGGCCTGAAAGAGGGCGAGAAAAAAGCCTTTTCGCTGGAGCCGGATGCGGCATTTGGCGTGCCAAGCCCGGACCTGATCCAGTATTTCTCGCGCCGCGAGTTTATGGACGCAGGTGAACCGGAAATCGGCGCGATTATGCTCTTTACCGCTATGGACGGCAGCGAAATGCCCGGCGTGATCCGCGAAATCAACGGCGACTCGATTACCGTTGACTTCAACCATCCGCTTGCCGGGCGTACCGTTCATTTTGATGTTGAAGTGCTGGAAATCGATCCGGCACTGGAGGCCTGAAATGCAGATCCTGTTGGCTAACCCGCGCGGCTTCTGCGCCGGTGTAGACCGCGCTATCAGCATTGTTGAAAACGCGCTGGAGATTTACGGCGCGCCGATTTATGTACGTCACGAAGTGGTGCATAACCGCTACGTGGTCGACAGCCTGCGCGAACGCGGTGCCATCTTTATCGAGCAGATCAGCGAAGTGCCTGACGGTGCGATCCTGATTTTCTCCGCACACGGCGTCTCTCAGGCGGTCCGTAACGAAGCCAAAAGCCGCGATCTGACCGTCTTCGATGCCACCTGCCCATTGGTGACCAAGGTGCATATGGAAGTGGCGCGCGCCAGCCGCCGTGGTGAAGAGTCGATCCTGATTGGCCATGCAGGTCATCCGGAAGTCGAAGGCACCATGGGCCAGTACAGCAACCCTGAAGGGGGAATGTACCTGGTTGAGTCGCCTGAAGATGTCTTCACGCTGAACGTGAAAAACGAAGCGCGTCTGTCGTTTATGACCCAGACGACGCTCTCCGTCGACGATACCTCAGACGTGATTGATGCCCTGCGTCAGCGCTTCCCGAAAATCGTCGGGCCGCGCAAGGACGACATCTGCTACGCCACCACCAATCGTCAGGAAGCGGTGCGCGCACTGGCTGAACAGGCGGACGTGGTGCTGGTGGTCGGCTCTAAGAACTCCTCCAACTCTAACCGTCTGGCTGAACTGGCACAGCGAATGGGGAAGGCGGCGTTCCTGATCGACGATGCCACGGATATTCAGGAAGTGTGGGTTAAAGACGCGGCCTGCGTAGGCGTGACGGCCGGGGCATCCGCGCCCGATATTCTGGTACAAAACGTCATTTCGCGTTTGCAGGAGCTGGGCGGCGGTGAAGCGGTGCCGCTGGAAGGACGCGAAGAGAATATTGTTTTCGAAGTGCCGAAAGAGCTGAGAATCGACGCCCGCGAAGTCGAATAGTCCCTTTTCTGATGAAAGGCCAGCACCTCCTGTGCTGGCCTTTTTTTTACCCGTTACTTTATCGTGACGACAAAATCATGTCTTTTACTGATATTTAAGTCGGTTTCACGTTAAATTCTAATTATCGGTGTTTTCAGTTGGCAGTGCTCAGAAAGGCTGGTTAATCTGAAAACGGTTTACATCATTTTAACGTAAGAGAATAACTATGCATGATGCACAGATCCGTGTCGCCATTGCGGGCGCGGGTGGACGTATGGGCCGTCAGCTGATTCAGGCGGCACTTCAGATGGATGGCGTAGCACTTGGCGCGGCGCTGGAGCGTGACGGTTCATCACTTCTGGGGACCGATGCTGGTGAGCTGGCGGGCGCGGGAAAGACCGGCGTCACCGTACAAAGCAGCCTGGACGCGGTTAAAGATGACTTCGATGTGTTCATCGATTTTACCCGTCCTGAAGGGACGCTCACGCATCTGGCGTTTTGCCGTCAGCACGGCAAGGGGATGGTGATCGGCACCACCGGTTTTGACGATGCGGGCAAGCAGGCTATCCAGGATGCATCCAAAGAGATTGCGATTGTCTTCGCCGCAAACTTTAGCGTGGGCGTTAACGTCATGCTGAAGCTGCTGGAGAAGGCGGCGAAGGTGATGGGCAACTACACCGATATTGAGATTGTCGAAGCTCACCACCGCTATAAGGTTGATGCGCCATCAGGCACGGCGCTGGCAATGGGCGAAGCGATTGCTCATGCACTTGATAAAGATTTAAAAGACTGCGCGGTCTATGCCCGCGAAGGCCACACCGGGGAGCGCGTGCCGGGCACCATTGGTTTCGCAACCGTCCGGGCGGGTGACATCGTCGGCGAACATACCGCGATGTTCGCCGATATTGGCGAACGCGTCGAGATTACGCATAAAGCGTCCAGCCGAATGACGTTTGCCAATGGTGCCGTTCGATCCGCCTTGTGGCTGAAAGAGAAGAAAAATGGTCTTTTTGATATGAGAGATGTGCTTGATCTCAACAATCTGTAAGCATTATTACCCATCGTGATGTGGTTATTGCAGTCGTAATCCTTTGATTGCATAGGGCAATAATTTATTGCCCTTTTATTTTATCTGTTTCGTGCTCATTTCGTTCCTTTAGCCTTGAAAGTATAGCTATTCCACTTAATTCTCGTTACTGAAATGTAAATTTTGACCATTTGGTCCACTTTTTGATGCTGTGCCGACTCATTTTTCATTAAAACCGGTGCGCAAGCGTTTTCCGCAGTGATTTACCTGATCTTTTTGTCGCTTAAGCTTCACTCACCTCGTCAGATACGCAAAAGACTAAACAAAATATCGGTTTTAAGTTGACTTTTACCCACCAAATCTCCAGAATGCCGCCGTTTGCCAAAAATCCGCTGGCAACACATTTGCATTGATCCATGACATGGTTATGAATTAATATGCAAATAAAGTGAGTGAATATTCTCTGGAGGGTGTTTTGATTAAGTCAGCGCTATTGGTTCTGGAAGACGGAACCCAGTTTATCGGTCGGGCCATAGGGGCAACGGGTTCGGCGGTTGGGGAAGTCGTTTTCAATACTTCAATGACCGGTTATCAAGAAATCCTCACTGATCCTTCCTATTCTCGCCAAATCGTTACTCTTACTTATCCTCATATCGGCAATGTCGGCACCAATGCGGCTGACGAAGAATCCTCTCAGGTACATGCGCAGGGCCTGGTCATTCGTGACCTGCCGCTGATTGCCAGCAACTTCCGCAATACCGAAGACCTCTCTTCTTACCTGAAGCGCCATAACATCGTGGCGATTGCCGATATCGATACCCGTAAGTTAACGCGTCTGCTGCGCGAGAAGGGTGCACAGAACGGCTGCATCATCGCGGGTGATAACCTCGATGCGACGCTGGCGCTGGAAAAAGCGAAAGCCTTCCCGGGCCTGAACGGCATGGACCTGGCGAAAGAAGTCACTACCGCAGAAGCCTACAGCTGGACGCAGGGTAGCTGGACGCTGGAAGGCGACCTGCCGGAAGCGAAAAAAGAGAGCGAGCTGCCGTTCCACGTGGTGGCCTACGATTTCGGCGCCAAGCGCAACATCCTGCGCATGCTGGTTGACCGCGGCTGCCGCCTGACGGTGGTGCCGGCACAAACGTCTGCTGAAGACGTACTGAAGATGAATCCGGACGGTATTTTCCTGTCCAACGGCCCTGGCGACCCGGCGCCGTGCGATTACGCCATCGCTGCCATCAAGTCCTTCCTGGAAACCGACATCCCGGTATTCGGCATCTGCCTCGGCCATCAGCTGCTGGCGCTGGCGAGCGGTGCGAACACCGTCAAGATGAAGTTCGGCCACCACGGTGGTAACCACCCGGTGAAAGATATCGATAACAACACGGTGATGATCACCGCGCAGAACCATGGCTTTGCCGTCGATGAGGCCTCAATGCCAGCTAACCTGCGCGTGACCCATAAGTCGCTGTTCGATGGCACCCTGCAGGGGATTCATCGCACCGATAAGCCAGCGTTCAGCTTCCAGGGGCATCCGGAAGCCAGCCCGGGCCCACACGACGCCGCGCCGCTGTTCGATCACTTCATCGAACTTATCGAGCAATACCGTAAGACCGCTAAATAATCAGGAGCCGAGAAGACAATGCCAAAACGTACAGACATAAAAAGCATCCTGATCCTTGGCGCTGGCCCGATCGTCATCGGCCAGGCCTGCGAATTCGACTACTCCGGCGCGCAGGCGTGTAAAGCCCTGCGTGAAGAGGGTTACCGCGTCATCCTGGTTAACTCTAACCCGGCTACCATCATGACCGACCCGGAAATGGCAGATGCGACCTACATCGAGCCGATTCACTGGGAAGTGGTGCGTAAAATCATCGAGAAAGAGCGTCCGGACGCGGTGCTGCCAACCATGGGCGGCCAGACGGCGCTGAACTGCGCGCTCGAGCTGGAGCGTCAGGGCGTGCTGGCCGAATTCGGCGTCACCATGATTGGTGCGACCGCCGACGCGATTGATAAAGCCGAAGACCGTCGCCGCTTCGACGTGGCGATGAAGAAAATCGGCCTCGACACCGCGCGCTCCGGTATCGCACACAACATGGAAGAAGCGCTGGCCGTTGCGGCTGACGTGGGCTATCCGTGCATCATCCGTCCATCGTTCACCATGGGCGGCACCGGCGGCGGTATCGCTTACAACCGTGAAGAGTTCGAAGAAATTTGCGAACGCGGTCTGGATCTCTCTCCAACCAAAGAGCTGCTGATTGATGAATCGCTGATTGGCTGGAAAGAGTACGAGATGGAAGTAGTGCGTGATAAAAACGACAACTGCATCATCGTCTGCTCCATCGAAAACTTCGATGCGATGGGTATCCACACCGGCGACTCCATCACCGTTGCGCCAGCCCAGACGCTGACCGACAAAGAGTACCAAATCATGCGTAACGCCTCGATGGCGGTACTGCGTGAAATCGGCGTGGAAACAGGTGGTTCAAACGTGCAGTTCTCCGTGAACCCGAAAACCGGCCGCCTGATTGTTATCGAAATGAACCCGCGCGTGTCCCGCTCCTCCGCGCTGGCCTCTAAAGCGACCGGCTTCCCGATTGCGAAAGTGGCGGCGAAACTGGCGGTGGGTTATACCCTCGACGAGCTGATGAACGACATCACCGGTGGCCGCACCCCTGCGTCCTTCGAGCCGTCCATCGACTACGTTGTGACCAAAATTCCACGCTTTAACTTCGAGAAATTTGCAGGCGCGAATGACCGTCTGACCACCCAGATGAAATCTGTCGGGGAAGTGATGGCGATTGGCCGTACGCAGCAGGAATCCCTGCAAAAAGCGCTGCGCGGTCTGGAAGTGGGCGCGACCGGTTTCGACCCGAAAGTGAGCCTGGACGACCCGGAAGCGCTGACCAAAATCCGCCGCGAGCTGAAAGACGCGGGTGCAGAGCGTATCTGGTACATCGCCGATGCCTTCCGTGCCGGTCTGTCCGTCGACGGCGTGTTCAACCTGACTAACATCGACCGCTGGTTCCTGGTGCAGATTGAAGAGCTGGTGCGTCTGGAAGAGAAAGTGGCCGAGCTGGGCATCAACGGCCTGGACGCTGACTTCCTGCGCGTGCTGAAGCGTAAAGGCTTCGCCGATGCGCGTTTGGCTAAGCTGGCGGGCGTGCGCGAAGCGGAAATCCGCAAGCTGCGCGACCAGTATGACCTGCACCCGGTCTACAAGCGCGTGGACACCTGTGCGGCTGAATTCTCGACCGACACCGCGTACATGTACTCCACCTATGAAGACGAGTGCGAAGCGAACCCGTCCGTCGACCGCGACAAGATTATGGTGCTGGGCGGTGGTCCAAACCGTATCGGCCAGGGCATCGAGTTCGACTACTGCTGCGTACACGCCTCGCTGGCGCTGCGCGAAGACGGTTACGAGACCATCATGGTCAACTGTAACCCGGAAACCGTCTCCACCGACTACGACACCTCCGACCGCCTCTACTTCGAGCCGGTTACCCTGGAAGACGTGCTGGAAATCGTGCGCATCGAGAAGCCAAAAGGCGTTATCGTGCAGTATGGTGGCCAGACTCCGCTGAAGCTGGCGCGCGCGCTGGAAGCGGCAGGCGTACCGGTTATCGGTACCAGCCCGGATGCGATTGACCGTGCGGAAGACCGCGAGCGTTTCCAGCAGGCGGTTGACCGTCTGAAGCTGAAACAGCCAGCGAACGCCACGGTGACGGCCATCGAACAGGCCGTTGAGAAGGCGAAAGAGATTGGCTACCCGCTGGTGGTGCGTCCTTCCTACGTGCTGGGCGGCCGCGCGATGGAAATCGTCTACGACGAAGCCGACCTGCGTCGCTACTTCCAGACGGCGGTGAGCGTCTCCAACGATGCGCCAGTGCTGCTCGACCGCTTCCTCGACGATGCGGTAGAAGTGGACGTTGATGCCATCTGCGACGGCGAAATGGTGCTGATTGGCGGCATCATGGAGCATATCGAGCAGGCGGGCGTGCACTCCGGTGACTCTGCCTGTTCTCTGCCAGCGTACACCCTGAGCCAGGAAATTCAGGATGTGATGCGCCAACAGGTGCAGAAGCTGGCCTTCGAGCTGCAGGTTCGCGGCCTGATGAACGTCCAGTTCGCGGTGAAAGATAACGAAGTCTACCTGATTGAAGTCAACCCGCGTGCGGCACGTACCGTACCGTTCGTCTCCAAAGCCACCGGTATTCCGCTGGCGAAAGTGGCGGCACGCGTGATGGCAGGCCAGACGCTGGCACAGCAGGGCGTGACCAAAGAGATCATTCCACCGTACTACTCGGTGAAAGAAGTGGTGCTGCCGTTCAACAAATTCCCGGGCGTTGACCCACTGTTAGGGCCAGAAATGCGCTCAACCGGGGAAGTGATGGGCGTAGGCCGCACCTTCGCAGAAGCGTTCGCGAAGGCGCAGCTGGGCAGTAGCTCAACCATGAGAAAATCGGGCCGTGCGCTGCTCTCCGTTCGCGAAGGCGACAAAGAGCGCGTGGTTGACCTTGCGGCCAAGCTGCTGAAGCAGGGCTTTGAGCTGGACGCGACCCACGGTACGGCGATTGTGCTGGGTGAAGCGGGCATCAACCCGCGTCTGGTGAACAAGGTGCATGAAGGTCGTCCGCACATTCAGGATCGTATCAAGAATGGCGAATACACCTACATCATCAACACCACCGCAGGCCGCCAGGCGATTGAAGACTCCAAGCTGATTCGCCGCAGCGCGCTGCAGTATAAAGTGCACTACGACACCACCCTGAACGGCGGTTTCGCAACAGCCATGGCGCTGAACGCGGATGCCACCGAGAAGGTGATTTCGGTTCAGGAAATGCACGCGCAGATTAGCAAGTAATCTGCGTAGGCCCGGCAAGCGGTAGCGCAGCCGGGCAAATGGCGGGTGGCGCTTCGCTTACCCGCCCTACTTTTTTTCTTTATCCATCTTCAGAACCTTCTGGTTTTTCATCCGCATTCAGTGAGTTAGCCTAAAATCATTAGGTCGATAACGAAATTCAACTGAGAGCAGGGGAAAACACCATGCAAAATAAATTACTGATCGCCACCCTTCTTGCCGCCACTGCAACGTTTACCGTCGCGGGCTGTTCCTCTAACCAGGCAGTGAAAACCACCGATGGCAAAACCATTGTCACCGACGGAAAACCACAGGTCGATGATGATACCGGTCTGGTGTCGTATAAAAATGCGGAAACGGGTCAGACCGAGCAGATCAACCGCGATCAGGTTAAATCAATGGGCGAGCTGGATAACTAATAAAAAAGCCGTGGCGTTTGCCACGGCTTTTAGTCTTTCAGGAACGATTACCAGCGGTGGTTCAGCAGGATATGACCGCCATAAGCAGCATAGCTGTTTTCACCCCACTCGCCGCTGGCGCGCAGGGACAGCGTGGTGGTGTCGTTCAGGTTACCGGTGACGCCCAGTTCCAGCTGCCCACGATCTTCCGGCGTATCGTTGCTGACGGTCTCGCCGTTAAACGCCAGATCGTTTTGACCCGCACCTTTCAGCCAGTTCACGGCAACGTACGGCTGCCAGGCTTTCACATCTTTCTGCTGGAAGTAGCTTGATTTGACGCCCAGACGACCAAACAGACCGTCGTTGTCCAGCGTTGTCACCCGCACGCCGTCGCGATCGGTATGATTTTCCTGATCCAGATAGCTGTAGACGATCTGGGCCTGCGGTTCGATTTTCCAGGTGCGCTCATTCTCTGAATCAACCACCCACGCATGGCCCACTTCGACGGAAGCGGCAAAACCGGTGCTGTCGTAGTCTTCATCGTTGCGATTGCTGGTCACTTTATTGTTGTACCAGCTGTAGGCGGCCCAGGTATCAACGTAGCTGCCCAGGCGCAGCTTCTGATCTTCCTGCCAGGTTGCATACAGGCCGACGTTAAAGCCGTCCACTTTGCCCTGCGCATCACGCACGTTGTGTTTTGCATCAGAGTGGGTTTTCGCCTGACCGGCCCCGAACATGCCGCCCGCACGCAGAATACCGTTGTCCATAGGCTTGCTCATAAAGTCGCTGCCTACCTGAAGCACGGTGGTGGTGGTGTCATAGCTGACTTTGTCGCCGCCTGCATTGTTTTCATGGTAGCGACCTTTGACGTACATCCAGGTGTTGAGGTCTTCTTCATTACGGAAGGTGATCTGATCGCGATCGTCACGCTTGTGCAGGAACATGCTCTGCGCGGCAAGGTAGTTGCCTAAGTAAGCGCCAACCTCCGGAGCCATGACTTCAGGACCGCTGTTGCCGCCGTTGTCAGTGTTACCGCCGTTGTCGGTGTTGCCGCCGTTGTCAGTGTTACCGCCGTTGTCAGTGTTGCCACCGTTGTCGGTGTTACCGCCGTTGTCGGTGTTACCGCCATCATCGGTATTATCAGACGGTTCATCGGAAGGCGTGGCCTTTGACTCCAGGTACCAGTTGCCGTTGCTGTGCTGATAGAGATTATATTCCCACGCACCGGCAACCACCGGTTTGGCAAGGGTCAACTGGGCTTCGGAGCTGCCGCCAACGCTGACAATTTCCATGCCGTTAACGGTTTGCGCGCCCAGGCCGCCAATGTTGTTAACGCTGACGTCGGACTGGCCAAAGCTGCTGCCGGTAATGGTGAGATGATCGGTTGGCGAGTTGTCTTCACCCAGGGTACTGTTCATCACGATCTGACTGCCCGCAGAGCCGGTATAGTCGCCGTTAATGGTGAAATTATTGCCAACGCTGTTATTGGCGGCGCTGAGTAACAGTGTGCCACCGTTGGTGACGTTGCCGTTGACTGTATCGATACCTGAAACGCTCAGCGTATCGTTACCCTGAATCGCATTCCATGCTGCCAGCGTACCACCCGTGAGGATGTTGATATTGTCGTTTACTTCGCCAGCAGTGGCAAACTGAGCGCCATTTTCGACAGTAATCGTCGCGTTGCTACTCTTTGTACCAAGCGTTGAACCAACAGCGACCAGCGTGGTGCCGCTATGCAGAACGGTATCACCCGTGTAGGTGTTTTTGCCGGTTAGCGTCAGGGTGTTGGAATCCACTTTTTCAACATTGCCGCTACCGGTAATGCCGGTGGCGAACGCCGTATTACTGCCCTGATTAAAAATAAGGGTGCCGTTGTTGGTCAGTCCACCGCTCAGCGTCGCGGTTTTCGTGCCATCACCCAACTGGAGAGAAGCATCTTTGGCAATGAGAGTCGTACCTGCATTAGACACATTCCCCGACAGGATTAAATCACCGCTGTTAACCAGCAGCGAATTGCCAGAACCGATAATGTCGATATTCCCTGAGAGCGCCCAGCTTTCGCCGTCCATTTCTAAAGAAGCAAAGCCATCGCCTTCCGATAAGCCAACAAAATTGCTGTCTTCTGTGCCGGTTCCTGCCAGGGTTACCGTATTTCCTTTAGAGACGCTAGAAATGACGTCGCCTTTCAGTGACGAGCCTGTATCAAGTACCAATGTATTATTTTTGCTGCTGGCAAACGTAATCGCCGTACCGCCACCGCCAATCGAGCCCTTGTTAGTGATATCAACTTTCGCCGTATCCGTTACGTTGATGCCGTTCTGAAGGCCCTGAACGGTACCCGTGTTGATGATTTTCGAATTGCCATCGCTCAGGATAATACCGTTGTCACTCGTGCCGGTGATTGTACCGCTGTTATCTATACCGGCCCCTGTTTGAGCGCTGATACCGTTTTTACCTTTTATCACTCCCGATGACGTATTGGAAATATTTATTGCAGAGGAAGATTCACTGACAAAGATCCCATTTTCAGCGCCGGAAATATTTCCCTCATTATTTAAGTCACCCAGCATTGACTGGATGTTAATAGCGTTGCCTGTTTTAGATGTAATATTTGCGTTGAGATCATTATTAATAATGACGCGCTGCGCGCCAGTATTAATCTCTAGCCCGTTTGCCGTTCCAGAAATATTTCCCTGATTGGTGGCCGTTTTTACGTTAAACCCTGTTACGGAGACGGCCGCCTCATTCCCGGAAGAGGTGATCGTAACGTCTTTACTTATGACGTATTCAGTGTCGGCGGAGAAATCTTGCGGCACGGAGGTGGACTGGTCAATCGTACCGGAAAAGGCTACGGCGGGCGTGAATATCAACAAGGCAGGAAACAGATTGCCCAGCGTTCTGGTTGTTTTATTGAGTCTGAAATAATTGTTGCTCATGTACACATCCATTTGAATAAGAAGGGCGCGATATAACGCATTAAAATAACGTTTATATGCGAAGTAAAAGAATGAGCTCGCGACAAAGAGCATAAAATTATTATTTTTTCAATGTGTTATGTATAGATCGATTTATTAAAAAATTATTTTAGATTTTCTTAAAATATCTCATCTTTATATGGATTAATGGGAGGAATTCATGTCATGGATCTTTTGCGAAGATAAAAACGTCCTGCGAATGATGATTACCAATAGCTGCGCTTTCCTTTTCATGGCCTCTACGCCCCTTTCACCGGGCGGGTTAACTGTCTACACTCACTGCTACAAGAAGAGAAGAAGACAGGCCATTTGATGATACTCATTATTTACGCGCACCCTTATCCGCAGCACTCGCATGCGAATAAGCGGATGCTTGAGCAGGTAAGGACGCTTGATAACGCAGAGATACGTTCTCTCTATCAACTTTATCCCGATTTCAACATCGATATCGCCGCTGAACAGGAGGCGCTTTCCCGTGCCGATCTGATCGTCTGGCAGCATCCCATGCAGTGGTACAGCACGCCCCCGCTGCTGAAGCTGTGGATTGATAAGGTCTTCTCCCACGGCTGGGCGTATGGCCACAATGGTCATGCGCTAAAAGGGAAAAGCCTGATGTGGGCGGTCACCACGGGCGGAGGGGAAAGCCACTTTGATATTGGTTCCTTCCCGGGTTTTGAGGTCCTGGCACAGCCGCTGCAGGCGACCGCGCTCTACTGCGGCCTGAACTGGCTCCCGCCTTTTGCGATGCACTGCACTTTTGTCTGCGATGACGAAACGCTGCAGGCGCAGGCTCGCCATTATAAACAACGCTTACTTGAGTGGCAGGAGGCGCACCATGGATAGCCATACGCTGATACAGGCGCTGATATACCTTGGCGCAGCGGCGCTGATTGTGCCCGTGGCGGTACGCCTGGGGCTGGGCTCTGTTCTCGGCTACCTGATTGCGGGCTGCGTTATTGGACCGTGGGGCTTTCGACTGGTGACGGATGCAGAGGCGATCCTTCATTTCGCTGAAATTGGCGTTGTGCTGATGCTCTTTGTGATTGGTCTGGAGCTCGATCCGCAGCGCCTGTGGAAGCTTCGCGCCTCGGTATTTGGCGGCGGGGCGCTGCAGATGGTGGCCTGCGGCCTGCTGCTGGGTGGGTTCTGCATCCTGCTGGGCATGGACTGGAAAGTGGCAGAGCTTATCGGCATGACGCTGGCGCTTTCCTCGACCGCCATTGCCATGCAGGCCATGAACGAGCGCAATCTGACGGTCTCCCAGATGGGACGCAGCGCGTTCTCAGTGCTGCTGTTCCAGGACATTGCCGCTATCCCGCTGGTGGCGATGATTCCGCTGCTGGCGGCCAGCGGTTCCTCCACGACGCTGGGGGCGTTCGCGCTGTCGGCATTAAAAGTCGTGGGGGCGCTGGCGCTGGTGGTGCTGCTTGGTCGCTACGTCACCCGCCCGCTGCTGCGGTTCGTTGCCCGCTCGGGCCTTCGCGAAGTGTTCAGCGCCGTGGCGCTCTTCCTGGTGTTTGGTTTCGGTCTGCTGCTGGAGGAAGCTGGTCTGTCGATGGCGATGGGGGCCTTCCTGGCGGGCGTTCTGCTGGCGAGTTCCGAATACCGTCACGCGCTGGAAAGCGATATCGAGCCGTTCAAAGGCTTGCTGCTGGGGCTGTTTTTCATCGGCGTAGGGATGTCCGTCGACTTTGGCACGCTGGTGACGCACCCGCTGCGGATCGTCGTCCTGCTGGTCGGCTTCCTGATCATTAAAATGGCGATGCTGTGGCTGATTGCGCGTCCGCTGAAGGTGCCGAATAAGCAGCGCAGCTGGTTTGCGGTTCTGCTGGGGCAGGGGAGCGAATTTGCGTTCGTGGTCTTTGGCGCGGCGCAGATGGCAAACGTCCTCGATCCCGAGTGGGCAAAAGCGCTGACGCTGGCAGTCGCACTGTCGATGGCCGCGACGCCCGTTCTGCTGGTGGTGCTGACGCGTCTGGAAAAATCGGGTAGCGATCAGGAGCGCGAAGCCGATGAGATTGACGAGGAGCAGCCTCGCGTCATCATTGCCGGATTTGGCCGCTACGGGCAGATCGTTGGTCGTCTGTTGCTGTCCAGCGGGGTGAAAATGGTTATCCTCGATCACGACCCCGACCATGTCGATACCCTGCGTAAATTTGATATGAAGGTGTTTTACGGCGATGCAACGCGCGTCGATCTATTGGAATCCGCCGGGGCGGCGAAAGCGGAGGTATTGATTAACGCGATTGACGATCCGGAGACCAGCCTGCAGATGGTGGAAATGGCGAAAGAGCATTTTCCGGATCTAACCATCATTTCCCGCGCGCGCGATGTTGATCATTATATCCGCCTCAGGCAGGCGGGCGTCGCAGCCCCCGAGCGTGAAACCTTTGAAGGCGCGCTGAAGTCTGGCCGCATGGCGCTGGAAAACCTGGGGCTCGGCGCGTATGAAGCCCGCGAACGGGCGGATCTGTTCCGTCGCTTTAATACCGAAATGGTGGAAGAGATGGCGGCGATGGCGGGCAGTACGGCCACGGAGCGTGCGGCAGTGTTTAAACGCACCAGCGCCATGCTGACGGAAATCATCAATGAGGATCGCAATCACCTGTCGCTGATCCAGCGTCACGGCTGGCAGGGCACAGAAGAGGGCAAGCATACCGGGGATCCGTCTGACGAACCGGAGAGTAAACCTTCCGCGTGAAGTGGAGTTGCCAGCAATATTAAAAAATTTCTGTATCTTTACTCTGCCGCCAGTCGACGAAAGATTAAGCTTTCCGTATAGTGGCGGCAATTTTTTGCATCCGGGAAATTTTCAATGATCAGTCTGATTGCAGCGCTGGCGGTGGACCGCGTTATCGGTATGGAAAATGCCATGCCGTGGAACCTGCCTGCCGATCTCGCATGGTTTAAACGTACTACGTTAAACAAGCCGGTAGTGATGGGCCGCCTGACCTGGGAGTCGATTGGTCGTCCATTGCCGGGCCGTAAAAATATCGTTATCAGTAGCCAGCCGGGTACTGACGATCGCGTCGAATGGGTAAAATCCGTCGACGAGGCGATTGCTGCATGCGGCAATGCCGAAGAGATCATGGTGATTGGCGGCGGGCGCGTGTACGAGCAGTTCCTGCCTAAAGCGCAGAAGCTGTATCTGACCCATATTGATGCGGAAGTGGAAGGGGATACCCATTTCCCAGACTACGATCCGGACGAGTGGGAATCGGTATTCAGCGAATTCCACGATGCGGATGCACAGAACTCTCACAGCTACTGCTTCGAGATCCTGGAACGTCGTTAAGTGATTTGCCCTCTCCCGCCCGGGAGAGGGCATGATTCAGGAGGCGACGGCCTCACTTTCCCCTAAGTCCAGCTGTCGGTTGGACGGCTGAACAAAGTAAGCTTTATCTTCCCAGCGTAAGCAGGTTAGCTCTCCGCCCCAGCAGCATCCGGTATCCAGACCGTAAATCCCGTCCGGCGTCCCTTTTCCTTCCAGTGCAGCCCAGTGACCAAATACCACGCTGTACTCGCTTGTCACCGGCCCCGGAATGGCAAACCACGGTTTGAGCGGGGCCGGTGCGCTTTCCGGCGTCTCTTTGGAATACATGTCCAGCTGTCCGTTCGGGAAGCAGAAACGCATGCGGGTGAAGGCGTTCGTGATAAAGCGCAGACGGGCCAGACCGCTGAGATCCTCGCTCCAGTGGTTCGGCATGTCGCCGTACATGGCATCGAGGAAGAAAGGATACGAATCGCTTGCCAGCACTGCCTCAACGTCACGCGCACAGGTTTTCGCTGTTTCAAGATCCCATTGTGGCGTGATCCCGGCATGCGCCATGACCAGCTTTTTCTCTTCGTCGACCTGAAGCAGGGGCTGACGGCGCAGCCAGTTAATCAGATCGTCCGCGTCCGGCGCATCCAGCAGCGGGGTGAGGCGATCTTTTGGTTTATTGCGGCTGATCCCGGCGAACACTGCCAGCAGATGCAGATCGTGATTGCCCAGCACCATGCGCACGCTGTCGCCCAGTGATTTGACAAAACGTAATACCTCAAGAGAGCCGGGGCCACGTGCGACTAAATCGCCCGTCAGCCAGAGCGTGTCCTGTTCTGGCGTAAAGTCGACCTGTTTTAATAATGCGATCAGTTCATCGTAGCAACCGTGAACGTCGCCAATCAGATATGTAGACATTAGATTAATGAATAAGTGTGGTTACGGCGAGACGGAACACGGGAATGGCAACGCGGAAGCCATTGCCATCGACATCGACCATTTCATAATGGCCTTGCATGGTACCCATCGGCGTTTCAATCACCGCGCCGCTGGTGTACTGGTACTCTTCGCCAGGGGCGATGTGGGGCTGTTCACCGACCACTCCTTCCCCCTGAACTTCGATTTCGCGGCCATTGCCGTTGGTGATAAGCCAGTAGCGTCCGCGCAGTTGCACGGGCGTCCGCCCCAGGTTGCGAATGGTCACGGTGTAAGCAAAGACAAAACGTTCTTCGTCCGGCGAGGACTGTGATTCAACATAGACGCTTTGTACATGAACACATACGCGGGGCGAATCAATCATGGCTTAACTCTCCTTCGGCGGCGCATTTTCGCTGATGTAATTAGCCAGCTTGCAGTACTGCTCTACGGAAATGTTCTCCGCACGCATTGCCGGGTCGATCCCCAGTTCAGCTAATACCTCAACGGTGAATGAATTGCTGAGGCTGTTACGGATCGTTTTACGACGCTGGTTAAAGGCTTCAGTGGTAATGCGGCTCAGTACACGCAGATCTTTAACCGGGTACGGTTTCGTTTTGTGCGGCACAAGGCGCACAACCGCTGAATCCACTTTCGGTGGTGGTGTGAACGCTGACGGCGGTACTTCGAGTACCGGGATCACGTTGCAGTAATATTGTGCCATCACGCTTAAACGACCATACGCTTTACTGTTCGGGCCTGCAACCAGACGGTTAACCACCTCTTTTTGCAACATGAAGTGCATATCGGCAATGGCATCAGTATAGCTAAAGAGGTGGAACATGAGCGGCGTGGAGATGTTATACGGCAGGTTGCCGAAAACGCGCAGCGGCTGGCCCATTTTTTCCGACAGTTCGCCGAAGTTCATGGTCATGGCGTCCTGCTGATAGATAGTCAGCTTCGGCCCGAGGAACGGGTGCGTTTGCAGGCGTGCGGCCAGATCGCGGTCCAGTTCGATGACGGTCAGTTCGTCGAGGCGTTCGCCTACCGGCTCGGTCAGTGCGGCAAGGCCCGGGCCGATTTCGACCATCGCCTGGCCTTTTTGTGGATTAATAGCCGAGACAATGCTTTCGATCACGAACTGATCGTTAAGGAAGTTTTGCCCGAAACGTTTACGGGCTAAGTGGCCCTGATGGACTCGATTAGTCATTGAGTATTAACAATCATTTTGATGGCGAGATTAAGCGCCGTAATAAAACTGCCGACATCCGCTTTCCCCTGGCCTGCCAGATCCAGCGCAGTACCGTGGTCAACGGACGTTCGAATAAAGGGTAAACCGAGGGTGATATTCACCCCGCGGCCAAAGCCCTGGTATTTTAGCACGGGCAGGCCCTGATCGTGGTACATCGCGAGCACGGCGTCGGCATTATCCAGGTATTTCGGCTGGAAAAGGGTATCAGCAGGCAGCGGACCGCTGAGGTTCATTCCCTTCGCCCGCATTTCGTTGAGTACCGGAATGATGGTGTCGATCTCTTCGGTGCCCATGTGCCCGCCTTCGCCCGCGTGCGGGTTCAGGCCACAAACCAGCACATGCGGCTGCGGGATCCCAAATTTTGTCTGCAGATCGTGATGCAAAATCCCGATGATCTCGCGCAGGAGATCGGGGGTGATCGCATCCGGAATCGCTTTGATCGGCAGATGGGTGGTCACCAGGGCAACGCGCATCGCTTCGGTCGCCAGCATCATCACCACTTTCGGACTGTGCGATCGCTCTTCGAAGAACTCCGTATGCCCGGTAAACGGTATGCCCGCTTCGTTGATCACGCCTTTGTGGACGGGGCCGGTAATCAGGGCGGCAAATTCGCCCTTCAGGCAACCGTCGCAGGCGCGCGCAAGGGTTTCAACCACATAGTGGCCGTTTTCCGTGCTGAGCTGGCCAGGAATGACCGGCGTACGAAGGGGAACCGAAAGAAGGGTGAGGGTACCGGCTTGCTGCGGTGCAGGCTGTTGGCCTTCAACGTAAGGGATGAGCGTTAAAGGCAGACCGAGCAGCGTTGCCCGGTCCTGTAACAGTGTTGCATCCGCGCAGACAACCAGTTCTACTGGCCAGCTGCGCTGGGCGAGCTGGACAACAAGGTCAGGCCCAATCCCGGCGGGTTCGCCGGGCGTGATAACAACACGATGCTGTTTCATTAGTTGCTCAGCACTTTCACGTAAGCACTGGCGCGTTGTTCCTGCATCCAGGTGGCTGCTTCTTCGGAGAACTTACGGTTAAACAGCATACGGTAGGCTCTGTCTTTCTGCGCCGCATCCGTTTTATCAACATTACGGGTGTCCATCAGCTCGATCAGATGCCAGCCAAACGAAGAGTGGACCGGCGCGCTAATCTGGCCTTTGTTCAGCTTCATCAGCGCGTCACGGAAGGCAGGATCGTAGATATCCGCTGCCGCCCAGCCCAGATCGCCGCCCTGGTTAGCAGAGCCAGGATCCTGCGAGAACTCTTTTGCTGCTTTCGCAAACGAGGTTTTACCGCTCTTAATGTCTGCTGCAATCTGTTCCAGCTTCGCACGCGCCTGATCGTCAGTCATGATTGGTGACGGTTTCAGAAGAATATGACGAGCGTGAACTTCGGTAACGGAGATATTTTGGCTCTGGCCGCGCAGATCGTTCACTTTCAGAATGTGGAAGCCCACGCCTGAACGGATTGGACCGACGATATCCCCTTTCTTCGCCGTGCTCAGGGCCTGGGCAAAGATGGATGGCAGCTCCTGAATACGTCCCCAGCCCATCTGGCCGCCTTTCAGCGCCTGTTGGTCTGCGGAGTAGGTGATGGCCAGCTTGCCAAAGTCACCGCCGTTACGCGCCTGTTCGACAATTGAACGCGCCTGACTTTCTGCTTCCGCAGCCTGATCGGACGTTGGATTCTCTGGCAGTGGGATCAGAATGTGGCTCAGATTCAGCTCCGTGCTCGCATCGTTTTGGTTACCCACCTGTTTTGCCAGCGCGTCCACTTCCTGAGGCAGGATAGTGACGCGGCGACGCACTTCGTTGTTACGCACTTCCGAAATCAGCATCTCTTTACGGATCTGATTACGGTAGGTGGCGTAGCTGATGCCGTCATAGGCCAGACGGCTGCGCATCTGGTCTAAAGACATGTTGTTTTGTTTCGCGATGTTAGCGATCGCCTGATCGAGCTGCTCGTCAGTGACCTTCACACCCATTTTCTGCCCCATCTGCAGAACGATCTGATCCATGATCAGACGCTCCAGGATCTGGTGGCGCAGCGTGGCGTCATCCGGAAGCTGCTGACCCGCTTCGCCCGAATTGAGCTTCACCGATTTCATCAGACCGTCAACGTCACTTTCAAGCACGACGCCGTTGTTAACCACCGCGGCGACTTTATCAACAACCTGGGGGGCCGCGAAGCTGGTATTCGCAACCATAGCGACACCGAGCAGCAGCGTTTTCCAGTTCTTCATACTTTTTCCATTTCAATTAACCGCAAAGCGGATTACGTTGCAAATCAAGCACATTACAAGGAACTGCGGTAAGGCAGAATATTCGAGCGCAGCATTTTCTGCGTACCCAGACCGTAGTTGGAACTCAGGCCGCGTAACTCGAAGTTAAAGCCAATCACGTTATCGTATTTGCTTTGATTGTTTTCCCAGCCGTTAAGCTTACGTTCGTAACCGACACGCAGCGCGTAGCAGCAGGAGTTATATTGCAGCCCCACCATCTGGTCAGCAGCTTTATTCGCGTTAGTGTCAAAGTAGTAAGCGCCTACGATTGACCAACGGTCGGCGATGGGCCAACTCGCTGCCGCACCGACCTGAGAAATACCATCCGAATATTGTGGCGATTTCCAGTAGTTGATGCTGTTCTGATCATTGCTTTTCGGTAGCGTTGCCTGAATATATTCTGGGCTAGCGTAACGATAGCTTACCTGAATCATACGATCTTCATCGCGACGATACTCTATGGCTGCACTACTGTTAGCAACGTTGTCGAGACGCGTGTCATACTGCACACCGCCACGCAGGCCCCAACGGTCAGTCATACGCCAGTAGGTATCTCCCGCCCACACTATCGATCCCGTTTTGTTGTCTTTCTCCCACTGAATATTGTCATCACCCGTGCGAGACTCTGTGAAGTAGTAGATTTGACCAACAGAAACGTTAAAACGTTCAACGGCGGCATCATCATAAACACGTGTTGTGACGCCGGTCGTTAACTGGTTCGCTGAGGCGATGCGGTCCAGACCGCCGTAAGTACGGTCGCGGAACAGGCCACTGTAGTCGGACTGCAGTAAAGAGGAGTCGTAGTTTTGAATGTTGCTCTGATCGCGGTATGGCACGTACAAATACTGCATACGCGGTTCAAGCGTCTGGGTATACCCATCCGCCAGCAGGGCCATATCACGCTCGAAGATCAGCTTGCCGTCCATTTTAAACTGCGGGAGCGTTCGGTTAACCGACTCTTCCAGATGTGCACTGTTCGTTGCGTTGTAATTATCGAGATTTTTTTGCTGATAGTGCGTCGCCATCAGCTTGGCTTCGGTATTCAGACTTGCCCAGTCGTTAGACCATGGCAGATTGATCGTCGGCTCAAGGTGAACACGCGTGGCTTCAGGCATGTCCGAATCCGTGTTCACGAAATGCACCGCCTGAGCGTAAACCCGGGTGTCGAATGGACCTACATCATTCTGGTACCAGTTGACGTCCAGCTGTGGCTCAGCGCCATAGGTAGGCGTGGACTGGTCAGAAAACACCTGAAATTTCTTGGTCGAGACGGTTGCATCAAAGTTCTGCACCGCATAGCCTACGCTGAATTTCTGCGTGGCATAGCCATCGGTACTCGAGCCGTATTTGGACGAGAAGTCATTAAAATAAGCCGAATCGCTGACTTTGGTGTAGTCAACATTAAAGCGCCACACCTGATCCATCACCCCGGAATGCTGCCAGTAGTACAGCCAACGGTGACGGTTATCACCCGAGACGTTTCTGGCGTCGTCCTTGTAAACGTTATCCGACGGCAGATAATCCAGCTCCATCAGACCCGCACCGGCGTGGGTCAGATAGCGGAATTCGTTCTCCCACATGACGTTGCCGCGCTTGTGGATATAGTGCGGCGTGATCGTCGCATCCATGTTGGGCGCGATATTCCAGTAATACGGCAGGTAGAACTCAAAGTAGTTCGTGGTGCTGTATTTGGCATTCGGGATCAGGAAACCGGAGCGACGTTTGTCACCCACGGGAAGCTGCAGATAAGGGCTGTAGAAGATGGGGACCGGACCCACCTTGAAGCGGGCGTTCCAGATCTCTGCGACCTGCTCTTCGCGGTCATGGATCACTTCGCTCCCGACCACGCTCCAGGTATTTGAACCCGGCAGACACGACGTGAACGTGCCATTTTCCAGGATGGTATAGCGGTTTTCTCCGCGCTGTTTCATCAGGTCTGCGTCACCGCGCCCCTGGCGACCCACCATCTGGTAATCACCTTTCCAGACGTTAGTGTCTTTCGTATTCAGGTTTGACCAGGCTTTCGGACCTTTCAGGATGACCTGATTGTCGTCATAGTGCACATTACCCAGCGCATCCACCGTGCGTACCGGTTCGGCCGCGCCTTCCGGCTGCTTCTGGTGCAGCTGCACTTCATCTGCCTGCAGGCGGCTATTGCCCTGATTAATATCGACATTGCCTGTAAACGTGGCATTGTCAGGGTAAGTCCCTTTTGAACTGTCGGCAGTAATGGTTACCGGCAAGCTATTGGTATCGCCACTCACCAGTGGGCGATTATAACTTGGGACGCCAAGCATACACTGCGAGGCGAGATCGGCCGCCAGCCCCTGTTGACTGTACAGGGCGGTGCCAATCATTGTGGCCAGGAGGGTGGGGATACGTTTTTTCATACGTTGTATTTTATTGTTCCGTCATCAGTGGCTACGGCTTACAAACGCTCAGAGACTATCTTACTCATCTGCGCAGTACCAGCGTTAATCCTGCCCGTTTGCGTGCCAGAGTGTTAGGCTCGCTATCGAATGACGAGTATGATAAAGCAAATTATAGGCGATGTCCTTCAATTGACCGTGACTTGAACACAGTGATGATGACGTTGCGTCGGCCAGGAATATGACTATCCGGGGAGTATATGCAGTATTGGGGTAAAATAATCGGCGTTGCGTTCGCCATCATCATGGGGGCCGGGTTCTGGGGAATAGTGCTGGGGCTTATTATTGGCCATATGTTTGATAAGGCGCGCAGCCGCAAAATGGCCTGGTTTGCCAATCAGCGCGAGCGTCAGTCACTCTTTTTCTCCACCACTTTTGAGGTGATGGGGCATTTAACCAAATCCAAAGGCCGCGTTACGGAAGCCGATATTCAGATTGCCAGCGTCTTTATGGACCGAATGAATCTGCACGGTGACTCCCGCCTGGAGGCGCAAAATGCGTTTCGCATCGGGAAATCCGATAACTATCCGCTTCGCGAAAAAATGCGTCAGTTCCGCAGCATCTGCTTCGGCCGTTTTGATTTAATTCGGATGTTTCTGGAAATTCAGATTCAGGCGGCCTTCGCCGACGGCTCGCTTCATCCTAACGAGCGCGATGTTTTATACGTGATTGCGGAAGAGCTGGGCATCTCCCGTATGCAGTTCGACCAGTTCCTGCGCATGATGCAGGGCGGGGCGCAGTTTGGCGGCGGCTATCACCAGCAGTCATCTGGCGGTGCCTGGCAGCAGGCGCAGCGTGGTCCGACGCTGGAAGATGCCTGTAACGTACTTGGCGTAAAGCCTTCTGACGATCAGACCACGATCAAACGTGCCTATCGTAAGCTGATGAGCGAGCACCATCCGGACAAGCTGGTCGCGAAAGGCTTACCGCCGGAAATGATGGAGATGGCGAAGCAAAAGGCGCAGGAAATTCAGAAAGCGTACGAACTGATTAAAGAGAAGAAAGGCTTTAAATAAGCCCCTCTGTGGAATGAAGAAGGGCCTGGCAGGATGAACTGCCAGGCCCTTTCTACGTGATTACCAGCTGTAGCGTACGTTCAGACTGCCGTTCACATCGCTGTAATCATTATCACCTTTCTGTCCGGACACCTGGGCGATAACGCTCCATTGCTTGTTCACATTCGCCTGAACACCCGCTTTCAGCTCCGCACGATCGGCAGGAATATCCTGTTTGATCTGTGTGTCACCAAAGTTAACTGCCGTTTCTTCAGAGGTATGCAGCCAGTTGACCTCCGCAAACGGCTGGATAACCGCGTCGTTCGCCTTATTCATCTTGCTGTCAACTCGCAGACCTAAACGGGTGGTCCAGCTGTCACCGTTTTGCCCATCAATCGTTGTGCCGCTGCTGTCTTTGATGTCATCGGCACGGTAATCCTGCCAGACGATCTGTGCCTGCGGCGTGAGGCTCAGCGTGTTGTCGCCGAGTGCGACATCGTAGCGATAGCCCGTTTCCAGCGAAACGGCGTTGGCGTTTGAATCGTAATCCGTTGAGCCAACGTCACCGTTATCTACGCTGTTGTGGTACATCCCGTACTGATACCAGCTGTCGACATAAAAACCCTGATGCTGTCGGGCATCGGCAAACCAGGTGCCATAGACGCCGAGGTTATAGCCATCGACTTTACCGTCAGCGCTAAAGCGGCTGCCGTCAGCACCTCTATTGCCTTTGCTGTCGCTGCTGGCTTTCATATAGCTACCCATAACCCCGACCACCAGGCTTTGTTCGCCGTTGTTCCAGGCTGCAACATCGCCCCCCATCTGGAACTGGGAGTAGTTGCTGTCGATATCAATATTGCTCCCTGCCGCAGTGGACTGGTTCTTACCTGCTTTGAAACGCGCCCATGTCGTGCCGTTTTGCGATTTGAACTGGCTGCCTTCTCGGTCTGAGAGGGTCTGCATCTGCAGATCGCGAGCCAGCCACTGGTTGCTAAGGTATGAACCAATATCGGCACGATACTGAGGCGTTACGTCGCCACCCTCACCCGTGGCCTGGGAACGGAGATACCAGTTCCCTGAGTCCTGATACAGACGGTATTCGTAGGCGTTGATTTGGACCTGGTTACCCTGAACAAAGGTACCGTTTGATTCACCGCCGACCTTAATCACTTCAATTCCGTTTTGGGTCAGGGCCCCCTGACCGCCTGCGTTGTTAATGTACAGGGTAGTGTTACCGGACGTATTCCCCGTAATGTTAAGCATATCGGTTGGCGACGTGTCGTCGCCTAACTGCGTATTCAGCGTCAGAGACCCCTGGTTACCGGTATAATCGCCGTTTACGATCAGTGTGTTACCGGTCGTTGTGCCGTCGGTGCCTTCGATATTGCCGCTGATAATGCTGCCTGCGTTGCTCAGATCACCATTGATCGTAAGCGTGTCGTTGAATTGAACGGTGCCCTTGCTGTTAACATTGCCGTTCACCACTCCGTTGTCGCCACCAAACGTCGCGCCTGCCGCGACATTCACGGCCTGATCGCTGTTTTGTACGCCGATAACGCCGGCCTCGCCCAGCCAGAGCGTGCCCTGGTTAACATCCGTTGTGCCGCTGTAACTGTTTGCGGCATTCAGAATCAGCGTACCTTGCCCCTCTTTGGTGAGTGATTTACCGTCCCATCCCGTCGTGGCGTTAGCATTTTGATCGACAAGCGCCGTGCTCAGCGTAAAGCTGCCGTCAGCATTGTTCAGGGTGAATGTGCCGTGAGCCGCCGTTGGCGTTGGGTTCTGGCTGGCATACCAGGCTAATGACGGCGTCAGGACGTAATTCGTCACGTCGGCGGGGTCAACGGTGCCGCTAAAGGTGATGAAGTCAACGGATCCTGATGCCATACCCGCGACGGTGAGGTGGGTAAAATTGCCATTGATTGCATTTTCAGCGTCAATCACCGTGAAGGTGCTATCCGCTGAAAGCGTGCTGGCCCCACCGTAACCCGTAATATTCAGCGTGCCATTCAGCGTTGCATTCTGAGCGATAACAGGGGCACTCGTCGCGTTTGCATCGAGGTAGACATCAGTTTGGCTGTTATCCTGAAGGATGAGATTACCGACATTGAGCGTACCGGCACTGCCGTTTTCATCGCCGAGCGTGATGCGCCCGTTACTGGAAAGATTACCGACGCTGGAATCGCCGGTAAGCAGCCACTGGCTGTTTTCATCCAGATTCATGCTGATATTATCACCGCTGGCCTTAACCGCGCCGGACAGCTTGCTGTTTTCAGCGCTCAGGGTGACTGCATCGGCGGTATTGGCCACGGTGAGCAGATTGTCTGCATTCATCGTTTGCACATTCTTCACGCTAATATCGGCAGATCCTGAATCCACGGCAAAAGCACTTCCTCCGGATGCGGTTGCCGTAATGCTTCCGCCGTCAATTGTGGCGACATTTTTTCCACCGCTGAACGAGAAGACGGCCTTGCTACCGGAAATATTACTGTTAGCGATGGCGGCATTGCTGGCGTTTTGCAAGACGATGGCTGCAGACTGTTCACTGGTAATCGTTGTGCCGGTTGCATCAAATTTCCCGCCATTATCGATTACCACCGCCCGTGAGTTTTCCCCTGTCGTGATAACAGAACCGTTATTCAGCACGACAGCGCTGGTTGCTTTACTGGAGGATATCGCGTCAGAATTCTGTCCATGCGTGGTAATTTGCGTATCCGAGAGCGCTGCGCGACCGGTATTCAATAAACCAATAGACTTTTCACCGTAAGTATCAATTTTTGATGAGTCAAAGGTAAACGTTTGGGTGTAATTCTGAATCCCATAGCTCTCGCTACCGGTTGTACTAATGGTGACCCCGGTGCCGGTCATTTCGCCATTGTTAAATATGCCCGCATTACCAAAATCACCGGTGGTTTTTATAGTAACGTTAGCTAATGTGACCGTTCCTTGTTGGTTAACGATCCCCCTGGCCATGCCATACCCAGAAGTAGTAATGGTGGTGTTGGGATCGTCTAGCGTGACTTTCGCGCCATTGAAAACGTACAGGCCCATCGCTGAGTCTCCGCTAGTCGATATTGTCAGCGCGCCACTATCGTTAACAACGACATCGGAACCGTTGGCTGTTACCGCTGCGGTAACATTCTCTGTGGTTGAGTATTCGCCGCTGATCTCGTTATCACCTGGGACAGCCTCAAACGTCCTGTCAGTCGCGAGTGCCGAACCCGCAATGCCGGATAAAATAAAGGTCGCGATAGCCCCTCCAGCGCGAACGCGTGAGCGGGTTTTGCTGTCTCCACGGGAAAACTCAGAGGCAACAATGTACATATTTCTGGCGTAATTCCAGATGATGTTGTAAGTCCTGTTCATATACGTCCTTGTAAATTAATGAGTCGATTGTTTCTGAATGTTTTTGGCTAGCGAAACGACCTGGCCTGGGAGCCTGTGGGATTAGTATTTTCTTATTTTTTAAGTGAATTTTTAACAATGGCCGACGTTATTTCAATTTACTATTTTTTAATATGTATTTTAGTTTTTTTAAATAAATGAGAGAGGCGTTATTATAAGAAATAACTTTTGTGAATATTATTTGTGGTGGTTTTATTATTGGTGTGAAATATATAGATTTTGAATATTTGTTATCAGGCGCGTGCCCGATAACAAATATTTATTGAGCGTGGATTAGAAGTCCACCGGAGCTTTAAACGTCATCGCATTACCGAAGGCAGGATGGGTGATGGTGAGCGTCTGCGCGTGCAGCTGCAGACGTGGCGCTAAGGTCAGTGCTTCAGGCGGCGCGTAAAACCGGTCGCCCAGAATCGGATGACCCAGGGCAAGCATATGCACGCGCAGCTGGTGTGAGCGTCCGGTAATCGGTTTAAGCAGGACGCGCGCGGTATTATCCGGCGCGTACTCCAGCACTTCATACTCGGTCTGCGCGGCCTTGCCGGTTTCGTAGCACACCTTCTGCTTTGGCCGGTTCGGCCAGTCGCAGATCAGCGGTAAATCCACCAGCCCTTCCGCCTGCGCGGGGTGACCCCAGACGCGGGCGACATACTGCTTTTTCGGCTCGCGCTCGCGGAACTGGCGCTTCAGCTCGCGTTCCGCCGCCTTATTCAGCGCCACCACAATCACGCCGCTGGTCGCCATGTCCAGGCGATGGACAGACTCCGCCTGAGGATAATCGCGCTGAATGCGCGTCATCACGCTGTCTTTGTGCTCATCCAGACGCCCCGGCACGGACAACAGCCCGCTGGGCTTGTTGACCACCATAATGTGTTCATCCTGATACAGAATGACCAGCCAGGGATCCTGCGGCGGATTGTACGGCTCCATCACCATCTTGCGCTCCGGTTACTGATGCGTCACAACGATAAGACGCAGGGCATCCAGACGCCAGCTAGCCTGGTTGAGGCTTTCCAGCACCTGCTGACGGTTGCTTTCAATCGCCGCCAGCTCGTCGTCACGGATGTTAGGGTTCACGGCCTTCAACGCTTCCAGACGCGACAGCTCCGCAGACAGTTTCTCGTCGGCTTCCGCGCGTGCGGCATCAATCAGCGCTCTCGCCGCTTTCTCAATCTGGGTTTCGCCCTGCTGCAGAATAGCGTGCACGTCCTGCTGGACCGCGTTAACCAGCTTGCTGCCGGTATGGCGGTTCACCGCGCTCAGCTGGCGGTTGAAGCTTTCGAACTCGACCTGTCCGGCCAGGTTCGTGCCGTTTTTATCCAGCAGCAGACGGACCGGCGTCGGCGGCAGGAAGCGGTTGAGCTGCAGTTGCTTCGGCGCCTGTGCTTCCACAACGTAAATCAGCTCCAGCAGCAGCGTCCCCACCGGCAGCGCCTTGTTTTTTAACAGGGAGATCGTGCTGCTGCCGGTATCACCGGAGAGGATCAGATCCAGCCCGTTGCGGATCAGCGGGTGTTCCCAGGTGATGAACTGGGCATCTTCACGGGACAGCGCCACGTCACGCTCGAAGGTGATGGTACAGCCATCTTCCGGCAGGCCCGGGAAATCCGGTACCAGCATGTGATCGGACGGGGTCAGGACTATCAGGTTCTCACCACGATCGTCCTGGTTGATGCCGACGATATCGAACAGGTTCATCGAGAAGCTAATCAGGCTGGTGTCGTCATCCTGCTCTTCGATGCTCTCTGCCAGCGCCTGCGCTTTCTCGCCACCGTTGGAATGGATCTCCAGCAGGCGATCGCGACCCTGTTCCAGCTGCGCTTTCAGCGCGTCGTGCTTCTCACGGCAGGACTTAATCAGATCGTCAAAGCCGTCGGTGTTTTCCGGCGCGGCCAGGTAGCCGATCAGATCGCCATGCACCTGATCGTAAATGGTGCGGCCCGTCGGGCAGGTATGTTCAAACGCATCCAGACCTTCGTGGAACCAGCGCACCAGCACGGACTGGGCCGTTTTTTCCAGATACGGCACGTGGATCTGAATATCATGGGCCTGACCGATACGGTCCAGACGGCCGATACGCTGCTCCAGCAGATCGGGGTTAAACGGCAGATCGAACATCACCAGGTTGCTGGCGAACTGGAAGTTACGGCCTTCGGAGCCGATTTCCGAGCACAGCAGAACCTGCGCGCCGCTGTCCTCTTCGCCAAACCACGCCGCGGCACGGTCGCGTTCAACGATGGACATGCCTTCGTGGAACACGGCGGCGCGAATACCTTCACGCTCGCGCAGAACCTGCTCCAGCTGCAGGGCGGTAGCCGCCTTGGCGCAGATCACCAGCACTTTCTGGGAGCGGTGTGCGGTCAGGTAGCCCATCAGCCACTCCACGCGCGGATCGAAGTTCCACCAGGTGCCGGTATCGCCTTCGAACTCCTGGTAGATTTGCTCCGGATAAAGCATGTCGCGGGCGCGCTCTTCCTGCGTTTTGCGCGCGCCCATAATGCCGGAGACTTTAATCGCCGTCTGATATTGCGTCGGCAGCGGCAGTTTAATGGTGTGCAGCTCGCGTTTCGGGAACCCTTTCACGCCGTTACGGGTGTTACGGAACAGCACGCGGCTGGTGCCGTGGCGATCCATCAGCATGTCGATCAGCTCTTTACGCGCGGATTCCGCGTTGTCGCTCTCGCTGTTCGCAGCCTGCAAAAGTGGCTCGATATCCTGCTCGCCGATCAGATCGCTCAGGGTGTTGAGTTCGTCATTAGAAAGACGCTTGCCCGCCAGCAGCAGGGCGACGGCATCTGCCACCGGACGGTAGTTATTCTGTTCTTCCACAAACTGCTCAAAATCGTGGAAACGGTTGGGATCGAGCAGGCGCAGACGGGCGAAGTGGCTTTCGAGACCCAGCTGTTCCGGCGTTGCGGTCAGCAGCAGGACGCCAGGCACGCGTTCGGCAAGCTGCTCGATGGCCATATATTCGCGGCTCGGCGCATCTTCGCTCCAGACCAGGTGGTGCGCTTCGTCGACCACCATCAGGTCCCACTCGGCATCGCACAGATGCTCAAGACGCTGCTTGCTGCGGCGCACGAAGTCCAGGGAGCAAATCACCAGCTGTTCGGTTTCAAACGGGTTGTCCGCATCGTGCTGCGCTTCTGCGTAGCGTTCGTCGTCGAACAGAGAGAAACGCAGGTTGAAGCGGCGCAGCATCTCAACCAGCCACTGGTGCTGCAGGGTTTCTGGCACCACGATCAGCACGCGCTCGGCGGCGCCGGAAAGCAGCTGTTGATGCAGGATCATACCCGCTTCAATGGTTTTACCCAGGCCCACTTCATCTGCCAGCAGCACGCGTGGCGCGTGGCGACGGCCCACGTCATGGGCGATGTTCAGCTGGTGGGGGATCAGGCTGGTGCGCTGGCCGCGCAGGCCGCTCCACGGCATGCGGTACTGTTCACTCTGGAACTTACGCGCGCGATAGCGCAGCGAGAAGCGATCCATACGGTCGATTTGCCCGGCAAACAGGCGGTCCTGAGGCTTGCTGAACACCAGCTTGCTGTCGAGCAGCACTTCGCGCAGGATGACATTGGCCTCGTCGGTGTCCAGGCGAGTGCCGATGTAGGCGAGCAGTCCATTCTCTTCTTTTACGTCTTCAATCTTGAGCTGCCAGCCGTCATGGCTGGTCACGGTGTCACCCGGATTAAACATCACGCGGGTTACAGGGGAGTCATTGCGAGCGTACAGGCGGTTTTCACCAGTGGCAGGGAAGAGGAGGGTAACCATGCGCGCATCAACGGCAACGACGGTTCCTAATCCAAGTTCGCTTTCTGTATCGCTGATCCAGCGTTGACCAAGTGTAAAAGGCATAGTTGTTCGGCTCTAATCTTTAATTGCAGGCAATAGTTCGACCACCGTCAAAAAAGACGGTCATCGAAAAATGGGTCCGGGAATGGAAAGGGCGCTATGGTACTGGATGGCAGCCATTTCGTCACGTGTCAAAATAGGCCAAGTTGCCCTGTAACCAGTGTAGCAAAGTCGTCGTCGATGAAGGGCAAAATTCCGTCGGCAACCGGCTGAAGCTGACGTGTCAGATAGTGTTCGTAATCCAGAGGTGAGTGCTGATAATCCACCGGTTCCGGACCGTTTATCGTCCAGACGTATTTGATGGTGCCCCGGTTCTGATATTGCGGCGCGCGGCCACGGCGGACGTTTTCTTCATCCGCGAGGCGCGCGGCGCGCACGTGCGGAGGAACGTTGCGCTGGTACTCCGCGAGCGGGCGGCGCAGGCGTTTGCGATACACCAGCTGCGCGTCAAGCTCGCCCGCCATCAGGCTGGCTATCGTCTCGCGCACGTAGTCCTGATACGGTTCATTGCGAAACACCCGCAGATAGAGCGTTTGCTGGAACTGTTGCGCCAGCGGCGTCCAGTCGGTACGTACCGTCTCGAGCCCTTTAAACACCATCCGCTGTGCGTCGCCGTCCTGAATCAGCCCGGCGTAGCGCTTCTTACTGCCCTGATCGGTACCGCGAATGGTGGGCATTAAAAAGCGGGCGAAATGGGTTTCAAATTCCAGCTCCAGCGCACTGGTTAACCGCGCTTTCTGCAGATGTTCCTGCCACCAGTCGTTCACGAAGGCGACCAGCGCTTTGCCGATTTTCGCGGCGTCTTCTTCT
Source organism: Enterobacter sp. TCD1-1 (assembly GCF_020567405.1). Taxonomy (NCBI): domain Bacteria; kingdom Pseudomonadati; phylum Pseudomonadota; class Gammaproteobacteria; order Enterobacterales; family Enterobacteriaceae; genus Enterobacter; species Enterobacter sp. TCD1-1. Next base: position 152,516 of record NZ_JAJCXF010000003.1, on the reverse strand, counting down.
GAATGCGCGCCCTTAAGCCACACAAAGGTGGAGTCGGTGTCACCGTAAATGACGTCATAGCCCCGGGACTCAATCAGCGCTTTGGTCTGACGCATGATCTCGTGCCCGCGCATGGTGATCGACGACGCCAGACGCGGGTCGAAGAAGCGGCAGGCGCTGGTACCCAGCACGCCGTAGAAGGCGTTCATGATGATTTTCAGCGCCTGTGATAGTGGCTTGTTGCCGTGGCGCTTGGCCTCATCGCGGCCGTGCCAGATGTTTCCCACGATGTCGGGCAGGCAGTGTTTTTCCCGCGAGAAGCGTGCGCCGAGGAAGCCTTCGGTGCTGTGTTCATCATCTGGCTGGGCCAGGCCCTCAACCAGCCCGACGGGATCGATCAGGAAGGTGCGGATTATCGACGGGTAGAGGCTTTTGTAGTCCAGCACCAGAACGGAATCATACAATCCTGGCCGGGAATCCATGACGTAGCCGCCGGGGCTGGCCTGCGGCGGCACCTCCCCGAGGTTAGGGGCGACATATCCTGCCCGGTGCATTCGGGGAAAGTAGAGATGGCTAAAGGCGGCAACCGATCCACCATGCCTGTCGACCGCAAGGCCGTTCACCGTCGCGCGCTCCAGCAGGAAGGGCATAATTTCGGTTTTGTGGAAAATCTGCGTGACCAGCTCGCAATCTTTCAGGTTATAGGTGGCGAGCGCGGGCTTGTCTTCGTTAAAGCGTCGGTCGATCTCGTCCATTCTGTCCCAGGGGTTGTCGATGGATTTGCCTTCGCCAAGCAACTCCTGCGCCACCGCTTCGAGGGCGAATGATGAGAAGTTCCAGAAGGCGGACTTGAGCGCCTCGATGCCGTCGATAATCAGGCGACCGTTCGCCTGGGCGAAGAAAACGCCGTTCTTAAAACCGTGCTCGCGCCATTCCAGCTCGCTGTTGCCGCGCCCGAGCATCAGCGGGATGCGGTAACGCTCGGCGTGTTTTTGCAGCACGCGCAGGTCGAACTGCACCACGTTCCAGCCGATCAGGACGTCGGGATCGTAGTCGGCAAACCACTGGTTCAGCTTCTCCAGCAGCTGCGGGCGGCTGTTGACGTACTCAAGCCGGAAATCCAGCGCGGAGGCATCACCATTTGGCGGCCCGAGCATATAGACAACCCGATCGCCGCAGCCTTCAAGTCCTATGCAGTACAGTTCGCCGTGGCGGGTGGTTTCGATATCCAGGGAGACCCACTTCAGCGGAGGGCGGTAGTGCGGGTTCGGCTTCAGCCGCGCGTTAACGAGGCTGCCGTTGTGCGCGGTGCCGTCGACCCAGACGGGCGCGGTAATAAACCGCTCCATCAGAAAGCGCTCCGGTGGGCGGATGTCGGCTTCGTAGAGCGTTACGCCCGCTTCGCGAAGCAGTTTTTCATAGCGCATCAGCTGACGATGGGCGCGACAGTAGAGGCCATAAACCGGTTGACGGTGGAAATCTTTCAGCTCAAGCGGGGTAATGCGCCAGCCGTTTTCACCGCGCAGCAGCTGTTTCACTTTTTCGACGTGCGCTTCTGGAATAAACGCCACGGATTCCTGCGGCGGCAGCGTCACCTGCAGCGGGCCGTTGTCCGTTGCCAGCCAGAATTCAACCTCGGTGCCCTGAGGCGTATCCCGCCAGTGTCGGGTCAGTAAAAAGCCTTCTTGCGCCTGCGCCACGCCGTTATCCCAGAAAACAAAACCAGGCCTGATTATAGCCTGGTTGAGGTAGGTTTGCTGGGGTTTTATACAGTGCCTGTTTCGCCGGATGGCGCTACGCTTATCCGGCCTGCAGGTTCCGTAGGTCCGGTAAGCGCAGCGCCACCGGGCAAGGGTTTACTGCCCGTAGTAGGCCTTCGCGCCGTGCTTGCGCAGGTAATGCTTATCCAGCAGGGTTTGCTGCATATCCGGCAGCTGCGGCGCCAGCTGGCGACAGAAGATCCCCATATAAGCGATCTCTTCGAGCACGATGGCGTTATGCACCGCGTCCTCCGCGTTTTTCCCCCAGGCAAACGGGCCGTGGGAGTGCACCAGCACGCCGGGCATTTGCGCAGCGTCGATTCCCTGTTTTTCGAAGGTCTCAACGATCACGTTACCGGTTTCCCACTCGTACTCGCCGTTGATTTCCGCATCGGTCATCAAACGCGTGCAGGGAATGGTGCCGTAAAAGTAGTCCGCGTGGGTGGTGCCGGTCGCCGGGATGGACTGGCCCGCCTGCGCCCAGATGGTGGCATGGCGCGAATGGGTATGCACGATACCGCCGATGGTCGGGAAAGATCGATAGAGCAGGCGGTGAGTGGGCGTATCGGATGACGGCTTTTTATTGCCTTCCACCACTTCACCTGTGTCAATGCTGACAACGACCATATCGTCCGCCGTCATCACCGCGTAATCGACGCCGGAAGGCTTGATCACGAACACGCCTCTATCGCGATCAACGGCGCTCACGTTGCCCCAGGTTAGGGTGACCAGATTATGTTTCGGCAGCGCCAGGTTGGCTTCAAGTACCTGCTGTTTGAGCTCTTCTAACATTGTTGTCTCCAGTGCCGGATGGCGCTTCGCTTACCCGGCCTACAGGATCGTAGGCCCGGTAAACGCGGCGCCATCGGGCATTCCGTGCTTTAGCGTTTTGAACCGTAATAGACTTCGTTCCAGCGCAGCGCGTCCTTGAAGGCGGGCAGGCGGGTATCGTTATCAATGACGGTCAGTTCGATATCGTGCAGCTCGGCGAACTGACGCATGTCGTTCAGATCCAGCGCGTGGCTGAAGACGGTATGGTGCGCGCCACCGGCCAGGATCCAGGCTTCTGACGCGGTCGGCAGGTCCGGCAGTGCTTTCCACAGGGCGTTGGCGACCGGCAGTTTCGGCAGAGAATGTGGCGTTTCAACCGCATCGACGCAGTTCACCAGCAGGCGGAAACGATCGCCCAGGTCGATCAGGCTGGCGTTGATGGCCGGGCCCGTGCGGGTGTTGAAGATCAGACGCGCCGGATCGGCTTTACCGCCAATGCCGAGGTACTGCACGTCGAGGATCGGTTTTTCCTCTACCGCGATGGAAGGACACACTTCCAGCATGTGCGAGCCGAGCACCAGGTCATTGCCGTTCTCGAAGTGGTAGGTGTAGTCCTCCATAAAGGAGGTGCCGCCCTGCAGACCGGTCGACATCACCTTCATGATGCGAAGCAGAGCGGCAGTTTTCCAGTCGCCTTCGCCGGCAAAGCCGTAGCCCTGCTGCATCAGACGTTGTACTGCCAGACCCGGCAGCTGTTTCAGACCGTGGAGATCTTCAAAAGTGGTGGTAAAGGCGTGGAAACCGCCCTGTTGCAGGAAGCGCTTCATGCCCAGTTCGATGCGCGCCGCATCCAGCACGTTCTGACGCTTGTCGCCGTTGATCTGTGCCGCAGGCGTCAGGCGGTAGCTGCTTTCGTACTCGTCCACCAGCGCGCTCACGTCGCCATCGCTGATCTCATTCACCACCTGCACCAGGTCGCCCACGGCCCAGGTATTCACGGAGAAGCCGAACTTGATCTGCGCGGCCACTTTGTCACCGTCGGTGACCGCCACTTCACGCATGTTGTCGCCGAAACGCACCACTTTCAGGTGGCGGGTATCCTGCTTCGAAACCGCCTGGCGCATCCAGGATCCGATACGCTGTTGCGCCTTGCCATCCTGCCAGTGGCCGGTGACCACCGCGTGCTGCTGACGCATACGCGCGCCGATGAAGCCGAACTCGCGGCCGCCGTGTGCGGTCTGGTTCAGGTTCATAAAGTCCATGTCGATGCTGTCCCACGGCAGGGAGGCGTTGAACTGGGTATGGAACTGCAGCAGCGGTTTGTTGAGGATAGACAGGCCGTTGATCCACATTTTTGCCGGTGAGAAGGTGTGCAGCCACACCACCAGACCGGCGCATTTATCGTCGTAGTTCGCGTCGCGGCAGATATGGGTAATCTCATCCGGCGTGGTGCCCAGCGGTTTCAGCACCAGCTTGCACGGCAGTTTGGCTTCCGCGTTCAGCGCGTTAACGACGTGCTCCGCGTGTTTCGTTACCTGCTGCAGCGCTTCCGGTCCGTACAGATGCTGGCTGCCAATCACAAACCACACTTCATAGTTATTAAAAATGGTCATCATCGTGTCCTTAATGGGTCAGGGTTGCCGTAGTGTCCGCGGTGCTTTTGGCCGGGGCGGCGACAGGGAGATAGTGAAGTTCGGCGCTTTTTGCCCACTGCTGGTAGCGCTGATAAAGCTGTTCAAAGCGTTGTGCCTGCTGAGCACGCGGCTGAAGGGTGTTTTCGACGGCGCTCGCCATGTGCTGCTGCGCGGTGGGGATATCCGCATGGACGCCCGCGGCGACGGCGGCGAAAATCGCCGCGCCCAGCGCGCAGCACTGATCGGACGCCACAATCTGCAGCGGACGGTTCAGCACGTCGCAGCAGGCCTGCATGATCACCGGGTTTTTACGGGCGATGCCGCCCAGCGCCATCACGTTGTTCACGTCGATGCCCTGCTCGGTGAAGCACTCCATAATGGCGCGGGCACCGAAGGCCGTTGCGGCAATCAGGCCGCCGAACAGCGCAGGCGCGTCGGTTGCCAGGTTGAGATCCGCGATCACCCCTTTCAGGCGCTGGTTGGCAAACGGCGTACGGCGACCGTTAAACCAGTCCAGCACCACCGGGAGGTGGTCGAGAGATGGATTTTTGGCCCAGGCGTCGGTGAGCTGCGGCAGAAGCTGCTTTTTGCTCTCGGCTATCTGGGTTTTCAGTTCAGGATGCGCCGCCGCCAGTCGATCCAGCGGCCAGCCCAGCACGCGGCCAAACCAGGCGTAGATATCGCCAAACGCGGACTGACCGGCCTCCAGACCGATGAAGTCCGGTACCACGCTGCCGTCAACCTGGCCGCAGATGCCTTTCACCGCGCGGTCGCCGACGGTGGCTTTATCCGCCGTCAGGATGTCGCAGGTGGAGGTACCGATAACTTTGACCAGCGTGTTTGGCTGTGCGCCCGCGCCCACGGCGCCCATATGGCAGTCAAACGCGCCGCCGGAGATCGCCACGTTTTGCGGCAGGCCGAGGCGCGTCGCCCACTCCTCACAGAGGGTGCCGACGGGAATATCGGCTGTAAAGGTGTCGGTAAACAGCGGGTATGTCAGGCTCTTGTTGATGATCGGGTCGAGTTCATCGAAGAAGGCTGCCGGAGGCAGGCCGCCCCAGCTTTCATGCCACAGGGATTTATGCCCGGCGCTGCAGCGACCGCGGCGGATATCCTGTGGACGCGTGGTGCCGGAGAGCAGAGCAGGCACCCAGTCGCACAGTTCAACCCATGACGCTGCAGCCTGCGCAACGGTTGCGTCGGCACGGGTGACGTGCAGGATCTTGGCCCAGAACCATTCGCTGGAGTAAATTCCGCCGATGTAGCGCGAGTAGTCCGTTTTGCCCGGCTGATGGCACAGGCGGGTGATGGCTTCGGCCTCTTCCACGGCGGTATGGTCTTTCCACAGCACGAACATGGCGTTCGGGTTGTCGGCAAACTCAGGACGCAGCGCCAGCACGCGGCCATCGGCATCCACAGGGGCAGGCGTGGAGCCGGTACTGTCGACGCCAATCCCAACAATATCCGCCCGCTGGGCGTCGGTCAGTTCGACCAGAACGGTTTTAATGGCCGCTTCCATCGACTCAATGTAGTCACGCGGGTGATGCCGAAACTGGTTGTTCGGCGCATCGCAGTAGCGCCCCTCTTGCCAGCGCGGGTACCACTCAACGCTGGTTGCTATCTCCTGGCCGGACGTACAGTCCACTGCCAGCGCGCGAACCGAATCGCTGCCAAAATCGAGGCCAATCGCAATTGCCATGGTGTTGCTCCATCGAAAAAAGAGGTATGGAAGAACATTAGAGACTGGGGACAAAAGTCGTCAGGCAGGATCCGCTAATCTTATGGACTAAATTGCTGTTACAACGGAAAGTGTGACGCCGTGCAAATATTCAATGTGGACATTTCTGCCGCAGTTATAGACACTTTTGTTACTGCTTATCTGCCTGCTCAGGCGGAGAAATCAGGGGGAAAGGCTGAAACATGGCGGACGTAAAAGCGGCGTGATGCTTTTTGGATCTTTTCGCGGGCCATTTTTAACCTGCTTTTAGTGATATGGACAATTGGTTTCCTTGAGGACCCTTGGGAGAACTGAATCTATGGCCGAAACGCAAAACGATCCTCTGCTGCCGGGATACTCGTTTAACGCGCACCTTGTGGCGGGACTGACTCCTATCGAGGCTGAAGGATATCTCGACTTTTACGTCGACCGACCGCTTGGGATGAAAGGATATATCCTTAACCTGACCGTGCGGGGGGAAGGGATCATCAAAAACGGCGACCAGCAGTTTGTCTGCCGCCCGGGGGATATCCTGCTGTTCCCGCCGGGGGAGATCCACCACTACGGCCGTCATCCGGATGCCAAAGAGTGGTATCACCAGTGGGTCTATTTCCGTCCGCGGGCCTACTGGCAGGAGTGGCTTTCCTGGCCGGCGATTTTTGCGCACACCGGTTTTTATCGCCCGGATGAGGTGCATCTGGCGCAGTTTCGCGAACTTTTTGCGCAGATTATCGAGGCGGGACAGGCCGGTGGGCGCTACGCTGAACTGCTGGCGATTAACCTGCTTGAGCAGCTGCTGCTGCGACGGATGGAGGCGATTAACGCGTCGCTTAACCCGCCGCTGGATAACCGCGTGCGCGACGCCTGCCAGTACATCAGCGACCACCTGGCCGATAGCCAGTTTGATATCGCCAGCGTTGCCCAGCACGTCTGCCTGTCACCGTCGCGTCTGTCGCATCTGTTCCGCCAGCAGCTGGGCGTCAGCGTGTTGAGCTGGCGCGAGGACCAGCGCATCAGCCAGGCGAAGCTGCTGCTCAGCACCACCCGGATGCCCATCGCCACCGTGGGGCGCAACGTGGGCTTTGAGGATCAGCTCTATTTCTCCCGGGTATTTAAAAAATGCACCGGTGCCAGCCCCAGTGAATTCCGCGCTGGATGTGAATAAACGGTAAAAAAAGATAAACAAACAGGTGAATGCGGGAAGCAACCTGTAAACTATTCAGACAATTGTTGCCTTGACGCGGTGCGGGGCGCTAAGCAGAATCGCTGATTCGTTTTCTGACCGGAATAGTTATGCAGGCATTGCTGGAACACTTTATTACCCAGTCCGTTATGTACTCGCTCATCGCCGTGGCGCTGGTGGCGTTTCTGGAGTCGCTGGCGCTTGTCGGGTTAATCCTGCCCGGTACCGTGATGATGGCGGGGCTTGGCGCGCTGATCGGCAGCGGTGAGGTCAATTTCTGGCAGGCGTGGCTGGCGGGAATTATCGGTTGCCTGCTCGGCGACTGGATCTCCTTCTGGCTGGGCTGGCGCTTTAAGAAGCCGCTGCACCGCTGGTCGTTCATGAAAAAGAACAAAGCCTTGCTGGATAAGACCGAGCATGCGCTGCACCAGCACAGCATGTTTACCATCCTTGTCGGCCGCTTCGTTGGGCCAACGCGTCCGCTGGTGCCGATGGTGGCCGGGATGCTGGACCTGCCCGTTGCGAAATTCGTGGTGCCAAACATTATCGGCTGCGTCTTCTGGCCGCCGTTCTACTTCCTGCCGGGGATCCTCGCGGGGGCCGCCATCGATATTCCTGACGGTATGCAAAGCGGTGAGTTTAAGTGGCTACTGCTGGGCACGGCGCTGCTGCTATGGCTGGCGGCATGGCTCTGCTGGCGACTGTGGCGCAGCGCGAAGGCAAATATCGATCGCCTGACACGCTACCTCCCGCGTACTCGCCTGCTCTGGCTGGCCCCGCTGACGCTGGGTGTGGCGGTGGTGGCGCTGGTGGCGCTGATTCGTCACCCGCTGATGCCAGTGTACGGTGAGATCCTGTTGAAAGTTGTGAGCCGTTAAGCGCCGGGCGGCACTGCGTTTGCCCGGCCTACGGTTTTATACCCAATAATCCAGAAGCGCTTTCTTTTCCGCTCATTAATGCTTCTGTTGCTCCATCCCACAAAATGCGTCCCTCCGCGATCACCACCGATCGCGGCGCAATCCGTGCGGCATCCTCGATACTGTGCGAAACCATCAGCATCGTCAGTTGCTGGCGCTGACAGACCTCCTGCACCAGGGCCAGCATCTCCTGGCGCAGCGCGGGATCGAGCGCCGAGAACGGCTCATCCAGCAGCAGTATCGGCTGCTCGCGCACCAGACAACGTGCCAGCGCCACGCGCTGACGCTGCCCACCGGAAAGCTCGCCCGGCAGCCTGTCGATAAACCCGGCGATCCCCATCTGCGCGGCAATGACCTCCAGCTTATGGCGCTGATCATCGTTCAGCCTCAGTCCCGGGTGCATTCCCAGCGCGATGTTTTGCCGCACCGTCAGGTGGGTAAACAGGTTGTTTTCCTGAAACAGCATTGAGACAGGACGTTTAGCCGGAGGGGCGCTGGTGAAATCACGATTATCGATGGCTATCGACCCGCTGGCAGGTTGCAGAAAACCGGCGATCAAATTGAGCAAGGTGCTTTTCCCGGCACCGCTTGGGCCAAGCACGGCGATCATCTCTCCCTGGCGCACGGAGAGCGTGAAGCGCATCGGCAGATGCTGATAAAGCCAGGTTACATCAGTCAGTTTTAGCATCACGCCCCGGAAGTTTTTCGATAACGGTAAATAAGGCAAAGCACAGCAGCAGCAGTAACAGCGCGGTGACCGCGCCGTCCTGACTGCGGTAAGAGCCGATTTGCTGATAGAGCCAGTATGGCAGCGTGCGGAAATCGTCATTGCCGAACAGCGCCACGACCCCAAAGTCTCCAATAGAGAGCACGCAGGCAAACGCCAGCGCCTGTGCCAGCGGACGCTTTAGCGCGCGCAGTTCAACCACCTTCAGCCGCTGCCAGCCCTGCATGCCCAGCGACTGGCATAGCAAACTGTAGCGGCTGTTGACGTCGCGCATCGGGTTTTCCAGCACCTTGAGCGCGTAGGGGATGGCCATTAAGGCGTTGGTAAAAATCACTATGCCGTCGGCGCTTTCCGGCAGACCGAGGGTGCTGTTGAACAGTAAAAAGAAGCCCGTTGCCAGTACAATCCCCGGCATAGCAAGAATCAGCATGCCCGTCAGCTCCAGCATTTGTCCGGCTTTTTGCGCCTGGCGGGCGTAAAGCTCACGGCTGCTCCACAACAGCATAATGGTCAGGATGACGCACAGTAATCCGGCAGCCAGCGCGATACGCAGCGAGGTCCAGGTGGCCTGCCAGAGGACGGGCTGTTGCAGGACAGACATGAGATTGAGGTTCAGTCCGTCAACGATAACGGCCAGCAGCGGCGGCAACAGCAGCAGGAGCGCCAGCCCGATCAGGATAACATCACTGACGCGGCTGTGCAGGCTGTCCTGCGGATCGCGCCAGCCGGTTATTTGATGACTGCCAGCGGGAATGGCTTTACTCAGCCGCTGGCTCAACAGTACCAGTGCAAGGCAGCACGCCATCTGGACTATCGCCAGCAGGGCGGCGCGACCGGGATCGTAGTCGTAACTCAGCGCCTGGTAAATCGCCAGCTCAATGGTGGTGGCCTGCGGCCCGCCGCCAAGTGACAGCACGGTGGCAAAGCTGGCAAAGCAGAGCATGAAGATTAATGCCGCTACGGGCGGGAGCTGGCGGCGCAGCCACGGCCATTCGACAAAACGGAAGAACGACCAGCCGCGCATGCCGAGCTGGGCGGCAATCTGCCGCTGTTCGCCGGGAATGTTCTCCAGCGCCTGCAAAAAGAGGCGCGTTGCCATCGGCATATTGAAAAAAACGTGTGCCAGCAGGATGCCCTGCAGTCCGTAAGGCGAGAATGACCATTCCAGACCAAGCTGGCCGAACAGCGAAGCCAACCACCCCTGGCGACCGTAAACGCTCAGAATGCCAAATACCGCCACCAGCACGGGCAGGATCAGCGTCATGGCGCACAGGCGCAGCAGAGCCTGCCTGCCGGGGAAACGCCGCCGATACAGCGCGCGTGCAAGAAAAATAGCGGGGAGCACCGACATCAGGGCAGAAAGAAACGCCTGCCAGAAAGAGAACCGAATGACGTGCCAGAGGTAGCTGTCGTGCCAGAGAGCGAGCAGGTCGCTCTCCGGCGCGTTAAACCACAGCGCAAGAAAAGCCCCCAGGCTGACTGCCACCATTACGACGGCGGCGAGCAGCCCGGGAAGCAACCAGCCGGGAATTAGCGGCTGACGGCGCGTTGCCATTCACTTACCCATGCTGCACGCTGCGCGGCGACCTGCTGCGGCGTAAACTCCAGCGAGGTTTTCGGTTTGGTCAACTGTTCAAAACCTGCAGGCAGCGCAACGCTGGTGACCGGATACATCCAGTTGCCTGCGGGAATGGCGTTCTGGAATGCCGGCGAAACCATAAACTTCAGGAATTTCTCGGCCAGCTCAGGCTGTTTGCTGGCAGCGGTACGCGCGGCGACTTCCACCTGCAGATAGTGCCCTTCCGCAAAATCTGCGGCGGCATAGTTATCTTTCTTCTCGGCGATAATGTGGTAAGCCGGGGAGGTGGTGTAGCTCAGCACCAGGTCGCTTTCGCCTTTCAGGAACAGGCCATAGGCTTCGCTCCAGCCTTTGGTCACGGTCACGGTTTTGGCGGCCAGCTTCTGCCACGCTTCCGGCGCCTTATCGCCGTAGACTTTCTGCATCCACAGCAGCAGACCCAGGCCCGGTGTGCTGGTCCGCGGATCTTCATAAATCACGCGCCACTTCTGGTCGCTTTCCACCAGCTCTTTCAGGCTCTTCGGCGGGTTTTTCAGCTTGTTTTTGTCGTAAACAAAAGCAAAGTAGCCGTAGTCGAACGGCACAAAGGTGTCGTTCTTCCAGCCGCCAGGCACGTTAACGGCCTCTGCTGCGACGCCGCTTTTGGCAAACAGTTTGGTCTGCGAGGCGGCTTCCAGCAGGTTGTTATCCAGACCGAGCACCACGTCAGCCTTGCTGTTTTTCCCTTCCATGCGCAGACGGTTGAGCAGTGAAACGCCATCTTCCAGCGCCACGAACTTCAGCTCGCAGTTGCAGTCAGCTTCAAAGGCTTTTTTGACAACCGGGCCAGGGCCCCAGTCGGCAGAGAAAGAGTCGTAGGTGTAGACCGTCAGGACGGGTTTGGCTAAAGCGGGCAGCGCGAACAGCGCCAGCAGGGGGAGAACTTTTTTTAACACTTTGCACCTCAGGGTTGAGTGGCAAAGGATTTTGAGCGACAGCCTCAAATCCCTTCGCCGGCGTTATCCGGATCAGGTTCGACGGGTATTATCTCAGCGCACATCTGTGATGCAGCACCCCGTTGAGAACGGCGCTATTGTAATGATTTGGTGAATATTACGAAAGCGTTATGGCTCCGGGGGCGCAAACCAGGCGGATTTGAAATCAAACCAGCCCAGGGTGTTCATCCGCAGGCCGCGCATGCTGCGCTGGCCCTGAATCATCAGCCAGTGGTGGATTAACGGGACGATCGCCTGCTCGGCCAGCAGCTGCTGGCACCACACGGCAAGATTCATCTCGCCCGCACGCCACAGGGCGGCATCCTGCTGCCAGTCACGGTCGATGCAGTGCTGGATCAGCGGGACTTCATACAAATGCGAGAAAAGGGAAAAATCGAGCGGCAGGGTAAAGTTGGCGCTGTTGAGCCAGATATCGCTGGCGATCTCCCCCTGATGCCATTCGTCATAGTCCACTTCCCTGATGTCCAGCCTGACCCCCTCGGCTGCCAGCAGGCGGGTCATGATCCTCGCGATAAAACGATGCTCAACATGCTCGCGGTAGTAGGTCAGGGTGATGGACTCCAGCCCTGCGGGTTTGTCGCACTGCGACGGGCGGGCGTGGTGCCAGCGCGGAAGCAGGCCGTACGCCGGGAACCAGTATGTCTGGTACTGCGCTTCCGCATGGTAGATCAGATTGGAAGGGGACAACACGTGGCTGATCCACTTCCGGACGTCCTGGTTTGCCCCGCGGTGGGTGCGGCGGTCAAAGAGGAGATAGTAGCATCCCTCCTCCAGGCGGCTCTCCACGGCCTTTTCTCCCGTGGTGGGGCCTTCCAGCGTCAGCCCGCAGCTCAGGTCTTCATTGAGATCCGGCAATACCCACACGTTCACTTCGTCGATCAGCGCCCGATAGCCAAAGTAGTCATCGAACGCGCGGATTTTCAGCTGATTGCTGTTATTGCGGGACACGGCGTAGGGGCCGGTGCCAATTGGCAGGCTGGCAAAATTGTTCATCGATTCCCACTCGCCGGGCAAAATCATCGACGGTACATAGCCCAACAGCCAGGGAAGCCACTTGTCCTGCTGCGACAGCTCAATATCCAGCGTCCAGGCCGTGGGGGAGTGGATGCGCGAAATATGCGAGTAGAGCGGCAGCCTGCGGGCGCGTTCCAGAGAGGCGATGACGTCGTGCATCTCCAGCTCGCGACCGTGGTGAAAGTGGATGCCAGGGCGTAAGAAAAAGCGCCAGTGGCGCGGGGAAAGCTGCTGCCAGTGGTGCGCGATATCCGCCTCCAGTTCCCCGTTTTCCTCATTTATCCGCGTCAGGCCGCTGAAGATTTGCCGGGCCATATGGGTTTCTGAGCGGCGTAACGCCGTGCCGGGCAACAGATTTTTCATTGGCCGATAGTAGAGCACCCGCAGAATGTGTCGGCCCTGACGAAAACTGCGTCCGAGATGGGAAACCAGCATCTGGCGCACGGCGGCTTTGTCGCCCACCAGCTGGACCAGCTGATCGATGCGGTCCTGCTCGAGCAGGTCTTCTGCACGCTGCTGCTGCAATGCCAGCCCGGTGTAGAGAAAGGTCAGTCGCGAGCGTTTCCCGCGTCCCGCTTCCGCTTCCCAGCTTAACCAGCCCTGCTGCTGCATGGTATTGAGCAACGTGCGCATATGACGGCGGGAACAGCTAAGCAGGTCAGCCAGCTCGTTGAGCGTCGTTTCCTGCGATTGCCCCTCGCAGCACTGCCAGAGGCGGATAAATTGTTGCTGCAGACGACCGGAAGGCATAAAAGGGGAACTCCTGACAAAAAACCAGCAATTTATTAATCCCTATATTAGGCCAATAATGCTTCCCGATGAAGCGAGGAGGTAATGATGAAGAGGTCTACCGCACGTCAGTTTTATCAGCAGTACTTTTCAGCGACAAAAGGATCGTCCTGGCTGGCCCGCCAGTGTGCAGAGCAACGGCTGAAAATGTTAGAAGAACTGATGCAGTGGGACGTTACGAAACCGGCCTCTTCTCGCTGACTCGCCTCGATCATGTGTGACTGAGTATTGGTGCTTATCACCCGCCAGCAAAATGTTTTTGCTGGCTTTTTTCGTTTATTCTTTCACCCAATTTCGATTCGCTTTCACAAGGACTTGCGCATGCTGTGGTTGATGACGATGGGGCGACGCCTGAACGGCGTGTATGCCGCTTTTATGCTGGTGGCCTTTATGATGGGCGTGGCGGGGGCGCTGCAGGCGCCGACGCTGAGCCTGTTTCTCAGCCGCGAGGTGGGGGCGCAGCCGTTTTGGGTGGGGCTGTTTTATACCGTCAACGCGATTGCCGGGATCCTGGTCAGCCTCGCGCTGGCGAAACGATCGGACAGCCAGGGCGATCGCCGCAAGCTGATCCTCTTTTGCTGCGCCATGGCGGTGGGCAACGCGCTGCTCTTTGCTTTTAACCGTCATTACCTGACGCTCATTACCTGCGGCGTGCTGCTCGCCTCTCTTGCGAACACTGCCATGCCGCAGCTGTTCGCCCTGGCGCGGGAATATGCGGATAGCTCGGCACGGGAAGTGGTGATGTTCAGCTCGGTGATGCGTGCCCAGCTCTCGCTGGCGTGGGTCATTGGTCCGCCGCTGGCCTTCATGCTGGCGTTGAACTACGGCTTTACCGCCATGTTCTCCATCGCGGCCGGGATTTTTGTCATCAGCCTGGCGCTGATAGCCTTTGCGCTGCCGTCCGTGGCGCGCGTCGAACAGACAACGGATAAACCGCTCACCCAGGTGAGCGGCTGGCAGGACAAGAACGTCCGTATGCTGTTTATTGCCTCCACGCTGATGTGGACCTGCAACACCATGTACATCATCGACATGCCGCTGTGGATCAGCAGCGATCTGGGCTTACCGGACAAGCTTGCGGGGATCTTAATGGGGACCGCTGCCGGGCTGGAAATTCCGGCAATGATTCTGGCGGGATATTACGTAAAGCGTTTCGGTAAACGCAAAATGATGGTGGTTGCGGTTGCAGCCGGGGTGTTGTTTTATCTTGGGCTGATCTTATTCCACTCGCGCGAAGCGCTGCTGGCGCTGCAGCTGTTTAATGCTGTGTTTATTGGCATCGTCGCCGGAATCGGCATGCTCTGGTTTCAGGATCTGATGCCCGGACGCGCGGGATCGGCCACGACGCTCTTTACGAACAGTATTTCAACCGGGGTGATTCTGGCCGGTGTGATCCAGGGCGCGCTGGCGCAAAGCTATGGCCATACGTCGGTTTACTGGATGATTGCGGCGCTATCCGTTGTGACGCTCCTGCTGACCTGCCGGGTAAAAGACGTGTGATTCTGGAAGACGGCTTCACAAAATGGAACGACATTCTGACAGAGATCACGAAGGGGAATAGAGTGCGTGGCGGGTGCTTGAGGCTGTTTGCCTCAGGCTTTCGCAAGAGGCAAACAGTGGAGAGTCCCACATCAAAAGATTGATGGGGAGACCAACTTCACAACCAACATTGCGAGGTTAGTCTCTTCATTGCCGAAAAGCAATAAGGAGGCTGGAATGCCAAAACGTACTCTGCTGTTAGGTTTATTTCTGATCTGTACGACGTTGTTGATCTTCACCTGGATGGTGCGTGACTCGCTGTGTGAGCTGCACTTCAGACAGGAGAAAACAGAAATGGCGGCAGTGTTGGCTTACGAAGCAAAACGTTAGCGGTATGGGCGGGGAAGTTTCCCCGCCTCCCCAGAGTGGTTGAGCCTCAACGCACCCTTATCAATGGCCCGCATTTCGCGGGCCATTGCCTTTAGCCCATAAACGCAGGCTGTTTTTTCTCGTACGCTGAGATGGCGTCTTCGTGCTGCAGCGTCAAACCAATGCTGTCCAGACCGTTCAGCATGCAGTGACGGCGGAACGCATCAATGCTGAAGCTGTAGGTCTTATCCCCGGCTTTCACCACTTCCGCTTCCAGATCCACTTCAAACGACATACCCGGATTTGCCTTAACCAGCGCAAACAATTCATCGACCTGCTCATCGCTCAGCGTTACCGGCAGCAGCTGGTTGTTGAAGCTGTTGCCGTAGAAGATATCCGCGAAGCTGGGAGCAATAACCACCTTAAAGCCGTAGTCGGTCAACGCCCATGGCGCATGCTCACGCGACGAGCCGCAGCCAAAGTTTTCCCGCGCCAGCAAAATGGAGGCACCTTTGTATTCCGGGAAGTTCAGAACGAATTCCGGATTAGGCACTTCGCCTTTGTCGTCCAGGAAACGCCAGTCGTTGAACAGGTGCGCGCCAAAACCGGTACGCGTCACCTTCTGCAAAAACTGCTTAGGAATAATGGCGTCAGTATCGACGTTCGCGGCGTCCAGGGGGACAACCCGGCCTGTATGTTGGGTAAATTTCTCTGCCATGATTGTCTCCTTATTTCAGGCTGCGAATGTCGGCGAAATGGCCGGTGACTGCCGCAGCGGCGGCCATTGCCGGGCTGACCAGATGGGTGCGCCCACCGCGGCCCTGACGGCCTTCAAAGTTACGGTTGCTGGTGGAGGCACAGCGCTCACCCGGATTCAGGCGATCGTTGTTCATGGCCAGACACATGGAACAGCCTGGCAGGCGCCACTCGAAGCCTGCTTCGATAAAGATCTTATCCAGACCTTCGGCTTCCGCCTGGGCTTTCACCGGACCGGAGCCTGGCACCACCAGCGCCTGCACGCCCGGCGCGACTTTACGGCCTTTGGCGATCTCTGCCGCCGCACGCAAATCTTCGATACGGGAGTTGGTGCAGGAGCCGATAAACACTTTATCAATGGTCAC
The DNA here is from genome assembly GCF_020567405.1 of Enterobacter sp. TCD1-1. Lineage (NCBI taxonomy): Bacteria > Pseudomonadati > Pseudomonadota > Gammaproteobacteria > Enterobacterales > Enterobacteriaceae > Enterobacter > Enterobacter sp. TCD1-1. Next base: position 136,482 of record NZ_JAJCXF010000003.1, on the reverse strand, counting down.
GTCGGTCAACGGCACGCCGGGCTTCAACCCCATATAGGCCAGCGCTTTTTCCGCACTGGCGCGCTCGACCGGATCGGCGAAGGAAGCCGGATCGGGAATGGCGTCGTTGACGGAAATCACCTGACCCGGGTTGGTACCCCAGGTCACCTGAGGGGCAATCTCTTCTGCCTGCAGCGTGACAACGGTATCAAACATTGCCCCGTCGTCGGTTTTCAGGGTTTTCCAGTACGCTACCGCGTCGTCAAAATCCTGCCCTTTCGGCGCGTGCAGACGGCCCTTCACATAGTTGAAGGTCGTTTCATCTGGCGCGACCAGCCCGGCTTTGGCACCCATCTCAATGGCCATGTTGCACAGGGTCATGCGACCCTCCATGCTCAGCGCCTGAATAGCGTCGCCGCAGAACTCAACGACGTGGCCGGTACCGCCTGCGCTGCCGGTTTTACCGATAATCGCCAGCACGATATCTTTCGCGGTAATGCCTGGTGCCGCTTTGCCCTTCACTTCAATCTTCATCGTTTTGGCGCGACCCTGCTTCAGGGTCTGCGTCGCCAGCACGTGTTCTACCTCGGAAGTGCCAATCCCGAACGCCAGGGCGCCAAACGCGCCGTGGGTTGCGGTATGCGAGTCACCGCAGACGATGGTCATGCCCGGCAGGGTAATCCCCTGCTCAGGGCCCATCACGTGGACGATGCCCTGATACGGATGGTTCAGGTCGTACAGCTCAACGCCAAATTCATTGCAGTTCTTAATCAGCTCCTGCATCTGGATACGCGCCATCTCACCCGAGGCGTTAATGTCTTTAGTCTGGGTGGAAACGTTGTGATCCATCGTCGCGAAGGTTTTACCCGGCTGGCGCACTGGACGCTTGTGCGCGCGCAGGCCGTCGAATGCCTGGGGAGAGGTCACCTCGTGTACCAGATGTCTGTCGATATACAGCAGTGGGGTTTCGTTTGGTGCTTCGTAGACAACGTGCGCATCAAACAACTTTTCATATAACGTCTTAGCCATGATTACACCCCTTCAGCGACATAGCGGGCAATAATGTCGCCCATTTCATCGGTACTGACTGCCGCCGTGCCGCGTGCTAAATCACCGGTACGAACGCCTTCTTCTAACGCCCGGTTAATGGCGTTTTCAATTGCGGTTGCTGCATCGCCTGCATCCAGGCTGTAGCGCAGCAGCAGGGCAAGGGAGAGGATCTGCGCAATCGGGTTAGCGATGTTTTTGCCGGCGATATCCGGTGCGGAGCCGCCTGCCGGTTCATACAGACCAAACCCTTCTTCATTCAGGCTGGCGGATGGCAGCATGCCCATCGAGCCGGTTATCATCGCGCACTCGTCAGAGAGAATATCGCCGAACAGGTTGGAGCACAGCAGCACGTCAAACTGGGACGGATCCTTAATCAGCTGCATGGTCGCGTTGTCGATATACATGTGCGACAGCGCAACGTCCGGGTACTGTTTAGCGACTTCACTGACGATCTCGCGCCACAAAATGGAAGACTGCAGCACGTTCGCTTTATCAATCGAGGTCACCTTATGGCGGCGTTTGCGCGCCGACTCAAACGCGATATGGGCGATACGTTCAATTTCGAAGCGGTGATACACCTCGGTATCGAACGCTTTTTCATGCTGACCGCTGCCTTCGCGCCCCTTTGGCTGACCGAAATAGATCCCACCGGTCAGTTCACGTACGCACAGAATGTCGAAACCGTTGGCGGCGATATCGGCGCGCAGCGGGCAAAACTCTTCCAGACCCTGGTACAGCTTCGCCGGACGCAGGTTACTGAACAGTTTGAAATGTTTACGCAGCGGCAGCAGCGCGCCGCGCTCTGGCTGCTCTGCTGGCGGCAGGTGTTCCCATTTTGGACCACCGACGGAACCAAACAGCACGGCATCGGCATTTTCACAGCCTTCCACGGTCGCTTTTGGCAGTGGCGTACCGTGGTTATCAATCGCAATACCGCCCACATCGTAGTGGCTGGTGGTGATTTTCATCGCAAAACGCGTGCGAACGGCTTCCAGTACTTTCAGCGCCTGTGCCATCACTTCCGGGCCAATACCGTCGCCCGGTAACACAGCAATATGGTAATTCTTCGACATTACACGGTTTCCTTGTTGTTCTCTTTATTCTGAGCTTTGCGTTGCAACTCTTTTTCGACTTCGGCGGCGCGCCAGATGTTATTCAGCACATGCACCATCGCTTTCGCGGAGGATTCAACGATATCGGTCGCCAGACCCACGCCATGGAAGCGGCGGCCATTGTGGGTCACAACAATGTCGACCTGGCCCAGTGCATCTTTGCCATGGCCCTTGGCCGTCAGGTCATATTTGACCAGCTCAACGTCGTACTCGGTAACGCGGTTGATGGCCTGGTAAATCGCATCGACAGGTCCATTACCGTTAGCTGCCTCTGCTTTAATTTCATCTCCGCAGGCCAGCTTGACCGAGGCGGTGGCGATGTCGCTGGATCCGGACTGCACGTTGAAGTAATCCAGACGGAAGTGCTCTGGCTCTTCCTGCTGTTTGTTAATAAAGGCCAGCGCTTCCAGGTCATAGTCGAACACCTGCCCTTTTTTGTCGGCCAGCTTCAGGAACGCGTCATACAGCTGATCCATGTTGTAATCGCTGTCCTTATAACCCATCTCTTCCATGCGGTGCTTCACTGCCGCGCGACCGGAACGGGAGGTCAGGTTCAACTGGACCTGGTTCAGGCCGATGGATTCCGGGGTCATAATTTCGTAGTTTTCACGGTTCTTCAGCACGCCATCCTGATGAATACCGGAGGAGTGCGCGAAGGCGCCCGTGCCGACAATCGCTTTGTTGGCCGGAATAGGCATGTTGCAAATCTGGCTGACGGTCTGGCTGGTGCGCCAGATCTCGTTGTGATTGATGCGGGTGTGCACGTCCATGATGTCCTTGCGCACTTTGATCGCCATGATCACTTCTTCCAGCGAACAGTTGCCCGCACGTTCACCGATGCCGTTCATCGCGCCTTCTACCTGACGCGCGCCAGCGTGGACGGCGGCGATAGCATTGCCCACGGCCAGACCCAAATCATCGTGGGTGTGGACGGAGATAATCGCTTTATCAATGTTCGGAACGCGGTCATACAGGCCGGTGATGATGTTGGCGAACTCAAACGGCATGGTGTAGCCGACGGTGTCCGGGATGTTGATGGTTTTGGCACCCGCGTTAATGGCGGCTTCCACGACGCGCGCCAAATCGTCGATTGGCGTACGGCCTGCATCTTCACAGGAGAATTCAACGTCATCGGTGTAGTTGCGTGCGCGTTTCACCATGTACACCGCGCGCTCAATCACCTCATCCAGCGTGCTGCGCAGCTTGGTGGCGATGTGCATGGGCGAGGTGGCAATAAAGGTATGGATACGGAACGCTTCGGCCACTTTCAGTGACTCGGCTGCAACGTCGATATCTTTTTCTACACAGCGCGCCAGACCACATACGCGGCTGTTTTTAATGGTGCGGGCGATGGTCTGGACGGATTCGAAATCACCCGGAGACGAGACCGGGAAACCCACCTCCATCACGTCGACACCCATACGTTCGAGAGCCAGCGCGATCTGCAGTTTCTCTTTTACACTCAGGCTTGCCTGTAATGCCTGTTCACCGTCACGTAAAGTAGTATCGAAAATAATGACTTGCTGGCTCATGGGTTAGGTCCTTGTCAGTCTTAGGGCGCCTTGCTACGAGCATAAAAAAACCCGCGCAGTGGCGCGGGTTTTTAGTCTTACTGGTGACGATTCAACGCTGAATTTCGCCCGCCAGTCTACCGCGCACAGTGGATGCGTTTAGTAGTAGTAGACCGGTGAAACGAATGGTGCGAATCATGAATCGTGCTCCGTTAAATTCAATATGCTTTTAGTGGTACTGGATACGGCAGTTGATGTCAACCCCTGACGATAAAAACGGACCCGACGGGCGGAACGGGCAGAATTTTACGTTAGCTAATTGTGCTGGTTTTGGCTTTTGCGAGCCGACTAATTGTCTAATTTTGGACTGAAGAAAACAGTTGCAGAAATAAATAAATATAATTGTTTAAAATGAGTGACGCGCGTTACAGAGAGTATTCTGTACATAAAGGGGTTTACTATCATTAAGTTATAATTACGGTGAATCTATTGCGCGTCGCTAAAAAATGAACAGGGGTAACATGTTATTAACTAACTGATGAGCGGTGGCGATAACAGTTTAATAATACTTAAGTCATCATTAATCTGGCGGTCATTGTGTATTTGCTTGGTTTATGGTTTCATTTAAATCCTAAAGTCAAACATATCATTTGCGCTATTTTCTTTTCGTTTGTATAGCGTCTTTATATATTCTGAATTTTAAATAATTCTCTTTCGCTGATCGTATTTGCATGATAAATCATATTTTTCGAGATTATTACCGTACGTGAGCAAAGGGAGTGTAGCGTGACAGTGGAGTCAGAAGTGTCAGAAAATAATATTAAACAACCTCAAGCTACTGATGGGATTAAACCGCAGTTACGCACGGTGGATCTTAATCTTCTGACGGTGTTTGATGCTGTCATGCAGGAACAGAATATCACCCGCGCGGCCCAGGCGTTGGGGATGTCACAACCTGCTGTGAGTAACGCCGTTGCCAGGCTTAAGGTCATGTTTAACGACGAATTGTTTGTTCGTTACGGAAGAGGGATCCAGCCTACTGCGCGCGCATTCCAGCTGTTCGGCTCAATCCGTCAGGCGTTGCAGCTGGTACAAAACGAGCTGCCGGGATCGGGCTTTGAACCTTTAAGCAGCGAGCGCACATTTCATCTGTGTGTCTGCAGTCCATTAGATAATTATTTAACCTCAATTATCTATAATAAAGTCGAAGAGATCGCGCCAAATATCCATCTGGTTTTTAAATCATCCCTGAACCAAAGTACAGAGCATCAGTTACGCTATCAGGAGATTGAATTCGTCCTGGGGTATGAAGAGTTCCGTCGTCCTGAATTTTCCTGCGTACCGCTGTTTAAAGATGAAATGGTTCTGGTGGCCAGTAAAAATCATCCTCGGCTGAAATATCCACTACGCGAAAATGATGTCTATAACGAGCAGCATGCCGTTGTTGCCCTCGACAGATATGCTTCCTTTAGCCTGCCATGGTATGACTCTGCGGATAAGCAGGCGAGCGTGGCTTATCAGGGGATGGCTATGGTCAGCGTATTAAACGTTGTCTCCCAAACACATCTGGTGGCGATTGCACCGCGCTGGCTGGCAGAAGAGTTTTCTGACCCGTTAAATCTGCAAATTTTGCCTCTGCCGCTTAAATTAAATAGCCGAACCTGCTATCTCTCCTGGCATGAAGCGGCCGGAAGGGATAAAGGACACCAGTGGATGGAAGAGTTGCTGGTTGGTATCTGCCGCCGGTAAACGCATCAGGATAAATCGCATCGGATTGTGTGATTTATCCTGAATTTTTATAGATAATTACTATTTTGTTCTGTGATGCATTTTTTCGGGCCGCTCTTCGGTACGCAAAAATAGATGATTTCCTGCATTGCCCCGCTTTTCAGCGATGATTTATCACACCGTCCTCTATTCCCAGAGGAATTAACCATATCTTCAGTTAACGGCTGCTTTTTCTGCTTTACGCACCGTTTATCTCCCCGGGTTTGCTAATTGCCTGCCTCATAACGAGCGGTTAAGGTAAAGAACACTCTGCAAAATATAAGATTGGTTCATCCCGATCGTAAGACGGTGCGGAAATGAATTCGGCAGTCCGTCTATAACAAAATGCCTGGAGGCAAAGCATGGAGATGTTGTCTGGCGCGGAAATGGTCGTGCGGTCGCTGATCGATCAGGGCGTAAAGCAAGTGTTCGGCTACCCTGGCGGCGCGGTCCTGGATATTTATGATGCGCTGCATACGGTAGGGGGCATTGACCATGTTCTGGTACGTCACGAGCAGGCGGCTGTACACATGGCCGACGGTCTGGCGCGTGCGACGGGCGAAGTGGGCGTGGTCTTAGTCACGTCCGGCCCCGGGGCGACAAACGCCATTACCGGCATTGCGACGGCGTATATGGACTCTATCCCACTGGTGATCCTCTCCGGGCAGGTAGCAACCTCGCTGATTGGCTACGATGCTTTTCAGGAGTGTGACATGGTCGGGATTTCCCGTCCCGTTGTGAAGCACAGCTTTCTGGTCAAGCAAACCGAAGACATTCCCGGCGTACTGAAAAAAGCCTTCTGGCTGGCAGCAAGCGGACGCCCGGGACCGGTGGTGGTCGATCTGCCTAAAGACATTCTGAACCCGGCAAACAAGCTGCCTTACGTCTGGCCTGACTCGGTGAGCATGCGTTCTTACAATCCGACAACGCAGGGGCATAAAGGACAGATCAAGCGGGCGTTGCAAACGCTTCTGGCAGCCAAAAAACCGGTCGTCTATGTCGGCGGCGGGGCGATCAACGCTGCCTGTGAAACCCAGCTTCGTGAGCTGGTTGAAAAACTCAACCTTCCTGTGGCGTCGTCGCTGATGGGGCTGGGGGCGTTTCCCGCCACTCACCGCCAGGCGCTGGGCATGCTGGGTATGCACGGTACCTATGAAGCCAACATGACGATGCATCACTCCGATGTGATCTTTGCCGTCGGCGTGCGTTTTGACGATCGTACCACCAACAACCTGGCGAAGTATTGCCCGAATGCCACCGTGCTGCACATTGATATCGATCCGACGTCCATTTCAAAAACGGTGTCGGCTGATGTACCGATCGTCGGTGATGCTCGTCAGGTTCTGGAACAGATGCTGGATCTGCTGACCCAGGAGAACGCGACCCAGCCGCTGGATGAGATCCGCGACTGGTGGCAGCAGATTGAACAGTGGCGAGCGCGTCAGTGCCTGAAATATGACACGCAGAGCGAAAACATTAAGCCGCAGGCGGTCATCGAAGCGGTGTGGCGACTGACGAAGGGTGAGGCGTATGTAACCTCAGACGTGGGCCAACACCAGATGTTTGCCGCCCTGTATTACCCGTTTGATAAACCGCGTCACTGGATCAACTCGGGTGGCTTAGGCACCATGGGCTTCGGTCTGCCTGCCGCGCTGGGCGTGAAGCTGGCCCTGCCGAATGAAACCGTCGTCTGCGTGACCGGAGACGGCAGTATTCAGATGAACATTCAGGAGCTGTCTACCGCACTGCAGTATGAGCTGCCGGTTCTTGTGCTGAACCTGAATAATGGCTACCTCGGCATGGTGAAGCAGTGGCAGGATATGATTTACTCTGGCCGTCATTCGCAGTCCTATATGCAATCGCTGCCGGATTTTGTTCGTCTTGCTGAAGCTTATGGCCATGTTGGGATGCGAGTGACCGATCCGGCCGAGCTGGAAACGAAGCTCGCACAAGCGCTTGAGCACGTTAAAAACAACCGCCTTGTCTTTATGGATGTGATTGTTGATGGAACCGAACACGTTTATCCGATGCATATTCGGGGGGGCGGTATGGATGAAATGTGGTTAAGCAAAACGGAGAGAACCTGATATGCGCCGGATATTATCGGTTTTACTGGAAAACGAGTCTGGCGCACTGTCGCGCGTCATTGGTCTTTTTGCGCAGCGCGGTTATAACATTGAAAGCCTGACCGTCGCGCCGACGGAGGATCCCACGCTGTCGCGCATGACGATTCAAACCGTTGGCGACGCCAAAGTGCTTGAACAGATTGAAAAACAGCTGCATAAGCTGGTTGATGTGCTGCGCGTGAGCGAGCTGGGGCAGGGGGCCTACGTTGAACGTGAGGTCATGCTGGTGAAAATCCAGGCCACCGGCTACGGGCGTGAAGAAGTTAAACGCAATGCGGATATTTTCCGCGGACAGATTATCGACGTCACGCCTTCTCTTTATACGGTTCAGCTGGTCGGGACAAGTGACAAGCTGGATGCTTTCCTGACGTCCGTGCGGGATGTGGCAAAAATTGTTGAAGTCGCAAGATCGGGTGTCGTGGGTCTGTCACGCGGCGAGAAAATCATGCGTTAGTTGTCAAAAAGGTTCGCCTCTTTCTGCCCGGTCACCAAAGCCGGGCTTTTTTTTGCGTAATCAGCCGACAACGCAGATAAAAGCGGTTGCCGCGAAGGCTTTTCTGCGTTTAGATGTTAAAAGATTTAACCATAACCTTGACAGGGCCATGGACTCTTTTCTTTTTTTAAGGGGCAATTGTGAAACTGGATGAAATCGCCCGGCTAGCCGGCGTGTCACGAACAACGGCCAGCTATGTGATTAACGGTAAAGCAAAGCAGTACCGTGTCAGCGACAAGACCGTTGAAAAAGTTATGGCGGTGGTTCGTGAACATAACTACCATCCGAATGCTGTCGCAGCCGGTCTGCGCGCCGGGCGCACCCGCTCTATTGGTCTGGTGATCCCGGACCTGGAAAACACCAGCTATACCCGTATCGCCAACTATCTTGAACGTCAGGCGCGCCAGCGTGGCTATCAACTGCTGATTGCCTGCTCGGAAGATCAGCCTGATAACGAGATGCGCTGCATTGAGCACCTGCTCCAGCGCCAGGTGGATGCCATTATTGTTTCGACCTCCTTACCGCCAGAACATCCGTTCTACCAGCGTTGGGCGAACGACCCGTTCCCAATCGTGGCGCTGGATCGCGCGCTCGATCGTGAACATTTCACAAGCGTTGTGGGTGCGGACCAGGATGATGCCGAAATGCTGGCCGCAGAGCTGCGGACGTTCCCGGCGGAAACGGTGCTGTATCTTGGCGCGTTGCCCGAGCTTTCGGTGAGCTTCCTGCGCGAGCAGGGATTCAGAACTGCCTGGAAAGACGATCCGCGCGAGGTTCACTACCTCTATGCCAACAGCTACGAACGTGAAGCCGCCGCGCAGCTGTTCGAGAAATGGCTGGAAACCCACCCGATGCCTCAGGCGCTGTTCACGACCTCGTTTGCGCTCTTGCAGGGCGTCATGGATGTCACCTTACGCCGTGAAGGTAAACTCCCCTCCGACCTGGCGATTGCCACGTTCGGAGATAACGAGCTGCTCGACTTCCTTCAGTGCCCGGTGCTGGCGGTTGCACAGCGTCACCGTGACGTGGCTGAACGCGTGCTGGAGATTGTGCTGGCGAGTCTGGATGAACCCCGCAAACCAAAGCCGGGCCTGACGCGTATCAAACGTAATCTCTACCATCGCGGAATTTTAAGCCGCCAAAAATGAAATGACTGGGGCGGCGAAATCTGCCCCATTTTGCTGAGATAATTCGTGCGGATAATTCCCGGAGAGAAATTAGGATAATTCTTGTGAGATCATAATCGCCTATTTTTCTTAATTCATTTTGGCTTTTAAATTGTTCTTTAAAGAACATCTCAGCGATTTTAAACGGTATTCTTTGTATTATTTTGTTACAAACCCTCTTCGGTCGATGAATATTCAGACGTTTTTTCCTCTTCCTTTGACTTCTTACGTGCTAACCACTGCGCTTACCGTGTGCCTGGGTGAATCTGGCGCTGTCATCCCCTGAGAATCTGTCATAAAATGCTGCCCGCGTCGCAAACTGACACTTTATATTTATCTGCGATGATATTGAGTGAGCCTTAACGCTAGTGTGCATATTCGGTTTTTTTCTTACAAATATTCATAACGTTAATTTTGCCTCGCCAGTTGTGCAGTTATTAACCAGGACTGTTTAACTCTGTAAATAGAGGGCTTTCGAGTCCTTATACGGAGAGTCCTGGCTTGACAAGCTTTTCCCTCGCTCCGTAAACTCCTTTAGGTGGGAATTTGTGGGTTAAAGTGGTGAGGAGGGGTGAGACTGGCATGTTCCGTGGAGCAACGTTAGTCAATCTCGACAGCAAAGGGCGTTTATCGGTACCAACCCGATACCGCGACCAGCTGATTGAGAACGCTGCGGGTCAAATGGTTTGCACCATTGACATTAACTCCCCCTGCCTGCTGCTTTACCCCTTACCTGAATGGGAAATTATTGAGCAAAAGCTGTCGCGACTGTCGAGCATGAACCCGCAGGAACGCCGCGTGCAGCGGCTGTTATTGGGACATGCCAGTGAATGTCAGATGGATAACGCAGGGCGATTACTGATTGCCCCGGTGTTGCGGCAACATGCCGGTCTGACAAAAGAAGTGATGCTGGTCGGGCAGTTCAACAAGTTTGAACTGTGGGATGAAACGACCTGGTATCAACAGGTCAAGGAAGATATCGACGCTGAGCAGTCTGATTCCGCGACATTATCGGAACGACTGCAGGACTTGTCTCTATAAATATGATGGAAAATTATAAACATAAAACGGTGTTACTGGACGAGGCCGTTAACGGCCTGAATATTCGTCCGGATGGCATCTACATTGATGGCACGTTTGGTCGCGGTGGCCACTCGCGTTTGATCCTCTCCCAGCTGGGTGAGGAGGGACGTCTGCTGGCAATCGATCGCGATCCGCAGGCAATTGCCGTTGCACAGACCATCAATGACCCACGCTTTTCCATCGTGCATGGACCTTTCTCTGCGCTCGCGGACTATGTGGCTGAGCGCGGCCTGACGGGCAAGATCGACGGGATTCTTCTCGATCTTGGCGTCTCTTCACCCCAACTTGACGACGCTGAACGCGGTTTCTCCTTTATGCGTGATGGTCCGCTGGACATGCGGATGGACCCGACGCGCGGACAATCCGCCGCCGAGTGGCTACAGACCGCTGACGAAGCCGATATTGCATGGGTCATTAAAACGTTTGGCGAAGAGCGTTTTGGCAAACGTATCGCGCGCGCCATTGTTGAGCGCAACCGCATTGAGCCAATGACCCGCACCAAAGAGTTGGCCGAGGTGATCGCGGCAGCGACCCCGGTGAAGGATAAGCACAAACATCCCGCGACCCGTACCTTCCAGGCGGTTCGCATCTGGGTAAACAGTGAACTGGAGGAAATAGAGCTGGCGCTAAAAAGCTCGCTCGACGTGCTTGCCCCGGGTGGGCGGTTATCCATCATCAGCTTCCATTCGCTGGAAGACCGTATTGTGAAACGCTTTATGCGTGAACAAAGTCGCGGTCCACAGGTGCCAGCGGGGCTGCCGATGACGGAAGAACAACTCAGGAAGCTGGGTGGCCGTCAGTTGCGAGCATTAGGCAAGTTGATGCCGGGCGAAGAAGAAGTGGCAGAGAATCCACGCGCCCGTAGTTCAGTGCTGCGTGTTGCAGAGAGGACGAACGCATGATCGGCAGAGTGACAGAGACCCTAAGCAAAGTTAAGGATTCGTTAGGAAGCAACGAGCGCCATGCCTTGCCTGGCGTGATCGGCGACGATCTTTTGCGGTTTGGGAAACTGCCACTCTGTCTGTTCATTTGCATCATTGTCACGGCAGTAACGGTGGTGACGACAGCCCACCATACACGTTTATTGACTGCGCAACGCGAGCAGATGGTACTGGAACGCGATGCGCTGGATATTGAATGGCGAAATCTGATCCTTGAAGAAAACGCGCTCGGCGATCACAGCCGGGTTGAACGGATCGCAACGGAAAAGCTGCAGCTGCAGCATGTTGATCCTTCACAGGAAAATATCGTAGTACAAAAATAAGGGAAAACGCGACGCATGAAAGCAGCGGCAAAAACGCTAAAACCAAAACGTCAGGAAGAACAGGCCAACTTTATCAGTTGGCGTTTTGCGTTGCTTTGCGGCTGCATTTTACTGGCGCTGGGTTTTCTGCTGGGCCGCGTGGCCTGGCTGCAGATCGTCGCGCCTGACATGCTGGTACGCCAGGGCGATATGCGCTCTCTGCGCGTTCAGGAGGTCTCCACGTCCCGCGGGATGATCACCGACCGCTCCGGTCGTCCGCTGGCGGTGAGCGTACCGGTGAAGGCTATCTGGGCCGATCCGAAAGAGCTGCACGACGCCGGTGGCATTACCCTTGATAACCGCTGGAAAGCGCTGGCTGATGCGCTGAAAATGCCGCTTGATCAGCTGGCCTCCCGCGTTAACGCGAACCCGAAAGGGCGTTTTATCTATCTGGCGCGTCAGGTTAACCCTGACATGGCGGACTACATTCGCAAACTGAAGCTACCGGGCATTCATCTGCGTGAAGAATCCCGTCGTTACTATCCATCCGGCGAAGTAACCGCTCACCTCATTGGCTTCACCAACGTCGACAGCCAGGGGATTGAGGGCGTTGAAAAAAGCTTCGATAAGTGGCTCACCGGTCAGCCGGGCGAGCGAATCGTGCGTAAGGACCGCTACGGGCGCGTCATCGAAGATATCTCCTCTACGGACAGTCAGGCAGCGCACAACCTGGCCCTGAGTATCGACGAGCGCCTGCAGGCACTGGTCTACCGCGAGCTGAACAACGCCGTGGCGTTCAACAAGGCGGAGTCAGGTAGCGCCGTGCTGGTGGATGTCAGCACCGGTGAAGTGCTGGCGATGGCCAACAGTCCGTCCTACAACCCGAACAACTTTACCGGCACCGCAAAAGATGCCATGCGTAACCGGGCGATTACCGACGTGTTCGAACCTGGCTCCACGGTGAAGCCGATGGTGGTGATGACTGCGCTCCAGCGCGGCATCGTCAATGAAAACACGGTTCTGAACACCATCCCATACCGTATTAACGGCCACGAGATAAAAGACGTGGCGCGCTACAGCGAATTGACCCTGACCGGGGTGTTACAGAAGTCGAGTAACGTCGGTGTTTCAAAGCTGGCGTTAGCGATGCCGTCCTCAGCGTTAGTAGAGACTTACTCACGTTTTGGACTGGGAAAGGCGACCAATTTGGGGTTGGTCGGAGAACGCAGTGGCTTATATCCTCAAAAACAACGGTGGTCTGACATAGAGAGGGCCACCTTCTCTTTCGGCTACGGGCTAATGGTAACCCCGTTACAGTTAGCGCGAGTCTACGCAACGATTGGCAGCTATGGCGTTTATCGCCCGCTGTCGATTACCAAAGTTGATCCACCGGTCCCGGGCGAGCGTATCTTCCCGGAATCCATCGTTCGTACCGTGGTGCACATGATGGAAAGCGTGGCGCTGCCGGGCGGCGGCGGCGTGAAGGCGGCGATTAAAGGCTATCGTATCGCCATTAAAACCGGTACAGCGAAAAAAGTGGGGCCAGACGGCCGCTATATCAACAAATACATTGCCTATACCGCAGGCGTTGCGCCTGCAAGCAATCCGCGTTTTGCGCTGGTGGTCGTGATAAACGATCCACAGGCGGGTAAATACTACGGCGGCGCCGTCTCCGCGCCTGTGTTCGGGGCCATCATGGGCGGCGTGTTACGCACCATGAACATTGAACCGGATGCGCTGGCGACGGGCGAAAAAAGTGAATTTGTAATTAATCAAGGCGAGGGTACAGGTGGCAGATCGTAATTTGCGCGACCTTCTCGCTCCGTGGGTGCCAAATGCACCGGAGCGAGCACTGCGAGAGATGGTACTGGACAGCCGCGTGGCTGCTTCTGGCGATCTTTTTGTGGCGGTGGTCGGTCATCAGGCGGACGGGCGTCGTTATATCCCGCAGGCGATTGCGCAAGGTGTGGCTGCCATTATTGCTGAGGCTAAAGATGAGGCAACCGACGGTGAGATCCGTGAAATGCACGGCGTGCCGGTCATCTATCTCAGCCAGTTAAATGAACGTCTTTCCGCACTGGCGGGGCGTTTTTATCGCGAACCTTCCGACCAGCTGCGCCTGGTTGGCGTAACGGGTACGAACGGAAAAACCACCACCACGCAGCTGATGGCGCAGTGGGCTCAACTGCTGGGTGAAACCGGCGCGGTGATGGGGACCGTGGGTAACGGTCTGCTGGGCAAAGTGAGCCCGACGGAAAACACCACCGGCTCCGCGGTTGACGTACAGCACGTGCTCGCCGGTCTGGCAGGGCAGGGCGCAACCTTTGCCGCGATGGAGGTCTCTTCGCACGGTCTGGTACAGCACCGTGTCGCGGCGCTGAAATTTGCCGCGTCCGTGTTTACCAACCTGAGCCGCGATCATCTTGATTATCATGGTGATATGGAGCACTACGAAGCCGCGAAATGGCTGCTCTATTCCACTCACCACTGTGGTCAGGCGATCATCAATGCCGACGATGAAGTCGGCCGCCGCTGGCTGGCGAAGCTGCCGGATGCAGTTGCCGTATCGATGGAAGACCATATCAATCCGAACTGCCACGGCCGCTGGCTGAAGGCGGTTGAGGTGAATTATCACGACAGCGGAGCGACCATCCGCTTTGCCTCTTCCTGGGGTGAAGGCGAAATTGAAAGCCGCCTGATGGGGGCGTTTAACGTCAGCAACCTGCTGCTGGCGCTGGCAACGCTGCTGGCGCTGGGTTACCCGATGGCTGAGCTGCTGAAAACCGCCGCGCGTCTGCAGCCAGTATGTGGCCGTATGGAAGTGTTTAGCGCGCCGGGCAAACCGACCGTTGTGGTTGATTATGCCCACACGCCGGATGCGCTGGAGAAAGCGCTGGAAGCGGCGCGCCTGCACTGTACCGGTAAGCTCTGGTGCGTGTTTGGCTGCGGCGGCGATCGTGACAAAGGCAAACGCCCGCTGATGGGCGCTATTGCGGAACAGTTCGCAGATATTCCGGTTGTCACCGATGACAACCCGCGTACGGAAGAGCCGCGCGCCATCATTAATGACATTCTGGCGGGCATGCTGGATGCGGGTCGCGCGCGCGTCGTGGAAGGCCGGGCGGAAGCCGTGACGAATGCCATCATGCAGGCCCAGGAGAATGATGTTGTTCTGCTGGCGGGTAAAGGCCATGAAGATTATCAGATCGTTGGCAACCGCCGTCTGGATTACTCGGATCGCGTAACGGCAGCTCGCCTGCTGGGAGTCGTCGCATGATTAGCCTCTCGTTAAGCCAGGCCGCTGCGGTACTGCACGGCGACCTGCACGGGCAAGACCTGACCATTGATGCCGTGACGACGGACACCCGCAAAGTCACCACTGGCTGTCTGTTCGTGGCGCTGAAAGGCGAGCGTTTTGACGCGCATGATTTTGCTGAACAGGCCAAAGATAACGGCGCCGGTGCGCTGCTGGTCAGCCGCAAGCTTGATATCGATCTGCCGCAGGTTGTGGTGAAAGATACGCGTCTCGCGTTCGGTGAGCTGGCGGCCTGGGTTCGTCAGCAGGTGCCGGCTCGCGTCGTGGCCCTGACCGGATCCTCAGGCAAAACGTCAGTGAAAGAGATGACGGCGGCGATCCTCAGCCAGTGCGGCAATACGCTTTATACCGCGGGCAACCTCAATAATGACATCGGCGTGCCGATGACATTGCTTCGCCTGACCAAAGAGCACGAGTATGCGGTGATCGAGTTAGGTGCAAACCACCAGGGTGAAATCGCCTGGACCGTGAGCCTGACTCGACCTGAAGCAGCGCTGGTGAATAACCTCGCGGCTGCGCACCTGGAAGGCTTTGGATCGCTGGAAGGCGTGGCGAAAGCGAAAGGCGAGATTTACACCGGCCTGCCGGAAAACGGTATCGCCATTCTGAACGCCGATAACAACGACTGGCTGAACTGGCAGAGCATCATTTGTGCGCGTAAAACCTGGCGCTTCTCGCCGAATGCGGCCAACAGTGATTTTACAGCGACCAATATCCATGTGACGTCGCACGGCACCGAGTTCACCCTCACCACCCCAACGGGTGGCGTGGAGGTGCTGCTGCCGCTGCCGGGTCGCCATAACATCGCCAATGCCCTTGCGGCGGCGGCGCTGGCAACGGCGGTAGGCGCTTCACATGAGGCGATCAAAGCCGGGCTGGCGAACCTGAAAGCCGTGCCGGGACGCCTGTTCCCGATTCAGCTTTCGGAAAACAAGCTGCTGCTGGATGACTCCTATAACGCGAACGTTGGCTCGATGACGGCGGCGGTGCAGGTGTTATCTGAAATGCCGGGCTTCCGCATCATGGTGGTTGGCGACATGGCAGAGCTGGGCGACGAAAGCGAAGCCTGTCATACCCAGGTCGGTGAAGCGGCGAAAGCGGCGGGGCTGGACTGTGTACTGAGCGCAGGAAAACTGAGCCAGGCGATTAGCCAGGCCAGCGGCGTTGGCGAGCATTTTGCCGATAAAGCCGCGTTGATTGAGCGCCTTAAGGCATTAATGACAGAAAAACAAATTGTGACAGTGTTAGTGAAAGGTTCACGTAGTGCCGCCATGGAAGAGGTTGTGCACGCATTACAGGAGAACGGGACATGTTAGTTTGGCTGGCCGAACATTTGGTCAAATATTATTCAGGCTTTAACGTCTTTTCCTATCTGACGTTTCGCGCCATCGTCAGCCTGCTGACTGCGCTGTTCATCTCGTTGTGGATGGGCCCGCGCATGATTGCCCGTCTGCAAAAGCTCTCTTTCGGCCAGGTTGTGCGTAACGACGGCCCGGAATCGCACTTCAGCAAGCGCGGTACCCCGACCATGGGCGGGATCATGATCCTGACTGCCATCGTCGTTTCCGTACTGCTGTGGGCGTACCCGTCCAACCCGTACGTCTGGTGTGTGCTGACGGTTCTGGTGGGTTACGGGATCATTGGTTTCGTCGATGATTACCGCAAAGTCGTCCGCAAAGATACCAAGGGCCTGATTGCCCGCTGGAAGTACTTCTGGATGTCGGTGATCGCGCTGGGCGTGGCCTTCGCACTGTATCTTGCCGGGAAAGACACGCCAGCGACCGAGCTGGTCGTGCCGTTCTTTAAAGACGTGATGCCGCAGTTGGGTCTGTTCTACATTCTGCTGGCGTACTTTGTGATTGTCGGCACCGGTAACGCCGTTAACCTGACCGACGGTCTGGATGGCCTGGCGATTATGCCAACCGTCTTCGTGGCGGCCGGTTTTGCGCTGGTGGCCTGGGCGACCGGTAACATGAATTTCGCGAACTACCTGCACATCCCTTATCTGCGCCACGCGGGTGAACTGGTGATCGTCTGTACGGCGATTGTCGGCGCGGGGCTGGGCTTCCTGTGGTTCAACACCTATCCGGCTCAGGTCTTTATGGGTGACGTCGGTTCACTGGCGTTAGGCGGCGCGCTGGGCATTATTGCCGTGCTGCTGCGTCAGGAGTTCCTGCTGGTGATCATGGGCGGCGTGTTTGTGGTTGAGACGCTGTCGGTGATTTTGCAGGTCGGCTCCTTCAAGCTGCGCGGTCAGCGCATCTTCCGTATGGCGCCGATTCACCACCACTATGAACTGAAAGGCTGGCCGGAGCCGCGCGTCATTGTGCGCTTCTGGATTATTTCGCTGATGCTGGTGCTGATTGGCCTGGCAACGCTGAAGGTACGTTAATCATGGCAGATTACCAGGGCAAAAAAGTCGTTATCATCGGGTTAGGCCTCACGGGCCTTTCCTGCGTGGACTTTTTCCTCGCACGTGGCGTGACGCCGCGCGTGATGGATACGCGTGTCTCTCCGCCAGGTCTGGATAAACTGCCGGAACAGGTTGAACGCCACCTTGGTGGTCTGAATGATGACTGGCTGCTGGCAGCCGATCTGATTGTCGCCAGCCCGGGTATGGCGCTGGCGCATCCTTCCCTGAGCGCTGCCGCAGATGCAGGCGTTGAGATTGTCGGCGATATCGAGCTGTTCTGCCGCGAAGCGCAGGCGCCCGTTATCGCGATTACCGGTTCTAACGGTAAAAGCACCGTCACCACCCTGGTGGGGGAAATGGCAAAAGCGGCGGGCATGAACGTCGGCGTTGGCGGTAATATTGGTTTGCCTGCTCTGATGCTGCTGGACAAAGGCTGTGAACTGTATGTTCTCGAGCTTTCCAGCTTCCAGCTGGAAACGACCTCCAGCCTGCATGCTGCCGCTGCGACGATCCTCAACGTGACTGAAGATCACATGGACAGATATCCCTTTGGTCTGCAGCAGTACCGTGCTGCCAAGCTGCGCGTTTATGAGAATGCCAAAGTCTGCGTAGTGAACGCCGATGATGCGCTGACCATGCCGGTGCGTGGCGCAGACGACCGCTGCATTAGTTTTGGCATCACCATGGGTGATTATCATCTGAACCGCCAGCTGGGGGAAACCTGGCTGCGCGTGAAAGGTGAGAAAGTGCTGAACGTGAAAGAGATGAAGCTCTCTGGGCAGCACAACTATACCAATGCGCTGGCGGCGCTGGCGCTGGCGGACGCAGTGGGGCTGCCGCGCTCCTCAAGCCTGAAAGCGTTAACCACGTTTTCCGGCCTGGCACACCGTTTCCAGCTGGCGCTGGAGCACAACGGCGTGCGCTGGATCAACGACTCCAAAGCCACCAACGTGGGCAGCACGGAGGCCGCGCTGAACGGCCTGCACGTTGACGGTACCCTGCATCTGCTGCTGGGCGGCGACGGTAAATCAGCGGATTTCTCGTCCCTGAAGCCGTATCTCTCCGGCGATAACGTCCGTCTGTACTGCTTCGGCCGTGACGGCAGCGAGCTGGCTGCACTGCGCCCTGAGGTCGCCGAGCAAACCGAAACCATGGAACAGGCGATGCGGCTGATTGCCCCTCGCGTGAAGCCGGGTGATATGGTGCTGCTCTCTCCGGCCTGTGCCAGCCTCGATCAATTCAAGAATTTCGAACAGCGTGGTGATGTCTTTACCCGCCTGGCGAAGGAGTTAGGCTGATGCGTTTATCTCTCCCTCGCCTGAAAATGCCGCGCCTGCCAGGATTTGGGATCCTGGTGTGGTTGTTTGCGGCACTCAAAGGCTGGGTGATGGGCTCTCGTCAAAAAGATAACGACAGCCTGATCATGTATGACCGCACGCTGTTCTGGCTCACGATGGGGCTCGCGGCGGTCGGCTTTATTATGGTGACGTCAGCGTCAATGCCCGTCGGGCAGCGTCTGGCGAACGATCCTTTCCTGTTTGCCAAGCGTGATGGTCTGTACATTATCCTGGCATTCTGCCTGGCGCTGGTGACCTTGCGTCTGCCGATGGAGTTCTGGCAGCGACACAGTACGGCGATGCTGATCGCGTCGATCATTATGCTGCTGATCGTCCTGGTGGTGGGGAGCTCCGTAAACGGGGCATCACGCTGGATCGCCTTTGGCCCGCTTCGTATTCAGCCTGCGGAATTTACCAAGCTCTCCCTGTTCTGCTACCTGGCGAACTACCTGGTGCGTAAGGTAGATGAAGTGCGTAATAACCTGCGCGGCTTCTTAAAACCGATGGGCGTGATTCTGGTGCTGGCGGTATTACTGCTGGCGCAGCCTGACCTCGGTACCGTGGTGGTACTGTTTGTCACCACGCTGGCCATGCTGTTCCTGGCGGGCGCAAAGCTGTGGCAGTTCATCGCCATTATCGGGATGGGGATTTCAGCGGTTGTGCTGCTGATCCTCGCCGAACCTTACCGTATTCGCCGCGTGACCTCGTTCTGGAACCCGTGGGAAGACCCGTTCGGCAGCGGCTATCAGCTGACGCAGTCACTCATGGCCTTTGGGCGCGGTGAGCTCTGGGGGCAGGGGCTGGGTAACTCGGTACAGAAACTGGAGTATTTACCGGAAGCGCATACTGACTTCATCTTCTCCATTATTGCGGAAGAACTGGGTTATATCGGTGTGGTATTAGCGCTATTAATGGTATTCTTCGTCGCTTTCCGCGCCATGTCCATCGGCCGGAAAGCGCTGGAGATCGATCACCGTTTCTCAGGCTTCCTGGCCTGCTCAATTGGTATCTGGTTTAGCTTCCAGGCATTGGTTAACGTCGGGGCCGCAGCAGGTATGCTGCCGACCAAAGGTCTGACGTTGCCGTTGATCAGTTATGGTGGTTCCAGTCTGTTGATTATGTCGACGGCCATCATGCTGTTGTTGCGCATAGATTATGAGACGCGTCTGGAAAAAGCCCAGGCGTTTACACGAGGTTCACGATGAATCAACCGAAGCGGTTAATGGTGATGGCAGGCGGTACCGGCGGACATGTGTTCCCGGGACTGGCGGTTGCGCACCATTTAATGGATCAGGGCTGGCAGGTACGCTGGCTGGGAACCGCAGACCGCATGGAGGCCGACCTGGTACCGAAACACGGTATTGAGATCGACTTTATTCGTATTTCCGGCCTTCGGGGCAAAGGCCTCAAGGCAATGCTGCTGGCACCGGTGCGCATTTTTAACGCCTGGCGTCAGGCGCGCACCATCATGAAGCGCTTTAAGCCCGATGTGGTGCTGGGCATGGGCGGCTATGTCTCGGGTCCAGGTGGGTTAGCCGCGTGGTCGTTAGGTATTCCCGTCGTGCTGCATGAGCAGAACGGTATTGCGGGTCTGACCAACAAATGGCTGGCGAAAATCGCCACCAAAGTCATGCAGGCATTTCCTGGCGCGTTCCCGAAAGCGGACGTGGTGGGAAACCCGGTGCGCGTGGACGTACTGGCACTGCCGCTGCCGGAGGCTCGTCTGGCGGGCCGTGAAGGGCCGGTGCGTGTGCTGGTCGTCGGCGGCTCTCAGGGCGCACGTATTTTAAACCAGACGATGCCGCAGGTTGCCGCAAAGCTGGGTGATACCGTCACCATCTGGCACCAGAGTGGAAAAGGTGCTCAGCAGACCGTTGAGCAGGCTTACGCCGAGGCGGGGCAGCCGCAGCATAACGTGACGGAATTTATCGACGACATGGCGGCAGCCTATGCCTGGGCCGATGTCGTGGTCTGTCGTTCTGGCGCCTTAACGGTAAGCGAAATCGCTGCCGCGGGGCTACCGGCTCTGTTTGTGCCTTTCCAGCACAAAGACAGACAGCAGTACTGGAATGCCCTGCCGCTTGAGAAAGCCGGTGCGGCGAAAATTTTTGAGCAGCCACAATTTACCGCCGACGCGGTCGCCACCACCCTGGCGGGCTGGAACAGAGACGTATTGCTTGAGATGGCTGAACGCGCGCGCGCGGCGGCTATCCCTGATGCGACGGAACGGGTGGCAAAAGAAGTGAGCCTGGCAGCTCAGGCTTAACCCTCGCAGCGCGTGAAGCGCGGCACGAATTTTAAGTAGTCGATGGCGTTTAGAGAATGAATACACAACAACTGGCAAAACTGCGTTCAATCGTGCCCGAGATGCGTCGCGTCCGGCACATTCACTTTGTTGGCATCGGTGGTGCTGGCATGGGCGGTATTGCCGAAGTGTTAGCTAACGAAGGCTATCAGATCAGCGGGTCTGACCTGGCGCCAAACCCTGTAACGCAGCAGCTGGCGTCGCTTGGGGCGACTATCTATTTTAACCATCGCCCGGAAAACGTGCGCGATGCGAGCGTGGTGGTGGTATCGAGCGCTATCTCCTCTGACAACCCGGAAATCGTTGCCGCGCATGACGCGCGCATTCCGGTGATCCGCCGTGCAGAAATGCTGGCGGAACTGATGCGTTTTCGCCACGGCATTGCCATTGCCGGGACCCACGGTAAAACCACCACCACGGCGATGGTCTCCAGTATTTATGCAGAAGCGGGTCTCGACCCGACGTTTGTCAACGGCGGCCTGGTCAAAGCCGCGGGCGTGCATGCGCGTCTGGGACACAGTCGTTATCTGATTGCTGAAGCGGATGAGAGCGACGCGTCGTTCCTGCACCTGCAGCCGATGGTGGCGATTGTCACCAACATCGAAGCGGACCATATGGATACCTACCAGGGTGACTTCGAGAACTTAAAGCAGACCTTTATCAACTTCCTGCACAACCTGCCGTTCTACGGGCGCGCGGTGATGTGCGTAGACGATCCGGTGATCCGCGAGCTGCTGCCGCGCGTGGGTCGTCAAATCACCACCTACGGTTTCAGTGAAGACGCTGACGTCCGCGTGGAAGAGTACAAACAGATTGGCGCGCAGGGGCACTTCACGCTGGCGCGTCAGGACAAAGAGCTGCTGCACGTGACGCTGAATGCGCCAGGGCGCCATAACGCGCTCAATGCCGCAGCGGCAGTGGCCGTCGCGACGGAAGAAGGCATTGATGATGATGCGATCCTGCGCGCGCTGGAAAGTTTCCAGGGCACCGGTCGTCGTTTCGACTTCCTCGGTGAATTCCCGCTGGATCCGGTGAACGGTAAAGCTGGTACGGCGATGCTGGTGGACGACTACGGTCATCATCCAACCGAAGTGGACGCCACCATTAAAGCCGCACGTGCGGGCTGGCCGGATAAGAATCTGGTGATGGTGTTCCAGCCGCACCGTTTCACGCGTACGCGCGATCTGTATGACGATTTCGCCAGCGTCCTGTCGCAGGTAGACACCCTGCTAATGCTGGATGTATACGCCGCAGGCGAGACGCCGATTCCTGGCGCAGACAGCCGTTCTCTGTGTCGCACCATTCGTGGACGCGGTAAGGTTGACCCTATTCTGGTTTCTGACCCTGCCCAGGTGGCGGAAATTCTGGCACCGGTCCTGACAGGTAACGATTTGATTCTGATTCAGGGTGCGGGAAATATCGGCAAAATCGCCCGTACCTTAGCTGAAATCAAACTGAAGCCGCAAAACCAAGAGGATGAGCATCATGGCTGATAAGATTGCTGTCCTGTCTGGCGGCACCTCCGCCGAGCGCGAGGTTTCCCTGAATTCCGGCGCGGCTGTACTGGCGGGCCTGCGTGAAGGTGGCGTCAATGCGCACCTGGTTGACCCAAAAGAGGTCGACGTGACGCAGTTAAAAGCCATGGGCTTCGATAAAGTTTTTATCGCTTTACACGGTCGTGGCGGTGAAGACGGTACCCTGCAGGGGCTTCTGGATCTGATCGGCCTGCCGTACACCGGCAGCGGCGTGATGGCTTCCGCTATCTCTATGGATAAACTGCGCAGCAAGCTGCTGTGGCAGGGCGCAGGGTTACCTGTCGCACCATGGGTAGCGCTGACGCGACGCGAATTTGAATTGGGCCTGTCGGATAGCGTTAATGCACGCATTGCTGAACTGGGCTTACCGGTTATTGTAAAGCCCAGCCGGGAAGGCTCCAGCGTGGGAATGTCCAAAGTCGACAAAGCTGACGATTTAGCATCCGCTTTAGCGCTGGCATTTCAACATGATGATGAAGTTCTGGTAGAAAAATGGCTTAGCGGGCCGGAATTTACCGTCGCGATGCTTGGCGAAGAAATTTTACCGTCAATCCGTATCCAACCCGCTGGAGTCTTCTATGATTATGAGGCGAAGTATCTCTCTGATGAGACGCAATATTTCTGCCCAAGTGGTCTTGAAGCTGAGCGTGAAGCCGAATTACAGTCCCTGGTGCTTAAAGCCTGGCATGTTCTGGGTTGCCAGGGCTGGGGGCGCATCGACGTGATGCAGGACCGGGATGGACAATTTTATCTGCTGGAAGCCAATACCTCTCCGGGAATGACCAGCCACAGCCTTGTGCCGATGGCCGCGCGTCAGGCGGGGATGAGCTTCTCGCAGTTAGTCGTACGCATTCTGGACCAGGCGGGCTGATATGTCTCAGGCTGCATTGAACACGCGCAACCGCGATGACGAGGAAGAATACACCTCTTCACGCCGCAGTAATGGAACGCGTCTTGCAGGCATCATTTTCCTGCTCGGGGTGCTGTGCACCGTGTTTATCAGCGGCTGGATGGTCCTGGGCTGGATGGAAGATGCGCAGCGGTTGCCACTTTCTAAGCTGGTGGTCACCGGTGAGCGTCACTACACGCGTAACGACGATATTCGCCAGTCAATACTGGCACTGGGCTCGCCTGGCACCTTTATGACTCAGGACGTCAATATTATCCAGAGCCAGATTGAACGTCTGCCATGGATAAAACAGGCGAGCGTAAGAAAGCAATGGCCTGATGAATTGAAGATTCATCTGGTTGAATATGTGCCCATTGCGCGTTGGAATGATCAGCACATGGTTGACGTCGACGGAAATTCCTTCAGCGTCCCGGCCGATCGTGTCAACAAGCAAAATTTACCGATGTTGTATGGCCCTGAAGGCAGCGAAAACGAAGTGTTACAGGGTTTTCGTGAAATGGGTCAGGTGCTGGCGAAGGACAGGTTTACGTTAAAAGATGCTGCCATGACGGCGCGCCGTTCCTGGCAGCTTACGTTAACGAACGGCATTAAGCTCAACCTGGGGCGCGGGGACACCATGAAGCGTCTGGCGCGTTTTGTCGAACTTTACCCGGTTTTACAGCAGCAGGCACAGACTGACGGCAAACGGATAAGCTACGTTGATTTGCGCTATGACTCAGGCGCAGCAGTCGGTTGGGTACCGGCTCCGGTCGAGGAACCTAATCAGCAACAGAATCAGGCACAGGTACAGGCAGAACAACAATGATCAAGGCGACGGACAGAAAACTGGTAGTTGGACTGGAGATTGGCACCGCGAAGGTTGCCGCTTTAGTAGGGGAAGTTCTGCCCGACGGTATGGTCAATATCATTGGCGTGGGCAGTTGCCCGTCCCGTGGTATGGATAAAGGTGGGGTAAACGATCTTGAATCGGTGGTGAAGTGCGTCCAGCGCGCCATCGATCAGGCTGAATTGATGGCAGATTGCCAGATTTCTTCTGTCTATCTGGCCCTCTCTGGTAAGCACATTAGCTGCCAGAACGAAATCGGCATGGTGCCGATTTCCGAAGAAGAAGTGACGCAGGAAGACGTTGAAAACGTTGTGCATACGGCGAAATCCGTGCGTGTCCGCGATGAGCATCGCGTGTTGCACGTGATCCCGCAGGAATATGCGATTGACTACCAGGAAGGGATCAAGAACCCGGTCGGTCTGTCAGGCGTTCGTATGCAGGCAAAAGTGCACCTGATCACATGTCACAACGATATGGCGAAGAACATTGTAAAAGCCGTTGAACGTTGTGGCCTGAAAGTTGACCAACTTATTTTCGCCGGTCTGGCGGCAAGTTATTCCGTGCTGACCGAAGATGAACGTGAACTGGGTGTCTGTGTGGTCGATATTGGTGGTGGTACAATGGACATGGCCGTGTATACCGGCGGTGCGTTGCGCCACACCAAAGTGATCCCGTACGCAGGGAACGTCGTGACCAGCGATATTGCTTACGCTTTTGGTACGCCACCGAGCGATGCAGAAGCGATTAAAGTGCGCCACGGCTGTGCGCTGGGCTCTATTGTTGGCAAAGATGAGAGCGTTGAAGTGCCAAGCGTCGGTGGCCGTCCACCGCGCAGCCTGCAGCGCCAGACGTTGGCAGAGGTGATCGAGCCGCGCTATACCGAGCTGCTCAACCTGGTCAACGAAGAAATTTTACAGTTACAGGAACAGCTTCGTCAGCAGGGTGTTAAACATCATCTTGCGGCGGGGATTGTATTAACCGGCGGTGCAGCGCAAATTGAAGGTCTTGCGGCCTGTGCACAGCGCGTGTTCCATACGCAGGTGCGTATTGGTGCGCCGCTGAATATCACCGGTTTAACGGATTATGCTCAGGAGCCGTATTATTCAACGGCTGTGGGCCTGCTCCACTACGGGAAGGAATCTCATCTCAGTGGTGAAGCGGAAGTGGAAAAACGCGTCTCAGTGGGGTCGTGGGTCAAACGACTGAACAACTGGTTGCGAAAAGAGTTTTAATTTTTTTAAGAGACCGGAGAGAATTAGCGGTCTCGGGCGACAGGCACAACGGAGAGAGAAATTATGTTTGAACCTATGGAACTGACCAACGACGCGGTGATTAAAGTCATCGGCGTCGGTGGCGGCGGCGGTAACGCCGTAGAGCATATGGTGCGTGAACGCATTGAAGGTGTTGAATTCTTTGCAGTTAACACCGATGCACAGGCACTGCGTAAGACGGCAGTAGGCCAGACTATCCAGATCGGCGGTGGTATCACCAAAGGGCTGGGAGCAGGGGCTAACCCGGAAGTGGGCCGCAATGCGGCTGAAGAAGATCGTGAAGCCCTGCGCGCTGCACTGGAAGGTGCGGACATGGTCTTCATTGCAGCAGGTATGGGTGGCGGTACCGGTACCGGCGCAGCACCTGTTGTAGCTGAAGTGGCTAAAGATTTAGGTATCCTGACCGTTGCTGTCGTGACCAAGCCTTTCAATTTTGAAGGCAAGAAGCGTATGGCCTTTGCGGAGCAGGGTATCACCGAGCTGTCCAAGCACGTTGACTCGCTGATCACCATCCCGAACGACAAGCTGTTGAAGGTTCTGGGTCGCGGTATCTCCCTGCTGGACGCCTTCGGTGCAGCAAACGACGTGCTGAAAGGCGCGGTTCAGGGTATCGCTGAACTGATTACCCGTCCAGGCCTGATGAACGTTGACTTTGCAGACGTTCGCACCGTGATGTCCGAAATGGGCTACGCGATGATGGGCTCTGGCGTGGCGAGCGGCGAAGACCGTGCAGAAGAAGCGGCTGAAATGGCCATCTCTTCTCCACTGCTGGAAGATATCGATCTGTCTGGTGCGCGCGGCGTGCTGGTCAACATTACCGCTGGCTTTGACCTGCGTCTGGATGAGTTCGAAACCGTGGGTAACACTATCCGTGCGTTCGCCTCTGACAACGCTACCGTGGTAATCGGTACTTCGCTTGACCCTGAAATGAACGACGAGCTGCGTGTTACCGTTGTTGCGACCGGTATCGGTATGGACAAGCGTCCTGAGATCACCTTAGTGACCAACAAGCAGACTCAGCAACCGGTAATGGATCGTTACCAGCAGCACGGTATGTCTCCGCTGACTCAGGAGCAGAAACCGGCCGCGAAAGTGGTGAACGACCCAACGCCGCAAACGGCGAAAGAGCCAGATTATCTGGATATCCCGGCGTTCCTGCGTAAGCAAGCTGATTAAGAATTGGCTGGAATTAGGGGATTTGCGCTCTTTGTGCTAAACTGGCCCACCGTTAGTGATATACACTCTCGGTTGGATAGTTAATTTGGCGAGATTATACGATGATCAAACAAAGGACACTTAAACGTATCGTTCAGGCGACGGGTGTCGGTTTACATACCGGCAAGAAAGTCACGCTGACGTTACGCCCTGCGCCGGCCAATACCGGGGTCATCTATCGTCGCACCGACTTGAATCCACCGGTAGATTTTCCGGCCGATGCCAAATCTGTGCGTGATACTATGCTCTGTACTTGTCTGGTGAACGAGCATGACGTGCGGATTTCTACCGTAGAGCACCTGAACGCCGCCCTGGCGGGGCTGGGTATCGACAACATTATTGTTGAAGTCGATGCGCCAGAAATCCCGATTATGGATGGCAGTGCTGCACCGTTCGTCTATCTGTTGCTGGATGCTGGCATCGAAGAACTGAACTGCGCGAAGAAATTTGTTCGCATTAAAGAGACCGTTCGCGTCGAAGATGGCGACAAGTGGGCTGAATTTAAACCGTACAATGGTTTCTCGTTGGACTTTACCATCGACTTTAACCATCCGGCGATTGATTCCAGTACCCAGCGCTACGCGATGAACTTCTCTGCTGATGCGTTTATGCGCCAGATCAGCCGAGCCCGTACGTTTGGCTTCATGCGTGATATCGAATATCTGCAGTCCCGCGGCCTGTGCCTGGGCGGCAGCTTCGATTGTGCCATCGTTGTTGACGATTATCGCGTACTGAACGAAGACGGCCTGCGTTTCGAAGATGAATTCGTTCGTCACAAAATGCTGGACGCTATCGGCGACCTGTTTATGTGTGGTCACAATATCATTGGTGCATTTACCGCGTTCAAATCCGGTCATGCGCTGAACAACAAACTGTTGCAGGCCGTCCTGGCAAAACAGGAAGCCTGGGAATATGTGACCTTCGAAGACGAAGCAGAACTGCCGCTGGCTTTCAAAGCGCCAAACATGGTTCTGGCGTAACGGTTCACGCCGTTTCGTAAAAAATCGACTGGTTAACCTGGTACTCTCTCCGACCAGGAAGACCAGTCGTTTTTATTTTTGCCCTTCTTCGTTTGCCCCAGCGTTATCTCTTGTTTGTCTTGCGCAGAAAATGCGTGCGTTAGCTGCATTCTTGACCGTTTTTCCCCGCGGTGGCACCTCATTCCTGCTGATGTGCATTGGCTTTAGTGGTAATATCTGGGCGCTTAAAAAAATAACTTAAAAGTAGCCTGTTACAGGCTGGCTTATGTGGTGGAGCAAGTGAGCGGAATACTGACGCGCTGGCGACAATTTGGCAGACGTTACTTCTGGCCGCATCTCTTATTAGGGATGGTCGCGGCGAGTCTCGGCTTGCCTGCGCTCAGCAACAGTGCCGAAGCGGCGACGCCAGCGAAGACCTCTACCACCAAACACGATCTCAACACGCGGGTTAACTTTACAAACCTGGCGTGGCTTGAAGCCAGCCGCCGCCCGAATTTCTCCGTTGATTACTGGCACCAGCACGCTATCCGCACGGTTATCCGCCATCTCTCCTTCGCGATGGCGCCCCAGGCAATGCCTGTGGCGGAAGAGACGCTGCCGGTGCAGGCACAGCATCTTGCCCTGCTGGACACGCTTAATGCTCTGCTTACGCAGGACAGCCAGCCGCCGGTCATGGTGCGCGAGACGGCGCAACGCGCGCTCGTTCCTCCTGTTTCATTCTCTGTATCAACCTGGATTAGCCAGGTTCACGGCATTCGAGCCGGGCCTCAACGCCTCAGCTAAATTAACTTTTTCAATACCTTAATTTATCTGCCCATGATGGGGCGTTTGAGAATTTATTATGCTAATCAAATTATTAACTAAAGTTTTTGGTAGTCGTAACGATCGTACCCTGCGCCGTATGCGCAAAGCTGTTGCCGTCATCAACGGTATGGAACCGGCGATGGAGAAGCTCTCTGATGATGAGCTGAAAGCGAAAACGGCGGAATTCCGTGCGCGTCTGGAAAAAGGTGAAACCTTAGAAAGCCTGATCCCGGAAGCGTTTGCTGTCGTGCGTGAAGCAAGTAAGCGCGTGTTCGGCATGCGTCACTTCGACGTTCAGCTGCTGGGCGGTATGGTGCTTAACGAGCGCTGCATCGCGGAAATGCGTACCGGTGAAGGTAAAACCCTGACCGCAACGCTGCCGGCTTACCTGAACGCGCTGACCGGTAAAGGCGTTCACGTCGTTACCGTCAACGACTATCTGGCGCAGCGTGATGCCGAAAACAACCGTCCACTGTTCGAATTCCTCGGTATGACCGTCGGTATCAACATGTCCGGCCTGCCTGCGCCAGCCAAGCGTGAAGCGTATAACGCGGATATCACCTACGGTACCAACAACGAATACGGCTTCGACTACCTGCGTGACAACATGGCGTTCAGCCCTGAAGAGCGTGTCCAGCGTAAGCTGCACTATGCGCTGGTGGATGAGGTGGACTCCATCCTGATCGATGAAGCGCGTACTCCGCTTATCATCTCCGGCCCGGCTGAAGACAGCTCCGAGATGTATCGTAAAGTCGACAAAATCATTCCACACCTGCTGCGTCAGGAGAAAGAAGACTCGGATACCTTCCAGGGTGAAGGCCACTTCTCCGTTGATGAAAAAGCGCGCCAGGTGAACCTGACCGAACGTGGTCTGGTGAAAATTGAAGAGCTGCTGGTTGCTGAAGGCATTATGGAAGAGGGCGAGTCTCTGTACTCCCCGAGCAACATCATGCTGATGCACCACGTGACCGCCGCGCTGCGTGCCCACGCGCTGTTCACCCGTGACGTCGACTACATCGTAAAAGACGGCGAAGTGATCATTGTCGATGAGCACACCGGCCGTACCATGCAGGGGCGTCGCTGGTCTGACGGTCTGCACCAGGCTGTAGAAGCCAAAGAAGGCGTGGATATTCAAAACGAAAACCAGACGCTGGCGTCTATCACCTTCCAGAACTACTTCCGTCTGTACGAGAAGCTGGCGGGCATGACCGGTACTGCCGATACCGAAGCGTTTGAATTCAGCTCTATCTACAAGCTGGATACCGTGGTCGTTCCAACCAACCGTCCGATGATCCGTAAGGATATGCCGGACCTGGTGTACATGACCGAAGCGGAAAAAATTCAGGCGATCATCGAAGATATCCGCGAGCGTACTGCTAAAGGCCAGCCGGTTCTGGTGGGGACCATCTCCATTGAAAAATCCGAAGTGGTTTCTCACGAGCTGACCAAAGCGGGTATTAAACACAACGTACTGAACGCCAAATTCCACGCCAAAGAAGCGGACATTGTTGCGCAGGCAGGTTATCCGGCTGCGGTAACCATCGCCACCAACATGGCGGGTCGTGGTACCGATATTATGCTGGGCGGTAGCTGGCAGGCCGAAGTGGCTGAGCTGGAAAACCCAACGCCTGAACAGATTGCGCAGATTAAGGCCGACTGGCAGGTGCGTCACGACGCGGTGCTGGCATCCGGCGGTCTGCATATCATTGGTACCGAGCGTCACGAATCGCGTCGTATCGATAACCAGCTGCGTGGTCGTGCGGGTCGTCAGGGTGATGCCGGTTCTTCCCGCTTCTACCTGTCGATGGAAGATGCGCTGATGCGTATTTTCGCCTCCGACCGCGTGTCCGGCATGATGCGTAAGCTGGGCATGAAACCTGGCGAAGCCATTGAGCACCCGTGGGTCACCAAAGCGATCGCGAACGCACAGCGTAAAGTGGAAAGCCGCAACTTCGATATTCGTAAGCAACTGCTGGAATACGATGACGTGGCTAACGACCAGCGCCGTGCGATCTACACCCAGCGTAACGAACTGCTGGACGTATCCGATGTGAGCGAAACCATCAACAGCATTCGTGAAGATGTGTTTAAAGCCACGATTGATGCGCATATTCCTCCTCAGTCTCTGGAAGAGATGTGGGACATCGAAGGCCTGCAGGAACGTCTGAAAAACGACTTTGACCTCGATCTGCCTATCAAAGAGTGGCTGGATAAAGAGCCTGAGCTGCACGAAGAGACCCTGCGCGAGCGTATCTACGAAACCGCGCTGGATGTTTACAAGCGTAAGGAAGAGGTTGTTGGCGCTGAGATGATGCGTCACTTCGAAAAAGGCGTGATGCTGCAGACGCTGGATTCCCTCTGGAAAGAGCATCTGGCGGCGATGGACTACCTGCGTCAGGGTATCCACCTGCGTGGCTATGCGCAGAAAGATCCGAAGCAGGAATACAAGCGTGAGTCCTTCTCCATGTTTGCCTCTATGCTTGAGTCGCTGAAGTATGAAGTGATCAGCACTCTGAGCAAGGTTCAGGTGCGTATGCCGGAAGAGGTAGAAGCGATGGAGCAGCAGCGTCGTGAAGAAGCCGAGCGTCTGGCACAAATGCAACAGCTGAGCCATCAGACCGACGACAGCGAAGCTGCAGCGGCGATCGCCGCGCAGACTGGCGATCGTAAAGTGGGTCGTAACGATCCGTGCCCATGTGGCTCCGGTAAAAAGTACAAGGCGTGCCACGGGCGTCTGAGCTAAATTCATAAAAAAACAAAAAGGCGCAGACATCTGCGCCTTTTTTATGGAAGTAACAATATGAAAATACTGCAAATTGCCGTCGGGATTATTCGTAACCCGCAAAACCAAATTTTTATCACCCAGCGTGCTGCCGACGCCCATATGGCCAACAAATGGGAGTTTCCTGGCGGAAAAATTGAGGCCGGTGAAACGCCGGAAGCGGCGCTGGTTCGCGAGCTTCAGGAAGAAGTCGGGATCACCCCGCTTGGCGCAACGCTGTTTGATAAGCTCGAATACCAGTTTCCGGACAGACACATTACGCTGTGGTTCTGGCTCGTGGAAAACTGGGAAGGTGAACCCTGGGGGAAAGAGGGGCAGCCGGGTAACTGGGTGGCGCTTCAGGCAAGTGATGCCGAAAAATTCCCGCCAGCTAATGAGCCTGTGATCCTGCGGTTAGTCGAACAACCGAAGGCCTGCTAAGCGACGCGCCAGCAGGCTTTACAGATTACTGCTGGTTTTCACTCCAGTCGTCGCTGTCCGAGAGATCGCCTTTACTCGGAATACGTTTCTCTTCCGCCGCCCATTCGCCCAGGTCAATAAGCTGGCAGCGTTTACAGCAGAATGGGCGGAACGGACTCACTTCGCCCCAGACAACGGTTTTGCCACAGGTAGGGCAGTTTACGGTGGTGACATCAGACATCGGCACTCCTTAACAACAGGCCAGTTCAAAATCGAGGCGTTCCGGCACGGTGCCATTTTCGCTGTCCAGCGGCATAAAGCGAATCGCAAAGCGGCTCTTATGCCCGGAAATTTGCGGGTAAAGCTGTTCGCCAAGCGATAAATTCAGGCGCAGAAGATCGGCATCATCACCGTTGTCCTGGTAGAAACCATTCAGGCTGGTTTGCTTGCGGAACGGCGCTGAGTTACGGATCAGATCGAGGATCAGCGACAGCGTCTGGTGCATCGGCTCCAGGCTTGCCAGCCAACTGTTCACCTGCGCGTCACGCTGGGCTTGTGGCATATGGAGCCACATATGCAGCGTCGGCAGGTCGAAGCTGCAGCAACCGCCAGGGATGCTCAGGCGCTGGCGCACCAGGCCAATCAGGCGGTCCTCACGCAAAAACTGCCCGACGCGCGGTGCAGCCATCAGGATGCTGCTGCTGGTTTTAAGCTGCTGGCGAAGGGAATCGATACGGCTTACATCCACCCCCGGAACCTCAGCCCATGCCTGTAACTTACGCTGCTGGCGCTCCAGCTCTTTAAGCAATTCTGTGCGGACATCGCCGCGTTCAATCACATCCAGCAGATCGCCTACATTGCGGAAGAAATGCAACGCCGTAGCGTGATCGTTAACCGGTAGATGTTGTGAAAGCTGCTGAATGAGGAATTCGATGCGCAGCCAGGTACGCATTTTTTCATTGAGCGGATGCTCAAAAAGGATGTGTGTCGACATTATGGTTTTTCCTGTGCAACGGCCTGCGCGGCAAACGTCAGATACTGCGCGTGCAGACGGGCAACATCCGATGCAATGGCATCTGGTGCGCCGTTATTATCAATGACATCATCCGCCACGGCAAGGCGCTGAGCGCGCGTGGCCTGAGCGGCAAGAATGTGTTCCGCATGTTCTCGCGAGACGTGGTCGCGCGTCATGGTTCTCTGGATTTGCGTTTCGGGGGTGACATCAATCACCAGCACCCGGTCGGCTTTCTTCTGCAGCTGATTTTCAACCAGCAGCGGAACCACCCACAAGACATAGGGCGAGCGAGCCGCGGCGATCTGACGCTGCGTTTCCTGGTGGATGATGGGGTGGAGCAGGGCATTAAGCCAGACTTTTTCCGCAGAATCGGAAAAAATGCATTCGCGAAGCTGGCGGCGATTCAGGGTGCCATCGTCATTGATAATTGTCTGACCAAAATGTTCTGCGATGGCCTTTAGCGCGGGTGTATTGGGCTCTACCACCTGGCGGGCAATGATATCGGCATCGATAATCGTGATACCCAAACGAGAAAACGCGTCCGCAACGGTACTTTTGCCACTACCGATGCCGCCGGTTAATGCAACGATATACCCCATTAAATAAAATCCTGGGAATTATTCATTATAAAAATCAGTTGATTAAAAATCACAGATGCGCCAGTCACTGTTTAGCCCTGTTTACCGGCTTTTTACCAGGTAAATTTATAGGATTGTAGCGTAAAAAAAGAGAATTTCGCAGTCTTGCGGAGCAGGTATTAGTGCGTATGATAGCGTCACTGGAGTTGTGCTTTTAACATATTTGCCTCTAACCCCAGGAATCCGCACATGCGTATCGAAGAAGATCTGAAGTTAGGTTTCAAAGACGTTCTTATCCGCCCTAAACGCTCTACACTGAAAAGTCGCTCAGACGTTGAACTCGAACGTCAATTCACCTTTAAGCATTCCGGTCAGACCTGGTCTGGCGTGCCGATCATCGCTGCCAACATGGATACTGTGGGAACCTTTGAGATGGCAACCGCGCTGGCACAGTTCGATATTCTCACCGCCGTGCACAAACATTACAGCCCTGAAGAGTGGGATGCGTTTGTTGCGTCCGCCTCTGCTGATGTGGTGAAGCATGTGATGGTCTCCACCGGCACCTCCGATGCGGATTTCGAGAAGACCAAACAGATCCTGAAGGCTAACCCGGCGCTGAACTTCGTTTGTATTGATGTGGCGAACGGTTACTCCGAGCACTTCGTGCAGTTCGTCAGCAAGGCGCGTGAGGCCTGGCCGACGAAAACCATCATCGCGGGCAACGTGGTGACCGGTGAAATGTGTGAAGAACTGATCCTCTCCGGTGCCGATATCGTGAAAGTAGGCATTGGCCCGGGCTCCGTATGCACCACACGCGTCAAAACCGGCGTCGGTTATCCGCAGCTCTCTGCCATCATTGAATGTGCCGACGCGGCGCACGGACTGGGCGGCCAGATCATCAGCGACGGCGGTTGCACCATGCCGGGGGATGTAGCAAAGGCCTTCGGTGGTGGCGCGGACTTCGTGATGCTCGGCGGTATGCTGGCAGGCCATGAAGAGAGCGGCGGTACCGTCGTTGAAGAGAACGGCGAGAAATTTATGCTGTTCTACGGCATGAGCTCTGAGTCTGCGATGACCCGTCACGTCGGTGGCGTGGCAAAATACCGCGCGGCAGAAGGCAAAACCGTGAAGCTGCCTCTGCGCGGCCCGGTTGAAAACACCGCACGCGATATCCTCGGCGGCCTGCGTTCTGCCTGCACCTACGTGGGCGCATCCCGCCTGAAAGAGCTGACAAAGCGTACGACGTTTATTCGCGTTCAGGAACAAGAAAACCGCGTATTCAATAGCCTGTAATGGCTTTCGCTGGCGCATGCTCGTGCGCCAGCCCTATTGTACTATCCCGCGCTCATCGCATCTCCCAGGTGGAATATCGGCAGGTACATGGCCACCACCAGCGTACCGATAATGACCCCCGTCACAATCAGTAGCAGCGGCTCCAGAAGCGCCGCCAGGTTATCTGCTCGTTGAAAGGTCTGTTCCGTGTGATGACGGGCAAGGTTTGCCAGCATGATGTCCAGCGCACCTGACATCTCACCGGTTCGTAAAAGCTGAATACAGAGCGGGGTAAACAATGCCGCCTTCTGAAAGGATGACCAGACGGGCAGACCTTTTTCAATGTCCTCCCGCACGTTGCGAAGTATCCCTTGCCAGTACCGGCTCTCAACGGTTTCTTCTGCACTCTCCAGACCCTGTAAAAAGGGGATGCCTGCCTGTTGCGTGAGTGACAGCACGGTAAAGATGTGTCCCAGCTTTTGGCCTTTTGCCAGTGCGCCCATCACGGGCGTCTGCATCAGGATTTGCTGCCAGCGAGGGTTCTGCCGCAGAGCCCAGGCGACGGCAAAGGGGGTTAGTAGCAGGGCGAACAACGCGAGGGCATATGACTGCATAAAGGCGGCCATTCCCATGACCATCTGCGTCAGCACGGGAAGCGGGGTATTAAACGTTTTGTAGATCGCAGCAAACTCGGGCAGGACCAGGGTGACCATCGCCAGCACAACCACTACAGCCAGCGTCAGGACGATCGCCGGGTAGCGGAGCGCTTTTTTCACTTTTGCACTGAGCTGCTGCTGCGCTTTTTGTTGCTGCGCGAGCTGACGACAGCACGCCTCCAGCTTCCCTGTCAGCTCCCCGGTCTTCACCATCGAGACATGCAGCGGGCTAAAAACGGCTGGCCACTTTTTTAGCGACTCCGAAAACGGGCATCCTTCACTGAGCTCATCGGCAATGCTTTGCAGCAGCGCCTGCCACGGTTTTAACGGATGCTGTTCTGCCAGCATTTGCAGGCTGTGGGAC
Organism: Enterobacter sp. TCD1-1; assembly: GCF_020567405.1. NCBI lineage: Bacteria > Pseudomonadati > Pseudomonadota > Gammaproteobacteria > Enterobacterales > Enterobacteriaceae > Enterobacter > Enterobacter sp. TCD1-1. The sequence continues at coordinate 100,974 of NZ_JAJCXF010000003.1, read as the reverse complement.
AATGTCAGTCCAGCCTGCAGAAGCGTGGCGAGCTGATGAAACATCTCGTCGCAGTGGTGTTGCCGCCAGCGGCGCCGCTGCGTGCATCGGGTAAGCGTCAGAGGATGGAGGTCGTTACGCATTAGCCGGGTGAAGGCCGCATTGCGGTCCGTGGCCCAGAGTGTCCCGCTTCGGGGTTCTCCATCTTTGGTGAGCGCACGCCAGCGCCAGAGCTGATTAGCCGCCATTGGGCATTCCCAGGACGCGCAGCAACTCTTCAATCGTGGTTAGCCCCTGTTCGACGGCCATGCAGCCGTGTTCAAAAAGAGAAATCATCCCTGCCTGGCGGGCGCTCGCCTCGATGACGTCTGTTCCCGCCCCGCTGGCAATGGCCTGTCGCAGGGCATTGTCGATCCCAAGTACTTCAAAAATGGCCACGCGGCCATAAAAACCGTGGTAACAGCGCTCGCAGCCGGTAGGCTGCCAGCGTGGAAGCGGTCTGGGCCATACTGAGCGAGGTAAGTCCGCATGCTCCCCGCTTTTCTGTCGGCAGTACGGACACAGACGTCGAACCAGTCGCTGGGCAATCACCATCGTCAGCGCGGAGGAAATCATCCAGCGTGCGACGCCCATCTGCTCCAGGCGAACCAGCGTTTCCGTCGTCGAGTTGGTATGCAGGGTCGACAGCACCAGGTGCCCGGTCTGGGCAGCATTAATGGCAATCCCGGCCGTTTCACCGTCACGGATTTCGCCGACCATTATGATGTCGGGATCCTGACGCAGCAGCGCCCGCAGCACGCTCTGGAAGGTTAAACCCGCCCGGGGATTAATCTGCGTCTGGTTTAATCCGGCAAGGGGGATCTCAATAGGATCTTCGACGCTGCAGATATTGACGTCAGGGGTGTTACGCGACTGCAGCGCGCTGTACAGCGTCACGGTTTTGCCGCTGCCGGTAGGCCCGGTGACCAGAATCAGCCCCTGTGGCTGGTGGAGAACCGCATTAAAACAGGCCAGCTGCTCAGCATTCATGCCAAGCGCTTTCGGCTCAAGGGCCTGCGGAACCTGCTGCAGGAGACGCAGCACAATTTTCTCGCCGCCGCTGCAGGGAAGCGTCGCGATCCGAAACGAGACCGGCTCGTTGGCCAGCTCAATCGTAAACTGGCCGTCCTGGGGTAAACGGCGCTCAGCAATATCCAGGTTACCCAGCACTTTTAAACGCGCGCTGAGCAGGTTAGCCAGTTCCGGCGCAAGCGGAGGCTGCGGGCAAAGTACGCCGTCGATACGTAAACGAATCTGGCACGCGTGCTCCATCGGTTCGATATGAATATCAGAGGCGCGCTGGTTGATTGCCTGCTGCAGCGTGTGGTTGAGGATATCTACCGTTGAATGCGCTTGCGAAACACCGGGCAGATGTGATTGTGACGTGAGCTGCCGGTGTTTTTCCATGCGCTCAGCGCTCCAGCACTCAATATCAATCCGTTTCTGAGTCGCGAAACGCAGCGCCTCCATGAGTTCAGCCGCGGGGTTGCCCACGACGGCAATGCTGACCATTTCACTGTCGCTGGTAAGCAGCAGTGCGTGATGGCGAAGACAAAGCGCCACGAGTTGATCGGTCTTCATTTTCCGCTCCTCAGTTATTGTCGAAGCGGAAAACGTCTTCGCAGGCCTGCTTCAGGGCGCTAACAGCGCTGATGTTGCAGAGACGCGTCCAGCCCGTCATACCGTTAGCGTCGTTCCACTGCGGCGTCATGACCACTTCCAGCCCGTTAAGACTTTCCTGTCCTGTTAAGGTCACGATCCCTTTCGCTACGCTCATTCCCGACACGTAGCGTGTCGTGGTGGGGGAAGGGATTCCGTTGCTGCCGGCATCGCAACTCTCCACGCCCCCGTGATCCAGCGCGCAAAGCTCGATGGCGGTGCGGTAGGGGACGAAGGTTTGCAGCATATCGGTCAACGCCGCTTTGCGCAGGTAGTTCTGATAGGCAGGTACGCCGATGGCGCTCAGAATCGCAATAATGCCGATGACCACCATCAGCTCAATGAGAGTGAATCCGTGTTGTCTGTTCATATCTGCTCCTTACGTTAGGTGGCGCTACTCTGTCAGCGCGAAAGGGCAGAAACGAGGGGCAAAAAAAGGAACGGGAGAGCGCATTCAGAGAATTTATGCCGCGTTGCAGGGAAGAACAGCGGATTTGCGAGCGGGGCTGAAATTCCCCTCTCCGGGCGGAGAGGGGAGAGGAATGACTATTTAAAACGCATCGAGAGGTCGAGAGCGCGAACGTGCTTGGTCAGCGCGCCGACGGAGATGTAATCCACGCCGGTTTCGGCAAATTCACGGATTGTTTCGAAGGTGACGTTTCCGGACACTTCGAGCTGGGCCCGGCCGTTGGTCAGTTTTACCGCCTCGCGCATCTGCTCGGTTTCGAAGTTATCGAGCATGATGATATCGGCCCCGGCCTTAATCGCCTGCTCCAGCTCGTCCAGGTTTTCCACTTCCACTTCAACCGGCACGTCCGGGTGCAGCCAGAAGGCCTTCTCCACCGCCTGGCGCACGGAGCCCGAGGCAATAATGTGGTTCTCTTTAATCAGGAAAGCGTCGGACAGGCCCAGACGATGGTTTGCGCCGCCGCCGCAGAGCACCGCGTACTTCAGCGCCGTGCGCAGACCCGGCAGCGTTTTGCGGGTATCCAGCAACTGGGTTCGGGTGCCGGCCAGCAGGTCAACGTAGCGGCGCACTTCACTGGCAACGCCAGAGAGCGTTTGTACAAAATTGAGCGCGGTACGTTCGCCGGTCAGCAAGACGCGGGAGGGGCCGTCCAGCTCGAACAGCGGCTGATTGGGCGTGACGCTATCGCCATCTTCAACGTGCCATGTTACCTGCACATCATCGCCCGCCAGTTGGGTAAAGACCTCTTCAACCCAGCGCTTGCCGCAAAAAACACCCTCTTCGCGGGTGATAATGACCGCGTGGGAGCGTGTCTCTTTTGGCAACAATTGTGCGGTAATATCTTTATCGGCATTGACGTCACCGCCCAGGTCTTCTTTCAAAGCATGGGCAACGCTTGCCGGAATATCCATATTAATACGTTCCAGAAGCGCTTCACGTCGGTGGTCGGGGTTGTAGCGGCGAGGCGGCATGATAAAACTCCAAATTGGTAACGAATCATAATATTGAAACATGCTACTCTGAACCGAGTAACAGCACCATACATAAGGAGTTCCAGCATGTTGTTAGAAAACGGATGGCTGGTGGATGCGCGGCATGTGCCTTCGCCGCACCACGACTGCCGCCCGGAGGATGAAAAGCCCACACTGCTGGTGGTTCATAATATTAGTCTCCCGCCGGGGGAATTTGGCGGCCCGTGGATCGATGCGTTATTCACGGGAACGATAGATCCCGATGCCCATCCTTTCTTTGCTGAGATTGCGCATCTGCGCGTGTCGGCTCATTGCCTGATTCGTCGCGATGGTGAAGTGGTTCAGTATGTTCCATTTGATAAGCGCGCCTGGCATGCCGGGGTGTCGATGTATCACGGGCGCGAACGGTGCAACGATTTTTCTATCGGGATCGAGCTGGAAGGCACGGATACCACGCCCTACACCGATTCACAGTATCAACAGTTAGCGGCTGTGACCCGCACGCTTATCGGACTCTATCCGGCCATCGCCGACAATATTACGGGACACAGTGATATTGCCCCGGCGAGAAAAACCGATCCCGGCCCGGCATTCGACTGGCTGCGGTTCCGCGCCATGCTCACCGCGTCGTCAGAATAAGGAGATACCATGACGTTGTTTACCATGCTGCTGGTTATCATCGCTGAACGCCTGTTCAAGCTCGGCGAGCACTGGCATCTGGATCACCGGCTGGAGGTGTTATTCCGCCGTATCAAACATTTTTCCATGCTGCGCACGCTGCTGATGATGGCAGGAGTGATGGTCATTACGTTCCTGCTGCTGCGCGCGCTGCATGGACTGTTTTTCAACGTGCCGCTGCTGGTGGTGTGGATCCTGCTCGGCGTGCTGTGCATTGGTGCGGGCAAGGTGCGTTTGCACTATCACGCCTACCTGAAAGCCGCCTCCCGTGACGATGCCCATGCGCGCGGTGCCATGGCGAGCGAGTTGACGATGATCCACGGCGTGCCGCCGGACTGCGACGAGCGCGAGTTTCTGCGCGAACTGCAGAACGCGCTGCTGTGGATTAACTTCCGCTACTACCTGGCGCCGCTGTTCTGGTTTGTGGTGGGCGGCCCGTGGGGACCGGTCTTGCTGATGGGGTATGCGTTCCTGCGCGCCTGGCAGACCTGGCTTGCCCGCTATCTGACGCCGCATGAACGTTTGCTGTCCGGCATCGATGCCATCCTGCACGTGCTCGACTGGCTCCCGGTGCGTCTGGTGGGCGTGGTGTACGCGTTAATTGGACACGGTGAGAAAGCGCTGCCCGCATGGTTTGCTTCGCTTGCTGACCGCCATACGTCGCAGTACCAGGTGTTAACGCGTCTGGCACAGTTCTCGCTGGCGCGTGAGCCGCATACCGACAAGATTGAAACACCGAAAGCCGCTGTCTCCATGGCGAAGAAAACGTCGTTTGTGGTGGTGGTTATCGTGGCGCTGCTGACGATCTACGGCACGCTGGTGTAAGCCAGCGCGCCGCAAAGACTAAAGCGTATCCGCAGGCGGGATGCCGAAATCAGGCATCCCGTTTTCATTCCAGCGGACGTGCTTCAGGCGGGTATGACGGTTCGGATCGTATAGCGGATCGCCCTCAATTTCGGTGTAGTTTCGCGCGTGATACACCAGCACATCTTCCCCTTCCGGCGTTTGTGTAAAGCTGTTGTGGCCCGGGCCGAACTGGCGGTTTTCGTAGCTGGTCACGAATACGGGACGCGGGGATTTGTGCCAGTTTGCAGGGTTTTGCGGATCGGCATTCAGGTCTATCCACAGCAGTCCCATGCAGTAGTTCTCGTCGGTGGCGCTGGCGGAATAGCTGATAAACAGCTTATCGCCGTGAACCAACACCGCCGGGCCTTCGTTAACCCAAAATCCGCGACACTCCCAGTCATACTCCGGTTTGCTGAGCATCACCGGCTCGCCTTTTAGCGTCCACGGGTTCGCCATTTCGCACAGATAAAGGTTGGAGTTCCCGGTGATATCCGGTGCCTTTTGCGCCCACAGATACCAGCGTTTCCCCTGATGCACAAAGGTGGTAGCGTCCAGAGCAAAGGTATCGAACGGGGTTTTGATTTGCCCTTTTTCCACCCACGTGCCGGTAAGCGGATCGCTGTCGGTACATTCAATGGCAAACATGCGGTGCTGGAACATCCCGAGTGCATCGAGCGCCTGCGTGTGCGTCGCGGCAAAATAGATGTACCACTTTCCGTCGATATGATGCAGTTCCGGCGCCCATATCAGCTGGCTCATGGGGCCAGCGTCGGGTTTACGCCAGACCACCACTTCTTCGGCATGACGTAAGCCTTCCAGCGACGCTGCGCGGCGGATCGCCAGCCTGTCGTACTGCGGCACGGAGGCGATAAAATAGTACTGCCCCTCATGGCGTAAAATGTACGGATCGGCGCGTTGTTCGATAAACGGGTTTGGCCACTGATGCATTTGGCTCTCCTTATTTTGTCTCTGCGGCTTTCAGTTCCTGATAGTTGTTCAGTTCACGGTAGTTGGTGCGGCGTTTCTCCAGATCGGCCTGGATCTGCTTCATGGTTTCACGATCCACCTTCAGCAGACGTACCACGCCCGCAGTAATTAAGTATCCAATGCCGGGAATGACGGTAAAGAGCAGCACGATCCCGTTAAGGGCGTCCGCGCTTTGCGCTTTCGCGCCCGCGTCGTAGCCGTACCAGGAGAGCAGGAACCCGACCATCGCCCCGGCAATCGCCAGCCCCAGCTTCAGGAAGAAGATGTTGCCCGAGAAGCTGATGCCGGTGATGCGCTTCCCGGTTTTCCACTCGCCGTAGTCGTCCACGTCGGCCATCAGTGACCAGTGCAGCGGAGACGGGATCTGGTGCAGGATGTTCAGCAGGACGTAGAGCACCACGATGGTGACGGTGGCTTTCGGGTCGAAGAAATAAAAGGCGCAGGAGAAAATCGCCAGCACGATATTGGTCCAGAAGAAGACCTTCAGCTTACACCAGCGGTCGGTCAGCACTTTTGCCAGCACGCTGCCGAGCATCATGCCAACAACGCCCAGGCTGATGAACAGCGTGGCGAAGTGGGTGCTCTGGCCCATCACCCAGGTAACGTAATACATGGTGGCCGCCATGCGGATAAAGCCGGGGCAGACGTTGCAGAGCGTCAGCAGCAGAATGCGTACCCACTGGTCGTTCTTCCACACGTCTTTCAGATCGTTTTTCAGCTCATCGTTGGTCTGCACCGCCGGGCGCACGCGCTCGCGCACGGTGGCGAAGCAGAACAGGAACATGCAGGTGCCAATCAGCGCCAGTACGGTCATCGCCATCTGGTAGCCTTTGGCTTTGTTGTCCCCGCCAAACCAGTCGGCCATCGGCAGCAGCGTTAATGAGAGCAGCAGCGTGGCGATGCCGACCAGCACGAAGCGATACGACTGGCAGGCGACGCGCTCTTTCGGGTCGTTAGTGATCACCCCGCCCAGCGAGCAGTAGGGGATGTTGATGGCGGTATAGGTCAGCGACAGCAGGAAATAGGTGACAAAGGCATAGATAACTTTGCTGTTATAGCTCCACTCTGGCGTGGTGAACATCAGGATGCTGAACAGCGCGTAGGGGAAAGCGATCCACAGCAGCCATGGACGAAACCGGCCATATTTGCTGCGGGTACGGTCGGCAATCGCGCCCATGATCGGGTCCGTTACGGCGTCAATCACGCGGACAGACAGCAGCAGCACGCCGACCAGCGCAGGGGCGAGGCCAAAAATATCCGTATAAAAATAGTTAACAAACAGCATGATGGCGCCAAAGATAATGTTGCATCCGGCGTCGCCCATCCCATAGCCGATCTTTTCTTTTACTGACAGTGTGTTGTTATCCATCGACAGCTCTCCGGTTTACGGTATGGAGAGAATTATTCGCTGGCGAAGGGATATATGCGTTGCAGTATCAGGGCGGTGATATGGATAAATGCGCTGTGGGCGCGAAAGTGTGAGGGAGGTAACAACGCGCGGTACCCGTAAAAGCAGGTACCGCGGAGAAAGGCTTAGTGTGCCTTCATGGCATTACGGCTTTTCTGACTGAACAGATAGCCCACGCCCAGGATCGCAATCCAGACCGGGATCAGGTAGACGGAAATCGCCATACCCGGCGTGATCAGCATGATCACCAGCACGGCCGCCATGAACAGCAGGCAGATCCAGTTACCCAGCGGATAGAGCAGGGCAGGGAAGCGCGTGGTGACGCCCTGCTGCTGTTTCGCGCGGCGGAACTTGATGTGCGCCAGGCTGATCATCGCCCAGTTGATGACCAGGGCAGAGACCACCAGCGCCATCAGCAGGCCAAACGCCGATTCCGGTGCCATGTAGTTAATCAGCACGCACAGGGCGGTCACGATGGCGGAAACAATGATGGTATTCACCGGCACGCCGCGTTTATCAACGTTAAGCAGCATCTTCGGCGCGTTGCCCTGTTGGGCGAGGCCGAACAGCATACGGCTGTTGCAGTATACGCAGCTGTTGTATACGGAGAGCGCTGCGGTCAGCACCACGATGTTCAGGGCGTTGGCGACAAAGGTGTCGCCCAGCTCGTGGAAGATCAGCACAAACGGGCTGGTGTCGGCGGTGACGCGCGTCCACGGCAGCAGGGAGAGCAGCACGGCCAGTGAGCCCACATAGAAGATCAGAATACGGTAGATAACCTGATTTGTGGCTTTCGGGATGCTCTGCTCCGGGTTGTCGGCTTCAGCGGCAGTGATCCCTACCAGCTCCAGTCCGCCAAAGGAGAACATAATGATCGCCATCATCATCACCAGGCCGGTCATGCCGTGAGGCAGGAAGCCACCCTGTTCCCAGAGGTTGCGCACCGTGGCCTGCGGGCCGCCGTTGCCGCTGAACAGCAGCCAGCCGCCAAAGATAATCATCGCCACCACGGCAATGACCTTGATGATGGCAAACCAGAACTCCATCTCCCCGAACACTTTAACGTTGGTCAGGTTAATGGCGTTGATAATGACGAAGAAGGCTGCAGCAGAAGCCCAGGTTGGGATTTCGGGATACCAGAACTGAATGTATTTCCCGACGGCGGTCAGTTCGGCCATGGCAACCAGAACGTACAGCACCCAGTAGTTCCAGCCCGAGGCGAAACCGGCAAAGCTGCCCCAGTATTTATAGGCAAAGTGGCTGAAGGAGCCCGCGACCGGCTCTTCCACTACCATTTCGCCCAGCTGGCGCATGATCAGAAAAGCAATGAAACCCGCAATCGCGTAACCCAAAATAATGCCCGGACCGGCAGACTGGATAACGGATGCGCTGCCCAGAAACAGGCCGGTACCAATCGCACCGCCCAGTGCGATGAGCTGAATATGGCGGTTTTTAAGCCCGCGCTTTAGCTGATCGCCGTGCTGTTGAGCTTCCATTTGAAACCTCGTGTGTGGTTGTTATGTTCACGCTGAGCGTGTGTAATTATGAAAATCCATATTCTGTATTTATTTCTTTACGGTTAACGAGACCGAAAAAAGCGGAGAAGACTTCCGTAAGCGCCAGAATAGTGGTAAGTGCCTGCGAATGCACCTGCTTTATGAAGGGGTGATGACGACTTGAATAAAAAGAAAGCATTTGTAAATCGGCCCGCTCGTTGTTCCTCTCCCAACCTATAGAATAGAAATGCGCCTTAAGTGGGCGAATTTTCATTATTTGCCTTGTTGAATCGCTTCAGATTGCAAAAACCCTCGTTTCATTATGGTTAAAACTCCCTCTTTGGGGGTAATCAACTCATTTGTGCAAAGTTACATTTCTGAAACGTTATTTCTGTAAGGTTGTTAAAATGTGCAGGGTTTACTGATTTCAATCAAAACCAATATGGACAGAAGGTGAATACTTTGTTACTTTAGCGATACGAAATAGAAATTGGTAAGACCAATTGACTCCGGGCAAAAAGGCGTAAGACAGGGAATATGGCCTACAGCAAAATTCGCCAACCAAAACTATCTGATGTGATTGAGCAGCAGCTGGAGTTTTTAATCCTCGAAGGGACTCTGCGCCCGGGTGAGAAACTTCCGCCAGAACGCGAGCTGGCAAAACAGTTCGACGTTTCACGTCCTTCTCTGCGTGAGGCGATTCAACGTCTCGAAGCAAAGGGCTTGCTGCTTCGTCGCCAGGGCGGCGGAACCTTTGTGCAAAACAGCCTGTGGCAGAGCTTCAGCGATCCGCTGGTAGAACTTCTCTCTGACCACCCAGAATCCCAGTTTGACCTGCTTGAGACCCGTCACGCGCTGGAAGGTATTGCGGCCTATTACGCCGCCCTTCGCAGCACTGATGAAGATCGCGTGCGTATCCGCGAACTGCATCAGGCCATTGAACGGGCACAGCAGTCCGGCGATTTAGACGCCGAGTCCAGCGCCGTCGTCCAGTATCAAATCGCCGTCACCGAAGCGGCACACAATGTGGTGCTCCTCCATCTGCTACGCTGCATGGAGCCGATGCTGGCCCAGAACGTTCGTCAAAATTTTGAATTGTTGTATGCCCGTCGGGACATGCTCCCACTGGTAAGCAACCATCGCACCCGAGTATTCGAGGCGATAATGGCCGGGGAACCGGAGCAGGCGCGCGAAGCGTCGCACCGCCATCTGGCTTTCATTGAGGAAATCTTGCTGGACCGCAGCCGTGAACAATCGCGTCGCGAACGTTCATTACGCCGCATACAGCAACGAAAGGATTAAGCGCCAGGTACTTTTAGAGCGCGGCAACTAAACGCAGAACCTGTCTTATTGTGTTCTTGCCCAAGAGCACAATGGGACAGGTTCCAGACAAATCAACGTATTAGATAGATAAGGAATACCCCCATGTCAGAACGTCTCCAAAATGACGTGGATCCGATCGAAACTCGCGACTGGCTACAGGCGATCGAATCGGTCATCCGTGAAGAAGGTGTTGAGCGCGCTCAGTATCTGATTGATCAGCTGCTTTCTGAAGCCCGCAAAGGCGGTGTGAAGGTTGCTTCAGGTGCAGGGGCTAGCAACTACGTAAACACGATTGCCGTCGAAGACGAACCGGAATACCCGGGCAATCTGGATCTGGAACGTCGTATCCGTTCTGCAATTCGCTGGAACGCCATCATGACCGTTCTGCGCGCATCCAAGAAAGACCTGGAGCTGGGTGGCCACATGGCGTCCTTCCAGTCTTCTGCGACCGTTTACGAAGTGTGCTTCAACCACTTCTTCCGTGCAGCGAACGAGAAAGACGGCGGCGATCTGGTGTACTTCCAGGGCCACATCTCTCCGGGCATCTATGCACGTGCATTCCTGGAAGGTCGTCTGACTGAAGAGCAGATGAACAACTTCCGTCAGGAAGTTCACGGTAAAGGTCTGTCTTCTTACCCGCACCCTAAACTGATGCCTGAATTCTGGCAGTTCCCGACCGTATCAATGGGTCTGGGCCCAATCGGTGCGATCTACCAGGCGAAATTCCTGAAGTATCTGGAACACCGTGGTCTGAAAGACACCTCTGAGCAGACCGTATACGCCTTCCTGGGCGACGGCGAAATGGATGAGCCAGAATCCAAAGGCGCGATCACCATCGCGACCCGTGAGAAGCTGGACAACCTGTGCTTCATCATCAACTGTAACCTGCAGCGTCTGGATGGTCCGGTAACCGGTAACGGCAAGATCATCAACGAACTGGAAGGCATCTTCGCAGGTGCTGGCTGGAACGTGATCAAAGTCATGTGGGGTTCCCGTTGGGACGAACTGCTGCGTAAAGACACCAGCGGTAAACTGATCCAGCTGATGAACGAAACCGTTGACGGTGACTACCAGACCTTCAAATCCAAAGACGGTGCCTACGTGCGTGAGCACTTCTTCGGCAAATATCCAGAAACCGCAGCCCTGGTTGCAGACTGGACTGATGAGCAGATCTGGGCCCTGAACCGCGGTGGTCACGATCCGAAGAAAATCTACGCTGCACTGAAAAAAGCGCGTGAAACCAAAGGTAAAGCGACTGTAATCCTGGCCCACACCATCAAAGGTTACGGCATGGGTGATACCGCAGAAGGTAAAAACATCGCTCACCAGGTTAAGAAAATGAACATGGACGGCGTGCGTTATATCCGCGACCGTTTCAACGTTCCAGTCACCGATGAGCAGGTAGAAAACCTGTCTTACATCACCTTCCCGGAAGGCTCTGAAGAGCACAAGTACCTGCACGAACGTCGTCAGGCGCTGAAAGGCTACCTGCCAGCTCGCCAGCCTAACTTCACCGAGAAGCTGGAACTGCCAGCGCTGGAAGACTTCTCTCAGCTGCTGGAAGAGCAGAACAAAGAGATCTCTACCACTATCGCTTTCGTTCGTGCCCTGAACGTGATGCTGAAGAACAAGTCGATCAAAGATCGCCTGGTGCCAATCATTGCCGACGAAGCGCGTACTTTCGGTATGGAAGGTCTGTTCCGTCAGATCGGTATCTACAGCCCGAACGGCCAGCAGTACACCCCGCAGGACCGTGAGCAGGTTGCTTACTACAAAGAAGACGAGAAAGGTCAGATCCTGCAGGAAGGTATCAACGAGCTGGGCGCAGGCGCATCCTGGCTGGCTGCTGCGACCTCTTACAGCACCAACAACCTGCCGATGATCCCGTTCTACATTTACTACTCCATGTTCGGGTTCCAGCGTATCGGTGACCTGTGCTGGCAGGCAGGCGACCAGCAGGCTCGCGGCTTCCTGATCGGTGGTACTTCCGGTCGTACGACCCTGAACGGTGAAGGTCTGCAGCACGAAGATGGTCACAGCCACATTCAGTCTCTGACTATCCCTAACTGTATCTCTTACGACCCGTCTTACGCGTACGAAGTGGCAGTCATCATGCATGACGGTCTGCAGCGCATGTACGGTGAAGCGCAGGAGAACATTTACTACTACATCACCACCCTGAACGAAAACTACCACATGCCGGCAATGCCAGCAGGTGCCGAGGAAGGTATCCGTAAAGGTATCTATAAACTCGAAACCATCGAAGGTAGCAAAGGTAAAGTTCAGCTGCTGGGCTCCGGTTCTATCCTGCGTCACGTTCGTGAAGCAGCACAGATCCTGGCGAAAGACTACGGTGTCGGTTCCGATGTGTACTCTGTGACTTCCTTCACTGAACTGGCGCGTGATGGCCAGGATTGTGAGCGCTGGAACATGCTGCACCCAATGGAAACCCCACGCGTTCCGTACATCGCTCAGGTGATGAACGACGCGCCAGCGGTGGCGTCTACTGACTATATGAAACTGTTCGCTGAGCAGGTTCGTACTTACGTTCCAGCTGATGATTATCGCGTTCTGGGTACTGACGGCTTCGGTCGTTCTGACAGCCGCGAAAACCTGCGTCACCACTTCGAAGTTGATGCTTCTTACGTGGTTGTAGCAGCACTGGGCGAACTGGCTAAACGTGGCGAAATCGATAAGAAAGTGGTTGCGGACGCAATCACCAAATTCAACATCGATGCAGAAAAAGTTAACCCGCGTCTGGCGTAAGAGGTAAAAGAATAATGGCTATCGAAATCAATGTACCGGACATCGGGGCTGATGAAGTTGAAATCACCGAGATCCTGGTCAAAGTGGGCGACAAAGTTGAAGCTGAACAGTCGCTGATCACCGTAGAAGGCGACAAAGCCTCTATGGAAGTCCCGTCTCCTCAGGCTGGCATCGTTAAAGAGATCAAAGTCTCTGTTGGCGATAAAACCGAGACTGGCAAACTGATCATGATTTTCGATTCCGCCGACGGTGCAGCAGCTGCTGCACCTGCGCAGGAAGAGAAGAAAGCCGCTCCGGCCGCCGCTGCTCCAGCAGCTGCCGCGAGCGCGAAAGAAGTGAACGTGCCTGACATCGGCGGTGACGAAGTTGAAGTTACTGAGATCCTGGTGAAAGTGGGCGATACCGTTGCGGCCGAGCAGTCACTGATCACCGTAGAAGGCGACAAAGCTTCTATGGAAGTGCCAGCACCGTTTGCGGGTACCGTTAAAGAGATCAAGATCAACACCGGTGACAAAGTGTCTACTGGCTCCCTGATTATGATCTTCGAAGTGGCAGGTGCTGCACCTGCTGCCGCGCCTGCACAGGCCGCTGCTCCGGCGCCAGCCGCAGCACCAGCCGCTGCTGGCGGCGCGAAAGACGTTAACGTACCGGACATCGGCGGTGATGAAGTTGAAGTCACCGAAGTGATGGTAAAAGTGGGCGACAAAGTTGCCGCTGAACAGTCACTGATCACCGTTGAAGGCGACAAGGCTTCTATGGAAGTTCCTGCGCCATTCGCGGGTACCGTTAAAGAGATCAAAATCAGCACCGGCGACAAAGTGTCTACCGGCTCTCTGATCATGGTCTTCGAAGTGGAAGGCGCTGCGCCTGCCGCAGCTCCGGCTGCCGCGGCTGCTCCAGCACCGGCTGCTGCACCGGCTCAGGCTGCTAAACCAGCCGCTGCCCCTGCTGCAAAAGCAGAAAAATCAGAGTTCGCTGAAAACGACGCTTACGTCCACGCGACGCCGCTGATTCGTCGCCTGGCGCGCGAATTCGGTGTGAACCTGGCGAAAGTGAAAGGGACCGGCCGTAAGGGTCGTATCCTGCGCGAAGACGTTCAGACCTACGTGAAAGACGCGGTGAAACGCGCCGAAGCTGCACCAGCTGCAGCCGCTGGCGGCGGTATCCCGGGCATGCTGCCATGGCCGAAAGTGGACTTCAGCAAGTTCGGCGAGATCGAAGAAGTGGAACTGGGCCGTATCCAGAAAATCTCTGGTGCGAACCTGAGCCGTAACTGGGTGATGATCCCGCACGTTACGCACTTCGATAAGACCGATATCACCGATCTGGAAGCGTTCCGTAAACAGCAGAACGCCGAAGCTGAGAAGCGTAAACTGGACGTGAAATTCACCCCAGTGGTCTTCATCATGAAGGCGGTTGCTGCGGCTCTGGAACAGATGCCACGCTTCAACAGCTCCCTGTCCGAAGACGGCCAGAAGCTGACGCTGAAGAAATACATCAACATCGGTGTTGCGGTTGATACGCCAAATGGTCTGGTTGTTCCGGTCTTCAAAGACGTGAACAAGAAGAGCATCACTGAGCTGTCCCGTGAACTGACCACCATCTCCAAGAAAGCGCGTGATGGTAAGCTGACTGCCGGCGAAATGCAGGGCGGCTGCTTCACCATCTCCAGCATCGGCGGCCTGGGTACCACCCACTTCGCGCCGATTGTGAACGCGCCGGAAGTGGCTATCCTCGGTGTGTCCAAGTCCGCGATGGAGCCGGTGTGGAATGGCAAAGAGTTCGTGCCGCGTCTGATGATGCCAATCTCTCTGTCCTTCGACCACCGCGTGATCGACGGTGCTGATGGTGCGCGTTTCATCACCATCATCAACAACATGCTGAGCGACATTCGCCGCCTGGTGATGTAATCGAAAAGCCGGCCAGTCGGCCGGCTTTTTTCTGATAATCTCATGGTGTTTGTGAGGTTATTGGCGAAAGCGACAATTCGTGAGCCGTTTGTTGTTTCAAAATTGTTAACAATTTTGTAAACTGCGGGCGGATAGAACGACCCGGTGGACGACGGGTATAAACTAAGAGGTCATGATGAGCACAGAAATCAAAACTCAGGTCGTAGTACTTGGGGCAGGCCCGGCAGGTTACTCCGCAGCATTTCGTGCAGCGGATTTAGGTCTGGAAACCGTCATCGTAGAACGTTACAGCACCCTCGGCGGTGTTTGTCTGAACGTCGGCTGTATCCCTTCTAAAGCGCTGCTGCACGTAGCGAAAGTGATCGAAGAAGCCAAAGCGCTGGCTGAACACGGTATCGTCTTCGGCGAGCCGAAAACCGACATCGACAAAATTCGTACCTGGAAAGAGAAAGTTATCACTCAGCTGACCGGCGGTCTGGCGGGTATGGCCAAAGGCCGTAAAGTGAAAGTGGTAAACGGTCTGGGTAAATTCACCGGTGCGAACACCCTGGAAGTGGAAGGCGAAAACGGCAAAACCGTGATCAACTTCGACAACGCGATCATCGCGGCAGGCTCTCGCCCAATCGAACTGCCTTTCATTCCCCATGAAGATCCACGCGTGTGGGATTCCACCGATGCGCTGGAGCTGAAAACCGTTCCTAAGCGTCTGCTGGTTATGGGCGGCGGTATCATCGGTCTGGAAATGGGTACCGTGTACCATGCGCTGGGTTCAGAGATCGACGTGGTTGAAATGTTCGACCAGGTTATCCCGGCTGCCGACAAAGACATCGTTAAAGTCTTCACCAAGCGCATCAGCAAGAAATTCAACCTGATGCTGGAAACCAAAGTGACTGCCGTTGAAGCGAAAGAAGACGGTATTTACGTTTCCATGGAAGGCAAAAAAGCCCCATCCGAACCACAGCGTTACGACGCCGTGCTGGTGGCTATCGGTCGTGTACCGAACGGTAAAAACCTCGACGCGGGCAAAGCTGGCGTGGAAGTGGACGACCGTGGCTTCATCCGCGTTGACAAACAGCTGCGCACCAACGTGCCGCACATCTTTGCTATCGGCGATATCGTCGGTCAGCCAATGCTGGCGCACAAAGGTGTTCACGAAGGCCACGTTGCCGCTGAAGTTATCGCCGGCATGAAGCACTACTTCGATCCGAAAGTGATCCCATCTATCGCGTACACCGAGCCAGAAGTGGCATGGGTTGGTCTGACTGAGAAAGAAGCGAAAGAGAAAGGCATCAGCTACGAAACCGCCACCTTCCCGTGGGCTGCTTCTGGCCGTGCTATCGCTTCCGACTGCGCAGACGGTATGACCAAACTGATCTTCGACAAAGAGACTCACCGCGTAATCGGTGGTGCGATTGTCGGCACCAACGGCGGCGAGCTGCTGGGTGAAATCGGTCTGGCTATCGAAATGGGTTGTGACGCTGAAGACATCGCGCTGACCATCCACGCACACCCGACTCTGCACGAGTCCGTGGGCCTGGCGGCAGAAGTGTTTGAAGGCAGCATCACCGACCTGCCAAACGCGAAAGCGAAGAAGAAATAAATTTCTTCCCTGATTGCTAACGCCTCCTCTGGAGGCGTTTTTTTTGCCTGAAAACTACCCATTATGGTAGGTAACTTATTGTTATTTCCTCTAAAAATTTTCATCTGTCTGCCGATACCTTTTGCACCATTGTGTAGCTACTGGCCGCACGGTTAACGATTCTGGACTTTTGATTACACACAAAAAGGAAATAACATGTCTTTGAAGAAAGTGATGGGGATTGGCTTATTAGCGGCAGTGATGACGCTGACCGGGTGCGGTGCGATGACGACGGCGGTGAAAAAACGCAACCTGGAAGTAAAAACGCAGATGAGTGAAACCATCTGGCTTGAGCCATCCAGTGAAAAAACGGTCTACATTCAGGTTAAAAACACTTCTGATAAAGACATGAGCAACCTGCAGACGCTGCTGGCAAACGATCTGAGTGCCAAGGGATACAAGGTCACCAGCTCTCCTGACAGCGCATACTATTGGGTGCAGGCTAACGTTCTGAAAGCAGACAAAATGGACCTGCGTGAATCTCAGGGCTACCTGAAAACCGGCTATGAAGGCGCCGCTGTGGGTGCCGCGCTGGGTGCCGGTATCACGGCCTACAACAGCAACTCCTCCGGTGCAGCGCTGGGCGTGGGGCTGGCTGCGGGGCTGATCGGCATGGCGGCAGATGCGATGGTGGAAGACGTAAACTATACGATGGTGACCGACCTGCAGATCTCCGAGCGCAGCAAGGCGAAGGTGACCACGGACAACATCGCGGCGCTGCGTCAGGGAACGTCTGGCGTGAAGCTGCAAACCAGCACCGAGCAGGGCGACCGTGCGAAGTATCAAACCCGCGTGGTGTCGAACGCTAACAAAGTAAACCTGAAGTTTGAAGAAGCCAAACCGGTTCTGGAAGCTCAGCTGGCGAAATCAGTCGCCAATATTCTGTAAGTTAAAAAGCCGGGGGGCGGCTTCGCCTTACCCGGCCTACAGGCAGAGCGGGTATTCAGGGTTCGACGGGCTGCCAGGTTTTATCAGGCGCGTATGAGGCCAGCGCCCGGGCCTTTTGCTCCGACTCGCTGCCGAGATCGGACTGGTACACCTTGTCGTCCTGATTTATCACAAAGCTCATCACGCCCGTCTGGCCGTAGCTGACCGGCCACGCCACCATCGCGAAACCGTTTTTATCCGGCAGGATCCGGAAGCGATAGCCGTGATAGCCGGTACCCGGCTCTTTTGGGCTAAATGCTGGTCCGAGCGGACTGGGCGCTTCGCCGGGAGAGGCGGGCCAGTACAAACCGTCTTTTTTGCCCTTCGAGCTGACAATCTTCTGCGCGTATTTCTGGTTCATCGCAAAGTAGCTTTGCTGCGCATCAACATAGGCATGTAAGGCTTCAATGGCGGCAAGTTCATTACGCCCGATTTCGCGGGTCAGGATCTCTTCCGCCCCTTCTTTGATATCGAATTGCCAACCGGTGGCGGTTTTGATCACCGGGATGGGAAGCTGCCAGTTGTTATCGCCGACAACAAGATGCGCCGTATCCCCTTCGACAACGGTGTTATGACGGACTTTCCAGTCGCGCAGGAAACGATCGACGGCATCCGGATCAACGCCTTCAGGGGGCAGAAAATCGCGCCAGTTCTCTCCAAGCAGGTTGCTCATCGCGCGCTCATTATGCTCACCAATGGCGTTGGCCAGCGCATCGGTCGCCTGATCGGGCGTGCTGAAAGACTGCTGCGCCATCGCCGAGGCCGAAAGCATGAACAACACCATTCCACTGAGTAGTTTACTTTTCATGTCGGTTCCCTTAGCGATGTCGAATTTCACGGCGTTCAGCGCGTCCACCAGACGCCTGACGCGGCTGCTGCTGGCGAGCCGCAAGCTGCCTGCTTTGCGCACCACGCTGCTGCTGCGCCTGCCAGTTGGCGGAGCGGCTGTCGTTGCCGCTCAGCGCATTGGCCCGGGGCTGGCTGTTCCGCTGCTGCAGAGTGCGTTGCTGCGTGGGCTGCGAAACCCGTTTCTCTTGTCTCTGCGCGGTGGTCTGGCGATTCTCTCGCTGCTGTGTGGTGGTTCGCTTCGCCGTCTGCGGTTTGGTGTCGTAGCCACGGTAGTTATTGCGCTGGGAAATCTGCTTCAGCTGTTCACTTGAGGCCTGACGCTGCACGTCTTTCGTGCCGGGACGTGCCGTTTGCGGGAAGGTTTTACCCGTGGATTTCTCCATCTGGCTCAGGGCCGCCTGACGCTGGCTGTCCCGGTTAACCGGTTTTTGCTGCGTTGAGCTTAGCCCGGTAGCCGTGCTGGTGGAGTGGAAACGGGTGTTGAGCTGGTTGGTCGGATAGGGCACACCTTCCCGATAGGCCGGGTTATGCTGCCAGGTACGGTTGGCGTCCGTCAGACGCTGTCCGCTGATTTTATTGAAGTTCTCAACGTTGATATTGATGTTGTTATCACCGTTGCGGTTATAGCCGCCGTGATTATCCCAGTCACCGTCATGATGGTGATCCCAGTCATCGTCGTCATCCCAGTCGATGTTGCTGAAAATGGCATAGGTTGTGGCGACACCCAGGCTGAAGCCTAAGCCGTTGACGAAGCTGTTGCCAAACTGCTCCCCGGGTGTAGGCGGGAGATAGGTGGGCGGATAGGCAGTGTTGGGCCAGGTCCCGTAAACCGTATTGGGGTTATAGGTGGGGACGTACACAACCTGCGGATCGGCAGATTCAATTTTGATCACCGTTGGCGCGGGCGCAGACGTGGTTGTGGTTGTGGTTGTCGTCGTTGCCTCGGTGGTGCTGGTTTTAGCCGGAGCCGGTTTAGTCACGGTGGTGACCGTCTGCTGAGGCGTGGATTGTAACGCGCCTGTCTTCTGTGCCAGCGCGCGCAGGCGCTGAACGGAATCCATCACGTCTTTCGGCTGCGCGAGAAACGCATCGCCCAAATTTTGTACCCACGGCGGGTTTTCACCCATCAGCGACATCAGTTGAGGAAACGCGACCAGCGATTTGACGCTCGGATCCCATGGCTGGCTGGCAACAGCCTGAATGGCGGCGTCCCCTTCCATTTTAGGGTTGTCTTTTGACCACTGCGCCGCCTGAATCACGTTGGCCGGGTAAGTCGAGGCCATCAAGATCTGTGACAGCAGGGCGTCCGGGTAGAGCGCGATAGGGGCAACCCACTGATCGATTTGCGCGGCAGTATAGGTTGGCGCGACGACAGGGGCGGGCGCAACGGGTTCCGTTGCGCGGCTTTTGACAAACATGACGCCTGAGGCGGCAAGCAGCCCGGCACTGCACAGAAGGACGAGCAGATGTGGCTTAAAGGGCAACTTCATAAAATGACTCCAACGAGACAAGCGCTGTGCCGTGAGGCGTTACGGTTGGCGTGAGTATTATTCACCCGTCTTTTACTGTTTTGACTTTTATTGGGAAGTGTCCGGTACGTCCGGATAAAGAGTGTGAGTATTTATTACACAATTATATGCGATGCGGGAAAAACCGAAGGAAATTCAGAAGGCCGCTCTTACGAGCGGCCAGCAGCTAGTTGCCGAGGTTGACGACAAACAGCACCGTGATGTCGGATATGTTCCAGCCACCGTGCAGCGCGGTTAGCAGTAAACCAGTCACAACGATCAACGCAGTGATTCGCATCTCCATTGCGTGCGTTCCTGTACAGGCTACGCGGGTTCATTCTCCACCGGGAAAGGCAGAACCTGGCAAATGAGTACATTGCCGCGTAGGTTACGGAACTGCTCCCGGGCCCGGTGACTGGTTGCTACACCAGCGAAGCAGGCCGAGCGCAACAGTATTACAGCCTAAATGGACTGAAAAGAGGTGAAATGCAGTTTCATTCTTTTTCATTCGAAACTGGATGGCGGCTCGTAAACACAAAATATGGACTTGCGTATCTAATTACTCAGGAGCATTATTCATGACGAGTGCATTGCCGCAAATCTGCCAACCCGGTGTGCTACCACCGCAAGGCAACAAATAAACCGCTATCAGGCGGTTTTTTTGTCCCTAAAATTCACCCCCTCACCCCGTTACACCATGCTTAACGATTCAGCAAATTTTTTAATGTTGCTTTTTTGTAAACGGATTAACACTGTGCAGAAATCCTGCTATGCTGCCCGACGCGGTATCGGGCATTTACCCTACAAACTGCTGTCTCACAGGAGCGTGAAGAGAACGCCCGCCGCATATGACAATGAGAGCGAGGAGAACCGTCGTGCTAGAAGAATACCGTAAGCACGTAGCAGAACGTGCCGCCGAGGGAATTGTACCCAAACCTTTAGATGCAACCCAAATGGCCGCGCTCGTCGAGCTGCTGAAGAACCCGCCTAAGGGCGAAGAAGAATTCCTGTTAGATCTGTTGATCAACCGCGTACCGCCTGGCGTAGATGAAGCTGCCTACGTAAAAGCCGGATTCCTTGCTGCTATCGCCAAAGGCGAAGCCACCTCCCCACTGGTTACTCCTGAAAAAGCCATTGAACTGCTCGGCACCATGCAGGGTGGTTACAACATTCATCCGCTGATTGACGCGCTGGATAACGACAAGCTGGCACCGATTGCCGCTAAAGCGCTCTCGTCTACGCTGCTGATGTTCGATAACTTCTACGATGTGGAAGAAAAAGCCAAAGCAGGCAACGTCTATGCGAAGCAGGTGATGCAGTCCTGGGCGGATGCCGAATGGTTCCTGAATCGTCCAGCACTTGCTGAAAAAATCACCGTTACCGTCTTCAAAGTGACCGGTGAAACCAACACCGATGACCTCTCTCCGGCACCGGACGCGTGGTCTCGCCCGGATATCCCTCTGCACGCCCTGGCGATGCTGAAAAACGCCCGTGAAGGCATTGAGCCGGATCAGCCTGGCAGCGTTGGTCCGATCAAACAGATCGAAGCCCTGCAGAAAAAAGGGTTCCCGCTGGCCTACGTGGGTGACGTTGTGGGTACCGGTTCTTCCCGTAAATCCGCGACCAACTCCGTGCTGTGGTTCATGGGTGACGACATCCCGCATGTGCCAAACAAACGCGGCGGCGGCCTGTGCCTCGGTGGTAAAATTGCACCGATCTTCTTCAACACCATGGAAGATGCGGGCGCCCTGCCGATCGAAGTGGACGTCTCCAACCTGAACATGGGCGACGTGATTGACGTTTACCCGTACAAAGGTGAAGTGCGTAACCACGAAACTAACGAACTGCTGGCGAGCTTTGAGCTGAAAACCGACGTGCTGATCGACGAAGTGCGTGCCGGTGGCCGTATTCCGCTGATCATCGGTCGTGGCCTGACCACCAAAGCGCGTGAAGCGCTGGGTCTGCCGCACAGTGATGTATTCCGTCACGCGAAAGACGTTGCGGAGAGCAATCGCGGTTACTCTCTGGCGCAGAAAATGGTCGGTCGCGCCTGCGGCGTCGCAGGTGTTCGTCCTGGCGCATACTGCGAGCCGAAGATGACCTCCGTAGGTTCTCAGGACACCACTGGCCCAATGACCCGTGACGAACTGAAAGACCTGGCGTGCCTGGGCTTCTCTTCCGATCTGGTGATGCAGTCCTTCTGCCATACTGCGGCGTATCCGAAGCCGGTTGACGTAACCACGCACCACACGCTGCCAGACTTCATCATGAACCGCGGCGGTGTTTCCCTGCGTCCGGGCGACGGCGTAATTCACTCCTGGCTGAACCGCATGCTGCTGCCGGATACCGTGGGTACCGGCGGTGACTCCCATACCCGTTTCCCAATCGGTATCTCCTTCCCGGCGGGTTCCGGTCTGGTGGCGTTTGCTGCGGCGACGGGCGTGATGCCGCTGGATATGCCGGAATCGGTGCTGGTGCGCTTCAAAGGTAAAATGCAGCCGGGTATCACCCTGCGCGACCTGGTTCACGCGATCCCGCTGTATGCGATTAAACAGGGTCTGCTGACCGTTGAGAAGAAAGGGAAGAAAAACATCTTCTCTGGCCGTATCCTGGAAATCGAAGGTCTGCCGGATCTGAAGGTTGAGCAGGCGTTCGAGCTGACCGATGCCTCCGCTGAGCGTTCAGCTGCGGGCTGTACCATCAAGCTGAACAAAGAGCCGATTATTGAGTATCTGAACTCTAACATCGTGCTGCTGAAGTGGATGATTGCAGAAGGCTACGGCGACCGTCGTACGCTGGAGCGTCGTATCCAGGGCATGGAGAAATGGCTGGCCGATCCGCAACTGCTGGAAGCTGATGCTGACGCAGAGTACGCGGCGGTGATCGACATCGATCTGGCGGATATCAAAGAGCCAATCCTGTGTGCACCGAACGATCCGGACGACGCGCGTCCGCTGTCCGAAGTTCAGGGCGAGAAGATCGACGAAGTGTTCATCGGATCCTGCATGACCAACATCGGCCACTTCCGTGCGGCTGGCAAGCTGCTGGATACCCACAAAGGCCAGCTGCCAACCCGTCTGTGGGTGGCGCCGCCAACCCGTATGGACGCGGCTCAGTTGACCGAAGAGGGCTACTACAGCGTGTTTGGTAAGAGCGGGGCGCGTATTGAAATTCCTGGCTGTTCCCTGTGTATGGGCAACCAGGCGCGTGTCGCCGACGGCGCGACTGTGGTTTCCACCTCGACCCGTAACTTCCCGAACCGTTTAGGTACCGGTGCGAACGTCTTCCTGGCCTCTGCGGAGCTGGCGGCGGTTGCGGCGCTGATTGGCAAACTGCCAACGCCGGAAGAGTACCAGACCTTTGTGGCTCAGGTGGATAAGACCGCGGTGGATACCTATCGCTACCTGAACTTCGACCAGCTCTCTCAGTACACCGAGAAGGCTGACGGGGTTATCTTCCAGACGGCAGTATAAACAGCAAAACCGTCTCTACGAGACGGTTTTTAGTGTTTGCACCCTCTCCCACGGGAGAGGGACGGGGTGAGGGCATCAGGCCGCAGGGTCTTGCTCTCACCTTTTTATTTTCATTCCTCCCACCTCTCACGCTTTTTTTCTTCCTCTCTGCTGCGATAATTACCCTAATGGCTTTGCAGAGGAAAACACTATGGATTACGAATTTCTGCGCGACATCACCGGAGTGGTGAAAGTGCGTATGTCGATGGGCCACGAAGCCGTTGGACACTGGTTTAACGAAGAGGTGAAAGAAAATCTCGCCCTTCTTGATGAGGTTGAACAGGCGGCAAATACGGTGAAAGGCAGTGAACGCTCCTGGCAACGCGCCGGGCACGAATACACGCTGTGGATGGATGGTGAAGAGGTCATGGTGCGTGCCAACCAGCTCGAGTTTTCAGGCGACGAGATGGAAGAGGGGATGAGCTACTATGACGAAGAAAGCCTTTCGCTGTGCGGCGTTGAAGACTTCCTTCAGGTGGTGAATGCCTACCGCGAGTTCATGAAACAGCGGTAACTTCCCGAAGCGTCCCTGCTCCGGGCAACACTTACACGGCCGGAATGTTGCGGCCGTAGTAGATCTCGCGCATCTCTTTCCAGAGCAGGTCAGTAATCGCCTTACGCTCTTCTTCGCTCAAATCTTCCGGCTTCGTGTGGAACATATAGTGCTTAAGGTCGAATTCCTTAAGCAACATCTTGGTATGGAAGATGTTTTCCTGATACACGTTCACGTCCATCATGTCATACAGTGATTTCATGTCCTCGGACATAAAGTTCTGAATAGAGTTGATCTCGTGGTCGATGAAGTGCTTCATGCCGTTGACGTCACGGGTAAAACCGCGCACGCGATAATCAATCGTGACGATATCCGATTCCAGCTGGTGGATGAGATAGTTCAGCGCGTTGAGCGGGGAAATCACGCCGCAGGTCGACACTTCAATATCGGCGCGGAACGTACACAGCCCACCTTCCGGGTGACTCTCCGGGTAGGTATGGACGCAGATATGGCTCTTATCCAGGTGGGCAACCACCACTTCCGGCAGCGGGCCCGGATGTTCCGTTTTGTCGATAAGCTTCGGGTCGACCGGCTCTTCGCTGACCAGGATGGTCACGCTGGCGCCCTGGGGTTCATAATCCTGTCGGGCGATATTCAGGATGTTGGCGCCGATAATGGAACAGGTTTCTGACAGGATCTCGGTCAGACGGTTGGCGTTGTAGAGTTCGTCGATATAGGCGATGTAACCATCACGTTCTTCCGCTGTTTTGGCATAGCAGATATCGTAAATACAAAAACTCAGGCTTTTGGTCAGGTTGTTAAAGCCATGCAGTTTAAGCTTTTTCAATTAGCTCACCCCCTTAGTGGATAATGCGTCTTGCAGGTACTGCGGCAGAGCAAACGCTGCGGTATGAATAGCCGGATTGTAGTATCGGCACTGAAGGCCGGCCTGATGGAAGCGGGCCTGAATAATTTCGGTGGAAAGATGACGTAAGACGTCGTTATCCGTCGCCCAGGCAAAGGTCATGATCCCGCCGTAGTAGGTTGGAATTGCCGCCTGATAGAAGCTGACATCATCGAAATAGGTGCTCAGCTTACGGTGGCTATCCAGCGCTTCATCCTGCTGCAGGAAGCAGACGCCATTTTGGGCGACGAAGATCCCGCCCGGGTTCAGACAGCGCTTGCAGCCTTCGTAGAACGAGGAGGTAAACAGCGACGCGCCAGGACCGATAGGATCGGTGCAGTCGGAGATGATCACGTCAAAGGTCTGCGAGGTCTGGTTAACGAAGTTAACGCCGTCGTCAATCACCAGGCTAAAGCGCGGGTCGTCATAGCTGCCGGCATTGTGGTTGGGCAGATACTGGCGGCAGAAAGAGACGACGCCCGCATCGATTTCCACCATGGTGATGGTTTCAATGGAACGATGGCGGGAAACTTCACGCAGCATTGCGCCGTCGCCACCGCCGATAATCAGGACATGCTTCGCGTGGCCGTGTGCCAGCAGCGGGACGTGGGTCATCATCTCATGATAGATAAACTCATCTCGCTCGGTCGTTTGCACGACGCCATCCAGGGCCATGACGCGGCCAAAGGCAGCATTCTCGAAGATGATCAGATCCTGGTGATCGGTTTTCTCATGATAGAGCACGTTATCAACGGCAAAGTACTGACCAAACTGGTCATGCAGTGTTTCATGCCACAACGTGTGGTCGGCCATACGCGGACTCCTCCTTTGTTAACATCCGTTACGCTCACAAAAAATGAGCGAAACATGATAGCTAACTATAACCGTGGTTGCACGGCTATAGGTTCAACAGGGGGCGTCGGGAAGGTTATTTGACGTAGGCGAGCAGGCTGAGTGAGTCGCGAGCCAGCGCTTTGCATTTTTTAGAGGTGGGAATGCCAATACCGCTTAGGTCACGGTAGCTGTCTTCGCCGAGCGCCTTCATGTCGAAGCTGTCGTAGTTGCTGAGATCCCACTGGTTCTGCTGGGCAAAAAAGACCAGCGCGCGGCGAATTTGCCCGTTGGGTAAATTCTGGTAGCCACAATCATTTTTCAGGAATACAAAAACCGCCGTTAAATCGGCCATATCTTCCGCTTCATTTTCACTTAGCGCATAGCTGTTCGCACACATTGCCATCAGGCTACCGAACAAAATTGTCCTGAAAAACGTCTTCATTGCTTCTACCACTTCTTCACGGAAAATTAACGTTAGCATACTTGATGCCAGTGCGACGATCTTTATTATTGCCGCTTTACTTGACCTTCCGGTAAGGGGAGGGTTTATGCTCAAAAGATCGCCTGCTGGAAATAAGGAAATGAAAATGCAACGTCGTGATTTTTTAAAATATTCCGTGGCGCTGGGTGCTGCCAGCGCATTGCCTCTCTGGAGCCGCGCGGTTTTTGCGGCTGACAGGCCTGCCTTACCCATCCCTGATTTGCTGACCGCGGATGCCCGTAGCCGTATCAAGCTTGTTGTTCAGTCCGGCAGCACGCTGTTCGGTGCGCACAACGCGACAACCTGGGGCTATAACGGCAATCTGCTCGGCCCTGCGCTGCAGCTGCGCAAAGGGAAGGCGGTGACGGTGGATATCCACAATACGCTTGCTGAAGAGACGACGGTGCACTGGCACGGACTGGAAGTGCCGGGCGAGGTAGACGGCGGGCCGCAGGGCATCATCAAAGCGGGCAGCTCGCGCAGCGTCACCTTTACGCCCGACCAGCGCGCGGCAACCTGCTGGTTCCATCCGCATCAGCATGGCAAAACGGGCCATCAGGTGGCGATGGGGCTGGCGGGACTGGTGCTGATTGAAGACGACGAGAGTCGCCTGCTGCGCCTGCCGAAACAATGGGGCATCGACGATGTGCCGGTGATTGTGCAGGACAAGAAATTCACCGCTGACGGGCAAATTGACTACCAACTGGACGTGATGAGCGCGGCGGTCGGCTGGTTTGGCGACACGCTGCTGACCAACGGCGCCATTTATCCTCAGCACGCCGCGCCGAAAGGCTGGCTGCGCCTGCGTCTGCTTAACGGCTGTAACGCGCGTTCCCTCAACTTCGCCACCAGCGATAAGCGTCCGCTGTACGTGGTCGCCAGCGACGGCGGGCTGCTGCCTGAGCCGGTGAAGGTCAACGAACTGCCGATGCTGATGGGGGAGCGCTTTGAGGTGCTGGTGGATATCAGCGACGGCAAGCCGTTCGATCTTGTGACCCTGCCGGTTAGCCAGATGGGGATGGCGGTCGCGCCGTTTGACAAGCCGCATCCGGTGCTGCGTATTCAGCCGTTACAGGTGACCGCTTCCGGCACGCTGCCTGATACGTTAACCACTCTGCCAGCCCTTCCGTCGCTTGATGGGCTTACGCAACGCAAACTGCAGCTCTCCATGAACCCCATGCTCGATATGATGGGCATGCAGGCGCTGATGGCGAAATATGGTGATAAGGCGATGGCGGGGATGCATCACGGGCAGATGATGGGCCACATGAATATGGACCACGGCAAAATGGGTGGCATGGGGCACATGAATCACGGCGACCATGGCTTTGATTTCCATAACGCCAATATGATTAACGGTAAAGCGTTCGACATGAACACGCCGATGTTTGCAGCGACAAAAGGGCAGTTTGAGCGCTGGGTGATTTCAGGTGAAGGGGACATGATGCTGCATCCGTTCCACATTCACGGTACGCAGTTCCGCATTCTTTCTGAGAACGGCAAAGCGCCGTACGCGCATCGCGCGGGCTGGAAGGATACGGTAAAGGTGGAAGGCGGCGTCAGCGAGGTGCTGGTGAAGTTTGACCACGATGCGCCGAAGGAGTTTGCCTATATGGCGCACTGCCATCTTCTGGAGCATGAAGATACGGGGATGATGCTGGGCTTTACCGTATAAAAAAGCCGGGTGGCGACTTCGCCTTACCCGGCCTACATAGCGTACTCGAAGGCCCGGTAAGCGTAAGCGCCACCGGGCTTTTCAGTTACTTGTTTTCGTCAGGCAGTGCATACGCGACAATATAGTCGCCCATCTTCGTGCCAAACGAACCGTGACCGCCCGCAGAGATGACAACGTACTGCTTGCCATTCACTTCATAGGTCATCGGCGTGGCTTGTCCACCCGCAGGCAGACGGCCTTGCCACAGTTTCTCACCGTTGGTCATGTTGTACGCGCGCAGGTAGTTATCTGCGGTTGCCGCGATGAACAGCACGTTACCGGCGGTGGAGATTGGGCCACCCAGCATTGGCATACCCATATTAAACGGCACAGGAACCGGCATTGGGAACGGCATGCTGTCCTGCGGGGTACCAATACGTTTTTTCCACACGATCTGGTTAGTTTTCAGATCCAGACCGGAGATGTAACCCCAGGCAGGCTGTTTACACGGCAGACCAAACGGCGACAGGAACGGGTTCAGCGTTACGCCGAACGGTACGCCATACTGCGGCTGAATACCGGCTTCGGTACCGCTGCCTTTCGCGTCTTTCGGCTGCTCCATTGGGTTGCCCGGACCGCGTGGGATCAGACGGGAAACGAACGGCAGCGCCATCGGGTTAGCAATAGCGACCTGACGGTTAGGGTCAACGGAGATCCCGCCCCACTCGAACATCCCCAGGTTACCCGGGAAGACCAGCGTGCCCTGCTCAGAAGGCGGCGTGAAGATGCCTTCATAGCGCAGCTGATGGAACATCACGCGGCACACCAGCTGGTCAAACATTGTGGCACCCCACATGTCTGCCCCGCTGAGGTCTTTCTTCGGACGGAAGCTCAGATCGGAGAACGGCTGGGTTTTGCTGACGTAATCACCTTTCGCCGCACCCTGCGGAACCGGTTTTTCCGGTGCCGGCACAACCAGCTTGCCGTTGCTGCGATCCAGTACGAAGATGTTGCCGGTTTTCGCCGGGGCGTAAATCACCGGTACGGTTTTGCCGTTAACGGTAATGTCCGCCAGCGTCGGCTGGGACGGCATATCCATATCCCACAGATCGTGGTGAACGGTCTGATAGCTCCAGGCCAGCTTACCGGTGGTCGCGTTCAATGCCACGATAGCGCTGGCATAACGTTCCTGCTCCGGTGTGCGGTTACCGCCCCAGATATCTGGCGTAGTAACACCCATCGGCAGGTAGACCAGGTCCAGCTTCGCGTCATACGCAGCAGGTGCCCAGGAGTTTGGCGAGTTAAAGGTAAAGGTGTGCTCGTCCGAGGGGATCGCATTCGGATCTTTCGCGCCCGGGTCGAAGGCCCACAGCAGTTTACCGGTATTCACGTCGAAACCGCGGATAACGCCGGAGGTTTCACGCGTGGAGAAGTTATCCGTTACCGAACCGGCAATCACGATGGTTTTATCAGTGATGATGGGCGGCGAGGTTGGCTCGTACAGACCCGGCGTGGTGTCCGGCATATTGGTCTGCAGATTCAGGATACCTTTGTTGGCAAAGGTTTCACACAGCTTGCCCGTTTCGGCATTGATGGCGAACAGACGACCATCGTTGACCGGCAGCATGATGCGGCGCGGACAGTCGGCAACCACTTCCGGGCTCGCGTTATCGGCGCGCGCTTCGTGATAAGAGACGCCACGGCAGGTCACGTGCTGGAAGGACGGGTTGGAGTTCAGCTGCGGATCGAAGTGCCATTTCTCTTTACCGGTGGCCGCGTCGAGCGCGAACAGACGCTGGTGCGCCGTACACAGATAAAGCATATCGCCGACTTTAATTGGCGTCACTTCGTTGGTCAGTTCACCCGGATCGTTCGGCATCTTCAGGTCGCCGGTACGGAATACCCAGGCTTCTTTCAGGTTCTTAACGTTGTCCGCGTTGATCTGTTTCAGCGGAGAGTAACGCTGGCCTTCCTGGTTACGACCATAGGCAGGCCAGTCGCCGTCAGCGACCTGTGAGATCGCTGCCGCAGGCGTGGATTCTGCGTTCAGCGTACCGTTGATCTCCTGCGGGTCGTTAAAGCCAGCCCATGTGAGGATACCGCCGCTGATCAGCAGGGCCACCACCAGCGCCGCAACGGCACCGCTGGACGGCACGATCAGGCGACGCCAGACGAACGGCAGGATCAGCCAGATACCGAAGAAGACCAGGATGTCACTGCGCGGCGTCAGCGCCCAGAAGTCAAAGCCGACTTCCCAGACGCCCCAGATCATGGTGGCAAGAAGGAGTGCGGCATACAGCCACAGTGCAGATTGTTTTCTACGCCAGAGCAGGACGGTTACGCCAAGCATAACCAGGCCCGCAATCGGGTAGTACCAGGAGCCGCCGATCGCGACCAGCCAGACGCCACCGATTAACAGGTACAGGCCGCAGAAGGCGGCGAATAGCGCTGTTAATGTCACCAGTAGACGCGGCTGTTTAGAGTTTGTTTCAGCCATAGAAAGTGTACTCGTCAGTTTTTGTTAATAATTTGCTAGCAACTAATTATAGGTATTAACAAGTGTGATCGGAATCACAATATTTGCTTTTTATAACTCATACGCCAGGGTTATCCATTTGCTGATATAATGGCTGGCTTGCGTATCAGTGCTGGATATTAACTCATCCGTATTGAGAGATTTTCATTAAAATCATTTGGTTAGTAATATGAAACATACTGTTGAAGTGATGATCCCGGAAGCCGAGATCAAAGCGCGTATCGCCGAACTGGGTCGTCAAATCACCGAACATTACAAGGACAGCGGCAGCGAAATGGTGCTGGTCGGTCTGTTGCGCGGCTCTTTCATGTTCATGGCCGACCTGTGCCGTGAAGTGCACGTGCCCCATGAGGTCGATTTTATGACCGCCTCCAGCTACGGCAGCGGCATGTCCACCACCCGTGATGTGAAAATCCTGAAAGATCTGGATGAAGATATTCGTGGCAAAGATGTGTTGATCGTTGAGGACATCATCGACTCCGGCAACACGCTGTCAAAAGTGCGCGAGATCCTGAGCCTGCGTGAGCCAAAATCGCTGGCGATTTGCACCCTGCTGGATAAACCTGACCGCCGTGAAGTGCAGGTGCCGGTAGAGTTTGTCGGTTTCTCTATTCCTGACGAATTCGTCGTCGGTTACGGCATTGACTACGCACAGCGTTATCGCCATTTGCCGTATGTTGGGAAAGTGGTATTGCTGGACGAATAATTGCGGTTTGTTGCCCGGTGGCGCTGCGCCTACCGGGCCTACGAATGGGCACATGTAGGCCGGGTAAGGCGCAGCCGCTACCCGGCTTTATTTATGGTTTACGTGCTTAAGCTGAAGGTTGGCAATTCCCGAACGGTAACGCTGCTCCAGCGTTTCGCGGTTGGTGGCGGTCACCTCCAGGTTGCGCAGCAGACCGTCGTGAATACCGTACGCCCAGCCGTGGATCGAGACCTTCTGCCCGCGTTTCCACGCCGATTGCATGATCGTTGAGTGGCCCAGGTTATACACCTGCTCCATCACGTTGAGTTCACACAGGGTATCCATGCGACGCTCCTGCGGCATTTCGCCCAGCAGTGAGCTATGTTTGAACCAGATATCGCGGATGTGCAGCAGCCAGTTATCAATGAGCCCCAGCTCCGTGTTTTCAACCGCCGCCTGCACGCCGCCGCAGCCGTAGTGGCCGCAAATGATGATGTGCTCGACCTGCAGAACGTCAACGGCATACTGAACAACAGAAAGACAGTTGAGATCGGTGTGAATCACCAGGTTGGCAACGTTGCGGTGAACAAACAGTTCGCCGGGCTCAAGGCCGGTCAGGCGCTCCGCCGGTACGCGACTGTCGGAGCATCCAATCCAGAGAAAGCGTGGGTTTTGCGCCTGCGCGAGTTTTCCAAAAAATCCGGGGTCTTCCTCCACCAGCATTTTTGACCATAGTGCATTGTTGCTGATGAGTGTATCTATGTTGTTCATGGAGGTTAGCGACCTGTAACCGAGTAATTGCGTTGCGCTACTATAGGGTAACCCGACTTTTAATGAAACCACACAACGTGTGTCAGAACTGAAGGTAAGTTAATTTCATGGCAATTGCACTGGAGCTTGAGCAGCTTAAAAAAACCTATCCGGGCGGCGTTCAGGCGCTGCGCGGAATAGATCTAAAAGTAGAGGCCGGTGATTTTTACGCGCTTCTGGGGCCGAACGGGGCGGGGAAATCGACCACCATTGGGATTATCAGTTCGCTGGTCAATAAAACGTCCGGCCGGGTGAGCGTCTTTGGTTATGACCTGCAAAAAGATGTGGTGAACGCCAAGCGTCAGCTGGGTCTGGTGCCGCAGGAGTTCAACTTCAATCCGTTTGAGACGGTGCAGCAGATCGTCGTTAACCAGGCGGGTTATTACGGCGTTGAGCGTAAAGAGGCCCTGGAGCGGAGCGAAAAATACCTCAAGCAGCTCGACCTGTGGGAAAAGCGTAACGAACGCGCCCGGATGCTATCCGGCGGGATGAAGCGCCGTCTGATGATTGCCCGCGCGCTGATGCACGAGCCAAAACTGCTGATTCTTGATGAGCCGACGGCGGGTGTCGATATTGAACTGCGCCGCTCCATGTGGGGCTTCCTGAAAGACCTCAACGACAAAGGCACCACCATTATTCTGACCACCCACTATCTGGAAGAGGCAGAAATGCTGTGCCGCAACATCGGCATCATTCAGCACGGCGAGCTGGTGGAAAACACCTCGATGAAGAACCTGCTCTCCAAGCTGAAGTCAGAAACCTTTATTCTCGATCTGGCGGCAAAGAGCCCGCTGCCGAAGCTCGAAGGTTATCAATACCGCCTCGTCGATACCTCGACGCTGGAAGTGGAAGTGCTGCGCGAGCAGGGCATCAACAGCGTGTTTTCACAGCTGAGCGCGCAGGGTATTCAGGTCTTAAGTATGCGTAACAAAGCGAACCGACTGGAAGAGCTGTTTGTCTCTCTGGTGCAGGATAAACAAGGAGACAAGGCATGACGCATCTTTACTGGGTCGCGCTGAAAAGCATCTGGGCGAAAGAGATTAACCGCTTTATGCGCATCTGGGTGCAAACCCTGGTGCCGCCGGTCATCACGATGACGCTCTATTTCATCATCTTCGGTAACCTGATTGGTTCCCGGATTGGTGAGATGCACGGCTTTACCTATATGCAGTTTATCGTGCCGGGCCTGATTATGATGGCGGTGATCACCAACGCCTATGCCAACGTGGCGTCATCGTTCTTTAGCGCCAAGTTCCAGCGCAATATTGAAGAGCTGCTGGTCGCGCCGGTACCGACGCACGTCATTATTGCCGGTTACGTCGGCGGTGGCGTGGCGCGCGGGCTGTGCGTCGGGATCCTGGTCACGGCGATTTCGCTGTTCTTTGTCCCGTTCCAGGTGCACTCCTGGCTGTTCGTCGCGCTGACGCTGCTCCTGACGGCAATCCTCTTCTCGCTGGCCGGTTTGCTGAACGCCGTGTTTGCCAAAACGTTTGACGACATCAGCCTGATCCCGACCTTCGTGCTGACGCCGCTGACCTATCTTGGCGGGGTGTTCTACTCCCTGACGCTGCTGCCGCCGTTCTGGCAGGCGCTGTCGCACCTGAACCCGATCGTCTACATGATCAGCGGCTTCCGCTTCGGCTTCCTCGGCATCACTGATGTGCCGCTGTTTACCACGGTGGCGGTGCTGGCGGTGTTCATCATCGTCTTCTACCTGCTGTGCTGGTACCTGATCCAGCGCGGACGCGGTCTGCGCAGCTAGCCCTCAGCCCGGCGACATTCTGTTTGCCGGGCATTTTCTTTGACAGTTATCACCGTAAGCTAACCTTCACTCCGCTAAACTACTTGCCTGCTAAGGAGAGAGTTATGCTGGGATGGGTTATCACCTGCCACGATGAACGGGCGCAGGAAATGCTGCTGAAGCTGGAAGCCAGGTTTGGTCCACTGCCACAGTGTCGCGCCGTCAACTACTGGCGCGGCTTGAGCACCAACATGCTTGGCCGGATGATGTGCGATGCCCTGCATGAAACCGACACCGGAGAGGGCGTCATTTTTCTTACTGATAAATCCGGCGCCGCGCCGTACCGTGCTGCGGCTCTGATGAGCCATAAGCACGACGGCTGCGAGGTGATCTCCGGTATTAGCCTTCCATTGCTTGAAATGATGTATCCCCAGCGCGAAACATTAACCAGCGCGGCGTTCCGTAACGCTATCGTCGCGCAGGGTACACCGGGTGTCAGCAGCTTGTGGCATCAGCAGCAAAAAAATCCCCCCTTTGTCCTGCTTCATGACCTGTATAAGAATTAAACATTGGTATTGATGTCGCTTTTGCTACAATGGCATAAGTATTTCCGCTTCGAATAAGACCCTCATGTTCACGCGTATTGTTTTCCTGCTATTGATGTTCGTCTCCGGCACTTCTTCTGCCAGTTTATTAAGTCAGCAAAGACTGCCTGCTCAATATATGCAAACCACCGAAGATGCGGCGATTTGGGCGCAGGTCGGCAACAGCGTCATTAACGTTGGCAACGTGCGGGCAGGGCAGATCCTCGCGGTGGTGCCTGCGGCGGCGGACTACTATGAATTTCGCTTCGGATTTGGCACGGGCTTTATCGACAAGGGGCACCTGGAGCCGGTACAGGGCAAACAGCGCGTCGAGGATGGCCTGGGGGATTTGAATAAACCGCTGAGCAATCAAAATCTGATAACGTGGAAAGACACGCCCGTTTATAACGCCCCGAACAACGGTAGCGCACCCTTCGGCACCTTAAGCGCCAATCTTCGCTATCCGATCCTGAACAAGCTCAAAGATCGCCTCAATCAGACCTGGTTCCAGATCCGCATCGGCAACCGCCTGGCCTGGATCAGCAGCCTGGACGCGCAGGAAGATAACGGCATTCCGGTCATTACCTACCACCATATTTTGCGCGACGAAGAGAACACCCGTTTTCGCCATACCTCCACGACCACCAGCGTGCGTGCGTTCAACAACCAGATGACCTGGCTGCGCGATCAGGGCTATACCACCCTGACCCTGTATCAGCTGGAAGGCTATGTGCGCAATAGGATGAACCTGCCGGCGAAATCGGTGGTGATTACTTTCGACGATGGCCTGAAGTCCGTTAACCGCTATGCTTACCCGATCCTCAAAGAGTATGGCTTTAAGGCGACGGCGTTCATCATCTCGTCGCGCATCAAGCGCCACCCGCAAAAATGGGCGCCAAAATTCCTGCAGTTTATGAGCGTGTCGGAACTGGAGCAGATGCATGACGTGTTCGACTATCAGTCCCACACGCACTTCCTGCACCGCGTCGACGACAACCATCAGCCCATTTTACTGAGCCGCAGCTATCACAATATTTTGTTTGATTTTAAGCGCTCGCGCCGGGACCTGGCGCAGTTCAACCCGCACGTCCTTTACCTCTCGTATCCCTTCGGCGGTTATGACGATAAGGCGATTAAAGCTGCGAATGACGCCGGGTTCCATCTGGCGGTGACGACGGTGCGAGGGAAGGTTAAGCCGGGGGATAATCCGTTCTTGCTGAAGCGCCTGTATATCTTAAGAACGGATTCGCTGGAGACGATGTCGCGGCTGATCAGCAATCAGCCGCAGGGGTAAATATCAGGCAACCTGAACCGGAATCGCCTTTGCGGTGCGCTTCATTTCATTGTCGCCTTCGAAGTAGGCGACTTTAGGCTGCCAGCGACGCGCTTCTTCGTCAGACATCATCACGAAGCTGGCGATGATCACGATATCACCCACGTCCGCGCAGTGCGCCGCAGCGCCGTTTACGGAGATGATTTTGGACCCGCGCTCGGCGGCAATCGCGTAGGTAGAGAAGCGTTTACCGTTGTTCACGTTCCAGATATCAATCGCTTCGTTTTCGAGGATACCTGCTGCATCAAGGAAATCCTGGTCAATGGCGCAGGAGCCTTCATAGTGCAGGTCGGCCTGCGTGACTTTCACACGGTGAAGCTTACCTTGCAGCATTTTGCGAATCATTACGTTTACCTATAATTATCAGGGGTGAAAGGAACTACGCCAGCTCAACCACTTTATTGTCGATCAGACGCGCCTGACCTAGCCAGGCCGCCACCAGGATGACTGCGCGCTTGCTGTTCTGGGTTAATTCCAGCAGCGTATCAGCATCACGAATTTGTACGTCGTCAGCACGAAGCCCCTTATCGTTAAGCGCCTGCGCGGCAAGGGCGATAATCTCTTCTGCTGTTAACTCTTTTGCCAGCATCTGCTCAGCCATGGTGTTCATGACCTTGCTGAGACCCGGCGCGATTTTACGCTGTTCGGCGGTCAGGTAGCCATTACGCGAGCTGAGTGCCAGCCCGTCTTTGGCGCGTACAATCGGTACGCCGACAATCTCGATATCGTAACCCATATCCGCAACCATCTTGCGGATCAGCGCCAGCTGCTGGAAGTCTTTCTCGCCAAAGCAGGCAACGTCCGGCTGTACCAGGTTGAACAGCTTGCTGACGATGGTGGAAACGCCGCGGAAATGGCCCGGGCGGCTCGCGCCTTCGAGCATGGTGGAAATGCCCGGGACGTCAACGTAGGTTGCCTCTTCGGTACCCTGCGGGTAAACATCCGCCGGTGCAGGTGAGAAGACGATATCCGCGTGGCGTTTTTTGAGCTTCTCGCAATCTTCCTGCAGGGTGCGCGGGTAGCGCGCCAGATCGTCTGCGCGGTCAAACTGCATGGGGTTCACGAAGATACTGACCACCACGATATCTGCCCGCGCGCGGGCTTCGTCGACGAGCTTCATGTGGCCGTCATGCAGATTGCCCATGGTCGGGACCAGTGCGATACGTTTACCTTCCTGACGCGCGCGGCGGATATGCTGGCGAAGCAGCGGCAGGGTTTCAATGATTAGCACAACGAGACTCCTTAATGGAAACTGTGTTCTTCACCCGGGTAAACACCGGATTCAACGTCGGCAATATACTGCCTGACCGCAGCGCGCATGTCGCCCGCTTCGGCGAGGAAATTTTTAGCAAATTTCGGGATGTGTCCGCCGGTGATACCGAAGGCATCGTGCATCACCAGGATCTGACCGTCGGTCACGTTGCCTGCCCCAATACCAATCACCGGAATCGACAGCGCGTCGGTAATGCGTTTCGCCAGCTCAACCGGCACGCACTCCAGCACCAGCAGCTGTGCACCTGCGGCTTCCAGCGCCAGAGCATCATCCAGCAGCGTCTGGGCGGCATCGCCGCGGCCCTGCACCTTGTAGCCGCCAAAGATATTCACGGACTGCGGCGTCAGGCCTAAATGCCCGCACACCGGCACGGCGCGCTCGGTGAGCATCTTCACCGTATCCACAAGCCAGGCGCCGCCTTCAATTTTGACCATATTGGCACCGGCACGCATCACTGCCGCCGCGTTTTCGAATGCCTGTTCCGGCGTGGCATAGGCCATAAACGGCAGATCGGAAAGCAGCAGACAGGCTGGAGCGCCACGGCGCACGGCGCGGGTATGGTAAGCGATGTCCTCAACCGTCACCGGCAGGGTGGAATCATGTCCTTGTACCGTCATCCCTAACGAATCCCCGACCAGCATGACGTTGATTCCCTCTTCGGCAAACAGTTTGGCGAAGCTGTAGTCATACGCGGTGATGGTGGCGAAGCGTTTTTTTTCCTGTTTGCATTTCTGCAGTAAGGAGATGGTGGTTGGTTTCATACTGTTTCCTGATAGCCCAAAAGCGAATCTTTGCGCATTCTAACAGTAACATTCGAGGGAACAATGATTTTAGGTAATCGATTAACCACAAATATTTTATGGTTAACCAATAAAAAAACGGCTTTACCAGCGAGCGGGTTTTTCCGCACCGAGACTGTTGAGAACGGCCTTTAGCGAGAGCCCGTCAGGGAAGGTAAGAGAAGGGGCGACTTCGAACAGCGGCCAGAGCATAAACCCGCGATTTTTCATGTCGTAATGCGGCACGGTAAGGCGGTCGGTATTGATCACTTCATGGCCAAACAGCATGATGTCGAGGTCGAGCGTGCGGGGGCCCCAGCGTTCGGCTTTGCGCACGCGGCCCTGCTGAAGCTCAATACGCTGGGTATTGTCCAGCAGCGCTTCGGGACCCAGTTCAGTCTCAAGGACCACGGCGGCGTTGAGGTAGTCTGGCTGATCCTGCGGCCCCAGCGGCGGTGTGCGGTAGAACGAGGAGACCGCCACGATCCGACTCTGTGGGATGTCGCCCAGCGCCTGTACGGCAGCCTTCACCTGCTCCAGCGGAGAGGCTAAATTGCTGCCGATGGCGATATACGCGAGGGTCATGCTGTTCCTTCACGACGCGGCGCGCGTTTGCGCGGGCGACGATGACGGCGACGCGGTTCCGGCTCTTCATCCAGCCCGGTCAGCATATCTTTCTGCTCTGGCGGGGCGGAGACCTGGAATTCAGCCCACCACTGCGCCAGACGCTGCAGCTCCTGGTTGCGTTCAATTTCCGCGCGCAGCGACAGGAGATCGAAGGCCGCGCGGAATTTAGGATGCTCCATCAGCTTCCAGGCGCGTTTGCCCTGACGACGGGACATGCGCAGCTGAAGCTGCCAGATGTCGCGCACCAGGGTGGTAATCCGTTTCGGAATGGCGAGCGTGCGGCAGCCTTCGTCCAGCACGTCGTTGGCGGCCAGCGCGAACGCATCGTAATAGGCGAGCCCGCTCTCCTGGGTAATACGCTGTGCCGTTTCCAGCAGCGGATACCAGAACATCGCGGCAAAGA
Source organism: Enterobacter sp. TCD1-1 (assembly GCF_020567405.1). Taxonomy (NCBI): domain Bacteria; kingdom Pseudomonadati; phylum Pseudomonadota; class Gammaproteobacteria; order Enterobacterales; family Enterobacteriaceae; genus Enterobacter; species Enterobacter sp. TCD1-1. Next base: position 62,871 of record NZ_JAJCXF010000003.1, on the reverse strand, counting down.
GGAACGCCGGGTTCACGCGCATGTCGTTGCGAATGCGGGTATCGGTATTTTTCAGCACCTGCGCAATCATCCGCTCCATTGGGCTGTCACCGTTTTCGGTAAAGTAGCGGGTAATGGTCGGGAACAGCGGCTGGAACAGGTTGTATTCGCGCAGAAGTTTGTAGGTTTCAAAACCGTGGCCGGCCTGCAGCAGCTTCAGCGCTTCTTCAAACAGGCGAGCAGGCGGCACGTCGTTAATCAGCGTCGCCAGACGCGGGATTGGCTCTGCCGTTTCCGGGCTGATGCGCATATTCAGCTTGGCGGCGAAACGCACGGCGCGCAGCATACGCACGGGATCTTCACGGTAGCGCGTTTCCGGCGTGCCAATCAGGCGGATCAGACCTTCTTTCAGGTCCTGCATGCCGCCGACGTAATCGCGCACGGTGAAATCCGCGACGCTGTAATAAAGGCTGTTGATGGTGAAGTCGCGACGCTGGGCATCTTCTTCGATGGAACCGAAGATATTATCGCGCAGCAGCATACCGTTCTGGCCGCGCTGCGACGTCGTGCGATCGGACGCGCCCGCTTCGTGATGACCGCGGAAGGTCGCCACTTCGATGATTTCCGGCCCAAACATTACGTGAGCCAGACGGAAACGGCGGCCAACGAGACGGCAGTTACGGAATAATTTGCGCACCTGCTCAGGCGTGGCGCTGGTCGTCACGTCGAAATCTTTGGGTTTTTTGCCCAGCAGTAAATCACGCACCCCACCGCCCACGAGATAGGCCTCGTAGCCCGCTTTATTCAGACGATAGAGCACCTTGAGGGCATTTTCACTGATATCTTTGCGGGAAATAGTGTGCTGCTCACGCGGAATAACCGACATGTGTGGCTGTGCAATAGCATCATTCGCCATGCTCTCTTCGCGGCTTAGCACTTTACGGCAAAAATTAGCGACTCGGGTAAAAATGGTACACCTCGTAGTGTGTTTTGTTATGAAAAAAGCGGCTAATCATAGCTCAGCGCAACGCATTTGAGAATGCTGGATTTTTGGCACTGCCGCGAGCGTCCAGTTAGCAATGGCCATTTTTAGCAGTTCGTCAATACGCAGATCCTGCCATTCGTTGGTTACATTCTGGTTGAGAAATCGCAGCGCGTCGATCAAAACAGGACGCGGATCGCCGTCTGGCAGGGCCGGGGCGTGGTTCTGCTTTGACAATTTTAAGCCCTGCGCATTAACCGCCAGCGGCAGATGAATGTAGTCCGGCGCCGTCCAGCCAAACTGATGATAGAGCGAGATTTGTCGCACGGTCGGCTCGACCAGATCCGCCCCGCGCACTATTTCCGTCACGCCCTGAAAATGATCGTCCACCACCACGGCCAGGTTGTAGGCGAACAGGCCATCGCGACGGTGAATAATAAAATCCTCACGCGCCAGACGTTCATCGGCATGAATTTCACCGGAGAGTAAATCGTTAAAGTGCATCACCGGGGAGTGCTGTCTGATGCGCACGGCGGCATTTTCAGGGCCGTTGTTCAGCGTGCGGCAGTGGCCGTCATAGACGCCACCTGCGCTCTGGATACGCGCGCGGGTGCAGGTGCAGTTATAGGAAAGCCCCTGAGCGCGAAGCCAGGCCAGACGTTCCCGATAGGCCTCGTGACGCTTTGACTGCCAGAGAACCTCGTCATCCCAGTGAAGACCGTAATGTTCCAGCTGACGCAGAATGGTCTCTGCTGCACCGGGAACTTCACGCGGAGGGTCAATATCTTCGATGCGGACGAGCCATTTTCCCTGGCGGGCGCGAGCCTGCAGGTAGCTGCCGAGCGCGGCAATTAATGAGCCGAAGTGTAATTCACCGGAAGGAGATGGCGCGAAGCGCCCAATATAGTGTGATTCAGACATATCAACAGTAACAAGGCGGGAGAGACTCCCGCCTTTGGAGTGTGTAAACAGCGCTGGTATTAACCGGCCATCTGTTTTTCGCGGATTTCGGCCAGCGTTTTGCAGTCGATGCACAGATCGGCGGTTGGACGCGCTTCCAGGCGACGAATGCCAATTTCAACACCGCAGGATTCGCAGTAGCCAAAATCTTCGTCTTCGACTTTTTTCAGCGTTTTCTCGATCTTTTTGATCAGTTTGCGTTCGCGGTCACGGTTACGCAGTTCGAGGCTGAACTCTTCTTCCTGAGCGGCACGGTCTACCGGGTCCGGGAAGTTAGCAGCTTCATCCTGCATATGAGTAACGGTGCGATCGACTTCATCCCTGAGTTGATTACGCCATGCTTCAAGAATACGCTTGAAGTGCGACAGCTGGGCTTCGTTCATATACTCTTCGCCCGGTTTCTCTTGATACGGCTCCACCCCAGCGATGGCGAGAATACTCAGGGACGATGTTTTACGGTTTTGCCCTTCTTGCATGTTGCTTCTCCTTAACACGCACTATCGATCCCCGTGTTGGGGGAAAAATCAGGTCGCTATAAATAGCAGATGCTTTTCCGTATGGCAATTATCTAAACGTAACACTTGACAAGCCTGTGAGGAAAAGCGTATTTGCGCACGCGGCCAGAACACTTAATCGTCAATCGTCTAATCCCTTATAAGACAATGGGAAGAGAGGATCTCAGAGTCATATTATCGGCAGAAAGTTCCGCTTTATAAGCGAAAACCTCTACCCCCTGCTTTTGTGCCTCATTCAACAATTGCGCGTATTTAGGATCAATATGGCGGGCAGGGGAGAAACGTTCAATGGCTGAATGCAACACTGCAAACAGCAATACGGCGCGTTTGCCCGCCGCCGCAACACTCATTAGCTCTCGCAGATGCTTCTGGCCACGTAGCGTTACCGCATCCGGGAAGTAGCCATTTTCCTGTTCCGCTAACGTCACTGATTTCACTTCAATATAGCACTCCGGCCTGTCTTCCGCCTGTAACATGAAGTCAATTCTGCTGCCTTCATCGCCATATTTCACTTCGCTTTTATGGGTGCCATAACCGACCAGTTCGGGAATTACGCCATGGGTCAGCGCTTCCTTAACCAGTTGATTGGCGCGCAGGGTATTAACGCAAATAAATGCCCCGTTCTGGGTTTCGGTCATTTCCCAGGTATGGGCATATTTGCGTTTAGTATTTTCTGATGTGGAATACCAGACCCTGTCACCCGGCGTCGCGCATCCCGTCATGGCACCGGTATTGGGGCAGTGCAGGGTGAGCGGTTCGCCTTCAGGCGTGATCACATCGGCGAGGAAGCGTTTGTAGCGTTGGACAAGCGTAGCGTGCTGCAGGGGAGGACTAAACTTCATCAGACTTCCTTTCGGTGTTGCCCAGCGTCCAGCGCTGTAGCGGCGTATAGCGGGTGCGTCCCTGTGCAAAGACGGATTCATAAAGCGCGAATGTGTTGACCGGAAAGGCCCAGTGAAAACCTGGTGCCGGGATGGCAACGGCCTGACCGGCATCGCGCAGCAGGGTAATGTGCGGATGAAACGGCTGCGGGCTTTGATAACAGCCGCTGCGCGCCGCCTGCGCGCGCAGCATGTTCGCCAGCTGTAATAATCCGCGCGGAGGCTGGCGCGTCCCCAGCCAGACCACGCGCGAACGCAGCCACTGACCCGCGTCGTCGAGGTGTAGCGTAAATTCCGGCTGGGTAATACGCCCGGCCATTGCGGCTAACGCCCGCTGTTTTTCGGCACTGACGTCGCCCAAAAAGGCCAGCGTCAGGTGCAGGTTAGCCGCCGCGACCGGGCGACCGGCTTCCGGCGGGAAGCGATCGGCGCGCCAGCGAACAATTTGACGCTGTAGTGTTGTGGGCAATTCAATGGCAAAAAACAGCCGTTTCGACTCAGGCATACGGAGGACTCGGTAATGATATGCGCCGATGCTACAATGTACGCCGACTAATGTTAACCCTCTGGAGCTGTTAGTGTCCTCATTGCCGGTCGCCGTTGTTCTTCCTGACCTTCTCGCTGCCTTACGCCATGCCCCGCAGGTTTTGCTGAATGCCCCGACGGGGGCGGGTAAGTCCACCTGGCTGCCGCTGCAAATTCTGAAAGACGGGAACATCAGCGGGAAAATTATCCTGCTGGAGCCGCGCAGACTGGCCGCGCGCAACGTGGCGCAGCGCCTGGCGGAACTGCTGAATGAAAAACCCGGCGAAACGGTAGGTTACAGGATGCGCGCTGAGACCTGCGTGGGCCCGACCACGCGCCTTGAGGTGGTTACCGAGGGGATTCTCACCCGCATGCTGCAAAACGATCCGGAGCTGACCGGCATCGGGCTGGTGATCCTGGATGAATTCCACGAGCGCAGCCTGCAGGCGGATCTGGCCCTTGCGCTGTTGCTGGACGTTCAGCAGGGACTGCGTGACGATCTCCGGCTGCTGATAATGTCGGCGACGCTGGACAATGTGCGGCTACGGCAGGCGCTACCTGATGCGCCGGTCATCAGCTCTGAAGGGCGGGCGTTTCCTGTTGAACGCCGCTATCAACCGCTTCCCTCCCACCTGCGTTTTGACGAGGCGGTCGCCATTGCCACCGCTGAACTGCTGCGCCAGGAGCCCGGTTCCCTGCTGCTGTTTTTGCCGGGTGTCGGTGAGATCCAGCGCGTGCAGGAGCAGCTTTCCTCTCGCGTAGGCGGTGATGTACTGCTGTGCCCGCTCTACGGCGCGCTGTCGCTACAGGAGCAGCGTAAAGCTATCCTTCCAGCCCCGGTGGGGCAGCGCAAGGTGGTGCTGGCAACCAACATCGCTGAAACCAGTTTGACCATCGAAGGTATTCGCCTGGTGGTGGATAGCGCGCAGGAGAGGGTGGCAAGCTTTGATCCGCGTACCGGGCTGACGAAACTCCTGACGCAGCGCATCAGCCAGGCGTCAATGGTGCAGCGCGCGGGCCGTGCGGGGCGTCTTGAGCCGGGGATCTGCCTGCATTTGACCAGCGCAGAGCAGGCTGAACGCGCGGCGCAGCAAAGCACGCCGGAAATTTTACAAAGTGATTTGTCGGGCCTGGTGATGGATCTGCTGCAGTGGGGCTGTCCGGATCCTGGACAGCTTACCTGGCTTGATTCTCCTCCTGTCGTTAACCTCACCGCTGCGCGCAGTCTGTTAACTGAGCTTGGCGCGCTGGAGGGCGAACGTCTGACGGTACGCGGCCAGAAAATGGCGGCGCTGGGCAACGATCCGCGTCTGGCCGCGATGCTGGTGGCCGCGCAAGGGGACGATGAAATTGCCACGGCGGCTAAACTGGCGGCTATCCTTGAGGAGCCGCCGCGCGGAGGCAGCAGCGATCTGGGGCAGGCGTTTTCACGCAATCAGGGGAACTGGCAGCAGCGGGCGCAGCAACTGTGCAAACGGCTTAACAGCCGCGGCGGCGTGCCAGACAGCGAGAGGATTTCCCGGCTGTTAGCGCAGGCGTTTCCGGACAGGATTGCGCGTCGGCGCGGGCTGGACGGCCGCTATCAGCTGGCAAACGGCATGGGGGCGATGCTGGACAGCGATGACGCCCTGACGCGTCATGAGTGGCTGATTGCGCCGCTCCTGCTGCAGGGGAGCAACTCCCCCGACGCGCGTATCCTGCAGGCGATTGCCGTCGATATTGACGCCCTGACCCGTAGCTGTCCGCAGTTGCTTAAGCAATCGGACATCGTCGAGTGGGATGATGCGCAGGGCACGCTGAAGGCGTTTCGTCGTAGCCAGATTGGGAAACTGACGCTCGGGACGAAGCCGCTGGCGAAGCCGTCGGAAGACGATCTCCATCAGGCTATGCTGAACGGCATTCGGGAAAAAGGGCTGAGCGTGCTGAACTGGACGCCGGAAGCGGAACAGTATCGCATTCGCCTGCTCTGCGCCGCAAAGTGGCTACCGGAGCATGGCTGGCCAGCGGTGGATGACGAGACGCTGCTGGCTACGCTTGAACGCTGGCTACTGCCGCAGATGAGCGGCGTGCACTCTCTGCGCGCCCTTAAGGCGCTTGATGTTAAGACTGCGTTACAGAATTTACTGGACTGGTCATTGCGTCAACGTCTGGATAGTGAACTGCCAGGGCATTACACTGTGCCGACCGGAAGCCGGATTGCCATCCGTTATCATGAGGATAATCCGCCGGCGCTGGCGGTTCGGATGCAGGAGATGTTTGGTGAAGCAACCACGCCGTCTATCGCTGAAGGGCGCGTGCCGTTGGTGCTTGAACTGCTGTCGCCTGCGCATCGCCCCTTGCAGATCACCCGAGATTTAGGGGCGTTCTGGGCGGGGAGCTACCGTGACGTGCAGAAAGAGATGAAGGGGCGGTACCCCAAACACGTCTGGCCGGACGATCCGGCGAATACGGCGCCGACGAAGCGGACGAAGAAGTATTCCTGAAAGGGATGTGCGGCCTGATGCCCTCACCCTGGCCCTCTCCCACAAGGAGAGGGAGAACTAATTTTGAGAGATTTCTTCTTTCACAGGCCTGTGAAAGAAAAGAAAATCTGGCCTTTGCGCCTGAAAGTTGCGGAGAAAAAGCATGGCGGGGAATGACCGCGAGCCAATAGGACGTAAGGGAAAACCAACGCGTCCGGCGAAAGAAAAAGTAAGCCGTCGTCGCCTCAGAGATGAGGACTATGACGATGACTATGAAGACGATGATGAGGATGAAGAACCGATGCCGCGTAAAGGGAAAGGCAAAGGGCGCAAGCCTCGGGGCAAACGCGGCTGGTTCTGGCTGCTGCTGAAGCTCTTTATTGTTTTTGTTGTGCTGATGGCAATTTACGGCGTGTATCTGGATCAGAAGATCCGCAGCCGTATCGACGGTAAAGTCTGGCAGTTACCTGCGGCAGTGTATGGCCGAATGGTGAACCTTGAGCCAGATATGTCCATCACGAAAAACGAAATGGTAAAACTGCTGGAAGCCACCCAGTATCGTCAGGTGTCAAAAATGACGCGCCCTGGCGAATTTACCGTGCAGGCGAACAGCATTGAGATGATCCGTCGTCCGTTTGATTTCCCGGACAGCAAAGAGGGTCAGGTGCGCGCGCGTCTGACCTTTGACGGGGATCGTCTGGATACCATCGAGAACATGGATAACAACCGCCAGTTCGGTTTCTTCCGTCTCGATCCGCGTCTGATCACCATGCTCTCGTCGGCAAACGGCGAGCAGCGTCTGTTCGTGGCGCGTAACGGCTTCCCGGATCTGCTGGTCGATACGCTGCTGGCGACCGAAGACCGTCACTTCTACGAGCACGACGGCATCAGCCTCTACTCGATTGGTCGTGCGGTACTGGCGAACCTGACTGCCGGTCGTACCGTGCAGGGAGCGAGTACGCTGACTCAGCAGCTGGTGAAGAACCTCTTCCTCTCCAGCGAACGATCTTACTGGCGTAAAGCGAACGAAGCCTACATGGCCGTGCTGATGGACGCGCGCTACAGCAAGGATCGTATCCTTGAGCTTTACATGAACGAGGTGTACCTCGGTCAGAGCGGCGATAACGAAATCCGCGGCTTCCCGCTGGCGAGTCTGTACTACTTTGGTCGTCCGGTGGAAGAGCTGAGCCTGGACCAGCAGGCGCTGCTGGTGGGTATGGTGAAAGGGGCGTCCATTTATAACCCGTGGCGTAACCCGAAACTGGCGCTGGAGCGTCGTAACCTGGTGCTGCGTCTGCTGCAACAACAGCAGGTGATCGACCAGGAGCTGTACGACATGCTGAGCGCACGTCCGCTTGGCGTTCAGCCGCGCGGTGGGGTGATCTCGCCTCAGCCTGCGTTTATGCAGCTGGTGCGTCAGGAGCTGCAAAGCAAGCTTGGCGATAAGGTCAAAGATCTCTCCGGCGTGAAGATCTTCACCACCTTTGACTCCGTGGCGCAGGATGCGGCAGAAAAAGCGGCGGTGGAAGGTATTCCGGCGCTGAAGAAACAGCGTAAGCTCTCCGATCTTGAAACCGCGATGGTGGTGGTTGACCGCAACTCCGGCGAAGTTCGTGCGATGGTGGGCGGTGCCGAGCCGCAGTTTGCAGGCTACAACCGTGCCATGCAGGCGCGTCGCTCGATCGGTTCTCTGGCAAAACCGGCGACCTATCTCACTGCCCTGAGTCAGCCAAACCAGTATCGTCTGAATACCTGGATTGCGGATGCGCCTATCTCCCTGCGCCAGCCTAACGGCCAGGTGTGGTCACCGCAGAACGACGATAAGCAGTTCAGCGGTCAGGTGATGCTGGTAGATGCGTTGACGCGCTCCATGAACGTGCCGACGGTAAACCTGGGCATGTCGCTGGGCCTGCCGGCCATTGTCGATACCTGGCAGAAGCTGGGCGTGGCGAAAGATCAGCTGCACCCGGTGCCGGCGATGATCCTCGGGGCGCTTAACCTGACGCCGATCGAAGTGGCGCAGGCGTTCCAGACCATCGCCAGCGGCGGTAACCGCGCGCCGCTGTCCGCCCTGCGTTCGGTGATTGCCGAGGATGGCTCTGTGCTGTATCAGAGCTTCCCGCAGGCGGAGCGTGCCGTTCCTGCTCAGGCGGCCTACATGACGCTGTGGACGATGCAGCAGGTGGTGCAGCGTGGTACGGGTCGTCAACTGGGTGCGAAGTATCCGGGCCTGCATCTGGCAGGTAAGACCGGGACCACCAACAACAACGTTGATACCTGGTTTGCCGGTATCGATGGCCGTGAAGTGGTCATTACCTGGGTAGGACGCGACAACAACCAGCCGACCAAGCTGTACGGGGCGAGCGGGGCGATGTCGATTTACCAGCGCTATCTGGCGAATCAGTCACCGGTGCCGCTGAACCTTGTCGCGCCGGAAGATATCGTCGATATGGGCGTGGACAGCTCCGGTAACTTCGTCTGCGGCGGCGGAATGCGTACTCTGCCGGTCTGGACAACCAACCCGGATTCCCTGTGCCAGCAGAGCCAGCCTGAACAGCCGACCGGCAACCCGTTCGATCAGTCTTCTCAGCCACAGCAGCCGCAGCAGCAACAGCCGCAGCAGCAGAATGAGAAGAAAGACAGCGATGGCGTAGCCGGCTGGATTAAGGACATGTTTGGCGGTAACTAACTTTTAAAGCCCTCTTCCCCGGAAGGGGGCTTTTTTTACCCGTAAACCTCATTTCGTTAACCCTCACTTTAACTCTGATTAACCCTTCGTTTTCTCTTGTCTATTTCTTATACCCTTAATTCTCGTAGGGCCGCTTACTGCTTGCTATGCAACCCGCGTTTCGCATATTATTCTGGCGCTCATAATAATAATTCTCGTTTACGTTATCATTCACTTTTCCATCAGAGAAACATCATGGCGCTTTCCAATACTGCTCAGCCAATGAACACGTCGCTGCGTAAACTCGCGGTCGTCGTCGCCACAGCGGTTGCCGGCGTGTCCGCGTATGCTCATGCGGCAGAAACCCCGAAAAAAGAAGAAACCATCACGGTAACCGCAGCACCTGCGGCACAGGAAAGTGCCTGGGGACCGGCACCCACGATTGCGGCCAAACGCACCGCCACCGCGACCAAGACCGATACCCCGATTGAGAAAACCCCGCAGTCTATTTCTGTCGTCACCCGTGAAGAGATGGACATGAAGCAGCCGGGGACGGTTAAACAGGCGCTGGCCTATACGCCGAGCGTGTTCGCAACACGCGGTGCGTCAACAACGTATGATGTTGTTTCTATCCGTGGGTTCACCACCTCCAGTACCGTGAATACCAACCAGTATCTGGACGGGATGAAGCTGCAGGGAGATAACTATTCTGAAGCGTCCATGGATCCGTATTTCCTTGAGCGCGTCGAGCTGCTGCGCGGCCCTACGTCCGTTCTGTACGGTAAAAGCCACCCGGGTGGCGTGGTCAGCATGGTCAGCAAGCGGCCAACCACCGAGCCACTGAAAGAAATTCAGTTCAAAATGGGTACCGATAATCTGTGGCAGACAGGGTTTGATTTCAGCGATGCGATTGATGATGACGGCGTGTGGTCATACCGTCTGACCGGTCTGGGGCGCAGCGAAAATGCGCAGCAGGAGATGGTGAAATCTTCCCGCTACGCTATTGCACCTGCTTTCAGCTGGCGTCCTGACGATAAAACCGATTTTACTTTCCTGAGCAACTTCCAGAGCGATCCGGATGCAGGCTATTACGGCTGGCTGCCGCGGGAAGGTACCGTTGTGCCTTACTACGACGCCAACGGCAACGCGCATAAGCTGCCGACCGATTTCAACGAAGGTGACGAAGACAACAAGATCTCCCGCCGCCAGAAAATGGTGGGCTACAGCTTCTCGCATCAGTTTGATGACACCTTTACCGTGCGTCAAAACCTGCGCTACACCAAAATCAATACGCTTTACCGTTCCGTTTACGGTAACGGCTATATTGCACCGGCTCAGATCAGCCGCGCGTACGTGCGCTCTGATGAAAACCTCAACTCGTTCACGGTCGATACCCAGCTGCAGTCCAAATTTGCGACCGGTGCAGTGGATCATACCCTGTTAACGGGCGTCGATTACCTGCGCATGCGTAACGATATTGATGCAGATTACGGCAGCGCTGACCCTATCAGCATGACGGATCCGCAGCACAACAATGCCAATATCAACGTGAACTTCCCGTATGCCGTGCTCAATCGTCAGGAGCAAACGGGCCTGTACGCGCAGGATCAGGCTGAGTGGGATAAGTGGGTACTGACCCTGGGTGGACGCTATGATTTTGCCAAAACGTCCACACTGACGCGTTCCTCCAACACGACGGCTGAAATCAACGATCGGGCATTCACCTGGCGCGGCGGGATCAACTACCTGTTTGATAACGGTATTACGCCGTACTTCAGCTATAGCGAATCCTTCGAGCCTATTTCCGGCGCAACCCAGGGCGGCAAACCGTTCGATCCGGCTCGCGGCAAGCAGTATGAAGCGGGCGTGAAGTATGTACCGAAAGATCTGCCTGTGGTGGTCACCGCTGCGGTGTATCAGCTGACCAAAAACAACAACCTGACGGCCGATCCGGCGAACCCGACCAGCGGCTTTAGCGTACAGGGCGGTGAAATTCGCTCTCGCGGTTTCGAACTGGAAGCGAAAGCGGCAGTATCTGCCAACGTGAACGTGACGGCTTCCTATAGCTTTACTGATGCGGAATACACGCACGATACCTGGTATGAAGGCCGTCGTCCGGCGGAAGTGCCGCGTAACATGGCGTCTCTGTGGGCAGATTACACCTTCCACGAGACGGCGTTGAGCGGTCTGACGGTAGGGGCAGGCACCCGTTACATCGGTAACACCGTGTCCTACTACTCTGCCTCGTCGCCAAAAGCCTACCAGTCGTTCAACGTCGCGGGCTACGCACTGGCTGACGCGACCGTGAAATACGACCTGGCACGCTTTGGACTGCCGGGCTCATCCGTCGGCGTCAACGTGAACAACATCTTCGATCGTGAATACGTCTCCAGCTGCTACAGCGAATATGCATGCTACTGGGGCGCAGGACGTCAGGTTGTTGCCACGGCGATCTTCCGCTTCTAATCTCTGTCCGGGCACGGTTCGCCGTGCCCTTTTTATTTAAGTTGGCTGAAATGCAGGATAATCAAACGCAACCCGACACCACCTTTACGCTCAACCATCTCTCCTTTCGCGTACCCGGGCGCACCTTGCTGCATCCGCTCTCTTTGACGTTCCCCGCAGGTAAAGTCACTGGCCTGATTGGTCACAACGGTTCCGGTAAGTCCACGCTGCTTAAGATGCTGGGACGCCATCAGCCGCCGTCAGAAGGCGACATCCTGCTGGATGACCAACCGCTCGAGAGCTGGAGCAGCAAAGCGTTTGCCCGCAAAGTGGCGTATCTGCCGCAGCAGCTGCCGCAGGCGGAGGGGATGACGGTGCGAGAGCTGGTGGCGATTGGGCGTTATCCGTGGCATGGCGCGCTTGGACGCTTCGGCGTGGCCGACAGAGAGAAAGTGGAGGAGGCGATTGCGCTGGTCGGGCTAAAGCCGCTGGCGCACCGTCTGGTGGATAGCCTGTCCGGCGGTGAACGCCAGCGCGCGTGGATTGCGATGCTGGTGGCCCAGGACAGCCGCTGCCTGCTCCTTGATGAACCCACCTCCGCGCTCGATATCGCCCATCAGGTCGATGTCCTGGCGCTGGTGCACCGCTTAAGCCAGCAGCGCGGTCTGACGGTGATTGCGGTGCTGCATGACATCAACATGGCGGCGCGCTATTGCGACTACCTTGTTGCGCTGCGCGGCGGCGAAATGATTGCGCAGGGAACGCCGTCCGAGCTGATGTGCAGCGAAACGCTGGAACATATTTATGGTATTCCGATGGGTATTCTGCCTCACCCGGCCGGGGCTGCACCGGTGAGCTTCGTCTACTGATGCTCGACAACATGCGCATTAGCCGCCGTCGCCTGCTGACGGCGATGGCCCTCTCACCGCTGCTGTTAAAAATGAATACGGCGCGTGCCGCCGCCGTCGATCCGCACCGCATAGTGGCGCTGGAGTGGCTGCCGGTCGAGCTGATGATGGCGCTCGGCGTCACGCCCTACGGCGTGGCGGACATTCCTAACTATAACCTCTGGGTGAACGAGCCGAAGCTGCCGGACTCGGTAATCGACGTCGGCCTGCGGACGGAGCCAAACCTCGAGCTGCTCACCCAGATGAAACCGTCGTTCCTGTTCTGGTCCGCGGGCTACGGTCCGTCAGAAGAGACCATGGCGCGCATTGCGCCCGGACGTGGATTCGCTTTCAGCGACGGTAAAAAACCGCTGGCGATGGCGAAAAAGTCGGTTAACGAGATGGCGCATTTCCTCAACCGGGAAGCGGAGGCTAAAAAACATCTCGACGAATTCGATGCCCTGATTGACGCTCTGAAGCCGCGTTTTGCTCACCGTGGCGATCGTCCGCTGCTGATGGTGACGCTGCTGGATGCCCGCCATATGCTGGTTTTTGGTAAAAACTGCCTGTTCCAGGAAGTCCTCGACAGTTTTGGTATTCGTAATGCCTGGGAAGGGGAGATGACGTTCTGGGGCAGTACCGCTGTGGGTATCGATCGTCTCGCGGCGTTTCGCGACGTGGATGTGCTGTGCTTCGATCACGGCAACGAGCGCGCCATGCAAACCCTGATGGCGACGCCGCTCTGGAAGGCGATGCCGTTTGTCCGTGAGCAACGCTTCCAGCGCGCTCCGGCGGTCTGGTTCTACGGCGCGACGCTCTCGGCCATGCATTTTGCCCGCGTGCTGGATAACGCGCTGGGAGGTAAAGCATGAGTTCACGGATTGCCCGCTTCCCGGCGCTTCTGCTGGTGCTGATTTTCCTTGCCGCGCTGGCGTTAACCGGGTTTAACCTCTCGGCCGCATTACCGCGCGCGCAGTGGGGTGCCGCGCTGGCCTCGCCGGATATCGACAATATTCAGCAGATGCTGTTCCACTACAGCCTGCTGCCGCGTCTGGCAGTCTCCCTGCTGGTTGGTGCCGGTTTAGGGCTGGTGGGGGTGCTGTTCCAGCAGGTTTTACGTAACCCGCTGGCGGAACCCACCACACTCGGTGTCGCGACAGGCGCCCAGCTAGGGATCACCATCACCACGCTGTGGACGCTGCCGGGGGCGTTAGCCTCGCAGTTTGCGGCACTTGCCGGAGCGTGTGCGGTGGGCGCGCTGGTCTTTGGCGTGGCCTGGGGTAAACGCCTTTCCCCGGTGACGCTGATTCTGGCCGGGCTGGTGGTCAGCCTGTACTGTGGGGCGATCAACCAGCTGCTGGTTCTGTTCCACCACGATCAGCTGCAAAGCATGTTCATGTGGAGTACCGGAACGCTGACCCAAACCGACTGGAGCGTGGTGCAGCGCCTGTGGCCGCAGCTGGCTGGCGGTGTTGTGCTGACGCTGCTGCTCCTGCGTCCTCTGACGCTGATGGGACTGGATGATGGCGTGGCGCGCAACCTGGGGCTGGCGCTGTCGCTGGCTCGCCTGGCGGCGCTGACGCTGGCGATTGTATTGAGCGCCCTGCTGGTGAACGCGGTCGGCATCATCGGGTTTATCGGCCTGTTTGCCCCGCTGCTGGCGAAGATGCTCGGAGCGCGTCGCTTGCTGGCGCGTCTGATGCTGGCGCCGCTGATTGGGGCGCTGATCCTCTGGCTTTCCGATCAGCTTATTCTCTGGCTGGCGCAGGTCTGGCGTGAAGTCTCCACCGGCTCGGTCACCGCGCTGATCGGGGCGCCGCTGCTCCTGTGGCTGCTTCCGCGCCTGCGCAGCATGAGCGCACCGGCGATGGATGCGGGCGATAAAGTCCATACTGAGCGTCAGTCGGTACTGTGGTTTAGCCTTATCGGGCTGGCGGTGCTGATTATCGCCTCGTTCGCGGCGCTCTCATTCGGACGCGATGCCGCGGGCTGGCACTGGGCAACGGGTGATTTACTCAACGCCCTGCTGCAGTGGCGCTGGCCGCGTATCCTCGCTGCGCTGATCGCAGGCGTGATGCTGGCGGTGGCAGGATGCATTATTCAGCGTCTGACCGGCAACCCGATGGCGAGCCCAGAAGTGCTCGGGATCAGCTCTGGCGCTGCCTTTGGCGTGGTGCTGATGCTGTTCTTCGTGCCGGGCAATGCGTTTGGCTGGCTGATGCCTGCCGGCAGTCTCGGGGCGGCGGTTACGCTGATGATTATCCTGATTGCCGCTGGTCGAGGCGGGTTTTCACCGCACCGTATGCTGCTGGCGGGGATGGCGCTCAGCACCGCATTCACGATGCTGCTGATGATGCTGCAGGCAAGTGGCGATCCGCGTATGGCGAAGATCTTGACCTGGATATCCGGCTCAACGTACGGCGCGACCGGCTGCCAGGCGATTGTGTCCGGGATCGTGATGATCGTACTGCTGGCGATGGTGCCGCTGTGCCGTCGCTGGATGACCATTCTGCCGCTCGGCGGGGAAACCGCGCGCGCGGTGGGAATGGCGCTGACGCCAGCGCGTATAGCGTTGCTGCTGCTCGCTGCGTGCCTGACGGCGACGGCGACCATGACGATTGGCCCGCTGAGTTTTGTGGGGCTAATGGCGCCGCACATTGCCAGAATGCTGGGGTTCCGCCGGACGATGCCGCATATTGTGATGTCGGCCCTGACGGGCGGGGTGATGCTGGTGTTTGCGGACTGGTGCGGAAGAATGGTGCTGTTCCCGTATCAGATCCCGGCGGGTCTGCTGTCGACCTTTATCGGTGCGCCGTATTTTATTTATCTGTTGAGAAAGCAGAGTCGGTAGTCAGGTGCGGCCTGATGCCATCTCCTACGGGGAGAGGGAGAACACCGTAGGCCGGGTAAGCGTTAGCGCCACCCGGCAATGCCCTTACAGTTTCGCAAACACCTTACGCGCCGCGTCAATGGTGTTATTGATATCTTCTTCACTGTGCGCCACGGACATAAAGCCCGCTTCGAACGCTGACGGTGCCAGGTATACGCCTTCTTCCAGCATCAGGTGGAAGAAGCGCTTGAAGCGTTCAACGTCGCACTTCACCACGTCCTGATAGCAGGTCACGGTTTTCGCCTCGGTGAAGAAGATCCCGAACATGCCGCCCACGTGGTTGACCACCAGCGGAATACCGGCTTCCTCTGCCGCTTCCAGCAGGCCATTTGCCAGTTGCGTGGTCCGGTCGGTCAGGGTTTCGTGGATGCCTGGCTGAGCCACTTCGGTCAGGCAGGCAAAGCCCGCCGCCATGGCGATAGGGTTACCGGAGAGCGTGCCCGCCTGGTAAACCGGGCCGGTGGGTGCCAGCGCTTCCATGACGTCCTTACGCCCACCGAATGCGCCGACCGGCATGCCGCCGCCGATGATTTTACCCAGGCAGGTCAGGTCCGGCTCGACGCCGTAGTAAGACTGGGCGCCCGCCAGCGCTACGCGGAAGCCGGTCATCACTTCATCGATGATCAGCAGCGCACCGAATTCATCGCACAGGGCACGCAGGCCCGGCAGGAAATCAGGCTGCGGTGGAATGCAGTTCATGTTGCCCGCAACCGGCTCAACGATGATGCAGGCGATCTCCTGCGGATACTGCTCGAACGCCGCGCGAACGGTGTCCAGATCGTTGTAGGTGCAGGTCAGGGTATGCTTCGCGAAGTCAGCCGGTACGCCAGGTGAGTTTGGCTGGCCGAGCGTTAGCGCGCCGGAACCCGCTTTCACCAGCAGGCAGTCCGCATGACCGTGGTAGCAACCCTCAAACTTGATAATCTTGTCGCGACCGGTAAAGCCGCGCGCCAGGCGGATGGCACTCATGGTCGCTTCGGTACCGGAGTTCACCATGCGCACCATGTCCATGGTCGGGACCAGATCGGTGACCAGCTCCGCCATTTTCACTTCCATTTCAGTTGGCGCACCGAAGCTCAGGCCGCGCTGAGCGGCTTCAATCACCGCGTTGCGAATGGCCGGGTGGTTGTGCCCCAGCACCATCGGGCCCCAGGAGCCGACATAATCGATATAGGCTTTGCCATCGACATCATACAGATACGCGCCGTCAGCACGTTCGATAAACAGCGGCGTGCCGCCCACGCCGGTAAAGGCGCGCACAGGTGAGTTCACGCCACCCGGAATAAGCTCGCGGGCTGCACTGTAGAGGTTTTCAGACTTGCTCATGGCGTCGTTCCTGGTTCGTATAAAATGATTAAGCCCACTATTCTAAGTGATTCGGGGAAGGTTATGAAATTTTTAGCCGGGTAATGCTTTAAGATTTGTTAAGTAATTTTCAGGAGACGGTGGGGCTGTCTCTGGTAAAATCCTCGCGGCTTTTTGTATGACGAATAAGTACAGGACATGAAATCAGATTCTCCGTCTTTTGAAGAACAACAGTTTACGCGCGCTCAGCATCGAATCAGTATTCGACGGCTGCTCAATCGCGATAAAACGCCGCTGGCGATCCTGCTGGCCGCTGCCGTGGTGGGAACAGTCGCCGGTCTGGTGGGCGTGGCGTTTGAAAAAGCGGTTAATGCCGTGCTCAACTGGCGAGTGGGAACCGTGGCCGGTTTCGCCGACAGCCGATGGCTGGTCTGGGTTGCGGCGTTCGGGCTGTCGGCGCTGTTTGCCATGGTGGGGTATTTTCTGGTGCGTAAATTTGCGCCGGAGGCGGGCGGGTCCGGCATCCCGGAAATTGAAGGGGCCCTGGAGGAGTTGCGTCCGGTGCGCTGGTGGCGTGTCATCCCGGTGAAGTTTATCGGCGGCATGGGTACGCTGGGCGCGGGGATGGTTCTTGGCCGGGAAGGGCCTACGGTTCAGCTGGGCGGGAACGTCGGCCGCATGGTGGGCGATCTGTTTCGGATGCGCAGCGCCGAAGCGCGCCATACGCTGCTGGCAACCGGTGCGGCCGCGGGGCTGTCGGCGGCCTTTAACGCGCCGCTGGCGGGCATTTTGTTTATCATCGAAGAGATGCGCGCGCAGTTTCGCTACAACCTGATCTCCATTAAAGCGGTGTTTACCGGCGTCATTATGTCGAGCATCGTGTTTCGCCTCTTTAATGGCGAAGGGGCGGTCATTGAGGTGGGTAAACTGACCAACGCGCCGGTGAACACCCTGTGGCTTTACCTGATCCTCGGCATGATTTTTGGCGTGGTGGGGCCGCTGTTTAACACCTTTATCCTACGCGCTCAGGATATGTTCCAGCGTATCCACGGTGGGAATACGACCAAATGGGTGCTGATGGGTGGCCTGCTGGGCGGAATCTGCGGCGTGCTCGGGTTTATCGAGCCGAATGCCGCTGGCGGCGGGTTCGGGCTGATCCCCATTGCGGCGGCGGGGAACTTTAGCGTGGGTCTGCTGCTGTTTATGTTTATCTCCCGCGTCATCACGACGGTGCTCTGTTTTTCCTCCGGCGCGCCCGGTGGGATATTCGCCCCGATGCTGGCGCTGGGAACCTTGCTGGGCACCGCGTTTGGTATGGCGGCGGAAGCGGGCTTTCCCGCCTATCACCTTGACGCCGGGACCTTTGCGGTGGCCGGAATGGGCGCGCTGCTTGCCGCCTCCCTGCGCGCGCCATTGACCGGGATCGTCCTGGTGCTGGAGATGACGGATAATTACCAGCTCATTTTGCCAATGATCATTACCTGTCTCGGCGCGACACTATTAGCCCAGTTCCTGGGTGGAAAACCGCTATACTCCACCATTCTTGCGCGTACTCTGGCAAAACAAGAGGCGGAGCGGGCCGCAACGCAGAATACTTGAATGAATTACCAGGGTATTAGATAATGACACAAAGAATTGGGTGAATTTTACCCAATAGCAGTAGCAGTATTCATGGGAGCATAAGATGAGTGATGATGTAGCGTTGCCGCTGGAGTTTACCGAAGCAGCAGCCAACAAAGTGAAAACCCTGATTGCCGACGAAGACAATCCGGATCTGAAACTGCGTGTCTATATTACCGGCGGCGGCTGCAGCGGCTTCCAGTACGGTTTTACCTTTGACGATCAGGTTAACGATGGCGATATGACCATCGAGAAACAGGGCGTCGCACTGGTGGTTGACCCGATGAGCCTGCAATATCTGGTGGGCGGTTCGGTGGATTACACCGAGGGTCTGGAAGGTTCGCGCTTTGTGGTCACCAACCCGAACGCAACAAGCACCTGCGGGTGTGGTTCTTCGTTCAGCATTTAAGCCTGAATGCGGATTGTAGGCCCGGTAAGCGAAGCGCCACCGGGCTTATAAACGACGCCTATCTTGAATTTTCATCCAGCGCAAACGTCGGCAGCTTCAGGTGCCAGCGTATCGCCGCTAAACGTATCACCAGCGTCACGACCATCCCCAGCATCGCGGCGTTTTCCAGCGGAAGTGCAAACGTGTAGTACGCTGTCGCGTGGACAATGCCGCCGGCAATGCAGGCCGTCGCGTAAATTTCAGTACGCAGGATCATCGGTACCTCACGCGCCAGAATGTCGCGAATGATCCCGCCGCCTACGCCGGTTAATACGCCCATGCAGATCGCCACCATCGGACCGGTGCCCGCATTAAACGCCTTATTGACGCCAATACCGACAAACACGGCCAGACCGACGGCATCCAGTACCGGCAATATCCATTTTGGTAATCGGCGGGGCTGGCGAACCAGCACAATGGTTAACAGGCAGGTGACCATCGCGACCACCAGATCGGTCGGATCTTTCACCCAAAACACCGGGCCATTCGCCAGCGCCATATCGCGGATTGTCCCGCCGCCCACGGCGGTTACTACGCCCAGCACCAGCACGCCAAACGGATCCATGCGTAGTTTTCCGGCGAGCAGGACGCCGGAGATAGCAAAAACGGCTGTGCCAAGAATATCCAGCCAATAAACGAGCATCGTTAAATCCTCGAAAAGGGTCTTATGTTAGTGACTCTCTGCCAGCGCGGCACAGAGCTGTTTTGCGGCGAGGATAATACGCGGGCTGGCGCGTTCAAACCAGTCGCTGTTGAGGGGTATTACCGGTATTTTTAGCTGCTTTTGCCAGAATTGCTCAATTTTGGGAATTTCACTCGCATTTCCGACCACGACGATGGCCTGTGGCTGGCGCGCCAGAACCTGCTCGCGGCTTACCTGAGGCCACGGCACCCGGCTGGCTGCAAAGATGTTTTCACCGCCACAAACTTCCAGCACCTGGTTTTGAATCGACCCTTTTCCGGTGGTGAACAGCGGCTGGCTGCCAAACTGCAGGAAGATGCGCTTTTTAACTGGGGTATCGTATCGGGATTTCAGCGCGGCATAGTCGCTCAGCATCTGTTTCGCCGCAGCCTCGGCTTTTTGGGGGGTAGGGCTATAGGGTGCCAGGGCGCGTAGCGCCTGTGCGACCTGTTCAATGCTGACGGCATCAATCCACATGACCTTTATGCCAAGGGAAGTAAGCTGGTTGACCTGCCGCTCGGCGTTGCCGCCACGCCAGGCCAGCACGAGATCCGGTTTCAGCGCCACGATGCGCTCAAGGTTCATCCCTTGCCAGGTGGCCACTTGCTCAATCCCCGCGGCCTGCGGCGGATAATCGGAAAAGCTGCTCACGCCGACGGGCGTAATGCCGGCGGCAAACGCCAGCTCCGTATTGGCGGGAGAGAGCGTAATCACGCGCGGTACAGCATAGAGCCACAGCGGGGCGAGCAGAAGCAGGGCGGCAAGCGCCCTGAGGGGATGTTTAGCCACGTGCCAGATTCTGCACCAGGCGTTCCACCATCACGGTGGACTGTTTTGCCGCAACGGTCAGGAACTCGTCGAAGCTGATGTGGGACTGCTGGTCTGCCACGTCAGAGATGGCGCGAACCACCACGAACGGTACGTTGAAGTTATGGCAAACGTGCGCAATCGCAGTCGCTTCCATCTCAACGGCCACCGCCTGAGGGAAGTTATGACGGATTTTCGCCAGACCCACGGAACCATTGATGAACGCGTCACCGCTGACAATCAGACCGCGTACCGCGTTGAGGTTGAGCTCCGCAATGCAGGTCTCTGCCGCCGCAATCAGTTTGTCGTCCGCTTTAAACCCTGCCGGGCAGCCCGGAAGCTGGCCGTACTCATAACCGAACGCGGTGACGTCAGCATCGTGGTAACGCGCTTCGTCGGAAACAACGATGTCCCCCACCTTCAGCGTCGGCGCCAGGCCGCCCGCAGAGCCGGTATTCACGATCACGTCCGGCTTGCAGCGCTCAAGCAGCAGGGTGGCACCCAGCGCCGCAGCGACTTTACCGATGCCTGATTTCAGCAGAGCCACGTCAACACCGTTTAGCTTACCGGTATAGATCTCACAACCCCCCAGAGAGAGGGTCTGACGGTTCTCAATTTTGTCACGCAGGAGCGTAACTTCTTCTTCCATTGCACCAATAATGCCGATTTTCATAGATTTACTCGCGATGTGCCTTGTTAAGATGCATAGTCTATCATGCGGTTAAGGGGAAACGCATTCTCACGCGGGGGAGCACATGTCACCAATCGATTTTCGCACCAAAATTAACTGGCACCGACGTTTCCGTTCGCCGCAGGGCGACAAGAGCGAACATGAGATCCTGCGTATCTTCGAAAGCGATCGCGGGCGGATCATTAACTCGCCCGCCATCCGCCGTCTGCAGCAAAAAACCCAGGTCTTTCCGCTGGAGCGTAACGCCGCAGTGCGCACGCGCTTAACCCACTCTATGGAGGTGCAGCAGGTCGGGCGCTATATAGCCAAAGAGATTTTGAGCCGTCTCAAAGAGCAGCGCTTGCTGGAAACCTATGGTCTGGACGAGCTGACGGGGCCTTTTGAGAGCATCGTTGAGATGGCCTGCCTGATGCATGACATCGGCAATCCGCCTTTCGGTCATTTTGGTGAGGCGGCAATCAATGACTGGTTTAAACAACGGCTTTACCCTTCGGATGCGGTAAGCCAGCCGCTGAGCGACGACCGCTGCATCGTACGCGATTTACGCCTGCGTGAAGGCGAAGAGGGACTGAACGATTTGCGCCGCAAGGTGCGCCAGGATCTCTGTCATTTTGAGGGCAACGCGCAGGGGATCCGGCTGGTCCACTCCCTGATGCGTATGAACCTGACCTGGGCACAGGTCGGCTGCATTCTGAAATATACGCGCCCCGCGTGGTGGATGGGGGAGACGCCCGCGTCCCACAGTTATTTAATGAAAAAACCGGGCTATTATCTTTCCGAAGAGGCCTATATTGAACGGCTACGTAAAGAACTTTCATTGACGCCAAACGGCCGCTTTCCATTGACCTGGATTATGGAAGCCGCCGATGATATTTCCTATTGCGTGGCCGATCTGGAAGACGCGGTTGAGAAAAGAATCTTCAGCGTCGAGGAGCTTTATCAGCATCTTTATACGGCCTGGGGCACCCATGAAAAAGGCTCGCTGTTTGCGCAGGTTGTCGAAAATGCCTGGGATAAATCGCGCTCAAATACATTAAGCCGCAGTACGGAAGATCAGTTCTTTATGTATTTGCGGGTCAATACATTAAATAAGCTGGTGCCGTACGCGGCGTCGCGCTTTATTGATAATTTGCCGCTGATTTTCAGCGGGGAATTCAACCATGCGCTACTGGAAGATGACAGCAGTTTCAGCCAGCTCCTCGAGCTTTATAAACATGTGGCGATGCGGCATGTCTTCAGCCATCCGGATGTCGAACAGTTAGAGCTGCAGGGCTACCGGGTGATCAGCGGGTTACTGGAAATTTATGCCCCGCTGCTCCAGCTGTCCGTTGACGAATTCAGCGAGCTGGTGGAACACGAGCGCGTGCGCCGCATCCCCATCGAATCCCGACTTTATCAGAAACTCTCTACCCGACACCGTCTGGCGTATGTCGAAGCGATTGGCAAGCTGGATCGTCATTCTCCCCAGTGGCCGGTGATGGAATATTATTATCGCTGCCGTCTTATCCAGGACTATATCAGCGGCATGACGGATTTGTATGCCTGGGATGAATATCGCAAGCTGATGGCGGTGGAATAACGCCTGAGTTTTGTAAAGACGGCCAATAAATTTTTACCTTTTCCATAAACTTATCGCCGGAACTAAGCGGTATAAAACGAATCTGAGTTACACAGCAATTTTGCGTTACCTGTAAATCGAGATTGAGAAACATGAAAAAAACCACATTAGCAATGAGTGCACTGGCTCTGAGTTTAGGTTTAGCGCTGTCTCCTCTGACTGCTACTGCAGCCGAGACCGCGTCGTCGGCAGCAACCGCGCAGCAGATGCCAAGCCTGGCACCGATGCTCGAAAAAGTGATGCCATCGGTGGTGAGTATTAACGTTGAGGGTAGCACGACCGTCAATACGCCGCGCATGCCGCGTAACTTCCAGCAGTTCTTCGGCGACAACTCGCCGTTCTGCCAGGACGGTTCGCCATTCCAGAGCTCTCCGTTCTGTCAGGGCGGTGGCGCAGGGGATGACAGCCAGGGCGGCGGCCAGCAGCAGAAATTCATGGCGCTTGGCTCGGGGGTAATCATTGATGCAGCGAAAGGCTACGTCGTTACCAACAACCACGTTGTCGATAACGCGAACAGCATTAAGGTTCAGCTGAGCGATGGCCGTAAGTTTGACGCCAAAGTGGTCGGCAAAGACCCGCGTTCTGACATTGCGCTGATCCAGATTCAGGATCCGAAAAACCTGACGGCGATTAAAATTGCCGACTCCGACGCGCTGCGCGTGGGCGACTATACCGTGGCGATCGGTAACCCGTTCGGTCTGGGTGAAACCGTGACCTCGGGTATCGTCTCTGCGCTGGGCCGTAGCGGTCTCAATGCCGAGAACTATGAGAACTTCATCCAGACGGATGCGGCGATCAACCGCGGTAACTCCGGCGGTGCGCTGGTCAACCTGAACGGCGAACTGATCGGTATCAACACCGCGATCCTTGCCCCGGACGGCGGCAATATCGGGATCGGTTTTGCTATCCCAAGTAACATGGTGAAAAACCTGACCGCGCAGATGGTGCAGTATGGCCAGGTGAAACGCGGTGAGCTGGGTATCCTGGGTACGGAACTGAACTCCGAACTGGCGAAGGCGATGAAGGTTGACGCCCAGCGCGGGGCATTCGTCAGCCAGGTGATGCCGAACTCCTCTGCCGCTAAAGCGGGCATTAAAGCGGGGGATGTGATCACCTCCCTGAACGGTAAACCGATCAGCAGCTTTGCCGCCCTGCGTGCGGAAGTCGGCTCTATGCCTATCGGCAGCAAAGTGACCCTTGGTCTGCTGCGCGACGGTAAAGCGGTTAACGTGAGCCTGGAGCTGCAGCAGAGCAGCCAGAATCAGGTGGACTCCAGCACCATCTTCAGCGGGATTGAAGGTGCCGAGATGAGCAACAAAGGCGCAGACAAAGGCGTGGTGGTGAACAACGTGAAAGCGAATTCACCGGCAGCCCGTATCGGCCTCAAGAAGGGCGATGTGATCATGGGCGCTAACCAGCAGCCGGTGAAAAATATCGCTGAACTGCGTAAAATTCTCGACAGCAAGCCTTCCGTGCTGGCGCTGAATATCCAGCGTGGTGATACCTCTATTTACCTGCTGATGCAGTAATCCTCTGAAGCCCCTGTTCGCAGGGGCTTTCTCGTTTCTGTGACCCTTCCCACAAGTCCATACTTCTTCCTCTCTCTTTGTGCATTCGCACAATGCAGCCGTCGCTGAACATCCCTATGCTTGAGCTCTGCTCACAGGAGGGTTCTATGGCTGGCTGGCATCTTGATACCAAAATGGCGCAGGATATCGTGGCGCGCACCATGCGCATCATTGATACCAATATCAACGTAATGGATGCCCGCGGGCGCATTATTGGCAGCGGCGATCGCGAGCGTATTGGGGAATTGCACGAAGGCGCGCTGCTGGTGCTCTCCCAGGGGCGCGTGGTCGATATCGACGATGCGGTAGCGAAACACCTGCACGGCGTCCGTCAGGGCATCAATTTACCGCTGCGCCTTGAAGGCGAGATTGTGGGGGTCATCGGTCTCACCGGCGAGCCCGAGTCACTGCGAAAATACGGTGAGCTGGTCTGCATGACGGCGGAGATGATGCTCGAGCAGTCGCGCCTGATGCACCTGCTCGCTCAGGACAGCCGCCTGCGTGAGGAACTGGTGATGAATCTTATTCAGGCGGAAGAGCATACGCCTGCGCTCAGTGAATGGGCGCAGCGTCTGGGGATCGACCTGAACCAGCCGCGCGTGGTGGCGGTGATTGAAGTCGATAGCGGCCAGCTGGGCGTAGACAGCGCGATGGCCGAACTGCAGCAGCTGCAAAATGCGCTGGCGACGCCGGAGCGCGATAACCTGGTGGCGATCGTTTCTCTGACGGAAATGGTGGTGCTCAAACCAGCGCTTAATGCGTTCGGCCGCTGGGATGCGGACGATCATCGTCGTCGCGTGGAACTGCTGATCGACCGAATGAAAGAGAATGGCCAGCTGCGTTTTCGCGTTGCGTTGGGCAACTACTTTACCGGGCCGGGCAGTATCGCCCGCTCCTGGCGTACCGCACGCACCACCATGATGGTGGGCAAGCAGCGAATGCCGGAGAGCCGCAGTTATTTTTATCAGGACCTGATGCTGCCGGTGCTGCTCGACAGCCTGCGCGGTGGCTGGCAGGCCAATGAGCTGGCGCGGCCATTGGCGCGCCTGAAAGCCATGGACAATAACGGCCTGCTGCGCCGGACCCTGCAGGCGTGGTTCCGTCATAACGTGCAGCCGCTGGCGACGTCAAAAGCGCTGTTTATCCACCGCAATACCCTGGAGTATCGGTTAAACCGAATTTCAGAGCTGACGGGGCTGGATCTGGGGAATTTCGACGACAGGCTACTGCTGTATGTGGCGCTGCAGCTGGACGAGCAGAGATGACTGAGTGCGGTCTGGTGCCCTCACTCCATCCGTCTCCCACAGGGAGAGGGCGCAAACACTAAAAACGGCAATCAAGGATTGCCGTTTTGCTTTTATTTCCGGGTTAACTTCTCAAGATCCGCTTCAATCTCGCTGATCTTATTGGTAACAACGCTTTCAAGGTGACGCAGGTCGTCAAGGATCTTACGCTTGAGATCGACTTCGGTGCGGTCGCGCTGGCAGATCTGATCGAGTTCATCGATCACATAGCGCAGGTTAGGGCTGATTTCCTGTACTTCTTTGTATCCCTGTCCTACACCGTCAGCAACAACGGTCTTACGCTGGCGTGGGTATTTAAACTTCACGCTTTTGGCGAAAAACTCTCCTTTGTCCTTGTGAAAATAGATTTTCAAAATATCGTTGTTGGCTTCCTGGCGGAGGCTGTAACGATCAATTTCATCAGGATTGGTAATGCCCAGACTTTTCAGATTATCGTACATAGCGGTACCCTTGATCTCAACATAACCTTTGAATAATTAACGAAAAAATCTATTTTCGCCACCCTCAGATATAAAAAAAGCGGGGTTGCCCCCGCTTTTTGTTATACCCGATTAATCGATGGTGCGCAGCAATTCGTTGATGCCCACTTTACCGCGCGTTTTCGCATCCACTTTCTTCACGATAACCGCACAGTACAGGCTGTATTTGCCATCTTTTGACGGCAGGTTGCCGGACACCACGACGGAGCCCGCCGGAACGCGACCGTAATGTACTTCGCCGGTTTCACGATCGTAAATACGGGTGCTCTGGCCGATGTAAACGCCCATGGAGATCACGGAGCCTTCTTCCACGATCACGCCTTCAACCACTTCAGAGCGCGCGCCGATGAAGCAGTTATCTTCGATGATGGTCGGGTTAGCCTGCAGTGGTTCCAGAACACCACCGATGCCCACGCCGCCGGACAGGTGAACGTTTTTACCGATCTGCGCGCAGGAACCGACAGTTGCCCAGGTGTCGACCATGGTACCTTCGTCAACGTAGGCACCGATGTTCACGTAGGATGGCATCAGCACGGTATTACGTGCGATGAAGGCGCCCTGGCGTACTGCCGCAGGCGGTACCACGCGGAAACCTTCTTTCTGGAAACGCGCTTCGTCGTAGTCAGCGAACTTCATTGGCACTTTATCGAAGTAGCGGCTTTCTGCTCCGTCGATAACCTGGTTATCGTTGATGCGGAAAGAGAGCAGCACGGCTTTCTTCAGCCATTGATGAGTGACCCACTGACCGTCGATTTTTTCTGCCACGCGCAGCGCGCCGGAATCCAGCAGGGAAATCACCTGGTTTACCGCTTCACGGGTCACGGTATCCACATTTGCCGGGGTAATCTCGGCGCGACGCTCAAAAGCGGACTCAATAACGTTCTGTAACTGCTGCATTGTTTACTCTTTCCATTTCACTAAAAAACATATCACCCTTTATCGTTTGGATTGAGGGCTGCTGTCAACCGTTGTTGCACTTCAAGCTGCAGGTCATTATTAAGGGCACGCCGGTCGGCGGTGGCGATTATAAATAAATCTTCTACTCGCTCGCCAATGGTTGTAATTCGGGCCCCATGAAGCGAAATTCCCAGATCGGCAAAAACCTGGCCGACGCGGGCGAGCAGCCCCGGCTGGTCGAGCGCGATCAGCTCAAGGAACGATTTACGATCGGTGTGGGTTGGCAGGAAATTGACTTCGGTATCCACGGTGAAATGGCGCAATTTCGCCGGCTGGCGACGCGGCTGCGGGGGTTGCCAGCTGCGCTGGGTGATCGCCTGCTCCAGACCAAAACGTATCCCTTCATGCCTGTCCGACGACAGCGGGCTGCCGTCCGGCTCCAGCACGATAAAGGTGTCCATGGCCATGCCGTCGCGGGTGGTGAAAATCTGCGCGTCGTGCACGCTCAGGTTACGCCTGTCCAGCTCGGCGCAGACCGCAGCAAACAGATAAGGGCGGTCCGGGCTCCAGATGAAAATCTCCGTCCCGCCGCGGGTGGCCTGCGGGCTCAGCAGGATCATCGGCTGCGACAGATCGTGCTTGAGCAGATGCCGCGCGTGCCACGCAAGCTGGTTTGGGCTGTGGCGGACAAAATAGTTGGCGCGGCAGCGGGCCCAAATCTGATGTAGCGCCTCTTCATCAATGTTATCCATCCGCAGCAGCGCCAGCGCCTGCAGCTGGTGGTGACGCACGCGCTCGCGCATATCCGGCGTGTTCTGCATCCCGCGACGCAGCTGTTTTTCGGTGGCGAAGTACAGCTCGCGCAGCAGGCTCTGCTTCCAGCTGTTCCAGAGGGTTTCGTTGGTGGCGCAGATATCGGCCACCGTCAGGCAGACCAGATAGCGCAGACGATTTTCCGTCTGGACCTCTTCGGCGAACTGTTTTATGACTTCCGGGTCCTGAATGTCACGGCGCTGGGCGGTGACCGACATCAGCAGGTGATGGCGTACCAGCCAGGCCACCAACTGCGTTTCACGTGAGTTCAGGCCGTGCAGCTCG
Source organism: Enterobacter sp. TCD1-1 (assembly GCF_020567405.1). Classification (NCBI taxonomy): domain Bacteria; kingdom Pseudomonadati; phylum Pseudomonadota; class Gammaproteobacteria; order Enterobacterales; family Enterobacteriaceae; genus Enterobacter; species Enterobacter sp. TCD1-1. Next base: position 35,160 of record NZ_JAJCXF010000003.1, on the reverse strand, counting down.
GCAAATTTCAGCACGTCCTGCGCGCCGAGCACCGAGTGGTCGCCGCCGCGACCTTTGGCGATGTCGTGGAACAGGGCGGCAATCAGGATCAGCTCAGGATGGGTCAGGCGCGGCCACAGCTCGACGCACAGCGGGTGGCGGGAGCGCGTCTCTTCTTTCGCAAAGCTTTCCAGCTTAAGCATCACGCGGATCGTGTGTTCATCCACCGTGTAGGCGTGGAACAGATCGAACTGCATCTGCCCGACGATGTGCGACCACTGCGGCATATAGGCCCACAGCACGCTGTGACGGTGCATCGGCAGCAGGCCTCGGCTGACGGCGCCCGGGTGGCGGAGCATGCTCAGGAACAGCGAACGGGCTTCCGGGATATAGCACAGCGGCTCCGTCAAATGGCGGCGCGCGTGGCGCAGATGGCGCAGGGTGGTGGAGTAGATCCCGGTGATGGTGCTGTTGCGCACCATGGTATAGAACATCCGCAGAATCGCTTCCGGCTCGCGGATAAACAGCGTTTCGTCGCGGAGATCGATAAGCGTGCCGCGCAGCTGGAATTCGTCATCAATCGGGCGCGGCTTTTCGTCGGCCGTCAGGGCCAGAATGGCCTCGTCGAACAGCTGCAACAGCATCTGGTTCAGCTCGGTCACCCGGCGGGTGACGCGGAAGAAATCCTTCATCATGTGCTCAACCGGCTCGTTACCCTCGCCCTGGTAATTCAGGCGCTGCGCCACGCTGAGCTGGCGGTCAAACAGCAGACGGTTATCGTAGCGCGTAACTTCCAGATGCAGGGCAAAGCGGATGCGCCAGAGCAGGTGCAGACACTCGTTAAGCTCGTTACGCTCCGCCTCGGTTAAAAAGCCGAAGCCAACCATTTCGTCCAGCGAGGTGGCGCCAAAATGGCGTCGGGCAACCCACTGTAGCGTGTGGATGTCGCGCAGGCCGCCGGGGCTGCTTTTAATGTCAGGCTCAAGGTTATAGCTGGTGCCGTGGTAGCGCTGGTGGCGCTGGTTTTGCTCCTCGACCTTCGCGGCGAAGAACTTTTCTGACGGCCAGAAGCCGTCGCTGAAGATGTGTTTTTGCAGCTCCAGGAACAGCGCGACGTCGCCAATCAGCAGGCGGGTTTCAATCAGGTTGGTGGCGACGGTCAGGTCCGACAGCCCTTCAAGCAGACACTCTTCCAGGGTACGCACGCTGTGGCCGACTTCCAGCTTTACGTCCCAGAGCAGGGTCAGCAGCTCGCCGATTTTTTGCGCCTGTTCGTCCGGCAGCTTTTTGCGGCTTAAGATCAGGAGATCGATATCGGAAAGCGGATGCAGCTCACCGCGGCCATAGCCTCCGACGGCAACCAGCGCAACATCGCTGATTTGTCCAAACCCATAATCGATCCACAGGCGCTGCAGCAGCTGGTCGATAAATTCGGTACGCGCCTCAATCAGCTGTTCTGCCGATATGCCCGCATCAAATGCGCTGCCCAGCCAGCGGTGAAAGACATCCATGTGCGCCTTGATGCCGGCACAGGTCAGCTCGTGCTGCGGCCAGACGCCTGGGTTATCGGGCTGGTCGGGGAGGGTGGGAAGAGCTGTGTTAGCATACTGTTCGGGTAAAAGATTACTCATCGTGCGCCACCCATAAGAAAAAGCTATAGCCATTAAAAAAGCCGGCATTTGCCGGCTTTTTTATCATTCGTCGTGCGTCAGTATCGCCGGGATGGTGTCATCCTTGCGCAACGTCATAATTTCGCAGCCGTTGTCTGTTACCACAATAGTATGCTCGTACTGCGCAGACAAGCTTCTGTCTTTGGTTTTCACCGTCCAGCCGTCTTTCATGGTCCGGATGCGGTAATCACCCGCGTTGACCATTGGCTCAATGGTAAAGGTCATGCCTTTTTGCAGCACCACGCCGCCGTCATCGGCATCATAGTGCAGAACCTGTGGCTCTTCGTGGAAGACGCGACCAATGCCGTGACCGCAGTACTCGCGTACCACGGAGAACCCTTCTGCTTCGACAAATTTCTGGATTGCCGCACCAATGGTGCGCAGGCGAATACCCGGTTTCACCATTTTCAGCGCCAGGTAGAGGCTCTCTTGAGTCACTTTGCACAGACGCTCGCCAAGAATGGTCGGCTTGCCAACGATGAACATTTTTGAGGTGTCACCGTGGTACTCGTCTTTAATGACGGTCACGTCGATGTTAACGATGTCGCCGTCTTTCAGCAGTTTTTCATCGTCCGGAATACCGTGACACACCACTTCATTAATAGAGATGCAGACGGATTTCGGGAAACCGTGGTAGCCGAGGCAGGCGGAAACCGCGTGCTGCTCGTTCACGATATAGTCGTTACAGATGCGGTCCAGTTCACCGGTGCTGACGCCCGGCTTCACGAACGGCTCGATCATTTCCAGCACTTCCGCGGCCAGACGACCGGCGATGCGCATCTTTTCAATTTCTTCAGGTGTCTTAATAGAGATAGCCATGTAATCTGTCCATCGGTGTCGATTTTTTCGACAATACTAGTCTAAGTGTCGTCAATGGTATCAGTCAGGCACGCTTCGTGCCAAATTGAGAATCATTAACAGCACACTCCGCCAACAACTGTTGGTTTCTGGTCGTGTTTTGTGGTATAAAGCGCGCCGGACTTCCGATCCATCTCAGATACACAGGCTGGACGGGAGCGACAAATCTCACTTTGTGTAACAACACACACGTATCGGCACATATTCCGGGGTGCCCTTCGGGGTCGGTAATATGGGATACGTGGAGGCATAACCCCAACTTTCAATATAGAGGTTTTAACCATGGCAACTGTTTCCATGCGCGACATGCTCAAGGCTGGTGTTCACTTTGGTCACCAGACCCGTTACTGGAACCCGAAAATGAAGCCTTTCATCTTCGGCGCACGTAACAAAGTTCATATCATCAACCTTGAGAAAACTGTACCAATGTTCAACGAAGCCCTGGCTGAGCTGAACAAGATCGCTTCCCGTAAAGGTAAGATTCTGTTCGTTGGTACTAAGCGCGCTGCAAGCGAAGCTGTGAAAGATGCTGCTAACAGCTGCGACCAGTTCTTCGTGAACCATCGCTGGTTGGGCGGCATGCTGACCAACTGGAAAACTGTTCGTCAGTCCATCAAGCGCCTGAAAGATCTGGAAACCCAGTCTCAGGACGGTACTTTCGACAAGCTGACTAAGAAAGAAGCGCTGATGCGCACTCGTGAACTGGACAAGCTGGAAAACAGCCTGGGCGGTATCAAAGATATGGGCGGCCTGCCAGACGCGCTGTTCGTAATCGATGCAGACCACGAGCACATCGCAATCAAAGAAGCTAACAACCTGGGTATCCCGGTATTCGCTATCGTTGATACCAACTCCGATCCGGACGGTGTTGACTTCGTTATCCCGGGTAACGACGACGCAATCCGTGCTGTTAGCCTGTACCTGAGCGCTGTAGCTGCTACCGTTCGTGAAGGCCGTTCCCAGGATCTGGCTTCTCAGGCGGAAGAAAGCTTCGTAGAAGCTGAATAATAAGGTTTTACCCCTTATTAGTACCGTGTATGAATAGGGGCCCATTACCGGCCCCTTTTTTCAATTTACACTGTTTGGCCCCCGGCCGGGCAGTTCACATCTCCCGAGGATTTAAGAATGGCTGAAATTACCGCATCCCTGGTAAAAGAGCTGCGCGAGCGTACTGGCGCAGGCATGATGGATTGCAAAAAAGCGCTGACTGAAGCGAACGGCGACATCGAGCTGGCAATCGAAAACATGCGTAAATCCGGTGCGATCAAAGCAGCTAAAAAAGCAGGCAACGTTGCTGCTGACGGCGTGATCATCACTAAAATCGACGGCAACTACGGCATCATTCTGGAAGTTAACTGCCAGACTGACTTCGTTGCTAAAGATGGTGGTTTCCAGGCATTTGCTAACAAAGTTCTGGACGCAGCGGTTGCTGGCAAAATCACTGACGTTGAAGTTCTGAAAGCACAGTTCGAAGAAGAACGTGTTGCGCTGGTTGCTAAAATCGGTGAGAACATCAACATCCGTCGCGTTGCTTCTCTGGAAGGCGACGTTCTGGGCTCTTACCAGCACGGTGCACGTATCGGTGTTCTGGTTGCGGCTAAAGGCGCTGACGAAGAGCTGGTTAAACAGCTGGCAATGCACATCGCTGCAAGCAAGCCAGAATTCGTTAAGCCAGAAGACGTGTCTGCTGAAGTGGTAGAGAAAGAGTACCAGGTTCAGCTGGACATCGCGATGCAGTCTGGTAAACCAAAAGAAATCGCAGAGAAAATGGTTGAAGGCCGCATGAAGAAATTCACCGGCGAAGTTTCTCTGACTGGCCAGCCATTCGTTATGGATCCAAGCAAGTCTGTTGCTCAGCTGCTGAAAGAGCACAACGCTGACGTAACTGGCTTCATCCGCTTCGAAGTGGGCGAAGGCATCGAGAAAGTTGAGACTGACTTCGCAGCAGAAGTTGCTGCAATGTCCAAGCAGTCTTAATGATTGAAAAGGAGCCGCCTGAGGGCGGCTTCTTTTTGTCACCCGTCACAGGAAATCAGACAGGCTCCAGTATCGCTGTACTGATTTGCGGCATATCATGTCGCCAGAATTAACCCCCATCTTAATCGTTGACAGTCTCAGGAAAGAAACATGGCTACCAATGCAAAACCCGTGTACAAACGCATTCTGCTTAAGCTGAGTGGCGAAGCGCTGCAGGGATCGGAAGGCTTCGGTATTGACGCAAGCATCCTTGATCGCATGGCACAGGAAATCAAAGAACTGGTCGAACTGGGCATCCAGGTTGGCGTGGTCATTGGCGGTGGCAACCTTTTCCGTGGTGCTGGTCTGGCGAAAGCGGGGATGAACCGCGTTGTGGGCGACCACATGGGTATGCTGGCAACCGTGATGAATGGCCTGGCGATGCGTGATGCGCTCCATCGCGCCTATGTGAACGCCCGCCTGATGTCCGCGATCCCCCTGAATGGCGTATGCGATAATTACAGCTGGGCAGAAGCTATCAGCCTGCTGCGCAACAACCGCGTGGTGATCCTCTCCGCCGGTACGGGTAACCCGTTCTTTACGACCGATTCCGCTGCCTGCCTGCGCGGTATCGAGATCGAAGCTGATGTGGTACTGAAAGCGACCAAAGTCGATGGCGTGTTTACTGCCGACCCGGCAAAAGATCCTTCTGCAACCATGTATGATCAGCTGAGCTACAGCGAAGTGCTGGATAAAGAGCTGAAAGTAATGGATCTTGCCGCCTTCACGCTGGCTCGTGACCACAAACTGCCGATCCGTGTCTTCAACATGAACAAACCTGGCGCACTGCGTCGCGTGGTCATGGGCGAAAAAGAAGGCACTTTGATCACGGAATAATTTCCGTTGACGATAAATACAGGTAAGATTCCGCTTTATTTTGTAGTGGTATCTTACCCGGGCGCGCCTTTGGCGTTGTCATGAATTAAACGCGACTATACTTAGCACACCTGTAGCGCTGTGCTGGCGGATAGTCTGCCTGAGACAAGTTTTCAAGGATTCGTAACGTGATTAACGACATCAGAAAAGATGCTGAAGTACGCATGGAAAAATGCGTAGAAGCGTTCAAAACCCAAATCAGCAAAATCCGTACTGGCCGTGCTTCCCCAAGCCTGCTGGATGGCATCATCGTCGAGTACTACGGTACGCCAACCCCTCTGCGTCAGCTGGCGAGCGTGACGGTAGAAGATACCCGTACGCTGAAAATTAACGTATTCGATCGTTCTATGGGCCCGGCGGTTGAGAAAGCGATCATGGCGTCTGACCTCGGTCTGAACCCAAGCTCTGCGGGTGCTGACATCCGCGTTCCACTGCCACCGCTGACCGAAGAGCGTCGTAAAGACCTGATCAAAGTGGTGCGTGGCGAAGCTGAGCAGGGTCGTGTCTCCGTGCGTAACGTTCGCCGCGACGCGAACGATAAAGTCAAAGCGCTGCTGAAAGAAAAAGAGATCAGTGAAGATGACGATCGTCGTTCCCAGGACGACATTCAGAAAATGACTGACGCTGCCATCAAGAAAATTGATGCGGCGCTGGCAGATAAAGAAGCGGAACTGATGCAGTTCTGATTTCTGTCGTACACTGATAAACGCCGTTCAGAGAGACTTAGGGTCTTGCTGGCGGCGTTTTGCTTTTATCTGGTCTAACTTTTCGGGCATCTCATGAAGCATTTAACACTCCTCGGCTCAACCGGCTCTATCGGTTGCAGTACTCTCGACGTCGTTCGCCATAATCCTGAACTTTACACCGTGACAGCGCTGGTGGCCGGTAAGAATGTGCAGCGAATGGTTGAGCAGTGCCTGGAGTTTACGCCCCGCTATGCGGTGATGGATGACGAAGAGAGCGCGCGCCTGCTCAAAGCACAGCTGCTTGAGAAGGGCAGCCGAACCGAGGTGCTGAGTGGTCAACAGGCGGCCTGCGAGATGGCGGCGCTGGATGAGGTGGATCAGGTGATGGCGGCCATCGTCGGGGCGGCAGGATTATTGCCGACGCTTGCCGCGATTGATGCCGGTAAGGACGTTCTGCTGGCCAATAAAGAGTCGCTGGTGACCTGCGGACGCCTGTTTATGGAGGCGGTGAAGCAGCACGGGGCGCGTCTTTTGCCTGTCGACAGCGAGCACAACGCGATTTTTCAGAGTTTACCGCAACCTTTTCAACAGAACCTGGGGTACGCTGACCTGGAGCAGAATGGCGTCGTGTCTATTCTGCTTACCGGGTCTGGTGGCCCGTTCCGTGAAACGCCACTGTCTGAACTGCGTGCCATGACGCCGGATCAGGCGTGCCGTCATCCGAACTGGTCGATGGGGCGTAAAATCTCCGTTGACTCTGCCACCATGATGAACAAAGGTCTGGAATACATTGAAGCGCGCTGGCTGTTCAATGCGTCAGCGAAACAGATGGAAGTACTGATTCACCCACAATCGGTGATTCATTCGATGGTGCGTTATCAGGATGGCAGCGTGCTGGCGCAGTTGGGCGAACCGGATATGCGTACGCCAATTGCCCATTCCATGGCGTGGCCGAATCGAGTGAAGTCCGGCGTGAAGCCGCTTGATTTCTGCAAGCTAAGTTCCCTGACGTTCAGTGAGCCAGACTACGACCGTTACCCTTGTCTGAAGCTTGCGATGACGGCCTTTGACCAGGGGCAGGCGGCGACAACGGCACTGAATGCAGCCAATGAAATTACCGTTGAAGCATTTCTGAATCAGCAAATTCGTTTTACCGATATCGCGGCGTTGAATTTAGCGGTACTGGAGATGATGGATTTGCGCGAACCACAGAGCGTGGAAGAGGTGCTGGCGGTGGATGCAGCTGCGCGTAATATTGCGCGCCAACAGGTGACACGTCTCGCAAGCTGGTGATAAAGCAACCACTAGTCGTCGTGCTATTTGTTAGCGTTGGGCTTCAGTGATATAGTCTGCGCCACCTGATCGCAGGTATTTGACTTTACGTGGTCAGGTGAGCCGTGGTTTGACACGGCTTTTTTATGTATCGGCTTCAGTATTCCTGAGTACCGTTAAATCCTTTTCAGGGACAAAAAACGCGTTATGTTGTCTGCGAATCAACCAATAAGCGAAAACTTGCCAGCGCATGGCTGCCGTCATGTAGCAATCATTATGGATGGCAATGGCCGCTGGGCGAAAAGACAAGGGAAAATACGAGCCTTTGGGCATAAAGCTGGGGCGAAATCTGTTCGCCGCGCCGTTTCTTTTGCCGCCAATAACGGCATTGATGCGTTAACGCTCTATGCTTTTAGCAGTGAAAACTGGAATCGACCACTGCAGGAAGTGACTGCGTTGATGGAATTGTTTGTGTGGGCGCTAGACAGCGAAGTAAAAAGCCTGCACCGCCACAACGTTCGCCTGCGTATCATTGGCGATACCAGTCGTTTTAACTCACGTTTGCAGGAACGGATTCGCAAAGCAGAAGCGCTGACGGAAAATAATACCGGACTGACGCTGAATATTGCGGCGAATTACGGCGGACGCTGGGATATTATCCAGGGCGTTCGGCATCTGGCCGAACAGGTTCAGGAAGGGCTGTTGAGACCCGACCAAATTGATGAAGAGGCGCTGAGCAAGCAAATCTGCATGAATGAACAGGCACCTGTGGATTTGGTAATTAGGACAGGGGGGGAACATCGCATAAGTAACTTTTTGATATGGCAAATTGCCTATGCTGAACTTTACTTTACGGATGTTCTTTGGCCCGATTTTGATGAACAAGACTTTGAAGGTGCGCTGCATGCCTTTGCCAATCGAGAGCGTCGTTTCGGCGGCACCGAGCCTGGTGGCGATAACGCCTGATGGGGGTAGCTTTTGCTGAAGTATCGCCTGATTTCCGCTTTTGTATTAATACCCATTGTCATTGCGGCGCTGTTTTTACTGCCCCCGGTGGGATTCGCTATTGTTACGCTGGTGGTGTGCATGCTCGCCGCGTGGGAATGGGGACAGTTTAGCGGCTTTACCTCGCGCACGCAGCGAGTATGGCTTGCGGTACTGTGTGGCTTTATTCTGGCCATAATGCTGTTTACGTTGCCTGAATATCATCATGATATTCATCAGCCCCTGGTGGCCGGTTCCTTGTGGATATCGTTGGCCTGGTGGGTGGCCGCGCTGTTGCTGGTGCTGTTTTATCCCGGCTCCGCGGCGTTATGGCGTCATTCAAAAGTGCTGCGACTGATTTTTGGTTTGCTCACCATTATTCCTTTTTTCTGGGGTATGGTTGCGCTGCGCGCCTGGCATTACGACGAAAACCACTACAGCGGTGCGATCTGGCTGCTTTATGTGATGATTCTCGTCTGGGGGGCTGACTCCGGGGCCTATATGTTTGGTAAACTGTTTGGCAAACATAAGCTGGCGCCGAAGGTTTCTCCGGGCAAAACCTGGCAAGGATTCATCGGCGGTTTGTTTACGGCCGCGATCATCTCCTGGGGCTACGGCGTCTGGGCGAATCTTGAAGTGGCACCGTCAATACTGCTGGTGTGCTCGATTTTTGCTGCGCTTGCCTCCGTGCTCGGTGATTTAACCGAAAGTATGTTCAAGCGTGAAGCAGGGATTAAGGACAGTGGACACCTGATTCCAGGGCATGGCGGTATACTGGATCGCATTGATAGCCTGACAGCGGCGGTTCCCGTGTTTGCGTGTTTGCTTTTACTGGTATTCGGGACGATTTAACGGAAGGTTTTATGCTGAGCATTCTCTGGAATCTGGCGGCGTTCATAGTTGCACTGGGTGTACTGATTACCGTGCATGAATTTGGCCATTTCTGGGTTGCTCGCCGCTGTGGTGTGCGCGTAGAGCGCTTTTCCATCGGTTTTGGTAAATCACTCTGGACGCGCACCGATCGCCACGGCACGGAATTTGTCATCGCCCTTATCCCGCTGGGCGGCTACGTCAAAATGCTCGACGAACGCGTCGAGCCTGTCGCGCCTGAGCTGCGACACAGCGCATTCAACAATAAAACCGTTGGACAACGCGCCGCCATCATCGCTGCCGGACCGGTAGCCAACTTCATCTTTGCGATTTTCGCTTACTGGCTGGTGTTTATCATCGGCGTCCCTGGCGTACGTCCGGTGGTCGGTGAAATTGCCCCCAACTCCATCGCGGCGAGTGCGCAAATTACATCCGGGATGGAACTTAAAGCGATTGATGGTATCGAAACCCCTGATTGGGATGCCGTGCGACTGCAGCTGGTTGCTAAAATTGGCGATCCGCAGACCACCATCAGCGTATCGCCGTTTGGGTCAGACGCCCGTCAGGACAAAGTGCTCGATTTACGTCACTGGCGTTTCGAGCCGGACAAAGAGGATCCCGTCGCTGCGCTGGGCATTCGTCCACGCGGCGCACAGATCGAGCCGGTATTAGCAGAAGTCCAGGCCAACTCGGCGGCGAGCAAAGCGGGTTTGCAAGCAGGCGACAGGATCGTTAAAGTCGATGGTCAACCATTAACAGAGTGGATGACCTTTGTTACTCTGGTGCGCGATAATCCGGGTACGTCTCTCGCGCTGGAAGTTGAAAGGCAGGGCAGTCCGCTTTCGCTGACGCTGATCCCGGATACGAAGTCGGTCGGCAAGAAGGCAGAAGGGTTTGCAGGCGTTGTGCCAAAAGTGATCCCGCTGCCAGATGAGTACAAGACAATACGCCAGTATGGGCCGTTCAGCGCCATCCTTGAAGCCACGGATAAAACATGGCAACTGATGAAGCTGACGGTCAACATGTTGGGGAAATTGATAACCGGTGATGTGAAACTGAACAACCTCAGTGGGCCAATTTCGATTGCTCAGGGGGCTGGGATGTCAGCGGAATTCGGGGTGATTTACTATCTCATGTTCCTCGCGCTCATTAGCGTGAACCTTGGGATAATCAACCTGTTCCCGCTTCCCGTTTTAGACGGGGGTCATCTGCTGTTTTTAGCGATTGAAAAGCTAAAAGGCGGACCGGTATCCGAGCGAGTTCAAGACTTTAGTTATCGCATTGGCTCGATTTTGCTGGTGCTGTTAATGGGGCTTGCACTTTTCAATGATTTCTCTCGGTTGTAAGAGAGTTAGTTAGGAAGAACGCATAATAACGATGGCGATGAAAAAGTTGCTCATAGCGTCGCTGCTGTTTAGCAGCGCCACCGTATACGGTGCTGACGGGTTCGTAGTGAAAGACATTCATTTCGAAGGCCTTCAGCGTGTCGCCGTTGGTGCGGCCCTCCTCAGTATGCCTGTGCGCCCCGGCGATACGGTTAATGATGATGATATCAGTAACACCATCCGTGCTCTGTTTGCCACCGGCAACTTCGAGGATGTCCGCGTCCTGCGCGATGGTGATACGCTGCTGGTACAGGTAAAAGAACGTCCAACGATCGCCAGTATCACTTTCTCCGGCAACAAGTCGGTGAAAGATGACATGCTCAAGCAAAACCTTGAAGCATCCGGTGTTCGTGTGGGGGAGTCTCTGGACCGCACAACCCTTTCAGACATTGAAAAAGGTCTGGAAGACTTCTACTACAGCGTCGGTAAATACAGCGCCAGCGTGAAAGCGGTTGTTACTCCGCTGCCACGTAACCGTGTTGACCTGAAGCTGGTCTTCCAGGAAGGTGTTTCTGCGAAGATCCAGCAGATCAACATTGTCGGCAACCACGCGTTCAGCACCGACGAACTGATCTCCACCTTCCAGCTGCGCGATGAAGTGCCATGGTGGAACGTGGTGGGCGATCGTAAATACCAGAAACAGAAACTGGCGGGCGACCTTGAAACCCTGCGCAGCTACTATCTGGATCGTGGTTACGCGCGTTTCAATATCGACTCGACTCAGGTGAGTCTGACGCCGGACAAGAAAGGCATCTACATTACGATCAACATCACTGAAGGCGATCAGTACAAGCTTTCGGGTGTTGAGGTAAGTGGTAACCTGGCGGGGCATTCTGCTGAAATCGAATCGCTGACCAAAATTCAGCCAGGCGATCTCTATAGCGGTTCCAAGGTCACCAAAATGGAAGACAGCATTAAGAAGCTGCTCGGCCGTTATGGTTATGCCTATCCGCGCGTACAGACTCAGCCGGAAATCAATGACGCGGATAAAACCGTTAAGCTGCACGTGAATGTTGACGCGGGTAACCGTTTCTACGTGCGTAAGATCCGCTTCGTCGGTAACGACACCTCCAAAGACTCCGTTCTGCGTCGCGAAATGCGTCAGATGGAAGGCGCATGGTTAGGTAGCGATCTCGTTGATCAGGGTAAAGAGCGTCTGAACCGTCTGGGCTATTTTGAAACGGTGGACACCGACACCCAGCGCGTACCGGGCAGCCCGGATCAGGTTGATGTCGTTTATAAAGTGAAAGAGCGTAACACCGGTAGCTTCAACTTCGGTGTGGGCTACGGTACCGAAAGCGGCGTAAGCTTCCAGGTCGGCGTGCAGCAGGATAACTGGCTGGGTACGGGTTACTCTGTTGGTATTAACGGTACCAAAAACGACTACCAGACCTACTCTGAATTCTCTGTAACGAACCCATACTTCACCGTTGACGGTGTGAGCCTGGGCGGTCGTATCTTCTATAACGACTTTAAAGCAGACGATGCGGATCTGTCCTCGTACACCAACAAGAGTTACGGTGTGGACGGTACGCTTGGCTTCCCGATCAACGAATACAACACCCTGCGTGCGGGCTTAGGTTACGTGCATAACGACCTGTCCAATATGCAACCGCAGGTGGCGATGTGGCGTTATCTGGATTCTATTGGCCAGTCAGCGAGCACCACCAGCGATAATAACGGTTTTGCGGCGGATGACTTCACCTTCAACTACGGCTGGACCTATAACCGTCTCGACCGTGGCTACTTCCCAACGGAAGGTTCTCGCGTCAACCTGAACGGTAAAGTCACCGTGCCGGGCTCCGATAACGAGTTCTATAAGGTGACGCTGGATACCGCGTCCTACTTCCCGATCGATGACGATCATAAGTGGGTGGTTCTGGGTCGTACCCGCTGGGGCTATGGTGATGGTTTAGGCGGCAAAGAACTGCCGTTCTATGAAAACTTCTATGCCGGTGGTTCGAGCACCGTTCGTGGCTTCCAGTCCAACAACATTGGTCCGAAAGCGGTTTACTACGGCGGGAACGACAAGGATAACTGCGATAAGGGTCCAGGACAGCTTTGTAGTTCTGACGATGCAGTCGGCGGTAACGCTATGGCTGTTGCCAGCCTGGAGTTCATCACACCAACGCCGTTTATCAGTGATAAATATGCGAACTCGGTGCGTACGTCCTTCTTCTGGGATGCAGGTACCGTGTGGGATACAAACTGGAGCACGAAAGGTATGCCTAGCGATGTTCCTGACTACAGCGATCCGAGCAATATTCGCATGTCTGCCGGTATCGCATTACAATGGATGTCACCGCTGGGGCCGTTGGTCTTCTCTTACGCCCAGCCGTTTAAGAAATATGATGGAGACAAAGCGGAGCAATTCCAGTTTAACATTGGTAAAACCTGGTAATAATCCGCTGCAAAGGAATGCGTTGGCAGTGTAGCGCTGACAACTGGCGATCGGTTAAACGATCGCCTTGCCACGCAAAGAACGGTACCTTCTGGTGCCAATGGGATGGTAAGGAGTTAATTGTGAAAAAGTGGTTATTAGCTGCAGGTCTCGGTTTAGCGATGGCAACTTCTGCTCAGGCAGCAGACAAAATTGCAATCGTCAACATGGGTAATTTGTTCCAGCAGGTTGCACAGAAAACAGGTGTTTCTGCGACTCTGGAAAACGAATTCAAAGGCCGTGCAAGCGAACTGCAGGGTATGGAAAACGATCTTCAGTCCAAAATGCAGCGTCTGCAGCGTGATGGTTCTACCATGAAAGCAAGCGACCGCAGCAAGCTGGAAAAAGACGTAATGGCTCAGCGCCAGACGTTCTCCCAGAAAGCGCAGGCTTTCGAGCAGGATCGTCAGCGTCGTTCTAACGAAGAACGCGGCAAGCTGGTGACTCGCATTCAGACCGCTGTTAAAGCAGTGGCTGCCGATCAGAGCATCGATCTGGTTGTTGATGCGAACGCCGTTGCTTTCAACAGCAAAGATGTTAAAGACATCACTGCTGATGTTCTGAAACAGGTTAAATAAGTAATGCCTTCAATTCGACTGGCTGATTTAGCTCAGCAGTTGGATGCAGAATTACACGGTGATGGCGATATCGTCATCACCGCTGTTGCGTCCATGCAATCTGCTAAAGCTGGCACGATTACCTTCATGGTAAGCCCTAAATACCGTGAGCAACTGGCTCAATGCCAGGCGTCAGCTGTTGTTCTGACGCAGGACGATCTTCCATTTGCCACTGTAAGCGCGCTGGTAGTGAAAAACCCCTACCTGACGTATGCACGCATGGCTCAAATTCTTGATACCACGCCGCAACCGGCCCAGAACATTGCTGCCAGCGCAGCGATTGATGAGACGGCCAGGCTGGGTAACAACGTCGCCGTTGGGGCGAATGCGGTTATCGAATCCGGCGTTGTGCTGGGCGATAACGTCGTCATTGGCCCAGGCTGCTTCGTTGGGAAAAATACGAAAATCGGCGCGGGGACCCGTTTGTGGGCCAATGTGTCCGTTTATCATGACGTGGAAATTGGCGAAAACTGCCTCGTTCAGTCCAGCACCGTGATTGGTTCTGATGGCTTTGGTTACGCCAACGATCGCGGTAACTGGGTGAAGATCCCGCAGCTTGGTCGCGTCATTATTGGCGATCGCGTGGAGATCGGCGCCTGTACCACCATTGACCGTGGCGCGCTTGACGACACGATCATTGGCAATGGTGTTATCATCGATAACCAGTGCCAGATTGCGCATAACGTTGTGATTGGCGACAATACCGCGGTTGCAGGTGGCGTCATCATGGCGGGCAGCCTGAAAATTGGCCGTTATTGCATGATTGGCGGTGCGAGCGTGATTAATGGCCATATGGAAATTTGCGACAAGGTGACCGTGACGGGAATGGGCATGGTAATGCGTCCTATCACTGAACCTGGCGTCTATTCGTCCGGCATTCCGCTTCAGCCCAACAAGGTATGGCGTAAAACAGCAGCTCTGGTGATGAACATTGATGATATGAGCAAGCGCCTCAAGTCTCTTGAGCGTAAGATCGATCAACAAGACTAAGCGTCATCCGTTGAACGCTATTTTTCCCGGCCTGTCGGCTTTCTAATAAACCGGCAGGCCGTGTTATTATTGTTATCAGTACATTTTGACAGGAAGAGTATTTTGACTACTGACACTCATACTCTGCATATTGAAGAGATTTTAGAACTTCTGCCGCACCGCTACCCGTTTCTGCTGGTAGACCGTGTGCTGGATTTTGAAGAAGGTCGTTTTCTGCGCGCAGTGAAAAATGTTTCCGTGAACGAGCCGTTCTTCCAGGGGCACTTCCCTGGTAAGCCTATCTTCCCGGGTGTGTTGATTCTGGAAGCGATGGCTCAGGCTACCGGTATTCTGGCGTTCAAAAGCGTCGGCAAACTGGAGCCAGGTGAGCTGTATTACTTCGCGGGTATTGATGAAGCGCGCTTTAAGCGCCCAGTCGTGCCTGGTGATCAGATGATCATGGAAGTCACTTTTGAAAAAACGCGTCGTGGCCTGACTCGCTTCAAAGGCGTAGCGCTGGTTGACGGCAAAGTTGTTTGCGAAGCGACGATGATGTGTGCTCGTAGCCGGGAGTCCTGATACGTGATTGATAAATCCGCCTTTATTCATCCTACCGCGATTGTGGAAACCGGTGCCATCATTGGTGCTAACGTCCACATTGGCCCGTTTTGTATTGTTGGACCCCATGTCGAAATTGGTGAGGGTACAGTACTGAAATCTCACGTTGTCGTGAATGGTCACACGACCATTGGCTGCAATAATGAGATCTATCAGTTCGCCTCCATCGGCGAAGTTAACCAGGATCTGAAATATGCTGGTGAGTCGACCCGTCTGGAAATTGGCGATCGTAACCGTATTCGCGAAAGCGTCACCATTCATCGTGGAACAGTACAGGGTGGTGGGTTGACGAAGGTGGGCAGCGATAACCTGTTTATGGTGAATGCGCATATCGCGCACGACTGTACCGTGGGTGACCGCTGTATTCTTGCCAACAACGCCACGCTGGCAGGACACGTATCGGTTGATGACTTCGCCATCATTGGTGGCATGACCGCAGTCCATCAGTTCTGCATCATTGGTGCGCACGTGATGGTCGGTGGATGCTCCGGTGTGGCGCAGGACGTCCCACCGTATGTGATTGCGCAGGGCAACCATGCCACGCCGTTTGGCGTGAACATCGAAGGCCTCAAGCGTCGCGGCTTTAGTCGCGAAGCGATTACTGCCATCCGCAACGCGTACAAACTGCTGTACCGCAGCGGTAAAACGCTGGAAGAGGCGAAGCCGGAAATTGCCGAACTGGCGAAAAAGCACCCGGAAGTGGACGCGTTCATGGAGTTCTTTGACCGTTCAACAAGGGGTCTGATTCGTTAATGGTCGACAGTCGTCCGCTTACGATAGCCCTGGTCGCCGGAGAAACCTCCGGCGATATTCTTGGTGCAGGTCTCATCCGTGCGCTTAAGGCGCGTGTACCCAATGCTCGCTTTGTCGGCGTTGCTGGCCCGCTGATGCAGGCTGAAGGCTGTGAAGCCTGGTACGAAATGGAAGAGCTGGCCGTGATGGGTATCGTTGAGGTGCTGGGACGGCTGCGCCGTTTGCTGCACATTCGTGCCGATCTCACCCGCCGCTTTACCGAACTCAAACCCGATGTGTTTGTCGGTATCGATGCACCTGATTTCAATATTACCCTCGAAGGGAACCTGAAAAAGCAGGGCATTAAAACCATTCACTACGTCAGTCCGTCCGTCTGGGCGTGGCGACAGAAACGCGTTTTCAAAATCGGACGGTCCACCCACCTGGTGCTGGCTTTCCTGCCTTTCGAAAAAGCGTTTTACGACAGATTTAATGTTCCGTGCCGTTTTATCGGTCATACCATGGCGGATGCAATGCCACTGGATCCGGATAAAAACGCGGCGCGCGACGTGCTGGGCATTCCCCATGATGTGCACTGTCTGGCCTTGCTGCCCGGCAGCCGTGGCGCAGAAGTGGAGATGCTGAGCGCTGACTTCCTCAAGACAGCGCAAATTCTTCGCCAGACGTACCCCGATCTCGAAGTGGTCGTGCCGCTGGTGAATGCCAAACGCCGCGAGCAGTTTGAGCGCATCAAAGCAGACGTCGCCCCGGATCTTCACGTCCGTCTTCTGGACGGGCAGGGGCGGGAAGCGATGTATGCGAGCGATGCCGCACTGCTGGCCTCCGGCACAGCGGCGCTGGAGTGTATGCTGGCGAAATGCCCAATGGTGGTCGGTTATCGCATGAAGCCGTTTACCTTCTGGCTGGCAAAACGTCTGGTGAAAACGGATTATGTCTCCCTGCCAAACCTGCTTGCCGGGCGCGAGTTGGTGAAAGAGCTGCTGCAGGATGAGTGCCAGCCGCAGGCGCTTGCGGAGGCGCTGCTGCCGCTGCTGGCCAACGGTAAAACCAGCCACCAGATGCACGATACCTTCCGCGAACTGCATCAACTGATCCGCTGTCATGCTGATGAGCAAGCGGCCGATGCGGTGCTGGAGTTAGCAAAATGATGGAATTTGTTTATCCTCACACCCACCTTGTGGCGGGCGTGGATGAAGTGGGTCGTGGTCCGTTAGTCGGGGCCGTGGTGACCGCTGCGGTGATCCTCGATCCGGCTCGGCCGATCGTCGGGCTGAACGACTCTAAAAAATTGTCTGAAAAGCGCCGGCTGGCGCTGTTTAGTGAGATTCAGGAGAAAGCGCTGGCCTGGAGCCTCGGGCGCGCTGAACCGCATGAGATAGACGAGCTGAATATTTTGCACGCCACGATGCTGGCGATGCAGCGTGCGGTAGCGGGGCTGAAAATCGCCCCTGAATATGTCCTGATTGACGGCAACCGCTGTCCGGCATTGCCCATGCCTTCAATGGCAGTGGTCAAAGGCGATAGCCGGGTCGCAGAAATTAGCGCAGCTTCTATTATTGCCAAAGTGACACGCGACGCCGAAATGGCCGCGCTGGACCTCACTTACCCTCAGTATGGTTTCGCCCAGCATAAGGGATATCCCACACCTTTCCACCTGGAGAGGCTGGCTGAACATGGCGCAACCGAACACCATCGGCGCAGTTTTGGCCCGGTGAAACGCGCCCTGGGACGGGTGTCCTGAATCATTACGCAAGCAATTAAGTAACGCGGAATCTGAAGATGGCTGAACCACGTTTCGTACACCTGCGGGTGCATAGCGACTACTCCATGATCGATGGGCTGGCGAAGACCGGGCCGCTGGTAAAAAAGGCGGCCTCTCTTGGCATGCCCGCGCTGGCGATCACCGATTTTACCAACCTGTGTGGCCTGGTGAAGTTCTACGGAACGGCGCACGGCGCGGGGATGAAGCCCATCGTCGGTGCAGATTTTCATGTGCAGAGCGATCTCATCGGCGATGAAATGACGCAAATCTCCGTGCTGGCGATGAACAACACGGGTTATCAAAACCTCACCCTGCTTATCTCAAAAGCCTATCAGCGCGGCTATGGCGCGCTGGGGCCGTGGATCGACCGTGACTGGCTGGCCGAGCTGAACGAAGGGCTACTGCTGATCTCGGGTGGCCGTATGGGTGACGTCGGCAAATGTCTGCTGCGCGGCAATAGCGCGCTGGTGGATCAATGCGTCTCGTTCTATGAAGAATATTTCCCGAATCGCTATTACCTGGAGTTGATCCGTACCGGCCGTCAGGATGAAGAGAGCTATCTTCATGCCGCGGTGGCGCTCGCAGAAGAGCGCGGGTTGCCCGTGGTGGCCACCAACGACGTGCGGTTCCTTGAGGCGGGTGATTTCGACGCGCATGAGATTCGCGTGGCGATCCACGATGGTTTCACCCTCGACGATCCGAAGCGACCGCGTAATTACTCTGCACAACAGTACATGCGCAGCGAGGAGGAGATGTGTGAGCTCTTCTCCGATATCCCCGAAGCGCTGGAAAACAGCGTAGAGATTGCCAAGCGCTGCAACGTCACCGTCCGCCTCGGCGAATACTTCCTGCCGCAGTTCCCGACGGGAGACATGACCACGGAAGATTTCCTGGTCGCGAAATCAAAAGAAGGTCTGGAAGAGCGTCTGGAATTCCTGTTCCCGGATGAAGAAGAGCGTAAAAAGCGTCGCCCTGAATATGACGAACGCCTGGACATTGAACTCCAGGTGATCAACCAGATGGGCTTCCCGGGCTACTTCCTGATCGTTATGGAGTTTATCCAGTGGTCGAAGGATAACGGCGTGCCGGTCGGACCGGGGCGTGGCTCCGGTGCAGGTTCGCTGGTGGCGTATGCGCTGAAAATCACCGACCTCGATCCGCTGGAATTCGACCTGCTGTTCGAACGTTTCCTCAACCCGGAACGTGTCTCGATGCCCGACTTCGACGTCGACTTCTGCATGGAGAAACGCGACCAGGTGATTGAGCACGTGGCCGATATGTACGGCCGTGATGCGGTATCGCAGATCATTACCTTCGGTACGATGGCGGCGAAAGCGGTTATCCGTGACGTGGGCCGCGTGCTGGGCCACCCGTACGGGTTTGTCGATCGCATCTCTAAACTGGTGCCGCCCGATCCGGGCATGACGCTGGCAAAAGCCTTTGAGGCTGAACCGCAGCTGCCGGAAATCTACGAAGCGGACGAAGAAGTCAAAGCGCTGATCGACATGGCGCGCAAGCTGGAAGGCGTCACGCGTAACGCCGGTAAGCATGCAGGGGGCGTGGTTATCGCCCCGACTAAAATTACGGATTTTGCACCGCTTTACTGCGATGAAGCGGGCCAACACCCGGTTACCCAGTTTGACAAGAACGACGTAGAATACGCCGGGCTGGTGAAGTTCGACTTCCTTGGCCTGCGTACGTTGACCATCATTAACTGGGCGCTGGAGATGATCAACGCCCGCCGCGAGAAGAACGGTGAGCCGCCGTTGGATATCGCGGCCATCCCGCTGGATGACAAGAAAAGTTTCGACATGCTGCAGCGCTCGGAGACCACCGCCGTCTTCCAGCTTGAATCCCGCGGCATGAAAGATCTGATTAAGCGTCTGCAGCCCGACTGCTTCGAAGATATGATCGCACTGGTTGCCCTGTTCCGTCCGGGCCCGCTGCAGTCAGGGATGGTAGATAACTTTATCGACCGTAAGCACGGGCGCGAAGAGATTTCCTACCCGGACGTTCAGTGGCAGCACGAAAGCCTGAAGCCGGTGCTGGAGCCCACCTACGGCATCATCCTGTATCAGGAACAGGTCATGCAGATCGCCCAGGTGCTTTCCGGCTATACCCTCGGCGGCGCGGACATGCTGCGTCGTGCGATGGGTAAGAAAAAGCCGGAAGAGATGGCCAAGCAGCGCTCCATCTTTGAAGATGGTGCGAAGAAAAACGGCGTTGACGGCGAACTGGCGATGAAAATCTTCGACCTGGTGGAGAAATTCGCCGGGTACGGATTTAACAAATCCCACTCCGCCGCCTATGCTTTGGTGTCGTATCAAACGCTGTGGCTGAAGGCCCACTATCCTGCTGAGTTTATGGCTGCGGTAATGACCGCGGATATGGACAACACCGAGAAGGTGGTAGGGCTGGTGGATGAGTGCTGGCGCATGGGGCTGAAGATCCTGCCGCCGGATATCAACTCGGGTCTTTATCATTTCCACGTCAACGACGACGGGGAGATCGTTTACGGGATTGGCGCGATCAAGGGCGTAGGTGAGGGGCCGATCGAGGCGATCATCGAAGCGCGCAACAACGGCGGCTATTTCCGCGAGCTGTTCGATCTTTGCGCCCGTACCGATACCAAAAAACTGAACCGTCGCGTGCTGGAAAAACTGATCATGTCCGGCGCGTTCGACAGGCTGGGGCCGCACCGCGCCGCGCTGATGAACTCGCTGGGCGACGCCCTGAAAGCGGCGGATCAGCACGCGAAAGCGGAAGCCATTGGCCAGGCGGATATGTTCGGGGTGCTGGCTGAAGAGCCGGAGCAGATTGAACAGTCGTATTCCAACTGCCAGCCGTGGCCAGAACAGGTGGTGCTGGACGGCGAGCGTGAAACGTTAGGCTTGTACCTGACGGGTCACCCGATCAACCAGTACATTAAAGAAATTGAGCGCTATGTCGGCGGCCACAGGCTAAAAGACATGCATCCGACAGAACGTGGTAAAATCACCACGGCTGCGGGGCTCGTGATTGCTGCAAGGGTTATGGTCACCAAGCGCGGCAATCGTATCGGCATCTGTACGTTGGATGACCGTTCCGGGCGTCTGGAGGTGATGCTGTTCACCGACGCGCTGGATAAATACCAGCAATTGCTGGAAAAAGACCGCATACTTATCGTCAGCGGACAGGTCAGCTTTGATGACTTCAGTGGGGGGCTTAAAATGACCGCCCGCGAAGTGATGGACATTGACGAAGCCCGGGAAAAATATGCTCGCGGGCTTGCTATCTCGCTGACGGACAGGCAAATTGATGACCAGCTTTTAAACCGACTCCGTCAGTCTCTGGAACCCCACCGCTCGGGGACAATTCCAGTACATCTCTACTATCAGAGGGCGGATGCACGTGCGCGGTTGCGCTTTGGTGCAACGTGGCGTGTCTCTCCGAGCGATCGTTTACTGAACGATCTCCGTGGCCTCATTGGTTCGGAGCAGGTGGAACTGGAGTTTGACTAATACAGGAATACTATGAGTCTGAATTTCCTTGATTTCGAACAGCCGATTGCTGAGCTGGAAGCGAAAATCGATTCTCTGACAGCGGTAAGCCGTCAGGATGAAAAACTGGATATTAACATCGACGAAGAAGTGCATCGTCTGCGCGAGAAAAGCGTAGAGCTGACGCGCAAAATCTTTGCCGATCTCGGCGCATGGCAGGTGGCCCAGCTGGCTCGCCATCCACAGCGTCCGTACACCCTGGATTATGTCCGCCTGGCGTTTGACGAATTTGACGAACTGGCAGGCGATCGCGCATACGCTGACGACAAAGCTATCGTTGGTGGTATCGCGCGTCTGGACGGACGCCCGGTGATGATCATTGGTCATCAGAAAGGTCGTGAAACCAAAGAGAAAATCCGTCGTAACTTCGGTATGCCAGCCCCAGAAGGCTACCGTAAAGCCCTGCGTCTGATGGAGATGGCTGAGCGTTTTAATATGCCTATCATCACCTTCATCGATACCCCGGGTGCCTACCCTGGCGTGGGCGCGGAAGAGCGCGGCCAGTCTGAAGCCATCGCGCGCAACTTGCGCGAGATGTCTCGTCTGAAGGTGCCGGTCATCTGTACCGTTATCGGTGAAGGGGGTTCCGGTGGCGCGCTGGCGATTGGCGTGGGCGATAAAGTGAATATGCTGCAGTACAGCACCTATTCCGTTATCTCCCCGGAAGGCTGTGCGTCCATTCTGTGGAAAAGTGCCGACAAAGCGCCTCTGGCTGCCGAAGCGATGGGCATCATTGCGCCACGTCTGAAAGAGCTTAAGCTGATCGATTCCATCATCCCGGAACCGCTGGGTGGTGCACATCGTAAGCCGGAAGTGATGGCCGCGTCCCTGAAAGCGCAGCTGCTGGCCGATCTGGCAGACCTGGACGTGCTGAGCAAAGAAGATCTGCTCAACCGCCGTTACCAGCGTCTGATGACTTACGGCTACGCGTAAGCTTCACAATTATCTGAAAAGCCGCACAATGTTGCGGCTTTTTTTATACCTGCGGTTTAGCCGGACTATGCTTAGCTAATGTTTTTTAAGGAGGAAGCCCATGAATATCATTGCCGTTATGGGGCCACACGGCGTCTTTTATAAAGATGAGCCGATTAAGGAGCTGGAGCAAGCCCTGCAGTCGCGCGGGTATCAGCTAATCTGGCCGCACAACAGCGCCGATCTGCTGAAGTTCATCGAGCATAACCCGCGTATCTGCGGCGTGATCTTCGACTGGGATGAATATGACCTCGAACTGTGCAGCGATATCAACAAGCTGAACGAATATCTCCCGCTGTACGCCTTTATCAATACCCACTCAACCATGGACGTCAGCGCCAATGATATGCGTATGGCGCTGTGGTTCTTTGAATATTCCCTCGGCGTGGCGGAAGACATTGCGACCCGCATTCAGCAGTACACGAATGAATATCTCGATAACATTACGCCACCGTTTACCCGAGCGCTCTTCACCTACGTCAAAGAGGGGAAATATACCTTCTGTACGCCGGGCCATATGGCTGGGACGGCCTACCAAAAAAGCCCGGTCGGCTGCCTGTTCTATGATTTCTTTGGTGGCAACACGCTGAAAGCGGACGTGTCCATTTCAGTCACCGAATTAGGCTCGCTGCTGGATCATACCGGCCCGCATCTGGAAGCTGAAGAGTATATCGCCCGCACCTTTGGGGCCGAGCAGAGCTATATGGTGACCAACGGCACCTCGACCTCGAACAAAATCGTCGGGATGTACGCCGCGCCTGCGGGCAGCACCTTGCTGATTGACCGTAACTGCCATAAATCGCTGGCGCACCTGCTGATGATGAGCGACGTCGTACCGCTCTGGCTGTCACCCACGCGTAACGCGCTCGGTATTCTTGGTGGTATTCCGCGCCGGGAGTTCATGCATGAAGCCATTGAAAGCAAGGTCGCGGCAGTGCCCGGTGCAAGCTGGCCTGTCCATGCGGTGATCACCAACTCGACCTATGACGGTCTGCTGTACAACACGAACTGGATCAAAAAGACGCTGGACGTGCCATCGATCCACTTCGATTCCGCATGGGTACCGTACACCAATTTCCACCCGATTTACGCGGGTAAGAGCGGCATGAGCGGTGAGCGCGTGCCGGGTAAAGTGTTCTTCGAAACGCAGTCGACGCACAAAATGCTGGCGGCGTTTTCCCAGGCTTCGCTGATTCATATCAAAGGCGAGTACGACGAAGAGACCTTTAACGAAGCCTTTATGATGCATACCACCACCTCACCGAGCTATCCGCTGGTGGCGTCTATCGAAACGGCCGCGGCGATGCTGCGCGGCAATCCGGGCAAACGTCTCATCAACCGTTCGGTAGAGCGCGCGCTGCATTTCCGCAAAGAGGTTCAGCGGCTGAAAGAGGAAGCCGACGGCTGGTTCTTTGATATCTGGCAGCCGGAAGAGATTGATGAGGCGGAGTGCTGGCCCGTCTCGCCCGGCGAAGACTGGCATGGTTTCCGGGATGCCGATAGCGACCATATGTTCCTCGACCCGGTAAAAGTGACGATCCTGACGCCAGGCATGGATGAGCAGGGCAAGATGAGCGAGGAAGGTATTCCGGCCGCGCTGGTCGCGAAATTCCTTGATGAACGTGGCGTGGTGGTGGAGAAGACCGGACCCTATAACCTGCTGTTCCTGTTCAGTATTGGGATCGATAAAACCCGGGCGATGGGGCTGCTACGCGGTCTGATGGAGTTCAAGCGCGCCTACGATCTCAACCTGCGGGTGAAGAACATGCTGCCGGATCTCTATGCGGAAGATCCCGACTTCTACCGTAATATGCGCATTCAGGATCTGGCCCAGGGGATCCACAGGCTGATCCGTCAGCACGATCTGCCGCGTCTGATGCTTCAGGCGTTTGATGTGTTGCCGGAGATGAAGTTTACCCCGCACAAGGCGTGGCAGCGCCAGGTTAGGGGGGAGGTCGAAACCGTCGAGCTGGAAAATCTGGTTGGACGCGTATCGGCCAATATGATCCTGCCTTACCCGCCGGGCGTACCGCTCCTGATGCCAGGAGAGATGATTACCGAGGAGAGCCGGGCGGTGCTCGATTTCCTGCTAATGCTCTGTTCGGTAGGGCGTCACTACCCCGGTTTTGAGACGGATATCCACGGTGCGAAGCGCGACGAAAACGGCGTTTACTGGGTGCGAGTCCTAAAATAAGGGCGACCGCTTGCATGGTGCGGGTTTTCGGTTGTAACGTTCAGGCATCATAAAAAGGAGAAGCTATGCTGGGTTTAAAAGCTGTTCATCATATTGCGATCATTGCGACCGATTACGCGAAGAGTAAGGCCTTCTACTGCGACATTCTCGGCTTTACGCTGTTGAGCGAGGCCTACCGCGAGGAGCGCGACTCCTGGAAGGGCGATCTGGCGTTAAACGGGCAGTATGTGATTGAACTGTTCTCTTTTCCTTTTCCGCCTGCGCGTCCGTCCCGTCCGGAAGCCTGCGGCCTGCGCCATCTCGCCTTCAGCGTCGATGATCTGGATAGCGCAGTAAAACATCTGGAAGCGCACGGCGTGACGTGTGAAGCGATCCGCGTCGATCCGTTCACCGACAAGCGCTTTACCTTTTTCAACGACCCGGACGGCCTGCCGCTGGAGCTTTATCAGCAGTAATCTTCGTCCTGTGTGATAATGCCCGCTCAGTTCGGGCATTTTTTATGTGTAATTCCCTATGACCTTACCCGCTATCGCACACGCCGTTTCACCGTACCGCCAGCTGCTGGTGGGGTTTAGCGGTGGCCTGGATTCCACCGTTCTGCTTCATCGTCTTAAGTGCTGGCGCGATCGGGAGCCTGACGTCCAGCTGCGGGCGATACATATTCATCACGGATTAAGTCCTCACGCAGAGGAGTGGGTGGCGCACTGCGAAGCCTTGTGTGCGGCATGGGCGATCCCGCTCCTCGTCGAGCGCGTCACGCTGGTAGAGGAAGGGCTGGGCATCGAGGCGCAGGCGCGTAAAGCCCGCTATGCCGCGTTTGCCGGGGCATTACATGCTGGAGAAGCGCTGGTCACGGCCCAGCATCTGGACGATCAGTGTGAAACCTTTCTGCTGGCGCTTAAGCGGGGAAGCGGACCAGCGGGGCTTTCTGCCATGCCGGCGCGTTCGGTATTTGCCGGCACAACGTTACTGCGTCCGCTGCTTGGCGAGACGCGCGCCTCGCTTGAAGCCTGGGCGCGAGAACATCAGCTGAGCTGGATTGAAGATGAGAGTAACCAGGATGACGGCTATGATCGTAACTTTCTGCGTCTGCGCGTCCTCCCGCTATTGAGCGAGCGCTGGCCGCATTTTGCCGACGCGACGGCAAGAAGCGCTATGCTGTGCGCCGAACAGGAAACGCTGCTGGACGAGCTGTTGAGTGACGAGCTGGCTGAACTGATTTCTAAAGACGGTGCGCTGGCGATTGCACCGCTGACAGCGATGAGCCCGATACGTCGCGCCGCGCTGCTACGACGCTGGCTGGCCTCTCATCACGCTGCGATGCCGTCGAGGGCGATGCTGAGCCGTATCTGGGACGAGGTTGCCCTGGCGCGGGACGATGCTTCCCCGCGCGTCCATCTGAACGGTTTTGACGTAAGACGCTATAAAGGGGAACTCTGGTGGGTAAAATCAACGCCCTGCCTGACGGATGTGGTGCTCGACTGGCTTTCTCCTGAGCTTCCGCTGATATTGCCCGCTGAGGCTGGACGTATCTCCCTCATACCGTCTGGTCATGTGCGGCCGCCGAAGCCCGGTGAACCGGTAACGGTACGCTTTAAGGCCGGCGGCATGCTGCATATTGTCGGGCGTAACGGAGGTCGGAAGCTGAAGAAAATCTGGCAGGAGTGCAACGTGCCGCCGTGGCTGCGCGACACCACGCCGCTGCTGTTCTATGGTGAAACATTAATTGCTGCTGCGGGCATTTTCATCACGGAAGCGGGGTGGGCGGAAGAGGGTGTCAGGTTTGAGTGGCAGAAAGCGTAACGGGCAGCCTGGCTGCCCGTTAGTGTCATCAGGATTCGCTCACCACGACGGTGCCGATTTGCGGGTGGCTGAAGCTGGCTATTTTATCCAGACGCAGCTCACGCGTCGCACCGGCATCTTCCACTATCAGGTATTCCACATTCTTACGTGAAACCAGATCGCTGGCCTTCGCCTTCAACACTTCGCCATCTTTTAGCTCCAGCGTCAGTAATAAATGATGCTGGCAGGCGAGTTCGAGGTTGTCATAGTCATCACAATTGATGGGTTGATAAGTATCATTCATCGACATAATCGCTCACCAGTAAATTCGCCGCAGCATACGCTGCTTTTTCCCTGACCGACTCTGAAAGGCTCTCATCAGAGGCCACTTCATTAAGCACTTTCAATACACAGCCCAACGCGTCCGGGACATACCCCAGATCTCCGCTGGCGATTTCCGCATACCGTTTGCGAATTAACTCACAATAATTATTCACATCCCCTCCCGCCAGCGCACTGACTTACTGTGAGATATCATTAAGCCTACGAAGATAAACTCGGTTTAGCAAGGTGACTATACCATACTCATTTAAGCAATATCAGCGCCTTGATAGCGGTGTATTTATTACCCCGTAACAGCCTTTTGCCGCGGTTTTCGCTACAATGTGCGCCTGATTCGAATGGAGTTCTCTCATGGCGCTGAAAGCGACAATCTATAAAGCAGTGGTCAATGTGGCCGATCTTGATCGCAACCAGTTCCTGGACGCCTCGCTGACGCTGGCACGCCACCCCTCCGAAACCCAGGAGCGCATGATGCTGCGCCTGCTGGCGTGGATTAAATACGCTGACGAGCGTCTGCAGTTTACCCGTGGGTTAAGCGCAGAAGACGAGCCTGAAGCCTGGCTGCGCAACGATCATCTGGGTATCGATTTGTGGATCGAACTCGGACTGCCGGACGAGCGCAGAATTAAGAAGGCCTGCACCCAGTCCGCTGAAGTGGCCTTATTCGCGTATAATCAGCGTGCTGCAGAGATTTGGTGGCAGCAAAACAAGAGCAAGTGCGGACAGTATAAAAATCTCACGGTCTGGTATCTGGATGATGAGCAGCTGGCGCAGCTGAGTGACTTTGCCAGCCGGACCATGGTGTTGCAGGCGACGATTCAGGACGGTGCCATCTGGCTTTCTGATTCTCAGAATAATCTGGAAATTCATTTAACGGCGTGGCAACCAGCCTCATGATCGTCTTGTCCCGAAACGTCAGCATTCCGGACAACGAGCTGGAGATCACCGCCATCCGTGCTCAGGGGGCCGGTGGGCAGCACGTCAACAAGGCCTCAACGGCTATCCATTTGCGTTTTGACATTCGGGCCTCAAGCCTGCCAGAGTATTATAAAGAAAGTCTGCTTGCTGCCAGCCATCACCTCATCACCAGCGATGGCGTGATGGTGATCAAAGCTCAGGAATACCGCAGCCAGGAGCTCAACCGGGAAGCGGCCATCGCCAGGCTGGTGGCGGTCATCAAAGAATTAACGGCAGTACAAAAAAGCCGCCGGGCAACGCGGCCAACCCGCGCATCGAAAGAGCGTCGGCTGTCCTCGAAGGCCCAAAAATCCACAGTGAAAGCATTACGCGGTAAAGTTCGTCGCCCGACAGAGTGACGAAAGGGAACACAAATTTCATAAGGAATTCATTGTGAAAAAAGCATTATGGTCAGCGCTGGCAGTGAGTACGCTGTTTGCGCTTTTCGGGTGTAACAACCGTTCAGAAACGCAGGTTTTGCAACCCACGCAAACGGAAGAATTAAAACCAATGCAGCAGAGCTGGCGCGGCGTATTGCCTTGCGCGGACTGTGAAGGCATTGAAACGTCCCTGTTCCTGCAAAAAGACGGCACCTGGGTGATGAACCAGCGCTATCAGGGCGGGAAAGAGCCTTCTTCTTTTGCGACTTATGGAACATGGGCGCGTACGGCGGAGAAGCTTGTCCTCACCGATACCTCCGGCGAGAAAACCTGGTTCCGCCCTAAAGGTGACAGCATGGAGATGCTCGACCGCGAAGGTAATCCTATTGAATCCCAGTTCAACTACACGCTGGCGCCGGTGAAAGCGGCTCTGCCCGCGACGCCGATGGCAATGCGCGGGATGTATTTCTATATGGCGGATGCGGCGATCTTTACCGACTGCGCAACCGGCAAGAAGGTCAGCGTGGCAAACAATGCCCAGCTTGAGCGTGATTACGCTGTGGCGCGCGGCAATGACAGCAAGCCGATATTGCTGACGGTGGACGGACACTTTACGCTCGAGCCAAATCCGGATAGCGGCGAGATGGTGAAAACGCTGGTGGCGGACAAAGACGCGAAATTTATTGCGGGCAAAGACTGTAACAGCAAATAAGCTGACGTAGCGCCATTAAAAAACCCCGCCTGAGCGGGGTTTTTTGTTTAGCCTTTGATGGCTTTCACCAGGTAATCAAGAATGTCGCCGGTCTTGATCATCTGTTTTTCGCCGCTGCGACGGTATTTGTATTCAATCTCGTCGCTGTCGAGGTTACGGTCGCCGATCACGACGGTGTGTGGGATACCGATCAGTTCCATATCGGCAAACATCACGCCCGGACGCTCTTTACGGTCATCCATCAGCACTTCGATACCCTGCGCACGCAGCTCGGCATACAGCTTCTCGGCCAGCTCCTGCACGCGGTAAGACTTGTGCATGTTCATTGGCAGAATAGCGACCTGGAACGGTGCGATGTTGTCCGGCCAGACGATGCCGCGCTCGTCATAGTTCTGCTCAATCGCCGCAGCTACCACGCGCGTCACCCCGATACCGTAGCAACCCATGGTCAGGATCTGGTTACGGCCATCTTCACCCTGAACGGCGGCGTTCAGCGCGCGCGAGTATTTATCGCCCAGCTGGAAGATGTGACCCACTTCGATACCGCGCTTGATCATCAGGGTACCCTGACCGTCCGGGCTTGGGTCGCCTGCGACCACGTTACGGATGTCAGCCACTTCCGGCGTCGCCACGTCGCGATCCCAATTGATGCCGAAGTAGTGTTTACCGTCGATGTTCGCACCAGCGGAGAAGTCGCTCATCGCGGCTACCGTGCGGTCAATAACAACAGGCACCGGCATATTCACCGGACCCAGTGAACCTGGCCCAGCATTGACCACGGCGCGGATTTCCGCTTCCGTGGCGAACGTCAGCGGGCTGGCGACCTGCGGCAGCTTCTCGGCTTTCACTTCGTTCAGCTCGTGATCGCCACGCACCAGCAGGGCAACCAGCGGGTAAGCGCTCCCTTCGGTGGATTTCACCAGCAGGGTCTTAACGGTTTTTTCGATCGGCAGGTTGAACTGCTCAACCAGCTCGGCAATGGTTTTCGCGTTTGGCGTATCAACCAGCGTCATCTCTTGCGTTGCCGCAGCACGCGGTTCTTTTGGTGCCAGCGCTTCTGCAAATTCGATGTTCGCCGCGTAATCAGAGGAGTCAGAGAAGATCACATCGTCTTCACCGCTCTGCGCCAGAACCTGGAATTCATGGGATGCGCTACCGCCGATGGAGCCGGTATCAGCCTGCACAGCGCGGAAATCCAGACCCATGCGGGAGAAGATTTTGCTGTATGCCGCGTACATTGCGTCGTACGTCTCTTGCAGGGATTCCTGAGAGGTATGGAAAGAGTAGGCATCTTTCATCAGGAATTCGCGAGAGCGCATAACGCCGAAACGTGGGCGAACTTCGTCACGGAACTTGGTCTGGATCTGGAAGAAGTTCAGCGGCAGCTGTTTGTAAGAGCTCAGCTCATTACGAATCAGGTCGGTAATGACTTCTTCATGCGTTGGGCCGAGAACAAACGGACGCTCGCCGCGATCGACGAAGCGCAGCAGTTCAGGGCCATATTGTTCCCAACGGCCACTCTCCTGCCACAGGTCAGCGGGCTGAACCACAGGCATGGACACCTCGATAGCACCGGCGTTGTTCATCTCTTCACGCACGATGTTTTCGACTTTTTTCAGGACGCGCACGCCGGTCGGCAGCCAGGTGTATAACCCGGAGGCCAGCTTGCGGATCATCCCGGCGCGCAGCATCAGCTGATGGCTGATCACTTCGGCGTCGGCAGGCGTCTCCTTCAGAGTGGAGAGCAGATATTGGCTAGTACGCATGTTGTTACGGTTCCATTTCGACGATTGGAACAGGCTGAAACACCAGCCTGACACAAAAAAAGTGGTTTAGTTTACCAGTGTGGCAAAGATGCCAAAAGAGAGGAGAACAAAATTACCTGGGTTCCAGGGCAAACACTTCAAAACCTGCCCCGGTGACGCGCCAGCGAACGTTAAAATCCAGCAGCCAGACGGCGTACGTTTTTCCCGCTTCCTCTTCTTTACGGTAGGCCGGACGTGGGTCCTGTGCCAGCACTTCGGTGATGAAATCCCGTAAGCGAGGATAGCGTTTCTCCAGTTGACCGAGCAGCGAGGCGAGCTCAGGGGTAAAATACACCGGCATATCCGCCGGTGGTGCGTCCTGGGCATAGCTTGCACGCGCGTCCGGAAGGGCTTCGGCGAAGGGCAAATAGGGTTTGATGTCGATCACCGGCGTGCCGTCGACCAGGTCCAGGCTACCTAACTCGAGTATCACCTGATCTTTCTGGCAGCATATGCCTTTCAGTTCAACCAGCGACATGCCAACCGGGTTTGGACGAAAGGTCGAGCGCGTCGCAAACACCCCCATTCTCGCATTGCCGCCAAGACGAGGAGGACGCACGGTAGGACGCCAGCCGCCTTCCATCGTCTGGTGAAACACGAACACCACCCACAGATGGCTGAACGCCTCGAGCCCGCGTACCGCATCGGCCTGATTGTAAGGCGCAATCAGGTGAAGCTCACCGCGTCCGCTGGTGACAAGACCGGGCTGGCGGGGGACGGCGAACTTCTCTTTATAAGGAGAGTGGATAACGCCTATCTGCTCGAACTGAAATGCACTCATTTCGCCGTGATATTCAGCGCAGAACCGATGCACACCGCCTGACGGTAGCAGCCCGGCGTGCCGCTGGTGACTTCACAGCTGTGCAGCAGGACCGCGTTAGCTTTCATTTTTGCGGCATTAATCTGCATGCGTTTACGCGCAGTCGGAATATTCGGTGGTGAGTCCTGATTAGTCGCCTGACAGGATTCGCCGCTCACTTCGCCCAGTTCACGGAACGGTTTACCGACGAGTTCGTCCGCTTTCGTGATAATGCGAACCGGCGCAGGGCGAACCACTTTCGGTTTCGCAGGCTCGGTCTTTGGCGGGGTTGCCGTGCTTTGAACAGGTTCAACGGGAGATCTGCTTAGCATAGAACAGCCGCTCAGCATGAGTGCTAAAAGACAGATCGGTAAAGCACGCATAATATTTCCTCAATGGATAATCAAAACGTCAGATATTGAATCAGTTGACTGCACAAATGACAAGACGGGCATAAGCCCGTCCTGATGATATTACACTGAGGTGAGATTACCAGCCTTTAACAGCGCCGCCGTTAAACACTTTGTTGGCTTCCTGGTAAACTTCGTCTGACTGATAGGCCTGAACGAATTTCTTCACGTTTTCCGCGTCCTTGTTGTCTTCGCGAGTCACGATCAGGTTAACGTACGGGGAGTCTTTATCTTCAACGAAGATACCGTCTTTGGCTGGCGTCAGGCCAATCTGGCTGGCGTACGTGGTGTTGATAACGGCCAGAGCAATCTGCGCATCGTCCAGAGAACGTGGCAGCTGCGGTGCTTCCAGTTCAACGATTTTCAGATTTTTCGGGTTCTCGGTGACGTCCAGAACGGTTGGCAGCAGGCCAACACCGTCTTTCAGTTTGATCAGGCCCACTTTCTGCAGCAGCAGCAGGGAACGACCAAGGTTAGTTGGGTCGTTAGGCACGGCAACCTGAGAGCCCGGCTGCAGTTCGTCCAGTGATTTAATTTTCTTAGAGTAACCGGCAATCGGATAAACGAAGGTGTTACCGACACCCACCAGTTTATAACCACGATCTTTGATCTGCTGGTCCAGGTATGGCTTATGCTGGAAGGCGTTCGCGTCAATATCGCCTTTGCTCAGCGCTTCGTTCGGCAGAACGTAATCGTTGAAGGTCACCAGCTCCACGTCCAGGCCATACTTCTCTTTTGCCACTTTCTGAGCAACTTCCGCAACCTGCTGTTCTGCACCTACGATAACGCCCACTTTAATGTGGTTTGGATCCTTTTCGTCCTGACCGCAACCCACCAGTGCCAGAGAGCCGATCAGCGCACCTACTGCTGCGAAGGTCTTTAATTTAAACGCCATGTTTTATCCTTAACTCGTAGAGTTTGTGTTGTGTGTAACGTTATTTATGCGTAACAGCCCGGACGATGCGATCGCCAGAGAACTGGATTAAGTAAACCAGAACAACCAGCAATATCAGAACGGTATTCATCACAGTCGCGTTATATCCAATATAGCCGTACTGGTAACCAATCTGACCTAAACCGCCCGCGCCTACGGCACCACCCATCGCCGAATAACCGACCAGGGTGATAAGCGTAATGGTTGCCGCATTCACCAGCCCTGGCAGTGCCTCCGGCAGCAGAACCTTGCGGACGATCTGCATCGGCGTGGCGCCCATCGCACGGGAAGCTTCGATCAAACCGGTTGGGATTTCCAGCAGGGCGTTTTCCACCATACGAGCGATAAACGGCGCAGCGCCAACGGTCAGCGGAACGATCGCCGCCTGGAGACCGATAGACGTTCCGACGATCACGCGGGTAAACGGAATCATCCACACCAGTAAAATAATGAACGGGATAGAACGGAAGATGTTCACCAGCGCAGAGAGCGTACGGTACAGCTTCGCGTTCTCAATGATTTGACCCGGACGCGTCACGTACAGCAACACGCCGACCGGCAGGCCAATCACAAAACCAAAGAAGCCAGAGACAAAGGTCATTGCCAGCGTTTCCCAAACGCCGCGAACCAGCAGCCACATCATCGGCTCAGACATAACCCAGTACCTCTACTTTTACGTGATGTTCTTGCAGCCAGGCAATGGCTGCCTGGGTTTCTTCTTGTGTGCCGTGCATTTCTGTCAGCATGATGCCGAACTTGACGCCACCGGCGTAATCCATCTGCGCGCTGATGATGTTGTTGTTCACGTTAAAGCGACGTGCGGTTTCGGAAAGCAGGGGAGCATCAACGGACTGACCGGTGAACTCCATGCGCAGCATCGGGACGCTGTCAGCAGCGGGTTCGGTTTTCAAACGTTCCAGATAGTCTTCCGGAATATCCAGATGCAGCGTGGACTGGATGAACTGCTGCGCCAGCGGGGTTTTCGGATGCGAGAACACTTCGCTTACCGTGTCCTGCTCGATCAGTTCACCGTTACTGATGACCGCCACGCAGTCACAGATGCGTTTCACTACATCCATCTCGTGCGTAATAAGGAGGATCGTCAGGCCCAGGCGACGATTAATGTCCTTCAGCAGTTCCAGAATCGAACGCGTGGTTGCCGGATCCAGTGCGCTGGTGGCTTCATCGCACAGCAGTACCTTAGGATTACTTGCCAGCGCGCGGGCAATGGCCACACGTTGTTTTTGCCCACCGGACAGATTTGCCGGGTAGCTATCATGTTTATCGCCCAGACCCACGAGGTCGAGCAGTTCGGTGACGCGACGCTTCACTTCTTCTTTCGGCGTGTTATCCAGCTCAAGCGGTAAGGCAACGTTGCCGAACACGGTGCGGGAGGCCAGCAGGTTAAAGTGCTGGAAAATCATGCCAATCTGACGACGCGCTTTGGTGAGTTCTTTCTCTGAAAGGGCGGTAAGTTCCTGGCCGCCAACTTCTACGCTGCCCTGGGTTGGGCGCTCAAGCAGGTTAACACAACGGATCAGCGTGCTTTTACCTGCACCCGATGCGCCAATGACGCCATAAATTTGACCAGCAGGAACATGCAGGCTGACGTTGTTCAGCGCCTGAATGGTTCGGTTCCCCTGCTGGAACACTTTGGTGATATTGGAAAGTTTAATCATTAGATTATTTTTATCGTATGTAAGTTAGCCGTGGCATTTTCTTCTGCCAGATACGGGTGATGACCGTAAACAAAACGGATGTTAAGGCATCCAGACGTCTAAATCAATCCAACTCTGTACGATGAGCACTTTATTGCGCTGCGATTCATGAGATACTAGTCGAACATGCCTTTTTCAGGAGCAAACCGGTGGCAAAATCAGTACCCGCAATTTTCCTCGATCGTGACGGCACTATTAATGTGGATCACGGTTATGTCCATGAGATTGATGAGTTCGAGTTTATCGAGGGCGTAATAGATGCCATGCGCCAGCTGAAAGAGATGGGCTATGCGCTGGTGGTGGTGACGAACCAGTCCGGTATTGCACGCGGTAAATTTACCGAAGCGCAGTTTGAGACGCTGACGGAATGGATGGACTGGTCACTGGCCGATCGCGGTGTGGATCTCGATGGCATCTACTATTGTCCGCATCACCCACAGGGAACCGTAGAAGAATATCGTCAGACCTGTGATTGCCGTAAGCCGCATCCGGGAATGTTCATCTCTGCGCAGGAGTTCCTGCACATTGATATGGCGGCTTCTTATATGGTGGGCGATAAACTGGAAGATATGCAGGCAGCTGCAGCAGCAGGTGTAGGGACCAAAATATTAGTGCGCACCGGCAAGCCTGTGACGCCAGAAGCTGAGAATGTGGCGGATTGGGTAATTAATAGTCTGGCCGAGCTGCCAAAAGAGATTAAAAAGCACCAAAAATAGCCTTTCTGGTGAAAAGATGAGCGGTTGAAATAAAAATGCATTTTTCCGCTTGTCATTCCTCGGCGGCCCCCTATAATGCGCCTCCATCGACACGGCGGATGTGAATCACTTCACACAACAAGCGGTTCGGTTGAAGAGAAAAAAT
>NZ_JAJCXF010000002.1:0-441585 GCF_020567405.1 Enterobacter sp. TCD1-1 | reverse complement strand
AGTGTGGGGTCTCCCCATGTGAGAGTAGGGAACTGCCAGACATCAAACAAGTGAAAAGGCCATCCGAAAGGATGGCCTTTTTGCGTTATGATTCTCGTGAAAACGGTAGGCCCGGTAAGCGCAGCGCCACCGGGCAAAAACAGCAGATTAATGAATCACCTGCGACAGGAATGCTCGCGTACGTTCTGACTTCGGATGCGCAAAGAACTCATCCGGTGGCGCCTGCTCAACAATCTCCCCACGGTCCATAAAGATCACCCGGTCAGCCACGGTTCTCGCGAACCCCATCTCATGCGTGACGCACAGCATAGTCATGCCGGATTGTGCCAGCCCAATCATGGTATCCAGAACCTCCTTCACCATTTCCGGATCGAGAGCTGATGTCGGTTCATCAAACAGCATAATTTTCGGTTTCATACACAGTGAACGGGCGATAGCCACACGCTGCTGCTGGCCACCCGATATCTGGCCAGGGAACTTATTCGCATGCTCTGCGATACGTACGCGCTCCAGGTAGTGCATTGCCAGCGCCTCGGCTTCCTTTTTCGGCATCTTCCGTACCCAAATCGGTGCAAGCGTACAGTTCTGGAGAACGGTCAGGTGCGGAAACAGATTAAAGTGCTGAAAGACCATTCCCACTTCCTGACGCACGCGTTCGATATTGCGGATATCTTCATTCAACTCAATACCATCAACCACGATGCGTCCTTGCTGATGCTCTTCAAGATGGTTAATGCAGCGAATGGTTGTGGATTTCCCGGATCCGGAAGGGCCGCACAGGACAATGCGTTCGCCCTGCTTGACCTTGAGATTAATGTCCTTCAGGACATGAAACTGTCCGTACCATTTGTTCACGTTTTCCAGCGTAATCATCGCGTCGGCGGGTGTCATAGTTATTTGGCTCATATTTTCCTCAGTGCGGTGTACGCCCGGTGTTAAAGCGCTTTTCCAGATGCTGGCTGTAGCGCGACATGCTAAAACAAAAGATCCAGTAGATCAGGGCAGCAAAGACATATCCTTCGGTGGACATGCCCAGCCAGACAGGGTCAACGGTTGCCTGCTGCACGCTGCTAAAGAGATCGAACAATCCGATGATGATCACCAGGCTGGTATCCTTGAAGAGGGCAATGATCGTGTTGACCAGACCCGGGATGACCAGCTTGAGTGCCTGGGGAAGAATGACCAGCCCCTGCGTTTTCCAGTAGCCGAGCGCCAGTGATTCTGCCGCTTCGTACTGGCCTTTAGGCAACGCCTGCAGACCACCGCGCACAACTTCTGCAACATAGGCGGACTGGAAGAGAATTACCCCGACCAGGGCACGGATCAGTTTGTCGATCGTTGTGCCTTCAGCCATAAACAGCGGCAGCATGACCGACGACATAAACAGGACGGTGATAAGCGGTACGCCGCGCCAGAACTCAATGAAGATAACGGAGAGCACGCGGACGATCGGCATTTTTGAACGTCGCCCCAGGGCAAGTAAAATCCCCCACGGCAGAGCACCGGCTATCCCCACTGATGCGATAATCAACGTCAGCGTCAGCCCGCCCCACTGGCGTGTTTCAACGCGTTCCAGCCCCAGAAAACCGCCATAGAGCAGCACCCAGACAATAATCGGATAAACCACCGCCCAGACGGCAATATAGCGTCCACGGTGAGGCAGCTTTTTCCAGAACATGACTGCGACAGAGAGCAGGCCGATAACCAGCGCCAGATTAATCCGCCAGCGCTGTTCATGCGGATACAACCCATACATGAACTGACCGAAGCGTTCATGGATAAACACCCAGCAGGCACCGGCTTTTGTACAGTCTGCCCGGGTTGAACCGACCCAGTTGGCCTGTAAAAACGCCCAGTTCAGCAGGGGAGGAATCAACTCCCACATGAGCCACAGGCAGACAATCGTCAGCAGGCTGTTACTCCAGCTGGAGAACAGATTCTTGCGCGCCCAGAGAATGAAACGTCCACCTGTTGAGTTGGCAGGGCGCGAGGAGTGCGACAGTATCGCTTTTGTCATCATAAATCCTTAGCGCTCGACCAGTGCTATACGACGGTTATAGAGGTTCATCAGCAATGAAATCACCAGGCTGATGATGAGATAGACAGACATGGTGATGGCGATGGTTTCAATGGCTTGTCCGGTCTGGTTAAGCACGGTTCCGGCGAAGAGTGACACCATATCGGGATAACCAATGGCAGCGGCCAGCGACGAGTTTTTGACAATATTAAGATACTGGCTGGTCAGAGGGGGAATGATGACCCGTAAAGCCTGCGGGATGATGACCTGGCGAAGCGTCACGGTATGCGGTAATCCCAGTGAGCGTGCCGCCTCGTGCTGTCCGTAAGGTACTGCCTGGATCCCGGCACGAATAATCTCAGCGATAAAGGCTGAGGTATAAATCGACAGCGCCAATGTCAGAGCTGCCAGCTCGGGAATTAATACCATCCCGCCCTGAAAGTTGAAGCCCCGCAGATGAGGAATGTCCCAGTGCAGTGCGGCCCCAAACAGCCAGTGAGCCACCAGCGGCAGGCTAACGATCAGGACGACTGCCGTGGGCCAGGTTCTGCGAAGCTGGCCGGTTTTGATCTGATGCGTGCGGTTAAAACGGAATACCCCAGTAGTGAGAGCAAGCGCGATCGCAATCGCGCCGATAAAAGCGTACAGCCCTTCGCCCGGCAGAGGAGAAGGAATGGATAGCCCACGGTTGCTCAGGAAGAAAAGCTCAAACGCGTCGACGGCCTGACGGGGGCCGGGTAGGTTACGCAATACGGCAAAATACCAGAAGAAGATCTGCAGGAGCGGGGGGATATTGCGGAACGTTTCAATATAAACAGTCGACAGCTTCCGCAGGAGCCAGTTTTCAGAAAGACGCGCCAGACCAATAAAGAAGCCCAGTATCGACGCGAAGACGATACAAAGCGCCGATACCAGCAGCGTATTCAGTAAACCGACCACGAACACGCGTCCATACGTGTCACCTTCCTGGTAATCAATAAGATGCTGAACAATGCCAAACCCCGCGCTGCGATCTAAAAACGCGAAACCGGAGGTAATGCCGCGATTATTCAGGTTGGTGATGGTGTTATGGATGAGATACACGGCGATGAGAACAACCGCAACAATAGCAATAATCTGGAATAGCCAGGCGCGGACCGCGGGATGAGAAAAGGATAGCGATCCTTTTACGGCTGAGCGGCGATGGGACATAAAGAAACCTCAGTAACCATGACTCTGGAGTGGGCACTGCCGGAGCAGTGCCCGTTACAGCTATGACTTAACGTACTGGTGGTGCGTACTGAATACCGCCGTTGTTCCAGAGATTGTTCTGGCCGCGTTTGATCTTCAGCGGGCTTTCCGATCCCACGTTGCGTTCAAAGATCTCAGAGTAGTTGCCCACCTGTTTGATGATGTTGTAGGCCCACTTGTTATCCAGCTTCAGATCCTTGCCGAAATCACCTTCTGTACCCAGCAGGTGTGCCATATCCGGGTTGGATGGTTTAGCCGCTTTCTCATCCACGTTTTTCGAGTTGATGCCCATCTCTTCTGCGTTCAGCATGGCAAACAGCGTCCAGCGAACAATGGAGAACCAGTCTTCATCGCCACGACGTACCACCGGCCCGAGAGGTTCTTTGGAGATCACTTCAGGCAGAACAATCCATTCTGCAGGATTGCTCAGCTTAATGCGTAAGGCATACAGCTGTGACTGGTCAGAGGCCAGCGTGTCGCAACGGCCGGATTCCAGCGCTTTGGCCGACTCATCCGAGCGGTCGAATGTCACTGGCGTGTATTTCATGTTATTTGCTTTGAAATAATCGGCGACGTTCAGCTCGGTATCGGTGCCCGCCTGAATACAAACGGTGGCACCATCCAGCTCTTTGGCGCTTTTCAGGCCCGCTTTATTGTGGGTCAGGAAACCTATACCGTCATAATAGGTCACGCCCGTGAATGACATCCCCATCCCTGCGTCGCGGGAGGAAGTCCAGGTGGTATTACGGGAGAGCATGTCAACCTCACCGGACTGCAGCGCCGTAAAGCGTTCTTTCGCCGTCAGCGGGGTATATTTTACTTTGCTGTCATCACCAAAAACGGCGGCAGCAACGCCACGGCAGACGTCCACATCGATACCGGTAAATTTGCCGTTCGCATCGGCATAAGAGAAGCCAGGCAAACCGTCACTGATACCGCATTGAACAAAACCTTTCTTTTTAACGGCATCCAGTGTCGTTCCCGCATGGGCTTGACCGGCTACGGCAAATATCATGCCTGCAGCGGCCAGGCTGGCTATCATCGTCTTTTTCATAATGCATCCTGTGTGGCGAAATTTATCGTTATAGAGGCGTTTTTAAACGCTTTACCTGTCTGTGGCGTTGGCCAACGTTTATAAAGCAAACGTAATGCCAGTTTTGCGTTCGACAAAATAAGAGATGAGTGAACGCTTAATGCTGAGTGTAGACAGGCTTAAATAAAACGAGCGCCCTGAAACGGTGCGAAATTACAACCTGTGCCACAAATTGGAGCAAAAGTTTTGAGTCGCGTCAGGAAAAAGACAAGATAGTTTCTAGCGTGAATATTGGCAGGGTAGTCAATAATATTAATGTGTGAAAATCATCACAATAGAACCGGTAATTTAAATGAGTATACGAAAAAGATGTGACTGGTTTCAGGATGAAATGAACAGCGCGAATAAATACGGGGCTATTTTTTACTTATTTGAAAATAGTGCACTGATTAAAAGCAAAAGCGCGGCCAGAGCCGCGCTTTCTTAACAACTGTTACTTCGTCAGGGCAACAATACCCAGCGTCAAACCTGCCACTGCGGCAGCACCGCCGGCGATAGCACCCGCAGTTTCCCAGTTATCCTGGGTGGTGCCTTTCATGCAGGTATTGGTATGAACCAGTCGGCCCTGGTCGTCGTAAACCGGTACACATGGAGAGTCGTGCGCGCAACCAGCAAGCAGCGCAGCGAGTAGTGCAACGGAAATGAATCTTTTCATGATGTTACCTCAATATTATTTCTCATCCGCTATAAAGCCAGGAGGGCAATTAACGAACTGGAGGTTATTTTACCACCGGGGTAAGTCCGCGTTACACGAGGAATAATCTCAAATTATGTAGTTTGTAAAAATCGTGGAGAAAAGTCGTTTTCAGGACGAATTAATGGAGACATTATGAAGCTGCAAGAGAGTATTTTTACTTAATGCAAATCATCGTATTTTTAACATTAGTTTTGCTTAATGCCTAATTCATTGTTTGTGTTAAAAATAAAAAAGGCACCAGAGGTGCCTTTTTAGGGAAATGTTAATCTTTATGGCGGGTAAAGCGTCGACGGACCACCACAAAGAATACGGGTACGAAGAAAATCGCCAGCAGCGTTGCGGAAAGCATTCCCCCCATCACGCCCGTACCGACGGCGTTTTGCGCACCGCTCCCTGCCCCGGAGCTGATCACCAGCGGCATGACGCCCAGTATAAAGGCCAGAGACGTCATCAGGATCGGTCGAAGGCGCATCCTTGACGCCTCCAGCGTGGCCTCAATGATGCCTTTACCCTCTTTCTCCATCAGGTCCTTAGCAAATTCGACGATCAAAATGGCGTTTTTCGCTGACAGACCAATCGTGGTCAGCAGGCCGACCTGGAAATAGACGTCATTGTTTAACCCGCGCAGTGATGCTGCGAGAAGCGCCCCGATGACCCCCAGCGGCACAACCAGCATGACGGAGAACGGAATGGACCAGCTTTCATACAGCGCCGCCAGACACAGGAACACCACGATCAGTGAGATGGCGTACAGTGCAGGCGCCTGGTTACCCGAAAGTCGCTCCTGGTAAGACATTCCTGTCCAGTCATAACCGATGCCGGAAGGCAGTTTTGCCGCGAGGCTTTCCATCATAGCCATGGCTTCGCCGGTACTTTTACCCGGGGCTGATTCACCGAGGATCTCCATAGAGGGCATTCCGTTGTAGCGCTCCAGACGAGGTGAACCGTAAACCCAGTGAGCGTTGCTAAAGGCTGAGAACGGCACCATTTCCCCGTTCGCACTGCGCACGTAAAGATTGTTAATATCTCCTGGCAACATACGGAATTTTGCATCAGCCTGGACGTAGACCTTTTTCACGCGCCCATGATCGATAAAGTCATTCACATAGGTGCCGCCTAAGGCTGTCGAAATCGTCTGGTTGACGTCAGAAAGACTGATGCCCAGCGCCTGGGCTTTCTCCTGGTCGACGTCCAGCTTGAACTGTGGCGTATCCTCCAGACCGTTAGGACGCACGCGTACCAGCAGGTCGGGGTGCTCTTTCACCATGCCGAGCAGCTGGTTACGCGCCTGCGTCAGCTGGGTATGTCCGAGGTTAGCCTGATCGATCAGTTCAAAGTCGAAGCCCGTTGCGGTACCCAGCTCAATAATGGCAGGCAGGTTAAACGGGAAAACAAGGCCGTCTTTAATCTGACTGAAGGCTTTCGTCGCACGACCCACAATCGCCTCGACCCCATTTTGTGCCCCAGGTCGCTCCTCCCAGGGTTTGAGGCTGATGAAGGCAATACCGGAGTTCTGGCCCTGGCCACTAAAGCTAAAGCCGTTTACGGTAAAGACGGATTCAAC
Source organism: Enterobacter sp. TCD1-1 (assembly GCF_020567405.1). NCBI lineage: Bacteria > Pseudomonadati > Pseudomonadota > Gammaproteobacteria > Enterobacterales > Enterobacteriaceae > Enterobacter > Enterobacter sp. TCD1-1. The sequence goes on along the minus strand of NZ_JAJCXF010000002.1, from coordinate 434,984 downwards.
ATTCGCCTTCTCTTTATTCAGGTAGTAGTCCTGAACCTGATCGAGGACCTGCTGAGTACGCGTCTGGGTTGCCCCCGCAGGCAGCTGAACCATCGTCATAAACACCCCCTGATCCTCTTCGGGGAGGAAAGAGGTGGGTAAGCGCAGGAAGAGCACCGCCATCCCACCGACAATAATGACGTACACCACCAGATAGCGCCCGGTTTTGCGCAAGATACCGCTCACGCTGTTACTGTAGTGCTCCACGCTCTTATCAAAAAGCGCATTAAACCAGCCGAAGAAACCCCCTTTTTTCTCATGATGATCGGCGGATACGGGCTTAAGCAACGTTGCACAGAGTGCAGGCGTCAGGATTAGCGCAACCAGTACGGACAACGCCATAGCGGAAACGATAGTCAGCGAGAACTGGCGATAGATCGCCCCCGTCGAGCCGCCAAAAAAGGCCATCGGGATAAAGACCGCCGAGAGCACCATGGCGATCCCCACCAGCGCACCCTGAATCTGCCCCATCGACTTCTGCGTGGCCTCTTTCGGTGGCAGCTTGTCCTCAACCATGACGCGTTCAACGTTCTCGACGACGACAATAGCGTCATCAACCAGCAGGCCTATCGCCAGCACCATGCCGAACATTGTCAGGGTATTGATGGAGAAACCGAACGCCGCCAGAACCGCGAAGGTACCCAGCAGAACGACCGGAACCGCGATCGTCGGGATGAGCGTTGCCCGCAGGTTTTGCAGGAACAGGTACATGACCAGGAAGACGAGAACGATCGCCTCAAACAGGGTCTTCACCACTTCGTGGATAGAGATTTTCACAAACGGCGTGGTGTCATAGGGGTAGACGACTTTGAGCCCCTGCGGGAAGAACGGCTGCAGTTGTGCCAGCTTGCTCTTGATGGCTGCTGCCGTATCCAGCGCATTGGCCCCGGTTGCCAGCTTAATCCCCAGGCCGGTTGCTGCCTGCCCGTTGATTTTCGTCACCATGTTGTAGTTTTCGCCACCCAGCTCAATGCGAGCCACGTCCTTCAGATGCACCATCGAGCCGTCCTGGTTCACCTTGAGCGTCACGCGACCGAACTCTTCCGGTGATTTCAGGCGGGTTTGCGCGATGATCGAGGCATTCAGCTGTTGTCCCGGGATGGACGGCGTCCCGCCCAACTGGCCTGCCGCTATCTGGTCGTTCTGCGTTTTCAACTGGTTGATGATATCCAGCGGCGTCAGCTGGTATTTGTTCATCGCATTGCTGTCGAGCCAGATACGCATCGCATATTGGGCGCCAAACAGCTGCACGTCACCGACGCCAGACGTTCGGCTGATGGCATCTTTGACGTTCGAGGCGACATAGTCGGAGATGTCATCCTGCGTCAGGTTTTTGTTGTCTGATACAAAACCGGCAACAAGCAGGAAGCTGCTGCTGGACTTCTCAACGCCAATCCCCTGCTGCTGCACCTCTTGCGGCAGCAGCGGCATGGCGAGCTGCAGCTTGTTCTGAACCTGCACCTGGGCGATGTCCGGATCGGTTCCGGACTCGAAGGTCAGGGTGATCGTGACGTTACCCGCTGAATCGCTGGTGGAGGACATATACATCAGGTTATCGATACCGTTCATGTTCTGTTCGATAACCTGGGTCACGGTATCCTGTACCGTCTGGGCATCTGCTCCCGGGTAGGTCGCGGATATCGCCACGGCGGGAGGTGCAATGGTCGGATACTGTGCGACGGGAAGTTTGAGAATGGCCAGTCCGCCTGCAATCATCAAAATGATGGCAAGTACCCAGGCGAAAACCGGTCTCTGAATAAAGAAATTAGCCATGTCGTCGTCCCTTAACTGGCCGGAGCGGTGGTGGTATCAGGCGTAGCGACGACGGTTACGCCCGGTCTAACCTTCTGTAGTCCGCTGACAATCACGCGGTCACCGTTTTTCAGCCCTTCCGTTACCAGCCAGCGGTCGCCAATCGCCTGTGGCGCAACGACGGTGCGAGACTCAACCTGATTTTTATCGTTCACCACCATCACGGTGGCATCGCCTCGCGGTGTGCGGGTCACGCCTTGCTGGGGAACCAGTATCGCATCCGGCTGTGTACCTTCATCAATGCGGGCGCGAACGAACATACCGGGTAACAGCAGATGTTGAGGATTCGGGAAAATGGCGCGCAGGGTAATCGAGCCGGTACTTTCATCCACCGTGACGTCGGAGAACTGCAATGTGCCTTTCAGTGGATAGGGCTGCCCGTTCTCCATCAGTAGCTCAACGCTGCTGGCGGTATCGCCTTTTTGCAGGCTCGTCTGCTTCAGACGCATAAAATCATTACTGGACTGGGTCACATCAACGTAAATCGGATCAAGCTGCTGGACCGTTGCCAGCGCCGCGGTTTGTCCGTTCGTCACGAGCGCGCCTTCCGTCACGCTGGATTTGCCGATGCGGCCATCGACGGGAGACGTCACTTTGGTATAGGCAAGATTGATGCGTGCACTTTCAACGCCCGCTTTGGCGGCGACGACGCTGGCATCTGCCTGCTGGGCCGTGGCGACGGCCTGGTCATACTCTTGCTTGCTGACATACTGTGTGCCGACCAGCGGGAGATAACGTTTCACCGTCAGGTGTGCAATATTGGCCGCCGCCTGGGCCTTCGCCAGCTCGCCTTTCGCGTTATCGTAAGCCGCCTGATAGGTTGCAGGATCAATCTGATAAAGCGAATCCCCGGCTTTTACATCACTGCCTTCCGTGAAGTTGCGGCGCAGGATAATACCGCTAACCTGCGGACGAACCTCTGCCACGCGGAACGCATCAGTTCTGCCCGGGAGTTCAGTGGTGACAGCCAGCGGTGCGCTTTTCACAATATGCACGCTGACCTGGGGGGCCTGCGGATGTTGCGGTTGGTTTTCCTGGCCATCGCATCCTGAGAGCAGTGCAGCGCAGACAATGAAACCGGCTAAAGGTAAGCGTCTGAAATGATTCGTCATTACTGGTCCTTTAAATACCCGGAAACCGATATTTGGCGTGAATCGGTAGCAGGGGCAGCGGGATAAAAAATAAAATGTAGCTGCGTATAATAATGAGGGTATTTAATGTTTTTTAATTTATAAGTGCGAATAACATGGTCTGAGCGGAAAAATCAGAATCAGGCTCGGTTTATTTCTCCGTCATCTTCCGGCAAGCTAATCAGTTAAATAGCGCTTAACGTGATTTAATTATTCATGCTGTGAATTTAAACTTAAATATATATTTAGCTAAGCTATAAATTAAGAAGATTGACTTTTTTTGTGCAAAATTAAAACGGAATTTGGTGAATACTTTCTCCTGACCCCTGTGTTACGTATAAATCTTGTGAGTAGCGAGTAGTTGTCTATGGCGCGTAAAAAGAAAGAAGAAGCTCAACAAACCCGGCAGCAGCTGATTGAGGCGGCTATCGGCCAGTTTGCGACGCGTGGCGTAGCCAACACGACGCTGACGGACATCGCGGATGCCGCAAAGGTTACGCGCGGTGCCATTTACTGGCACTTCACCAGTAAAGCCGAAATATTTAATGCCATCTGGGAGCAGCAATTGCCGCTTCGCGACATTATTCGCGACCGGCTTTCCCTTTCCGAAGGTGATGATCCATTGTTAATACTTCGTGAGCAATTTATTACTGCGCTGCAGTATATTGCGCGTGAGCCCCGACAATGTGCCCTTTTACAAATTCTGTATCACAAATGTGAATTTAGCAGTGATATGATTTCTGAGAGTGAGATAAGAAAACGGATTGGATTCAATTATGACACGCTGCGTGCCACGCTGGAGGCCTGTATTTCACGTAACATCATTTCGCCAAAGGTAAATGTTGATCTGACCCTGATCGTATTCCACGGTTTTTTTAGCGGGATCATTAAAAACTGGTTAATGAATAACGACAGTTTCAATCTTTTTCAGCAGGCTCCCGCCCTGGTTGATAGCATTCTGGCGACACTGCCTGTCATTCGCGTATCGCCTCATGATGATGCTTACAGCTCAGCGCCAGGTAACATTTCCCCTCGCGCGCAAAGTGCCTCAATGGTTTGCGCGCTGACGGGTTTACCTAACAGATAACCCTGAAGGGTGTTGCAACCCAGCTCGGTTAAAAAAGCTTGCTGTGCTTCGGTTTCCACACCTTCAGCCACGACTTTCAGGTTGAGTGTTTTGGCGAGGGCCACAATCGCTGAGACAATGGTGGCATCCTCGCTTTCCCCGCTTAGCTCTTTCACGAACGCCCTGTCGATTTTCAATTCACAGGCCGGTAAGCGCTTGAGGTACAGCAGGCTCGAATATCCGGTACCAAAATCATCAATGGAGGCCTTTACGCCCGCTTCAGTCAGCTCTGTCAGCACCCGTACACTTTCATCCGGGTTGCTCATTGCCGTGGTTTCCGTCACTTCCAGGATCAACATTTCTGGTGGCACATGATGAAGTGCCAGGCAGTTGAGAACCGTGTTGACCAGCGAAGGCTGTTCAAACTGCAGCGTCGACAGGTTTACCGCCATTGACCAGTTTTGATGTCCCTGAAGATGCCATTCACGCAGCTGGCGACAGGCTTCATTAATTACCCAGTTGCCGATAGGGATAATCAGCCCCGTTTTCTCCGCCAGCGGCAGGAAAAGGTCCGGGGTCAGTAACCCCTGCTTAGGATGCTGCCAGCGCAATAACGCCTCAAATCCAAGGATTGGACCGGCGGGAGCGTGAAATTTTGGCTGGTACAGCAGGCGTAGCTCATTGCGATCGATCGCCATCCACAGATCGTTCATCAACTGAAGATGGGTCTGCGCCAGCGTATTCATCGAGGGCTGGAAAAAGTGGTAACCGTTCCGGCCCATGTGCTTGGTATGGTACATCGCCGCGTCGGCGTTAAACATGAGCTCACGTTCGGTTTTGCCGTCGTGAGGATACAGCGCGATCCCAATGCTGAGGGTCACCACCAGTTCATAGTGGTCGAGGTTGAACGGGCTATCGATCGCGCGCACCAGCGAATTCGCCAGCGATGCCGCATCGTCCGGGCCTTCTCCCTCAGCCAGCAGAACAAACTCATCACCGCCGATACGTGCCAGGGTGAACTGGCCCTTCAGGAGATGCAGCAGACGCTCCGTAACGGCAATCAGCAGCTTGTCACCAACATCATGGCCGTAAGCGTCATTGATGGCTTTAAAACCGTCGAGATCCATGAACATCAGGGCGAAATGGGTCCCTTCACGATCGGCTTTGCTGATGGCCTGATCGAGTCGGTCTTCCAGCAGGATACGGTTGGGCAGACGCGTCAGGGTATCGTGCAGGGCCAGTTGTGCGAGTTCCCGGTTAGCTTCTGCAAGTGACGAGGCCAGAAGGGCGGTACGTGCCTGAAGGCGGGCATCCAGCATCGATACCAGCAGGGTAATCCCAAGAATAGAGAGCGCGACGACGCTAACCAGCACCGCCAGCCAGCTCCCGTTGATACCCTCATGGTGAACCATTGTGGACATCGGAAACTGTGCGGCTTTCATCCCGGCGTAATGCATCCCGGCAATGGCAATGCCCATGGTGATGGCGGCACCCGTGCGCATCAGCACGACCTGAGCGGCATCGTGACGCAGGCGGAAGGTCAGCCATAATGCAGCGAGTGAAGCGGCAAGCGCAATGGCGACCGAAATGGCCACCCAGACCTTGTCCCAGATAATCCCGGGCATCACCTCCAGCGCAGCCATGCCGGTGTAATGCATGGCAACAATACCGCTTCCCATCACCAGCGCACCGGGCAGCAGACGGCGCAAGCGTAACCGATCGCAGCTAACGAGCCAGAGCGCAAATAGTGACGACCCCACGGCGATGACCATCGATAACACCGTCAGGGTGGCGTTGTAGCTCATGCTCATGGAGAGGTCCATCGCCAGCATGCCGATAAAATGCATGGCCCACACGCCTATGCCCATTGCAATACCGCCACCAGCCAGCCAGACGCGGGCAGCGACGCCCTGACTCCCGGCGACACGTGCCGCCATATTCAGTGCGGTATATGCGGCAAGAATGGCGACAACAAAGGAGAGGACAACAAGGATATGGTTGTATTGGCTGACCAGCATGGACGGTTCTACTCGAGTGTGAGGTTACGCTAGAGCGGTTGAGAAGGGCGAGACATTATCACCGTCGGGTAATGGCTCAAAGGGATTTAAATCCCCGTTTTTAGTGGGTAATAACGGGGAGATTTGCGCAATCAGGCGATTAGTCGAGCTCTGAGCAGTTCACGAGTTTCAGGGGATTCACGGAGTTCATATTGCGACACTTATCGGTTTCGGTGCTCATCAGTTCAATCCACTGCATCAGGAGTGCATCGAAAATCAGAACGGAGATTGCAAAGACAACCAGCCACCAGTATTTACGAATCATTGTGTCATTCCGCGAGAAGAGCGCCAGTAGAGTGGGGGAAATATACACCAAAAGCAGCGGTTTTAAAGAGGGATAAGCGAAGGTTTACAAAGCGTTGACGGACTGAAGCAGGAAATAAAAAAGGCGCTTCCCCATGCCGAAGAGCGCCTTTTTAAACAAGCATTTAACTGATTAGTATCAGTTCATGCCGTATTTTTTCAGTTTCTTACGCAGAGTACCACGGTTGATACCCATCATCAGCGCAGCGCGGGTTTGGTTACCGCGGGTGTATTGCATCACCATGTCCAACAGTGGCTGTTCAACTTCAGCCAGTACCAGCTCATACAGGTCATTAACATCCTGACCGTTCAGTTGAGCAAAATAGTTCTTCAGTGCCTGTTTAACCGAGTCACGCAGGGGCTTTTGAGTTACCTGGTCCTGAGAGTTAACGGTAGAAACGGTCAGTACGTCAGAATTTACGCGTTGTTCGAACATAGTTCTGTCAGCTCTTTATTTCATTACGCAAGATTTTCGAAGTATGCCTCCAACGCCTCCAGCTGTTCGCTGGCATCCTCTATGGCGTTGAATGTGCGCCGAAACTGGTCATCTGGAGCGTGCTCCTGGAGATACCAGGAAACGTGTTTACGCGCAATTCGGTACCCTTTCGCCTGACCGTAGTGGTCATGCAGTTCCCGAACATGCGAACAAAGCAAGCGCTTAACCTCTGCCAGAGGCAGTGGAGCAAGCAGCTCTCCAGTGTCCAGATAATGCTGGATTTCCCGAAAGATCCAGGGTCTTCCCTGAGCGGCACGTCCTATCATCAGAGCATCAGCTCCCGTATAGTCGAGCACAGCTCTGGCTTTAAGCGGGTCAGTTATGTCGCCATTCGCGATAATCGGAATGGAAACTTTCTGCTTAACTGCCCGAATGCTGTCGTATTCAGCTTCACCGTTGAACAAACAGGCGCGCGTGCGTCCATGAATGGTCAGGGCCTGAATGCCACAGTCTTCGGCCAGTTGGGCAATCTCTACACAGTTACGGTGTTCCGGCGACCAACCCGTGCGAATCTTTAACGTAACAGGAACGTCCACTGCGCTGACAACCGCCGTCAGGATAGCTTTCACCTGGTCGGGGTATTGCAGAAGGGCTGAACCTGCAAGCTTGCGATTCACTTTTTTGGCCGGGCACCCCATATTGATATCAATAATCTGGGCACCACTTTCCACGTTGATACGCGCGGCATCTGCCATCTCTTCAGGCACGCTTCCGGCAATTTGCACGGTGCGAATACCCGGTTCATCAATGTGCACCATCCGAAGGCGGGATTTATCGCTTTCCCAAACCTGCGGGTTAGACGACATCATCTCGGATACGGTTAAACCGGCTCCCATCTCATAGCACAGCGTCCTGAACGGCCGGTCGGTAATACCTGCCATAGGGGCTGCGATCAGGTGATTTCTAAGCTGGTGGTGTCCGATGCGCATGAGTTAAGAAATGACCATACTGTGACTGCAAGGCGGCGTATATTACGCATTTTTTGCACGAGATGAAAGGCCAAACTTTGAACAATCCACTGTTGTAGATCAAGGAATCGCCGCTCAATCTTTCCGTTAAGAATTATTCACTATTTAAATCATTATGTTATGTGGGAATGGCTATTTTATGGGCGCTTACAATTTCCCGTAACTTCTCATCATTTCTGAATAAACGGCTTACCTCAGCGGGATAATCTGCTGTTTTTAGCAGCAGATTTTCCCTCTTCTTTGCGATCTGCGTCGCATTTTAGAACATGATCTTAAGGCTCAGGATGGGCGTTATTCGACCACAACACGCCCATGCAGAGACTGTACCGGACGGTTATTATCGTGATGCATGGTATGAGTAAATTTCTCAAGCTGTTCTGCTGAGACGGTTAACGGCTGTTTGAGCACGATCCAGGTGACCCCTTCAGAACACGGTGGCGTGGTCAACGAGCCACTAAAGCGCCAGTAGGTTTTCACCTTTGGCAGCAGTTTGTTCAGGTTGAGATCCTTCTCAAGGGTTACGTTCTGTTCAGCCTGCTGCGGCATCACGCTCCACAGCTTTTCCAGCTCCGGATTTGCAGCACCTTTATCAAACATGACGGCCACCACGGCCAGCTCACCCGCGCTGTTTTTATGTACCAGATGCATCTCCATCGCGTACTTTTTGCCGTGCACGGTGTTTTCGCTCGGCGCATGGAAGTGGAACTGCTGTAGCGTCCAGGTTTGCTTGTCCAGGGTGATCGTGTTGCGGGTATCTGCCTTTTCGCTGGCCTGGATGGTATGGCCATTGTTTGTCAGCCCCACGGGGCCATCAATGTAGTGCGTTTTAAGCGGGGAGAGATGGGCGTTAGCGGTTGAATCAATATTAATTGGAGACTGGTTCATTCCGCTTTGACAGGTCTTGTAAGCCTCGTCCAGTTCGCCCCAGTGTTCCGGTGAATCTTCCCCTTCGTAGCTCCAGTGTGACGCAAATGCTGAAGCCGAAACCATGCTCAGCGCCAGCAGCGCTGCCTTGCCTGTAATGTGTTTCATCATATTCTTCCGGTGAATTTTTATAATACAAATCAACATGATTTGTGTGGTTATTTTACCGAAGAATGGCAGAGGGAGAGAGGATTATCAGTGGGAGAAAGGCGTGGTCAGATGACCACGCCAAATGCTTATTTTTTACGACCGGTAATACGACACCACTCTTCTTTCTCCACCACCGGGTCGAGAGTGAAAAGATCGGCGTAGGCGTCGCACACGCTGTCCGCCTGGCTTGCCAGGATACCCGAAAGCCCCAGCAGACCGCCCTCAACGGGCAGCACGCTGATTAACGGGGCCAGCTCACGCAGTGGGCCTGCCAGAATGTTTGCGACCACCACGTCGGCTTTCATGGCTTCTGGCTGCGCATCCGGCAGATACAGCTCCAGACGATCGGAAACGCCGTTACGCTCGGCGTTGTCGCGGCTGGCCTGAATGGCCTGCGGATCGATATCGATCCCGATGGCTTTAGCCGCACCCAGTTTCAGGGCGGCAATCGCGAGGATCCCGGATCCACAGCCGAAGTCGATCACCGTCTTACCGTCCAGATCGAGACCATCCAGCCACTGCAGGCACAGGGACGTCGTGGGATGGGTGCCGGTACCAAACGCCAGACCCGGATCGAGCATGACGTTAACCGCGTTTTCATCAGGAACCTCGCGCCAGCTCGGGCAGATCCACAGACGCTTGCCGAACTGCATCGGGTGGAAGTTATCCATCCACTCGCGTTCCCAGTCTTTGTCTTCCAGCTGTTCGATTTTGTGCGCAAACCCAGCGCCCAGCAGAGGGTGGTTTTCCAGAATCGCGACGACCTCTTTCATGTCGGTTTCAGCATCAAACAGGCCGATAACGTCGGTATCGCCCCACAGGCGTGTTTCGCCCGGCAGAGGCTCAAAGACCGGCGTGTCATGCGTGTCCTGGAAGGTGATAGAGACCGAGCCGGCCTCCATCAGCGCATCGCTCAGTTCCTCGGCGTTAGCGCCGGTTGTGTTCAGTTTTAGTTGGATCCACGGCATGGCAAAACTCTTTATTTATCAGTAGAAATCATAGCGGGCTGTGGGACGGGCTGACCAAAACGGTTCCCCACCACAAACGCCAGTAAACTTAGCAGTAACGAAGGCACAATCGGATGGAAGCCCAGGTACTGAATCTTAAACGTTGCGAGGACGGCGTACAGCACACCGCCGACAATCATGCCGCTCAGCGCGCCCGCCGCGTTTGCACGCTCCCAGTAGAGCCCTAACACCAGCGGCCACAGGAATACCGCTTCAAGCCCACCAAACGCCAGCAGGTTCAGCCAGATGATCATCTCCGGCGGGCGCCATGCGGCTAACATCATCAGAATGCCGAGCACCAGCGTGGTCCAGGTCGAGATGCGTTTCAGCTTTTGCTCATTATGCATTTTAGCCGGACGCGCGCTGAGCCACAGATCTTTGATGATAGTGGCGGAAGCCTGCAGCAGGTGCGCGTTAACGTTAGACATGATGGCCGCCATTGGTGCGGCAAGGAACAAACCTGCGGCCCACGGGGGAAGAACCTGCACCATCAGCGTAGGGATCACCTGATCCGGCACGGTCAGGTGAGGTAATACGGCCCGTCCCAGCGCGCCCGCCAGATGCATACCCAGCATCAGCAGCGCGACAACGACGGTACCAATCACAATTCCCCGATGAACGGCTTTGCTGTCTTTATAGGAGATACAGCGCACGGCGGTATGCGGCAGACCGATAACCCCGAAGCAGACCAGCACCCAGAAGGAGGTCATAAACGCGGGCGTCAGGATATCATCAGCACCATGAGGGCTGACCAGTTTAGGATCGATCTGCTCCAGCGTTTGCACCGCATTGTGTAATCCACCGGCCGCGTAGATGACGCCGACCAGCAGCACAAGGGTGCCTATCAGCATCACCATGCCCTGCATGGTATCGTTCAGCACGCTGGCGCGGAAGCCGCCAAACGCGGTGTACAGCGCAATCGTGATCCCGAAGATGAGCAGCCCGGTCTCGTACTTAATACCCGCAGCCGTTTCCAGCAGGCGCGCGCCGCCAATAAACTGAACAGCAATGGCGCCGACGAAGGCGACAATGAGGCTGATACTGGCAATCCAGACCACCGCGCGGCTCTGATAACGCGCCTGCAGCATATCGTTTAGCGTAATGGCGTTATAGCGGCGAGCGAGTATGGCAAATTTTTTGCCCAGAATACCCAGTGACAGCCAGATCGTGGGCACCTGGATCATGGCCAGCAGTACCCAGCCCAGCCCGTATTTATACGCCGCGCCCGGCCCGCCAATGAACGAACTGGCGCTCACGTACGTGGCGGTCAACGTCATCGCCAGCACAAACCCGCCCATCGAACGGCTGCCGAGGAAATATTCGCTCAGGAACGATCCGGTACTGCGTTTGCGCATGGCATAGAAAGAGAGGCCAAAAACCACGATCAAATAGACAACCAGTACGGTGATGATTTCAGTTTGCATCACGATCCTCCAGCGGGAAATCGCGGAAGATAAAGCGCACCATCAGCCAGCTGAGCAAAATGAAAATCAACGGTACCAGCAGACACGCCATTTCAAACCAGTGCGGCAGGCCGGTGATACCGGAGGCTGAATTTGGTAAGTAAGCAGTTACTAACCATGCGGCGAGATAGAGAAGGGTCAGCCACAGCGCCCAGCGCGCTTCTTTATGGGCCTGAACAAAACGTTTGTCCATTTTTTGTCCCTTGTGGATGAAGAAAGCGGGGATTGTACATGATGAGGCTTTCCAGGCCCCAGAAATAAAAAAGGCCGGATAATCCGGCCTTTTCGTGCGCGCGCAGTCTTACTTCTCGTTAAGACCGAGTTTCTTCTCGAGATAGTGGATGTTGGTTCCACCATTCTGGAAGTGCTCGTCGCTCATGATACGCATCTGCAGATCAACGTTGGTTTTGATACCGTCGATGATCAGCTCCTGCAGGGCGTTCTTCATGCGGGCAATCGCCACGTCACGGTTTTCGCCGTAGCAGATGAGCTTGCCGATCATTGAGTCATAGTACGGCGGTACGGTGTAACCGGCGTAGATATGAGACTCCCAACGCACACCAAAACCACCCGGCGCGTGGAAACGCGTGATTTTACCCGGGCTTGGCAGGAAGGTGTTCGGGTCTTCGGCGTTGATACGACACTCGATCGCATGGCCTTTCACCACAACTTCTTCCTGCTTGATGGAGAGCGGCTGGCCTGCAGCGATACGCAGCTGTTCTTTGATCAGGTCAACGCCGGTGATCATTTCGGTAACCGGGTGTTCAACCTGAATACGGGTATTCATTTCGATGAAATAGAACTCGCCGTTTTCGAACAGGAACTCAAAGGTACCCGCCCCGCGATAGCCGATATCGACACACGCTTTGGCGCAACGCTCGCCGATGTAGCGACGCAGTTCCGGGGTAATACCCGGTGCTGGCGCTTCTTCGACCACTTTCTGGTGACGACGCTGCATGGAGCAGTCACGCTCTGCCAGATAGATCGCGTTACCCTGACCGTCAGCCAGCACCTGAATTTCGATGTGGCGTGGGTTTTCCAGGTATTTTTCCATGTATACCATGTCATTGCTGAAAGCGGCTTTCGCTTCAGCTTTGGTCATGGAGATGGACTGCGCCAGGTCGGCATCGCTACGCACAACGCGCATACCGCGACCGCCGCCGCCGCCGGACGCCTTGATGATAACCGGGTAGCCAATGCGTTTAGCATGAGCACGGTTAGCATCCATGTCGTCGGTCAGAGGGCCGTCAGAGCCTGGTACGGTTGGCACACCGGCTTTTTTCATCGCGGTGATTGCAGACACTTTGTCGCCCATCAGGCGGATGGTGTCGGCTTTCGGACCGATGAAGATGAAGCCAGAGCGTTCAACCTGCTCAGCAAAGTTGGCGTTCTCAGAGAGGAAGCCGTAACCCGGATGAATTGCCACCGCGCCGGTGATTTCAGCGGCGCTGATGATAGCCGGGATGTTCAGATAGCTTTTTACGGACGGAGCCGGGCCAATACAGACCGTCTCATCCGCCAGCAATACGTGTTTTAAATCGCGATCCGCGCTTGAGTGCACCGCGACGGTCTTGATGCCCAGCTCTTTACAGGCACGAAGAATACGCAGAGCAATCTCGCCGCGGTTGGCGATAACAATTTTATCCAGCATGTTCGCCTCGTTACTCGATGACGACCAGCGGCTCGTCAAATTCAACCGGCTGACCACTTTCGACCAGAATCGCTTTTACAGTACCTGATTTGTCTGCTTCGATCTGGTTCATCATTTTCATCGCTTCAACGATGCACAGGGTATCGCCTACGTTGACTTTCTGACCCACTTCGATGAACGCCTTCGCGTCCGGGCTCGGGGTGCGGTAGAAAGTACCAACCATTGGGGAACGTACGATGTGACCACTGATTTCTGCTGCAGCGGCAGGTGCGGCTTCAGTTGCTGCTGGCGCAACGGCTGCGGAGAGCGCAGGCTGCTGCACTGGCGCAGCATAAGCCTGCTGCATTACCGGGAAGCTAGCGGCTGGGGCTGCACGGCTGATGCGTACAGACTCTTCGCCTTCAGAAATTTCCAGTTCGGAGATGCCTGATTCTTCAACCAGCTCGATCAGTTTTTTAATCTTACGAATATCCATGAGTGGGTTCCGTACTCTTGTTTAGTGTGATTGTGACAAGCGTTTTACCGCTGTCTGTAAAGCGTATGAATAGCCGTCAGCGCCCAGTCCACAGATAACGCCAGCAGCGATATCTGACAGATACGAATGGTGGCGGAACGGCTCTCGGGCGTGCACGTTACTCAGGTGGATCTCGATAAACGGGATACTCACCGCGAGCAGTGCGTCGCGGATAGCAACACTGGTGTGCGTAAACGCGGCCGGATTGATCAGGATATAGTCCACATTGTCTTTAGCCTGATGAATACGGTCGATGATTGCGTACTCCGCATTCGACTGAAAATGATCCAAATCCACATTCAGTGACGCTGCTTCCGTTCCCAGACGGTTAACAATTTCACTCAATGTCAGCGTGCCGTACTTCTCTGGCTCACGGGTTCCGAGCATGTTCAGGTTCGGTCCGTTCAAAACTAAGATATGGAACTTATCAGTCATTATGCCGCTATCTCCTGCGATTTTCGGGTAAAAAACAAAATATACCTTCGAAACGCAAATGTCACCTTTTCAGAGGCTTAAAACCGCTGTCAGGCGAACCAAGGTCGCACATTATAACGATTTCGTAGCATTTAGCAGCTAAATACTGGTCTTATCAGGGAAGATTATCAACCGCTATCCGAAAAAGATTTGCGGTTGACGGGGAATATGCGGGAAAACGCACAGTTTCGCGCACTATCGCAACCACTGGCGGAACTTCTTGTAACGCCATGCTAAAAGCGCCACGGCGGCCAGTGCGTACAGGACCGGCTGCGGGGAGAGGATCTTCACCGACCACAGGTAATGAATGGGAGCGAGGATCGCGACAAGATAGACGAAGTTGTGCAGCAGCTGCCAGCGCCTGCCCAGTTTTCGCTGTGCATATTGCGTGGAGGTCAGCGCTAACGCCAGTAAAATCACCCAGCTCACAATACCCAGCGTCAGATAAGGGCGTGTCACCAGTTCGCGGCCAAGCAGTGCCAGATTGTTAATTCCCAGCTCCAGCAGGGCATAGCTGGTGAGATGCAGCGTCGCCCAGGCAAAACACCATAGCCCTAACAGCCGACGGGTGCGTATCAACAGCGGCTGTTTAGCGTAGCGCGCCAGCGGCGAGACGAGCAAGGTGGCCAGCAAAAATTTCAGAGCCATCCGACCGGTAAAATGCTGGATATCCTTGGCCGGGTCGGCGCTAAAGAGCCCCTGGCTGGCGGCCCAGAACAGCCATATAAAAGGAAGCAGCCCGGCCAGATGCAGAAGCACTTTCAGCCAGGTAATCTGTTTTGCCGTTAAACGCACTCAGAAGTTCTCCCGTAAATTGAGGCCACGGTACAGCGAGGCCACTTCATCCGCATAACCGTTAAACAGCAGCGTGGGCTGACGCTTCACGTCCAGCGCACCGCCGGAACCGATAAACCGCTCGGTCGCCTGCGACCAGCGCGGGTGATCCACATGCGGGTTCACGTTGGCGAAGAAACCGTATTCGTCCGGGGCCGCCAGATTCCAGGTGGTAGGCGGGCGCTCGCGGGTGAGCTTAATGCTGACGATGGACTTAATTCCTTTGAAACCGTATTTCCACGGTACGGTTAAACGAATGGGGGCACCGTTCTGCGGCGGAAGCGCCTTGCCGTACACGCCGACGGTCAGCAGGGTAAGCGGGTGCATCGCCTCATCGAGGCGTAACCCTTCCACATACGGATACTCAAGCCCGCCGCCAATAAACCGGTCTTTTTGTCCAGGCATCTCGTCCGGCGCATAGCGCGTCTGGAAGGCGACATATTTTGCGTTGCTGGTGGGCTCAACCATCGCCAGTAATTTATGCAGCGGGAAGCCAATCCAGGGCACCACCATCGACCAGGCTTCCACACAGCGCATACGGTAGATACGCTCTTCGAGCGGGAAACGGGTGGTCAGATCGTGATGATCCAGCGTCAGAGGTTTCGCCACTTCGCCCTCAATCTTCAGCGTCCACGGATCGGTTTTGAGGCTACCGGCGTTGGCGGCAGGATCGGCCTTGTCGAGACCAAATTCGTAGAAGTTGTTGTAGCCGGTGACTTTATCTTCTGGCGTAAGCGCGAGTTTGTTCTGCCATTGGGCGGGTTTCGTAAAGGTGAGCGGGGCGCCGGAAGGGGCCTTCGGCCGATCGTTGCCTTTAAACCAGTCGAGCAGGTCGGCGTGTGCTGCCGGCGAGAGCGAGAGCGCGGTGGCGCTGATGCCAAGCATTTTCAGGATCTGGCGGCGCTGTAACATAAAGACAGACTCAGACGTTACGTCGGCTTCCGTCAGTTTTCGGTTTTTCATGGCATCCTCCGTCATGCGTTTTCCTAAGCATGACGGAGGAGAGGGATTCGCGCGAATATGTCACGAAAATTTGAAGATTAGGCGATTTTCACCAGCGCGCGACCGTGGAACTGGTTGTCCATGATCTTACTGGCATAGTCCGGTGCCTGGCTGAGCGTAATCTCCGTGGCGCTCCGGGTGTAGAAGGATTCCGGCAGGTCGCGTACCAGACGTTCCCATGCCTGCGTACGGCGAGCCGCTGGGGTCATCACGGAATCCACACCCTGCAGGCGGACGTTACGCAAAATAAATGGCATCACGGTGGTGGGCAGGGCAAATCCGCCCGCCAGTCCGCAGGCAGCCACGCAGCCGCCGTAGTTCATCTGCGCCAGGACTTTTGCCAGCACCTTATCACCGACGGTATCTACCGCGCCTGCCCAGACCTGTTTTTCCAGCGGACGGGTTTCAGCGAATTCGTCACGGCTGAGAATGCGGTTTGCACCGAGCTGGCGCAGGTAATCGTGGGTGCTTTCACGACCGGAAACCGCCGCGACCTGATAGCCCAGTTTGTGCAGTAACGTCACTGCCGTGCTCCCCACGCCCCCGCTGGCACCGGTGACGACAATTTCGCCCGATTCAGGGCGGATACCCGCCTCTTCCAGCGCCATTACGCACAGCATCGCGGTAAAGCCTGCCGTGCCGACGATCATCGCTTTGCGGCCATCCATGCCTTTCGGCATCGGCACCAGCCAGTCGCCCTTCACGCGCGCCTGCGTGGCCAGCCCGCCCCAGTGATTTTCACCTACGCCCCAGCCGGTGAGCAGCACCTGCTGGCCCGGGTGGAAGCGCGGATCCTCGCTGGTATGAACCCGGCCCGCGAAATCAATACCTGGCACCATAGGGAAATTTCGGATGATTTTACCCTTACCGGTAATCGCCAGCGCATCTTTATAATTTAAACTAGACCAGTCGATGTCGACGGTTACTTCGCCTTCCGGCAGGCGACTCTCTTCTACCGCCTGCACTGAGGCAAGCGTTTTGCCGTCCTGCTGTTCTAAGATCAAAGCCTGCATACGGGGTCCTCTCGACTCATATGATTGGAAAATAATTTCTGAAGACTATACTCGCTCAGGGAAACGCAGTGCCGATTTAACGCAATAAATTGCCAGATACACCCGATTTGGTAGTATGCCGCATTCGAAATGCAAGTTAGCGCTTACTCGCTACCCCATCAACCCACGGAGTAATCTCAAGGATGCGATTAACGACGAAATTCTCAGCTTTTATCACTTTGCTGACGGGGCTTACCATTTTTGTCACCCTTCTGGGCTGCTCTCTGAGCTTTTACAACGCCATTCAGGACAAACTGGTCAACCGGGTGCAGTCCGTCGCGTCGGTGATTGATACGCGTCTGCTGACGACGCCGCTACCGGCGCTCACCCGTGAGCTCGATGAGTTGATGGTACCTGTTGATATTGTTCAAATCGACATTCAGCAGGGAAAGCATCATGTGTTAAGCCATGAACGGCCGGGAGGTTATCGGCCTGCGGGCGTGGTGAGCCAGTACCGGGAAGTGACGGTGCATTCCCTGAAAAATCCGGGGATGACCATCCACATGGTCTACCTCGATCCGATGGCCAGCTATTTCCGTTCCATGATGACCACCGCGCCGCTCACCGTGGCGGTGGCGTTTATCGTCCTGCTGATCTTTCTCGCGGTCCGCTGGCTGCGTCGCCAGCTCTCCGGACAGGAGCTGCTGGAGATGCGCTCCGTGCGGATCCTTAACGGTGAGCGCGGCCCGCAGGTGCGTGGTTCCGTCCACGAATGGCCGTCACGCGCCAGCAGCGCGCTGGATACGCTGCTCTCGGAAATCCAGTTTGCCAGCGACCAGCGCAGCCGTATGGATTCGCTGATCCGCTCCTATGCCGCCCAGGATAATAAAACTGGCCTGAACAACCGCCTCTTCTTTGATAATCAACTCGCCACGCTGCTCGACGATTCGGAAAAAGTGGGGACGCACGGGGTGGTGATGATGATTCGCCTGCCTGACTTTGATCTCCTGCGCGATACCTGGGGACAGCGGGCCGCGGAAGAAAATCTCTTTACGCTGATCAACCTGCTCTCCACCTTTATTATGCGCTACCCGGGTGCGCTGCTGGCCCGCTATCACCGCAGCGACTTTGCCGTGTTGCTGCCGCACCGAACGCTGAAAGAGTCAGAAAGCATCGCCAGCCAGTTGCTGAAGGCGGTGGATGCGCTGCCGCAGAGCAAAATGCTCGACAGGGACGATATGGTCCACATGGGGATCTGCGCCTGGCGTGGCGGGCAATCGACAGAACAGGTGATGGAACATGCGGAAGCGGCCACCCGCAACGCCGTGTTGCAGGGCGCGAACGGATGGGCGGTGTATGATGACTCCCTGCCGGAAAAAGGGCGCGGTAACGTGCGCTGGCGAACGCTGATTGAGCAAATGCTGAGCCGCGGCGGACCGCGTATTTATCAAAAACCCGCGGTCATGAAAAACGGCAACGTTCACCACCGTGAACTGATGTGCCGTATTTTTGACGGTACGGAAGAGGTTATCTCGGCGGAATATCTGCCAATGGTCCTGCAATTTGGTCTGTCCGAAGAGTATGACCGCCAGCAAATTACCCGGTTAATTCCGTTTTTATCTTTCTGGCCGGAAGAGAGCCTGGCGCTGCAGGTCACCGTGGAGTCGTTAATACGCCCACGTTTTCAGCGCTGGCTACGTGATACATTAATGCAATGCGAAAAATCGCAACGCAAACACATTATTTTTGAACTTGCTGAGGCCGATGTAGGTCAACACATCAGCCGGTTACGTCCGGTGGTACGTTTGATCAATGCGCTCGGTGCGCGTGTCGCGGTGACGCAGGCAGGTTTAACGCTGGTCAGTACCGACTGGATTAAGGCGCTGGATGTGGAGTTATTAAAGCTACATCCAGGGCTGGTAAGGAATATTGAGAAGCGTACGGAAAACCAGCTGCTGGTACAGAGTCTGGTAGAAGCATGCAAGGGAACGCGAACACAAGTATTTGCTACGGGCGTGCGCTCCAGAGGGGAATGGCAGATGTTAACAGAGCGCGGTGTCATGGGTGGTCAGGGGGATTTTTTTGCTGCCTCTCAACCGCTTGACACCAACGTGAAAAAATATTTGCAAAGATACTCTGTTTGACCTGCCGTTTACGCTGTTTTCACGTAGAATATCGCGCCTGTAGCTTTGAGTATGTCGAGCAAAAAGCCAGTGAACGACCTTAACGGGTTACAAACGTCAGTGGGGAACGCTACTGTTTACTCAGCCCTGAGGGAGTCAGGGGATGATTTTGTAACATCAGGAAACGTACTGCACAAATTTTCACCGTTGCAGATGATTTTTGCGCCTTGTCGCTGCTGCGTGTGGTTGGTAAAGTAAGCGGATTTTGTTTTCCGCCCCAGCTTTCAGGATTATCCCTTAGTATGTTGAAAAAATTTCGTGGCATGTTTTCCAATGACCTGTCCATTGACCTGGGTACTGCGAATACCCTTATTTATGTAAAAGGACAAGGCATCGTATTGAATGAGCCTTCCGTTGTGGCCATTCGTCAGGATCGTGCAGGCTCGCCGAAAAGCGTGGCCGCTGTGGGTCATGACGCGAAGCAGATGCTGGGTCGTACCCCTGGCAACATCGCCGCTATTCGCCCAATGAAAGACGGCGTTATCGCCGACTTCTTCGTGACTGAAAAAATGCTTCAGCACTTCATCAAGCAGGTTCACAGCAACAGCTTCATGCGTCCAAGCCCGCGTGTTCTGGTGTGTGTGCCGGTTGGCGCAACCCAGGTAGAGCGTCGCGCAATTCGTGAATCTGCCCAGGGTGCTGGTGCGCGTGAAGTGTTCCTGATTGAAGAGCCAATGGCGGCGGCAATCGGTGCAGGTCTGCCTGTGTCTGAAGCGACCGGTTCCATGGTGGTGGATATCGGTGGTGGTACCACTGAAGTGGCCGTTATCTCTCTGAATGGCGTGGTGTACTCCTCTTCCGTACGTATCGGTGGTGACCGCTTCGACGAAGCCATCATTAATTATGTACGCCGTAACTACGGCTCTCTGATCGGTGAAGCCACCGCAGAGCGTATCAAACACGAAATCGGCTCTGCGTATCCGGGCGATGAAGTGCGTGAGATCGAAGTACGTGGCCGTAACCTGGCTGAAGGTGTGCCACGCGGTTTCACCCTGAACTCCAACGAAATTCTGGAAGCACTGCAGGAACCACTGACGGGTATCGTGAGCGCGGTAATGGTCGCGCTGGAACAGTGCCCACCAGAGCTGGCGTCCGATATCTCCGAGCGCGGTATGGTTCTGACCGGTGGTGGTGCGCTGCTGCGTAACCTCGACCGCCTGTTAATGGAAGAGACAGGTATTCCTGTCGTAGTTGCAGAAGATCCACTGACTTGCGTCGCCCGTGGTGGTGGCAAGGCGCTGGAAATGATCGACATGCACGGCGGCGATTTGTTCAGCGAAGAGTAGTCGAGTTTGAGAGGGTAGCAATTTGCTACCCTTTCTCTCTGACGCGAGAATACGCATAGCCTATGAAGCCAATTTTTAGCCGTGGCCCATCGCTACAGTTTCGCCTCATTCTGGCGGTTCTGGTTGCGCTTGGGGTCATTATTGCCGATAGCCGCCTCGGTACGTTCAGCCAGATCCGAACGTACATGGATACCGCCGTCAGTCCTTTCTACTTTATATCCAATGGTCCCCGTGAACTGCTCGACTCCGTTTCTCAAACGCTGTCTTCACGTGACCAACTCGAACTCGAAAACCGGGCATTACGTCAGGAACTGTTGCTGAAAAACAGTGAACTGCTAATGCTGGGGCAATACAAGCAGGAAAATGCGCGTCTGCGTGAACTGCTCGGCTCGCCGCTGCGTCAGGATGAGCAGAAAATGGTCACTCAGGTGATCTCCACCGTG
Organism: Enterobacter sp. TCD1-1; assembly: GCF_020567405.1. NCBI lineage: Bacteria > Pseudomonadati > Pseudomonadota > Gammaproteobacteria > Enterobacterales > Enterobacteriaceae > Enterobacter > Enterobacter sp. TCD1-1. The sequence continues at coordinate 414,190 of NZ_JAJCXF010000002.1, read as the reverse complement.
AACGACCCTTACAGCGATCAGGTTGTGATCGACAAAGGGAGCGTGAACGGGGTGTATGAAGGTCAGCCTGTTATCAGTGATAAAGGCGTCGTGGGCCAGGTGGTTGCCGTGGCCAAACTGACCAGCCGCGTGTTGCTGATTTGTGATGCCACGCATGCGCTGCCGATCCAGGTACTGCGCAACGACATCCGCGTGATTGCGGCCGGGAATGGCTGTACGGATGACCTGCAGCTGGAACACCTGCCAGCCAACACGGATATCCGCGTGGGCGACGTGCTGGTGACCTCCGGTCTGGGTGGCCGCTTCCCTGAAGGCTATCCGGTTGCGGTGGTCTCTTCGGTGAAGCTGGATACGCAGCGTGCCTATACCGTGATTCAGGCGCGTCCAACCGCCGGTTTGCAGCGTCTGCGCTATCTGCTGCTGCTGTGGGGCGCCGATCGTAACGGGGCTAACCCGATGACGCCTGAAGAGGTGCATCGTGTGGCAAATGAACGCCTGATGCAGATGATGCCGCAGGTTCTCCCGCCTGCGGACTCCATGGGGCCGCCTGCGCCAGTCCCGGCGCCGGCAACCGGGTTAACGCAGCCGCTGCCGGATGCGCCGCCACCGCCTAAACTCTCTTCGGGAGGGCAGTAGTGGCAAGCTATCGTAGCCAGGGACGCTGGGTCATCTGGCTCTCGTTTCTCATTGCACTGTTGCTGCAAGTGATGCCCTGGCCGGATGACATTCTCGTTTTCCGGCCAAACTGGGTATTGCTCATTTTGCTCTACTGGATCCTTGCCCTGCCGCATCGCGTAAATGTCGGCACAGGTTTTGTGATGGGTGCCATACTGGATCTCATTAGCGGCTCAACGCTTGGCGTACGCGCCTTGTCCATGAGCATTATTGCGTACCTCGTCGCACTCAAATTCCAGCTCTTCCGTAACCTTGCGCTCTGGCAACAGGCCCTGGTTGTGATGTTGTTGTCGCTCGCTGCGGATATCGTTGTTTTCTGGGCAGAGTTTTTAGTGATCAACGTCTCTTTCCGACCGGAAGTGTTCTGGAGTAGTGTAGTAAACGGTGTGCTCTGGCCATGGCTGTTCCTGCTGATGCGTAAGGTTCGCCAGCAGTTTGCTGTGCAATAAAAGGTTTCTATGACGTCTTTGTATCTCGCTTCCGGCTCCCCGCGCCGTCAGGAACTCCTGACGCAGCTAGGGGTCTCTTTTGAACGCATCGTGACCGGCATTGAAGAAAAACGTGCTGAGGGCGAAAGTGCTCAACAGTACGTGTCACGTCTGGCGCGTGAGAAAGCGCAGGCGGGCGTGGCCAGTGTGCCACGCGATCTCCCTGTGCTGGGGGCAGATACCATCGTTATCCTGAACGGTGAAGTGCTGGAGAAACCGCACGACGCCGATCATGCAGCGCGCATGCTGCGCAAGCTGTCCGGACAAACGCATCAGGTGATGACGGCCGTCGCGCTGGCCGATCGCCAGCACGTGCTGGACTGCCTGGTGGTGACGGAAGTGACCTTCAGAGTACTTACCGACGACGACATCGCCGCTTATATTGCCAGCGGTGAACCGATGGATAAAGCAGGTGCATACGGTATTCAGGGGCTGGGTGGCTGTTTTGTCAGGAAGATTCATGGCAGCTATCACGCCGTAGTCGGCTTACCGCTGGTGGAAACGTATGAGTTGCTGAGCAATTTTAACTCACTGCGTGAGGGAAGGGATAATTATGACGGCTGAATTGTTGGTAAACGTAACGCCATCGGAAACCCGTGTGGCCTATATTGATGGTGGCATTCTTCAGGAAATTCATATTGAGCGTGAAGCGCGGCGCGGAATAGTAGGCAATATCTACAAAGGTCGTGTCAGTCGTGTACTACCGGGTATGCAGGCGGCTTTTGTAGATATTGGACTCGATAAGGCGGCATTTTTACATGCCTCCGATATCATGCCGCACACCGAGTGCGTCGCGGGCGAAGAGCAAAAGCAGTTTGCCGTGCGCGACATTTCTGAGCTGGTGCGTCAGGGACAGGATCTGATGGTGCAGGTGGTGAAAGATCCCCTCGGCACCAAAGGCGCCCGTCTGACCACCGATATCACCTTACCTTCCCGCTATCTGGTCTTTATGCCCGGCGCGTCGCACGTGGGCGTCTCACAGCGTATTGAGAGCGAAAGCGAGCGCGAGCGTCTGAAAAAAGTGGTCAGCGCCTACTGCGATGAACAGGGCGGATTTATCATCCGTACCGCCGCGGAGGGGATCAGCGAGGAGGACCTGGCGTCGGATGCGGCTTACCTGAAGCGCGTCTGGACAAAAGTGATGGAGCGTAAAAAACGCAACCAGACCCGCTATCAGCTCTATGGTGAGCTGGCGCTGGCGCAGCGCGTTCTGCGTGATTTTGCCGACGCGCAGCTCGACCGCATCCGCGTGGACTCTCGCCTGACGTATGAAGCGTTGCTGGAGTTTACCGCCGAATATATTCCGGAGATGCCAGGCCTGCTGGAGCACTACACCGGGCGTCAGCCGATCTTCGATCTCTATGATGTCGAAAACGAGATCCAGCGTGCTCTGGAGCGTAAGGTTGAGCTGAAGTCCGGCGGCTATCTGATCATCGATCAGACCGAAGCGATGACGACCGTCGATATCAACACCGGTGCGTTCGTCGGCCATCGCAATCTCGATGACACCATTTTCAATACCAACATCGAAGCCACGCAGGCCATTGCGCGCCAGCTTCGTCTGCGCAATCTGGGCGGCATTATCATCATCGACTTCATCGATATGAGTAATGAAGACCATCGTCGCCGCGTGCTGCACTCGCTTGAGCAGGCCCTGAGTAAAGATCGTGTGAAAACCAGCATCAACGGCTTCTCACAGCTGGGGCTGGTGGAAATGACGCGTAAGCGTACCCGCGAGAGCGTGGAGCATGTGCTGTGTAATGAATGCCCAACCTGCCATGGACGCGGAACGGTAAAGACGGTTGAGACCGTCTGTTACGAGATCATGCGTGAAATTGTACGTGTGCATCATGCCTACGACTCCGACCGTTTTCTGGTCTATGCTTCCCCTGCGGTGGCTGAAGCGCTGAAAGGCGAAGAGTCACACGCGCTGGCGGAAGTGGAAATCTTTGTCGGCAAACAGGTAAAAGTACAAATTGAACCGCTCTATAACCAGGAGCAGTTTGACGTCGTGATGATGTAAGCGCAGTACGCTGCGTGACGAATGCTGACAAGGAGAGATGCGTGAGGCGATTGCCGGGGATTTTATTGCTTACAGGGGCAACGCTGGTCGTGATTGTCGCGTTGCTCGTGAGCGGGCTACGCCTCGTTTTACCGCATCTGGACAGCTGGCGTCCGCAACTGCTGGCGAAAATCGAATCCACCACCGGCGTGCCGGTGAACGTCAGCCAGGTCAGCGCTAGCTGGCAGAATTTTGGCCCGACGCTCGATGTCCGGGATATCAACGCCAGCCTGAAAGATGGCGGCTACCTGAAAATCAAACGCGTGACCCTGGCGCTGGACGTCTGGCAAAGCCTGCTGCATCTGCGCTGGCAGTTTCGCGATCTCACCTTTTATCAGCTCCAGTTCCTGACCAATACGCCGCTGTCTGGCGGCGATAGCGGTCAGGGTCTTGAAGCCAACCGCTTCAGCGATCTTTTCCTCCGCCAGTTCGATCATTTCGATCTGCGCGACAGCGAAGTGAGCTTTATTACCCTTTCCGGCCAGCGCGCCGAGCTGGCGATCCCGCAGCTGACCTGGCTCAACGGTAAGGATCGGCACCGCGCCGAGGGGCAGGTCAATCTCTCAAGCCTGAACGGCCAGCACGGCGTGATGCAGGTGCGTATGGATCTGCGCGACGATGACGGCCTGTTAAATAACGGCAAAGTCTGGCTGCAGGCCGACGATGTGGACGTCAAGCCATGGCTGGGCGACTGGCTCCAGCAAAATATGCAGCTGGAAACGGCCCGCTTCAGTCTTGAAGGCTGGTTGACCCTGACGAAAGGCGAATTTGCCAGCGGCGATATCTGGCTCAAGCAGGGAGGCGCGAGCTGGAAAGGTGAAAACCAGCAGCATCAGCTTTCCGTCGATAACCTCACCGCGCACGTGACGCAGGAGAAAGAGGGCTGGCAGTTTGCCATTCCCGATACGCGCATCACGATGGACGGCAAGCCGTGGCCGCGCGGTGCGCTGACGCTGGCCTGGATGCCGGAGCAGGACGTTGGCGGCACGGCCAGTAAACGCAGCGACGAGCTGCGTATCCGTGCCAGTAACCTGGATTTGGCCGCTATTGAAGGGCTGCGCTCGATGGCGGCAAAGCTCTCTCCTGACCTGGGCGAGATCTGGCTGGCTACGCAGCCGAGCGGAAAGATTGATTCTCTGGCGCTGGATATCCCGCTTCAGGCGACGGAAAAAACCCGTTTCCAGGCGACATGGAAAGATCTTGCCTGGAAGCAGTGGAAGCTGCTGCCGGGTGCGGAGCACTTTAGCGGCAAGCTGGAAGGCAGCGTGGAGAACGGCAGGCTGACGGTTGATATGCACGACGCCAAAATGCCTTACGAGACGGTCTTCCGCGCGCCGCTGGAAATCGAACAGGGTAATGCAGTGCTTAACTGGCTCCGTAACGACAAGGGTTTCCAGCTCGATGGCCGGCATATCGACGTCAAAGCGAAAGCGGTGCATGCGCGCGGCGATTTCCGCTATTTGCAGCCTGAAGGGGATGAGCCGTGGCTGGGGATTCTGGCCGGGATCAGTACCGATGACGGCTCCCAGGCCTGGCGCTATTTCCCGGAAAACCTGATGGGGAAAGCGCTGGTAGACTATCTGAGCGGTGCGATCCAGGGCGGTCAGGCGGATAATGCCACGCTGGTTTACGGCGGTAATCCCCATCTGTTCCCGTATAAACATAATGAAGGTCAGTTCCAGGTTCTGGTGCCGCTGCATGACGCCACTTTCGCGTTCCAGCCGGGCTGGCCCGCGCTGAAAAACCTGGATATCGAACTTAATTTCCGCAATGACGGCCTGTGGATGAAGTCCGACAGCGTGGCGCTGGGCGGCGTGACGGCCAGCAACCTGACGGCCAACATTCCGGACTACTCCAAAGAGAAGTTGCTGATTGATGCCGACATCAACGGTCCCGGCAAGGCGGTGGGACCGTACTTTGAGGAGACCCCTCTCAAAGAGTCGCTGGCCGCGACGCTTCAGCAGCTCCAGCTTGATGGTGATGTGAATGCTCGCTTACATCTTGATATCCCGCTGGACGGTGAGATGACCACCGCGAAAGGCGACGTCCGTTTGAAGAACAACAGTCTGTACATCAAACCCCTTGAGAGCACCCTGAAAAATCTCAGCGGGCAGTTCAGCTTTGAGAACGGTAACCTGAAGAGCGAGCCGCTTACCGCCAGCTGGTTTAATCAGCCCGTGAATATCGACTTCACGACCACAGAGGGTGAAAAGGCGTATCAGGTGGCCGTCAATCTCGACGGCAACTGGCAGCCAGCGCGAATGGACGTCCTGCCGAAGCCGATTGAGGCGTCCGTGGAGGGCGCGGTCGCCTGGAAAGGTAAAGTTGCAATAGACCTGCCTTATCACGCGGGCGCGCAGTACAAGGTCGACATCACGGGCGATCTGAAAAACCTTCACAGCCAGCTGCCTGCGCCGCTGGATAAACAGGCCGGACAGCCGCTGCCGGTGAAGCTGAACGTGGATGGCAATCTGAACAGCTTCGCGCTGACCGGCAGCGCGGGCGGGACGAACCACTTCAACAGCCGCTGGTTGCTTAACCGCAAGCTCACCCTCGACAAAGCCATCTGGACGACGGATAGCCGCTCCACGCCACCGCTGCCGGAGCAGGCGGGCATTGAGCTGAATCTTCCGCCGATGGACGGTGCAGAGTGGCTGGCGCTGTTCCAGAAAGGCGTTGGGCAAAACGTCGATGAAACCGCCCAGTTCCCGCAAGCCATTACCGTACGCACGCCGTCGCTGATGCTCGGCGGGCAGCAGTGGAACAACCTGAGCATCGTCTCACAGCCTGGCGCTAACGGTACGAAGGTGGAAGCCCAGGGCAGAGAGATCAACGGTACGCTGACCATGCGCAATCACGCGCCGTGGCAGGCGGCGATCCGCTACCTCTACTACAACCCGGCAAGCGCCGCGAGCGGGAAAGACAAACCGGCTGCGACGTCGCCGCTGAGTCAAATCTCCCGCGTCGATTTTAGCGGCTGGCCCGATCTCCAGCTGCGCTGTGCAGAGTGCTGGCTGTGGGGGCAGAAATATGGCCGCATCGACGGTGATTTTGCCATCCAGGGAAACACGCTTACGCTCTCGGGCGGCCTGGTTGATACCGGCTTCGGCCGCATGACGGCGGGCGGGGAATGGGTGAATAATCCGGGCGAGCAGCGGACGTCCCTCAAGGGCGACATTAAAGGCAACAAACTGGATGCAGCAGCCAATTTCTTTGGCATCAGCACGCCGCTGCGCGGTTCATCATTTGACGTTAATTACGATCTTCACTGGCGCGACGCACCGTGGAAGCCGGATGAAGCCTCGCTGAACGGCATTCTGAAAACCCACTTCGGCAAAGGTGAGATCGCCGACGTGAGCACGGGGCGCGCCGGGCAGATCCTGCGCCTCCTCAGCTTTGATGCGCTGCTGCGCAAGCTGCGCTTCGATTTCAGCGATACCTTCAGCGAAGGGTTCTACTACGATTCCATCCGCAGTACGGCGTGGATCAAGGACGGCGTTCTGCATACGGACGATACGCTGGTGGATGGCCTGGAAGCGGACATTGCCATGAAAGGTTCCGTTAACCTTGTGCGCCGCGAGCTGGATATGGAAGCCGTGGTGGCACCGGAAATTTCCGCGAGCGTGGGCGTTGCGGCGGCCTTTGTGGTGAACCCGATTGTCGGTGCGGCGGTGTTTGCCGCCAGCAAAGTGCTGGGGCCGCTGTGGAGCAAGGTCTCCATTCTGCGCTACCGCATTACCGGTCCGATCGATAAACCGCAGATTAACGAGGTGCTGCGCCAGCCGCGCAAAGATGCACAGCAATGATTTGACGTGGGCAGGTAATTGCCTCACTCTCAATAAATACGATCTTTATACCGCCACGGGCGGCAACGAACGAGTAGCAATACGATGAGTCTGAACCTGGTAAGTGAACATTTGCTCGCAGCGAACGGCCTGAGCCATCAGGACCTGTTCTCCATTCTTGGTCAACTGACCGAACGCCGTCTCGACTACGGCGACCTTTATTTCCAGTCGAGCTATCACGAATCCTGGGTTTTAGAAGACAGCATCATCAAAGATGGCTCTTACAACATTGACCAGGGCGTCGGCGTCCGCGCCGTCAGCGGCGAGAAAACCGGTTTTGCCTATGCGGATCAGATTAGCCTCGCCGCACTTGAGCAGAGCGCGCAGGCGGCGCGCACCATTGTGCGTGATACCGGTGATGGACGTGTGAAAACGCTGGGAGAAGTGCAGCACTCTGCGCTCTATACCAGCATCGATCCGCTGCAGAGCATGAGCCGTGAAGAGAAGCTGGATATCCTGCGTCGCGTGGACAAAGTCGCCCGCGCGGCGGACAAACGCGTGCAGGAAGTTTCTGCCAGCCTGAGCGGTGTGTATGAACTGATTCTGGTGGCGGCAACGGACGGCACCCTGGCGGCTGATGTCCGTCCGCTGGTGCGTCTCTCCATCAGCGTGCAGGTCGATGAGGACGGCAAACGCGAGCGCGGCTCAAGCGGCGGCGGCGGTCGTTTTGGCTATGACTGGTTCCTGGGCGACGTTGACGGTGAAGCGCGCGCTGACGCGTGGGCAAAAGAAGCCGTGCGCATGGCGCTGGTGAATCTGAATGCCGTCGCGGCACCGGCGGGGTCATTTCCGGTTGTGCTGGGTGCCGGCTGGCCGGGCGTGCTATTACACGAGGCGGTGGGCCACGGTCTGGAAGGCGATTTTAACCGTCGCGGGACGTCCGTGTTCAGCGGTCAGATCGGGCAACTCGTCTCCTCTGAGCTGTGTACCGTGGTGGATGACGGCACCATGCTTGATCGTCGTGGCTCGGTGGCTATCGACGATGAAGGTACGCCAGGTCAGTACAATGTGCTGATTGAAAATGGCGTGCTGAAAGGCTACATGCAGGACAAACTCAACGCGCGCCTGATGGGCGTCGCGCCGACGGGCAACGGACGCCGCGAATCTTACGCGCACCTGCCGATGCCGCGCATGACCAACACGTATATGCTGCCGGGCAAATCCACGCCGCAGGAGATTATCGAATCCGTTGATTACGGTATCTTTGCGCCAAACTTTGGCGGTGGCCAGGTGGACATCACCTCCGGTAAGTTTGTCTTCTCTACCTCAGAAGCGTACCTGATTGAGAAGGGCAAAGTGACCAAAGCGGTGAAAGGTGCGACGCTGATTGGCTCCGGTATTGAAGCCATGCAGCAGATCTCGATGGTCGGTAACGATCTGAAGCTGGATAACGGCGTGGGCGTCTGCGGTAAAGAGGGCCAGAGCCTGCCGGTGGGCGTGGGCCAGCCAACGCTGAAAGTGGACAACCTGACGGTAGGCGGCACTGCCTGACCTGAATGGGCATAAAAAAATGGCGCTACTGATGTAGCGCCTTTTTTTTAACGTAAGTTACCCAGCGGTATCTCCGGATCCGGCTCGTGTGTGATGCGGTTACGCAAGTCACGACGAATAATTTCGATCGACCAGAACCAGACCAGATGGCCTACGATCTCTGAAACGTGTTCATACCACGGCAGCTCAAACAGCGGCGGCGTCAGCCCCATCAGCGGGAAGGAGATCATATGCACAAAGAGCTGAGCTAACGCACCCGCCAGCAAACCCTGCCAGAGTTTAATTTTCGGGAAGACTTCAGCCACGACACAATAGCCAACAGCGAAGACGATTGAGAAAATAATATGCGTCACGCCAACCCAGTTAAATATATGTCCGGCAAATGTATAAACTGCCGCGTTAGGATCAACAACGCCCAGCCAGTCGCGTAAAAATACATAGGGAGGGTTTAAAAAATTGCGGGAACAGTCAATCTGGCTTGCGGCTCTTATTAATTGCTCGGGTCCGCATGCGCCGGTGAATAAGTCGGAGGGGCTGCGTGGCGGAAACGGTACTTCGGCTCCCCATTTGACAAACGCGGAGACAATCCCTGCAATTAAACCGATGAACGCGGCGAGTCCATAGCGCCTGCGTGAAGGCGGTGTTTGTTCAAATAGATTCATTTCTTTTCCTTGTTTAACGTCATCCTGCGGAATACATTTTATTATTCATATCAGCAACAAATTAATAACAGTCTGACGAGCAGACTGCATATAAAGTAATGGGCTGGCGGCAGCAGTGTCAATTCTCTATTCCTGATAGTGGCGAAGGAATATTCCTGAATCAACAAGGGATTCATCCTGGGAATATTCATTGCCCCTATGCATTCAGAAATAAATTGATTATTCCTTTCTTCTTCCTCGCATCCCCTGAAACAGCTCCGCCACGTCCACAAAATACTCGGTCAGATAGTTAATACATACCTGGACTTTCAGCGGAAGCTTGTCTTTTTCGGTATACAGGGCGTACACCGGACGCGGATCGGACTGGTAGCGCGGGAAGAGGATCTCCAGCACGCCGCTGTTGATCTCGTTGATCACCCACATCAGCGGCACGTAGGCGATCCCGGCGCCGGCTACCAGCCAGCGCGAAATGGTCATCGGATCGTTGGTGACAAACCGTCCCTCCGGCAGCAGCCGGGTGGAGATCCCCTCCGGGGCAATCAGCTCAAATTCATTGTCGGGCCGCACGCTGTACTCCAGCCACGAGTGGTTGGTGAGGTCGGCGGGTTTCTCCGGCACACCGTACTGGGCCAGATAGCTCTTCGAAGCGCAGACGACCATCGGCATGCTGCCCAGCCGACGCGAGAACAGGCTGGAATCCTGCAGCGCGCCGACGCGGATCACCACGTCCAGACCGTCGGCAATCAGATCCGGCGCCGGGATGCCCGTCACCAGATTAACGGTAAGCCCGGGATACTCTTTCAGCATATCCGCCGTCATGGCAGCGAGAACATTTTGTGCCATAGTTGAAGAACACCCGATGCGCAGCGTGCCGATGGGGGTGTTGTTAAAGGCGTAGAGCTGTTCGTGAACATCCTGCACTTCCAGCAGCATACGGCGACAGCCCTGATAGTAAATTTTGCCCGCTTCCGTCAGCCCAATGCTGCGGGTACTGCGGTTGAGCAGCTTGACCTGAAGCTCATCTTCCAGTTTAGACACCGTCTGGCTGATGGATGAGACGCTCATCTGAAGCTGGCGTGCAGCGGCGGTAAAAGAGCCCAGTTCAACCACTTTGGCGAAGACTGACATGCGTTTTAAACGTTCCATTGTTCACTCTGGCTTAAAAGTGATTTAGATCACATATTATAGATAACAGCATAACAGTTACGTTAATATATTATTTATTACATAACGGCTGCGCCATTCTCGCCCGGCGTTTCTTGCTCTCCTGCGATGGCGTGCGCTAAAAAATTCTGAAGCCTGCACTCTCTCTAATCAAGGTCAACATGAGTCTGTTTCCCGTTATCGTGGTGTTCGGTTTGTCCTTCCCACCGATATTTTTCGAGCTTCTTTTATCACTGGCGATCTTCTGGCTGGTGCGCAAGGTGCTGGTCCCTACCGGGATCTACGATTTCGTCTGGCACCCTGCATTGTTCAATACCGCGCTGTATTGCTGCCTGTTCTACCTGATATCGCGCATGTTTGTCTGAGGTTGATGTGAAAACGCTAACAAGAAAAATCTCCCGCACTGCCATCACCATGGCGCTGGTTATCCTCGCCTTCATCGCTATTTTCCGCGCCTGGGTCTATTACACCGAATCACCGTGGACGCGTGATGCACGCTTCAGCGCCGATGTGGTGGCGATCGCCCCTGACGTGGCCGGTCTCATCACGGCGGTCAACGTACACGACAACCAACTGGTGAAAAAAGATCAGGTTCTGTTCACCATCGACCAGCCTCGTTACCAGAAAGCACTGGAAGAGGCGGAAGCGGACGTGGCCTATTACCAGGCGCTGGCTGCGGAGAAACGCCGCGAAGCTGGCCGCCGTAACCAGCTTGGTGTTCAGGCAATGTCCCGTGAAGAGATTGATCAGTCCAACAACGTGCTGCAAACCGTGCTGCACCAGCTGGCGAAAGCACAAGCAACGCGCGATCTGGCGAAGCTGGATCTGGAGCGTACCGTGATCCGCGCACCGTCTGATGGCTGGGTGACCAACCTTAACGTCTATGCCGGGGAATTTATTACCCGAGGCTCAACCGCCGTGGCGCTGGTGAAACAGAACTCCTTCTACGTACTCGCCTATATGGAAGAGACCAAGCTGGAAGGCGTACGTCCGGGCTACCGGGCAGAAATCACGCCGCTGGGCAGCAACCGCGTCTTTAAAGGTACCGTCGACAGCGTCGCCGCAGGGGTGACCAACTCCAGCAGCTCGAACGATGCAAAAGGAATGGCAACGGTGGATTCCAATCTCGAGTGGGTGCGTCTGGCCCAGCGCGTGCCGGTCCGTATCCATCTGGACGAACAGCAGGGCAACCTGTGGCCTGCGGGTACCACGGCGACAGTGGTGATTACCGGTGAAAAAGATCGGGATGCCAGCCAGGACTCGTTCTTCCGTAAAATCGCCCACCGTCTGCGCGAGTTTGGTTAATCGCTATGGGCATCTTTTCCATCGCCAGCCAGCACATTCGCTTCGCCGTGAAGCTGGCGTGTGCCATTGTGCTGGCGCTGTTTGTTGGCTTTCACTTCCAGCTTGAAACCCCTCGCTGGGCAGTGCTGACGGCTGCGATTGTCGCGGCGGGCCCGGCCTTTGCTGCGGGTGGGGAACCCTATTCAGGCGCGATCCGCTATCGCGGGATGCTGCGTATCATCGGGACGTTTATCGGCTGTTTCGCGGCGCTCACCATTATTATTCTGATGATCCGCACGCCGCTGCTGATGCTGATGGTGTGCTGTATCTGGGCGGGCTTTTGCACCTGGATCTCGTCTCTGGTGAAAGTGGAGAACTCCTACGCCTGGGGGCTGGCGGGCTATACCGCGCTGATTATTATCATCACCATCCAGTCCGAGCCGCTGCTGGCTCCGCAGTTTGCGGTGGAGCGGTGCAGCGAAATTGTCATTGGTATCGTGAGTGCGATTGTCGCGGACCTGCTGTTCTCCCCGCGCTCCATCAAGCAGGAAGTCGACCGTGAGCTTGACGCGCTGATTGTCGCTCAGTACCAGCTGATGCAGCTCTGCATCAAGCACGGCGACAGCGAAGAGGTGGATAAAGCCTGGAGCGGGCTGGTTCGCCGCACGCAGGCGCTGGAGGGGATGCGCAGCAATCTCAATATGGAGTCGTCACGCTGGGCCCGCGCTAACCGTCGTCTGAAAGCTCTTAATACGGTCTCGTTAACGCTGATTACCCAGGCATGTGAAACCTATCTGATACAGAACACGCGCCCGGAAGCGGTCACCGATACCTTCCGCGAACTGTTCGCCGAGCCGGTGGAAACGGTGCAGGACGTGCACAAGCAGCTGAAGCGTATGCGCAGGGTGATCGCCTGGACAGGGGAGCGCGACACGCCGGTAACCATCTACACCTGGGTCGGCGCCGCGACGCGCTACCTGCTGCTGAAACGCGGCGTGATCGGAAATACCAAAATCAGCGCGGCGGAAGAAGAGGTGCTGCAGGGCGAAGTGGTGATCAAGGCGGAATCTGCCGAGCGCCATCACGCGATGGTTAACTTCTGGCGTACGACGCTCGCCTGTATGCTCGGCACGCTGTTCTGGCTGTGGACGGGCTGGACGTCCGGCAGCGGCGCGATGGTGATGATTGCCGTCGTGACCGCACTGGCGATGCGTCTGCCTAATCCGCGTATGGTCGCCATCGATTTCCTGTACGGCACCATTGCCGCCCTGCCGATAGGCGCGCTCTACTTTCTGGTCATCATCCCGTCGACGCAGCAGAGCATGCTGCTGCTCTGTATTAGCCTAGCGGTAATGGCGTTCTTTATCGGCATTGAAGTGCAAAAGCGACGTCTGGGATCGCTGGGGGCGCTGGCGAGTACGATTAACATCATCGTGCTCGATAACCCGATGACCTTCCATTTCAGCCAGTTCCTCGACAGTGCGTTAGGTCAGCTGGTGGGCTGTTTCCTGGCAATGATGGTGATTCTGCTGGTCCGCGATAATTCGCAGGCAAGAACGGGCCGCGTGCTGTTGAGCCAGTTTGTGTCGGCCGCCGTGTCGTCGATGACAACCAACACCGCGCGCCGTAAAGAGAACCATCTGCCCGCGCTCTACCAGCAGCTGTTTTTATTGCTGAACAAGTTCCCGGGCGATATCGGCAAGTTCCGGCTGGCGCTGACCATGATCATTGCACACCAGCGTCTGCGTAACGCACCGGTGCCGATCAACGACGATCTGTCGGCCTGGCACCGCCAGTTGCGTCGTACCGCTGACCACGTGCTTTCCGCCAGCAGTGATGACAAACGACGTCGCTACTTTACGCAACTGCTTGAAGAGCTGGATATCTACCAGGAGAAGCTTAAAACCTGGGACGCGCCGCCTCAGGTGACCGAGCCGGTAGGACGGCTGGTGTTTATGCTGCATCGCTACCAGAATGCCCTCACGGATAGCTGACCGAAGTAAAAAAACCGACGCCAAAAGCGTCGGTTTTTTTGTGGCTATACTTATTCCAGCACGTTCTTACATTTCAGGAAGGGAGGACACATGACGACCCAGGCGCTTCAGGATCACATCCTTTTTCAGACCGGTTATCTGGTCAACGGAATCTGGAAAACGCTGGACACGACCTTCGATGTGCTTAACCCCGCAACCGGGGAAGTCATCGCGAAAGTCGCCAAAGCGGGTAAAGCACAAACCGAAGACGCTATCGCAGCGGCCACCAAAGCCTTCCCGGCCTGGCGTGCCAAAACCGCGAAAGAACGCTCGGCGATTCTTTATCGCTGGTACGAACTGATCATTGAGAATAAAAACTGGCTCGGGCAGTTAATGACCACCGAGCAGGGTAAGCCGCTGAAAGAGGCCGAAGGCGAGGTGGAGTACGCTGCCAGCTTTATCCAGTGGTTTGCCGAAGAGGCCAAGCGCGCGAACGGTGAAATTATTCCGCCGATCAAACCCGGCTCGCGCATTCTGGCGACCCGTGAACCCATTGGTGTGGTCGCGGCGATAACGCCGTGGAACTTCCCGATGGCCATGCTCACCCGCAAGTTAGGCCCGGCGCTGGCTGCAGGGTGTACCGGGGTGATCAAACCGGCCAATAACACGCCGCTCAGTGCCTTTGCGCTGCTTACCCTGGCAAAACAGGCTGGCGTGCCCGACGGCGTGCTCAACGCCGTTGCCGGGAATACGCATGAAATCAGCGATGCGATCATGGCAAGCCGAGACGTGCGTAAAATCTCCTTTACCGGCTCGACCTCCGTCGGCAAAACGCTGGTGCGTAATGCTGCCGAAACCATGAAGAAAGTCTCGATGGAGCTGGGGGGAAATGCCCCGTATATCGTTTTTGAGGATGCAGACATCGACGCGGCGGTGAAGGGGGCGATTGCCAACAAGTTCCGCAATGCCGGGCAGGTCTGCGTCAGCGTGAACCGTTTTTATATTCAGGAAACCGTCTACGACAAGTTTGTGAATAAACTGGCCGATGCCGTGAAAGCGCTCAAGGTGGGGAATGGCCTTGACGAGGGCGTTGTCGTCGGGCCGCTGATTGAATCTGCTGCGGTCGACAAGGTGCGTGAGCATGTCGACGATGCCGTCTCTCGGGGGGCAACCGTACTGGCAGGGGGTAAGCCCCATCCGCTTGGCGGGAATTTCTGGATGCCAACCGTGCTGGGCGACTGCCATGAAGGCATGAAGCTGGCAGAAGAAGAGACGTTTGGCCCGGTTGCGGCATGTTTCCGTTTCACCTCGGAAGATGAAGTTATCCAGCGCGCCAACAATACGCCCTATGGGCTGGCGGCTTACTTCTACACCCAGAATCTCTCACGTGTTTTCCGCGTTTCCCAGGCGATCGAGAGTGGGATGATCGGCATTAACGAATGTGCCGTCTCCACGGAACTGGGGCCCTTTGGCGGCGTAAAAGAGTCAGGCCTGGGTCGTGAGGGCTCCGTGCTGGGCCTGGAAGAGTACCTGGAAGTGAAAACCCTTCACATCGGGGGATTATAATAGACAGGGCGGCATCTGCCGCTCGCCTGGACTGGGTGGCTGGCAATGAAAACCTATACTTTTGATTTTGACGAGATCGACAGTCAGGAAGACTTCTACCGTGAATTTATCCGGGTGTTTGATCTTGAACGGGAAAGCGTGACGAATCTGGATACGCTGTGGGACGTGGTGACCGGGAGTCTGCTGCCGCTACCGCTGGAAATTGAGTTCATTCATTTGCCCGATAAGCTGCGCAGACGCTTTGGCGCACTGATATTACTGTTCGATGAAGCGGAAGAAGAGCTGGAAGGGCAGCTGCGTTTTAACGCGCGGCACTGAATGAAAAAAGCCCCTGACTATGAGGCCAGGGGCAAGTCGTATGATGAGATACGACGAGGGTTTATTTATACAGTTCTGCAGTTGCATGCCAGTGGTCACCCTGATTCAGTTCGGTGACGCGATAGCTGCTGGCACCTGCTTTTTCAGCTTTGGCAGCCAGTTCGTGACGGATATCCATCGGAGAGCCGGTAACAGACGTCACGGAGATGCTGCCCATAGGCTGCAGATTTTGTGCCTGGTCGGCATTCACCTGCTGCACGGCTGCGCTTGCGCCGAAAGAGAGAACAGATGCCAGACCGAGGGTTGCGATGATCAATTTGGTTTTCATAGTCTTTACTCCTGAATAGGGTTTTTGCTCAACGGCGAGAAGGGTTGAACCGCTATTTTTATGCCTGGTGCCGTTGAGTGGAGATTTACGTTTTCAGTTATTGCTCAAACTTATTTGTACAGCTCAGCGGTGGCGTGCCAGTGGGCACCAGAACGCGCTTCGATGATGCGGTAGGATGACGCACCCTTTTCTTCCGCTTTTTTGTTCAGCATCTCACGCATGTCCATTGGCGATGTGCCGACCGCGCCGACAGAAACCGTACCGATGGTCTCGCGTGATTGCGCCTGATCAGCATTGATAGCGTCAGCCGCGAAAGCACCGAATGACAGGACAGACAGGACGCTCAGCGCCGCTACAGTTGATTTGATTTTCATGATTTTTACCTCGTCGAATTTTTTAGTGGGGTCTTGTTTCGTGACCCTCATCACAAAATCAAGTATACACTAATAACGGTAAAAATTAATACCAGACTAATGGTTTCTATTGTTATTACGTGTTAACCACTCAGTTTTTTATAACCAAATTGCATAATATTGGGCATTTTTTGCGCATTTATGTTGGTTATATCTAATAAAATCATATGGATATCAGCTTTTGATTTTTTGTGCGATTTTTTGATTTAGCATTCACCAGATGAATGTTAATGGGCGGTAAAAAGCACTATTTGTCAAAGTCAGGGGCAGTGGAAAAGAGGGGGAAACGGCGTGGGGGCAGAACGATCCCCGCAGCGGCGCTGCGGGGAAAGGGGATTAGAGTTCCTGTTCGAACAGAACCAGAATCGCTTCGTGGAGATCTTTAACGGAGAAACCACTAGCCGGCGTGGTAAAGATGGTGTCATCGCCGGCGATAGTCCCGAGGATGCCTTCTGTTTTACCCAACGAGTCCAGCATGCGGGCAATCAGCTGTGCGGCTCCAGGGCTTGTGTGGATCACCACAACGGCGTCGTTGTAGTCGATATCCAGAACCAGATTCTTCAGCGGGCTGGAGGTGGTCGGCACGCCAAGTTCAGCCGGCAGGCAATAGACCATCTCCATCTTGGCGTTACGAGTACGCACCGCGCCAAATTTCGTTAACATGCGGGAGACTTTCGACTGATTGATGTTATCGAAGCCTTGTTCCTGCAGCGCCTGAACAATTTCTCCCTGAGAACTGAATTTCTCTTCTTTAAGTAGCGCTTTAAACGCCTTGACTAATTCTTCTTGCTTAGACGAGCTTCGCATAAGTCACCCGGAATATGACGATAGAAACAACATTATTATGCATGTGGATGAATTTTTATGCAAATTATCTACTCAGCGCCAGGCTGAAATAATGTTATGAAAGGGAGTGATTTTATCAGAATTCGTTATCAGAAAACATGCCTGGGTCACGCCGCGCAAATAAGCTTAAAAGTAAATTAAATGTTATCAAAATGATGTTGTTTTGGTGGCGGGGCAGGGTGTATTGTAACCACCTCTTAATTCGTCGCCGTCTGTCGTCAGAGCGTCTTCTGAAGAGAGATAAAGTCGCGTGACCTCAAATTCTTTAGCTACGAAAATTGTAATTATTTACTTGCTGAATTATGGTCGCCGCAACGGATTTACAGATACTTAAGTTAACCATAATAAGGAGTTTAGGATGAAAGTCGCAGTCCTCGGCGCTGCTGGTGGTATCGGCCAGGCGCTTGCCCTACTACTGAAAACCCAACTGCCTTCAGGCTCAGAACTCTCCCTGTACGATATTGCTCCGGTAACCCCAGGTGTGGCGGTTGACCTGAGCCACATCCCAACTGCTGTAAAAATCAAAGGCTTCTCCGGTGAAGATGCGCGTCCTGCACTGCAGGGTGCCGACGTGGTGCTGATTTCTGCAGGCGTGGCGCGTAAGCCAGGCATGGATCGTTCAGACCTGTTCAACGTCAACGCGGGCATCGTGAAAAACCTGGTGCAGCAGATTGCAGAAATCTGCCCGAAAGCATGCATCGGTATCATCACTAACCCGGTGAACACCACCGTTGCTATCGCGGCAGAAGTGTTGAAGAAAGCGGGCGTTTACGACAAAAACAAACTGTTCGGCGTGACCACGCTGGATATCATCCGCTCCAATACCTTCGTTGCTGAGCTGAAGGGCAAACAGCCAACAGAAGTGGAAGTGCCGGTCATCGGCGGTCACTCTGGCGTTACCATTCTGCCTCTGCTGTCGCAGATCCCAGGCGTAAGCTTCACCGAGCAGGAAGTGGCTGACCTGACCAAACGCATCCAGAACGCGGGCACCGAAGTGGTGGAAGCGAAGGCGGGTGGCGGTTCTGCAACTCTGTCTATGGGCCAGGCGGCTGCACGTTTCGGTCTGTCACTGGTTCGCGCGCTGCAGGGCGAGAAAGGCGTTGTTGAATGCGCTTACGTTGAAGGCGATGGCGAACACGCTCGCTTCTTCTCTCAGCCGCTGCTGCTGGGTAAAAATGGTATCGAAGAGCGTAAATCCATTGGCAAGCTGAGCGCGTTTGAGCAACACGCGATGGAAGGCATGCTGGATACGCTGAAGAAAGATATCACCCTGGGTGAAGAGTTCGTTAACAAGTAATACGAACCGTCCCCCGGCAAAAAAACGGAGCTTATCGCTCCGTTTTTTTATGCCTGTCAGTTTGTTGCCGGGTATTCCTGAATGGTGACTTGCAGCGTCAGTTTCTTATCGTTGCGCATGACTTCAACTGGGATGATAGAGCCCGGGCGAATTTCTGCCACCTGGTCCATCGTCTCCAGCGCAGAAACCGCTGGCGTGCCGTTGACCGACACAATGACGTCATTGACCTGAATCCCCGCGTTGGCCGCCGGCCCCCCTGGCGCCACCTCGTTCACCACGATGCCCTGGATCTGATCGATACCGCCACCCTGGGTATGCATCGGCGCAATTTCGCGGCCACCGATACCGATATAGCCGCGGATCACGCGTCCGTCGCGGATCAGCTTATCCATAATTTTGGTCGCCAGCTGGAACGGAATGGCAAAGCCGATCCCTTCCGGCGTCTCACCGTCGTTACTCTTATCGAACGACAGGGTGTTGATCCCCATCAGTTCGCCCAGCGAGTTGACCAGCGCACCGCCGGAGTTACCGTGGTTGATGGAGGCATCGGTTTGCAGGAAGTTCTGCCGCCCGGAGGGGTTCAGACCAATACGGCCGGTCGCGCTGATGATCCCCTGAGTGATGGTCTGGCCCAGGTTGTAAGGGTTACCAATCGCCAGGACGACGTCGCCTATATGCGGGGTACGTTTACGGTTGATCGGGATGACCGGCAAACCGCCCGTGGCGTTAATCTTCAGGACGGCGAGGTCGGTCAGGCTGTCAGAGCCAACGAGTAATGCCTCAAACACGCGGCCATCCTGCAGGGCGACGATGATCTGGTCGGCATCGTTTATCACGTGCTTGTTGGTAATAATGTAGCCGCGCTCGTCCATGATCACGCCGGAGCCGAGGGTGCGGATCTCCAGCTGGTTGTGGGCTGAGGTATTCAGACCACGGTTATAGACGTTAACCACGGCAGGTGCGGCTCGGCGGACGGCCTGATTATAGGTGGCCGGTGTTTCATCCGTGCTATCGAACTGGGGAGCCGACAGTTTATTGAACTGACGTAAAGACGGCAGCGCCAGCAGCAGCAGGCCAGCGACAATCAAACCGATGACAATAGAACGTAAGAGCTTTAAAAGCATGATGCGCGTGTCGTTAAAAAAGGAACGATTTGCAGCATAACATGAGTTATCCGGACATCACACGCAGCGGTGATGTCCGGGTCGCAAATGCTTAGCGCAACAGAATATAGATAGACTCATTGCCGCGCATGACCTGCAGGGCAATAACCGCCGGTTTACTCTCCAGCACCTTGCGCAGTTCGGCAATGGACTGCACGCGATTGCGGTTTACACCAATGATCACATCTTCCTGATGCAACCCGGCCTGAGCGGCAGGGCTGCTCTTTTCAACGGTGTCGATGCGAATGCCTTTCGTACCGTCCTTCAGCTGTCCATCGCTCAGCGTCGCACCCTGCAGCGCCGGGGCGATCAGCTCCGCACTGGCAGAGGAGGAGGTGCTCTTATCCAGCGTCACTTCAACGTTCAGCGGTTTACCGTCACGGATCAGACCCAGCTTCACTTTGGCGCCGGGTTCGGTGGTGGCTATCCGCGAGCGCAACTCGGCAAAGCTGCTCAGCGGCTTGTCGTTGAGGCTGACGATCACATCGCCCGATTTGATACCTGCTTTTGCCGAGCCGGAGTTTGGCAGCACTTCACTGACAAACGCCCCGCGCTGAACGTTGATGTTGAACGCTTTTGCGATATCCGCGCTCATCTCCATACCTTTAATACCCAGCAGCCCGCGTTTGATTTCACCGAACTGAATGAGCTGCTGTGCCAGCGTTTTGGCCATGTTGCTGGGAATCGCAAAACCGATCCCAATGCTGCCGCCGCCCGGGGCCAGAATCGCCGTGTTGATCCCAATCAGCTCACCGTTAAGGTTGAGCAACGCCCCGCCGGAGTTCCCGCGGTTGATTGAGGCATCGGTCTGGATAAAGTTTTCCAGCCCTTCCAGATTAAGGCCGCTGCGTCCCAGCGCGGAGACGATCCCGGAGGTGGCGGTTTGCCCTAAGCCAAAGGGGTTGCCTACGGCGACGGCAAAGTCGCCGACGCGCAGTTTGTCGGAATCCGCGATGGCAATCTGGGTCAGGTTGCTCGGGTTTTGCACCTGCAGCAGCGCGATGTCGCTCTGGTCATCGCCGCCAATCAGTTTGGCATCAAATTCGCGGCCATCGTTTAGCTGGACGCTGATTTTATCGGCCTGGCTGATGACATGATTGTTAGTCAGAATATAGCCTTTTGCCGCATCGATAATGACGCCAGACCCCAGGCCTTCAAAAGGCTGGGCCTGCTGGTCGGGAGACTCATCACCAAAATACTTCTTCAGTTCTTCAGGGACGCGTTGGCTTTGTACCGCCGTGCCTTCAACCTGAACGCTGACGACCGCAGGCAACACTTTTTCCAGCATGGGTGCAAGACTTGGAATGGCCGCCTGGCCAGGCACCTGGGAGGGAATGGCGGCAAATACAGGAACGGACGCCGAGAGAGATAACCCGACACTTAACGCGATAGCGCTCAACAGCTGGTTTTTTTTCTTCATCGATGTTGACTCTCGTAACCTGGAATAAAGGAAAAACGGCCCCAAAAACACGTTGATGTTATTGAATTTTAAACCGCTGAACAATGAGGTGTTTAACTAAATGATAGCTGGGGTCATGAAGAAAGGACGGGCGCAATCGCTGCGCCCGTAAAATAAATTCAGGTTGTGCGATTAATCGCGTTTTACACCGCCGCGCAGCAGGCCGGACGCGCCGTCTGAATAGTCGCGAGGCATCTGAACGGGCGCCTGATCGTTACCGGCCTCAGAGTCTGCCAGACGGTTGCGGAATGGGTTGGTTTCCGCCGTCATTTCCGGCAGCAGGCTGCTGGAGCTTTTTGCCATATGCTGATACAGCTGACGATAGTCGGTCGCCATGTTGTCCAGCAGCTCGGCGCTACGGGCAAAATGGCTGACCAGCTCTTCACGATACTCTTCCAGCTCGGCTTTGTTCTTTTCCAGTTCGTACTGCAGTGACTGCTGCTGACGCAATTTGCGATTACCGAAACGCATGGCCACAGCACCAATGACGATGCCGACGACTAAACCGATTAGCGCATATTCCCAGGTCATGAACTTCTCCCGTTGTCTTGTTGTTCCGTAGGGTGTTGGCTCGGCTCCTGCCTGTGCCTGATAATGCCACTATAACCGCTATTTCCGTAGAAGTGGAATCCTGACGTATCATCGCGTAGTGTAGAACGGCCTTTTTTTCATCAGTCACGTCTGCTGGTGAGCGTTAATTGAAGGAATAACAATAAGATTATGCAAAACCTGTCCCCTGCATCGCGATATCAACTGGCCCTTAACGAGGGTACCCATCAGCCGGATGACGTTCAACGTGAGGCGGTAAGCCGTCTGGAGATGATTTATCAGGAACTCACGGCCAAACCCGCTGAAACCGAACAGAATGGCGGGCTAAAGGCGGCATTTGGGCGGTTGCTCGGAAAAAAAACGCCACAGGCTCACGCGCCGGTGCGCGGTTTATATATGTGGGGCGGGGTCGGTCGCGGAAAAACCTGGCTGATGGACATGTTCTACCAGAGCCTGCCGGGGGCGCGTAAACAGCGTCTGCACTTCCACCGCTTTATGCTGCGGGTGCATGAAGAGCTGACTGCGCTGCAGGGTAAAAGCGATCCGCTGGAGATTGTGGCCGACCGGTTCAAGGCGGAAACGGACGTGCTCTGCTTCGATGAATTTTTTGTGTCTGACATCACCGATGCCATGCTGTTAGGCGGCCTGATGAAGGCGTTATTTGCCCGCGGGATTACGCTGGTGGCCACGTCGAATATCCCGCCGGACGAGCTGTACCGCAACGGCCTGCAGCGGGCACGCTTCCTGCCCGCCATCGACGCCATTAAGCAGCACTGCGACATTATGAATGTTGATGCCGGTGTCGATTATCGTCTGCGCACGTTAACCCAGGCGCACCTGTGGCTCTCGCCGTTAAATGCAGAGACCACCCGCGAGATGGATACACTCTGGCTGGCGCTGGCGGGAGCAAAACGCGAGCACGCCCCGGAACTTGAGATTAACCATCGTCCGTTGCCTACGCTCGGCGTTGAAAACCAAACGCTGGCGGTCTCCTTTACGACGCTCTGTGTTGATGCTCGTAGCCAGCACGACTACATTGCGCTTTCGCGTCTGTTCCACACCGTGATGGTGCTGGATGTACCGGTGATGACGCGGCTGATGGAGAGCGAGGCGCGACGCTTCATTGCGCTGGTGGACGAGTTTTATGAGCGCCACGTCAAGCTGGTGGTCAGCGCCGAGGTTCCTTT
Source organism: Enterobacter sp. TCD1-1 (assembly GCF_020567405.1). Classification (NCBI taxonomy): domain Bacteria; kingdom Pseudomonadati; phylum Pseudomonadota; class Gammaproteobacteria; order Enterobacterales; family Enterobacteriaceae; genus Enterobacter; species Enterobacter sp. TCD1-1. Next base: position 391,420 of record NZ_JAJCXF010000002.1, on the reverse strand, counting down.
ATATGAGATCTACCAGGGCGAGCGGCTGAAGTTTGAGTTCCAGCGCTGCCTGTCTCGTCTGCAGGAGATGCAGAGCGAGGAATACCTGAAGCTGGAGCATATGCCGTAACAAATGCCACCCTCTCCCTGAGAAGGGAGCCTTGTAGGCCGGGTAAGGCGCAGCCGCCACCCGGCATTTTCAGCCCCCTCGAAAAACCCATTCCAAATCACATTTAAGGGTCGATCTTTGACCTCAACTTCTCTATAATCTTGCGACCCCACGTTACGAGAAGGTTTTTTTCCCGAAACTTTCTATGTGTCGGCATGAGCTATTCGAAGGGGTAGGTTTGCCGGACTTTGTCGTGTGAACCTCAACTGACTAAACGTTTGGGTGTTCACCAACGTGTAACTTATTATTTGGGTAAGCTTTTAATGAAAACTTTTACAGCTAAACCAGAAACCGTACAGCGCGACTGGTATGTTGTTGACGCGACCGGTAAAACTCTGGGCCGTCTGGCTACTGAACTGGCTCGTCGCCTGCGCGGTAAGCACAAAGCGGAATACACTCCGCACGTTGATACCGGTGATTACATCATCGTTCTGAACGCTGATAAAGTTGCTGTAACCGGCAACAAGCGTACTGACAAAATGTACTACCACCACACCGGCCACATCGGTGGTATCAAAGAAGCGACCTTTGAAGAGATGATTGCTCGCCGTCCTGAGCGTGTGATTGAAATCGCGGTTAAAGGCATGCTGCCAAAAGGCCCGCTGGGTCGTGCTATGTTCCGTAAACTGAAAGTTTACGCAGGCAACGAGCACAACCACGCGGCACAGCAACCGCAAGTTCTTGACATCTAATCGGGATTATAGGCAATGGCTGAAAATCAATACTACGGCACTGGTCGCCGCAAAAGTTCCGCAGCTCGCGTTTTCATCAAACCGGGCAGTGGTAAAATCGTAATCAACCAGCGTTCTCTGGAACAGTACTTCGGTCGCGAAACTGCCCGCATGGTAGTTCGCCAGCCGCTGGAACTGGTTGATATGGTAGAAAAACTGGATCTGTACATCACCGTTAAAGGTGGTGGTATCTCCGGTCAGGCAGGTGCGATCCGTCACGGTATCACCCGCGCTCTGATGGAGTACGACGAATCCCTGCGTTCTGAACTGCGTAAAGCTGGCTTCGTTACTCGTGACGCGCGTCAGGTTGAACGTAAGAAAGTGGGTCTGCGTAAAGCACGTCGTCGTCCACAGTTCTCCAAACGTTAATCCATTCTGCTTACGCAGAACGATTGGCGAAAAACCCGCTTCGGCGGGTTTTTTTATGGATAATGCGCAGGTTATCCACAATATCCATGCATATATCTTCTCTTTTTCCACATTTCCAGAATCCCCTCACCACAAAGCCATCAAAATCTGGTAAACTATCATCCAATTTTCTGCCCAAATATCGGTGAATACTCGATTTTTGTTCGATTCTTGAACAATGTGTCTTCTCTGGGATGGGCGATACAACATCTGGCTGGCCCCTGTTGGGCTGGTAGCAGTAAAAATTCTGAATATACCTGGAGGTTTTCATGGCTGTCGCTGCCAACAAACGTTCGGTAATGACGCTGTTTTCTGGTCCTACTGACATTTATAGCCATCAGGTTCGTATCGTGCTGGCCGAGAAGGGTGTCAGTTTTGAGATCGAGCATGTGGAAAAGGATAACCCGCCTCAGGATCTGATCGATCTCAACCCGAGCCAAAGCGTACCGACGCTGGTGGATCGCGAGCTGACCCTGTGGGAATCCCGTATCATTATGGAATATCTGGATGAGCGTTTCCCACATCCGCCGCTGATGCCTGTTTACCCTGTTGCGCGTGGTGAAAGCCGCCTGTACATGCAGCGTATCGAGAAAGACTGGTATTCGCTGATGAACGTGATTACCAGCGGATCCGCTGCCGAAGCCGACGCTGCGCGTAAGCAACTGCGTGAAGAGCTGCTGGCAATCGCCCCGGTGTTTGGTCAGAAGCCGTTCTTCCTGAGCGATGAGTTCAGCCTGGTAGACTGCTACCTGGCACCGCTGCTGTGGCGTCTGCCAACCCTGGGCGTAGAATTCAGCGGTCCTGGCGCGAAAGAGCTGAAAGGCTACATGACTCGCGTATTCGAACGCGACTCTTTCCTGGCATCTTTAACTGAACCGGAACGTGAAATGCGTCTCGGCCGAGGCTAATGACTGTGGAAATGTCACAACTTACCCCACGCCGTCCGTATCTGCTGCGCGCCTTCTATGAATGGCTGCTGGATAACCAGCTCACGCCGCACCTGGTTGTGGATGTGACGTTGCCGGGCGTGCTGGTTCCAATGGAATACGCACGTGACGGACAGATCGTACTGAACATCGCCCCGCGCGCGGTGGGTAACCTGGAACTGGCGAACGATGAAGTGCGCTTCAACGCGCGTTTCGGCGGCGTACCGCGTCAGGTTTCCGTGCCGCTGGCCGCTGTGCTGGCTATCTACGCCCGTGAAAACGGGGCGGGTACTATGTTTGAGCCGGAAGCGGCGTATGATGAAGAGGTTGCCAGCCTGAATGATGACAATGCATCTGATGAGCGCGAAAGCGACACGGTGATGTCACTTATCGATGGCGACAAACCCGATCATCACGACGACAATGACCCTGATGACGATCCGCCTCCGCGCGGTGGTCGCCCGGCGCTACGCGTCGTCAAATAAATCCCTTTGTCGTCCGTTTATAAAAGCCAGTGATTCACTGGCTTTTTTCTTTATATCCATCAACCGCTGCAACATTTTTAAATAAGCATTGTTTATATCTCTTATTTCTTTATTGTCTGGTTAATAATTAACTAGATTTATAAATGGTGTGAATCAATGAGGTGTAAAGTAATATCAAAGCGCTGAGAAAAGTAAAGTTAAATTCAGAGTAGTATTCTTTTTTTGATGTTAATCTCTTTTTTAAATGGGTAATTCCTTAATAAATTAAGGAAAAGATCAGTTTTTCGTTATCCTTAATAGAATCGTTAATTTTGCTAAATTGCATGTATTTATAAAAACAATACTATGTGCACATGCTGACAAGCATGACGACAATCAGTAACTGGTAAAGGTATTTATCATTACTGGATTAAATATTGCAATTACTCATATGTTAAGGATTAACAAGTGAAAAAAGTTTTACTCGCAACTGCGCTTTCTCTGTGTGTGACATCAGCATTTGCTGCAGACCCTTCAGCGGTACTGAAGGTTAAAGGTACGCTGACCAATGCAGCATGTACACCCGTTCTGAGCAACGGCGGTACTGTTGACTACGGTACAATTAACCTGGGCGATCTGAGTGCGACTGCAACCAACCAGTTGGGCCAGAAAAATATCGACCTGACCATTAACTGCACCGCGGCAACAAAAGTGTCCTGGAATATGGTAGACGACCGCGTGGATTCTAACGCGAACCTGACGGTAACAAACGGTCAGTTTGGTGGTGGCTCTCAAGGTAGCGGCACTGGCCAAACTTACGGTGTGGGCAAAACCGAAGGTGGCGTTAACATCGGTACTTACGCTATGTTTGTTAAAGCAGACAGCGTAACGGCTGATGGTGCTGCGGCAGATCCAATCTATCAGCAGAACGCAACGGGTAACTGGACCAAAACCACCAATGGTTCTACTCAGGGCAGCCATATTCGTGACTTCACCGTCGCGTCTACGGGTACTCTGGACCCGCTGGCTTTCCAGACTGCGACCTTCCCACTGGTGACCTCACTGGCTGTTCAGAACACCGCAACTCTGGCGATTACCGATGATACTCAGCTTGACGGTCAGTTGACCATCAGCCTGCGTTATCTGTAAGACTTTATTGAGTAAAAGTAATTTTAAAATAATCCAGAGAGTGAATGTTCTGCATTTACTCTCTTTTTAACAGCGCGATAAACATGGAATGTTCTGTTGGGCTATCAAGGAGATAATATTATGCAATGCGTAAAATCGAATATATTTAAAACACTTTTCACCCTCGCTTTATTTTCTACCCATTTTGCAGTACATGCAGAAGGTATGGTGCCGGAAACCAGCCTGCTGATTATTGATGAAGCCACGCACAGCGGTACCATCAACGTAAAAAATACGGATTCACACCCATCCCTTTTATATACGAACGTGGTTGACCTGCCGGATGATCAGGGGCTTAAGCTGATCGTCACGCAGCCTGTCGTTCGCCTTGAACCCGGTCAAACGCAGCAACTTCGTTTTATTTTGCAAAGCAAGCAACCGCTGGACGTTGAGCATTTCAAACGCGTAACGTTTGACGGCATTCCGCCAAAAAATGACGATAAAAAAATTAAAATTGGTATTAACATCCGCCAGGATATTCCAGTGCTAATACGCCCGGCTACGCTGGGGGTTGTGACGGACGCATGGAAATACCTCAAATGGTCAACCGTCGGGTCGTCTGTAAAAGTCACCAATCCAAGTAAGTACGTTGTCCGTCTGGCACAAAAAGTCGTATTACAGCCTTCAGGCGCAAACGCCACGCTTTCCAAAACTTACCTTCTGCCAGGTGAGACGATGACGGCTGCGTTGAATAAAACAACCAGTGGTGACAGCCACGTTAAATTTTTCCCGGCCAGCCGCTATGGCGTTGAAGTGCCGAGCTTTACCTCTGAATTAAATAAATAAAATAGGGATAAAACGGTGAATAAAAAAAGCCGTATTGCACTTTGTGTCCGCGCAGTTCTCTGCGGCACCTTGCCTCTGATGATGTTTGACTCCGCTTCCGTACTCGCAAGGGAAGTGACGTTTGATACGGGAGTAATGAAAACGCTGGGGTTAACGAGCGATTTGAACCATTACTTCGCTGAAGCACCGCGTTTTCTGCCCGGAACCCATTCCGTGAACGTCAAAGTGAATGGTGAAGATCGCGGCATGGCCGCCGTCCGTTTCGATAAGGACGGCGTGCTGTGTTTTGATAACGATCTGCTTGATTTCGCCGGTCTTATGCCGGTTCCGCTGAAGGCAGGCGAGGCGTGCCATGACATCCGTGACGATTACCCGAAAGCGGTGATCAACGCGTTGCCAAACCAGGAAGCCGTTGAGTTATACCTGCCGCCTGAAGCGGTAAACAGCCTGTCGTCGGATATCCGAAACTTCCAGCACGGCGGTGCCGCCGGGATGCTCAACTATTCGCTATTCAGCACCCGTAACGAATATGGCGGTAGCGACAATTCCCGCTACTCGCAGGCCAATCTGGAAGCGGGTTTCAACGCTTTTGACTGGTCGCTTCGCAGTAATTACATCCTGACGGATGACAATGGCAAGAAAAATGCCGACAGCATTTACACCTATGCGGAGCATGTTTTTGTCCCGCAGAAGTTAACCATGCAGGTCGGTGAAATTAACGCCCTGTCTAATGTGTTGAGCGGCATACCCATTACCGGCATCCAGCTTATGCCGACCAACGGGCTGACAAGAGACGGTAGCGGCGTCAGCGTGTCCGGCATTGCCCGTTCTTCCCAGGCTCGCGTGGAGATTCGCCAGAATAATCAGCTGATTTTCAGTACGCTCGTGCCCGCGGGGCCATTTACGCTGGATGACGTCCCGATTGCGCGTAACAACGTCGATCTGGACGTTTCCGTCGTGGAGTCTGACGGCTCAACGAATCACTTTATTGTTCCTGCAGCCGCCGTGAAGCAGCGCAACCTTTCACGCCCGCAGGGGCTTACCGTGTCAGCGGGTCAGGTGCGCAGCATCGACAGCGACTACAGCGATCCGCTGGTGATGAACGTGTCCGACGGCTGGCGCATTTTCCCGTGGATGAACCTTCTGGCCTCCGGTACTGCCGCTCAGGATTACCAGGCGGCTGGCGGTCGCACCGATTTTCTGATCAACGACCTCTGGTCTGTCTCCACGACGGTTGCGGCAAGCCAGGAATCGTTTGGTGACAGCAACAGTGGCCTTAAAACCGAGCTGGGAAGCGACCTTACGCTTTCCTCCCATGTCTCGCTTTCCACCAGCGCGACGCACTACAGCGGCGGCTATCGTGAGATGGCAGAAGCAATGGACGACGATTACCAGGGATACGATAACGCCTATTCCGGCAGCGTACATTTTTCATCCGATCTGGCAGGCGTTTTCTCAGCAGGCTTCAATTACAACCAGAGCAGCGGGGACTATGAAGATTCCCGCTATCTGCTTCTGTCGTGGGGTAAGACGTTCAAATATGCCAGCGTGACTGCCAACTGGCAAAGCGCCGTGGGCAACGTCGATGACGACCAGGATGATGAAATGCTGTACATCAACGTCAGCATTCCATTGAGTCCAGGGCAATCTGTGAGCACCTACATGCGCAAGCAGGGCGACAATACCACTTACGGTGTCGCCAACAGCGGCTCACTGGGCGACAACACGCACTACTATATCGCCGCGGATCGTGACCAGTCCTCCAGTGATAATAGCTTCAACGGTAACATCAACACCAACCTGCACTATACCCAGCTGAGCGTGGGTGGCGGCACCAGCGGTGATAATCAGCGTAACTATAACGCCACCCTGGCGGGCGGCATCGCTATGCACAAAAATGGCGTGACGTTCTCGCCGTATGCGATTCGCGATACCTTTGCCATTGCCAGACTGAGCGAGAAGAAAAGCGGGGTAGAAATCGCCACGCCACAGGGTACGGTCTGGACCGATGCCTGGGGACAGGCGGTCGTACCTTCGCTAAACGAGTGGCGCAATTCGCGTATTGAAGTGGATGCCAACAAGCTGCCGCAGAATATGACGCTGGCAAACGGCACCCGATATATCGCCGCAGGTCACGCTTCAGTCAGCGAGCTTGACTTCAGGGTGCTAAACAGCCGTCGTGTGATGCTGCGTATGAAGCAAGCCGATGGTCAGCCGCTGAAAAAAGGGCTGACGGTCGTGGATGAGAAGGGCAACTACATTGTTACGGTCGTTGATGATGGTCATGTCTTTATCAACGATGCGGATCAGCTATCGGCGCTCTACGCCATGGATGCCAACAACAATCGTCTGTGCAAACTCGATTTCTCTCTTCCAGAGAAACGCGATGAAGATGCCTTCTATGAAGAAGTAAACGGAGTATGCCGATGAATTATCAACAAACAGTTGGATTAACCGCGCTGGGGATACTTTTCTTCGCGGCGACTGCACATGCGGAAGATTGCCAAATAACGCTCTCGCAGCCAGTGGTGGATTACCATGAAATGCGTCGAGATAATATCGATAAAACCCAGCAGAACTGGCACAAAATGGCGGACCGTACCCTCAACGTTAACGTTTACTGTCCGCAGCCGCAGCAAATGGCGGTGTTGCTGCAGGGGACGGCAGGCGATAAAGGGCGCTTCACATTCGGCCAGTCTGGCGGAATGGCGGTGAAAATCGATGAGATGACCGTCGATGGTAAAAATTATACCGTCGGTAAAACGGTCGACCAGCTCAATTTTACTCCGCAAAGCGGCACGCCTTCGCCATTTTATGTGCGTAATAATGAAGCGGTTATTGCGGTTGATAATAATCAGGTGCCTTCAGGCCAGCAGATGAATTTCCGGGTGACGCTATCACCCGTGCTGGATGACAATGCGTTTAGCCGCATCACCGATCAAACCGCACTGGAAAGTGATTTAACCTGGACCCTGCTGACGAAGTAGCGGTTCGGGTAATAAATAAAAATCATGAAGAGAAAATAAGCTTCATTATTTTTATCGTCGATGAAATGAATATTTTTATCCTTTCTGATAAGTGAATGCGTTGTGAGGAAAGATATATATTCATTTAACGGCATGAATGCCGTAATTGGTTTGTTATAAATAGATTAAACGTTAAGGATTAACGAATGAAAAAAGTATGGCTTGCAACTGTTCTGTCTCTTTGTGTCTCTTCTGCATTTGCAGCTGACCCGAGCGCCGTTTTGAAGTTAAAAGGTACGTTAACTAACTCGTCCTGTATCCCAACGCTGAGCGGCGGTGGCACCATTGACTACGGCACCGTCAATCTGGGCTCGCTGAGCGCCACCGCAGTTAACCAACTGGGACAAAAAGACTTCTCCCTGACGATTAACTGCCAGGCGCCTGTCAAAGTGGGCTTTAGCGTGAATGATGACCGTAGCGGCACGGCGGCGAATGTGGTCGTTAAAAACGGTACCGTAGCCGGTGTTGACGTCCTCCAGCCGGTAAACCTGTTTGGCGTGAATACCACGGCAGGCAACGTGAAGATTGGTAACTACAGCATGTTTGTTAAAACCGACAGCATAACGGCGGATGGTAACGCAGTCGGGGCGACCTATAGCTCTGATAATGGAACGTCCTGGTCTAACGTGGGTTCGCTGATGCAGAATAACGCCAGTGAAATTGTGACTGTTGCAACCACCGGAGAAACGGCACCACTGGCCTTTACTCAGGCCGTTGTACCAATGGCTATTTCGCTTGCGATTCAGGACACCACGACGCTGGCAATTACCGATGATACCAGCATTGATGGGCAGGCAACTTTTACGCTGAAATATCTGTAATTTATATTTTAATTACGCTTTATTTAGCAAAGGGAATAAACCGGAAGGTTTATTCCCTTTTTTTCTTACACTTCCAGGTAATTCAGTATCCCGTCAGCCGCCTTGCGGCCTTCGGCAATCGCCGTCACCACCAGGTCGGAACCGCGAACGATATCGCCACCGGCGAAGATTTTCGGGTTGCTGGTCTGGAACGCGTTATCGCTACCTTCTGGCGCAATAATACGGCCCTGTGAATCCAGCTCAACGCTATGCTTCGCCAGCCATTCCATGCTGTGAGGACGGAAACCGAACGCCATCACCACGGCGTCGGCCGGGATCACGTGTTCAGAACCGGCCACGATCTCGGCGCGACGACGGCCTTTCGCATCCGGTGCGCCCATCTCGGTACGCGCCATCTTTACGCCGCTCACTTTACCGTTGGCATTCACTTCAATACCCAGAGGCTGGATGTTGAACTGGAACTCCACGCCCTCTTCACGTGCGTTTTTCACTTCGCGCTTAGAGCCCGGCATGTTCTCTTCGTCACGACGGTAGGCGCAGATCACGTGTGCCGCATTCTGACGAATCGAGGTACGCACGCAGTCCATCGCGGTATCACCGCCGCCCAGCACCACCACGCGTTTGCCTTCCATGCTGACGAAAGGCTCATCGGCGGTTTCGCCGTAGCCCATGATCTGCTTGGTGTTGGCAATCAGGAACGGCAGCGCGTCGTACACGCCCGGCGCGTCTTCGTTCTCCAGACCGCCGCGCATGGACTGATAGGTGCCCACGCCCAGGAACACGGCGTCGTAATCCTTCAGCAGGTCGTCGAGCTGCACGTCGCGGCCCACTTCCACGTTCAGTTTGAACTCAATGCCCATGCCGGTGAAGATTTCGCGGCGACGGGTCATGACCTCTTTTTCCAGCTTGAAGGCCGGGATACCGAAGGTCAGCAGGCCGCCGATCTCCGGATGACGGTCAAAGACCACCGCCTTCACGCCGTTGCGGGTCAGCACGTCCGCACAGGCCAGGCCCGCCGGGCCCGCACCGATAATCGCCACGCGCTTGTCGGTTTGCTTCACGCCGGTCATGTCCGGACGCCAGCCCATCTCAAACGCTTTATCATTGATGTAGCGCTCGATGTTGCCGATGGTCACCGCGCCGAACTCGTCGTTCAGCGTACAGGAACCTTCGCACAGACGGTCCTGAGGACACACGCGGCCGCACACTTCCGGTAGGGTGTTGGTCTGGTGAGAGAGCTCGGCGGCTTCGAAAATACGTCCTTCGTTGGCCAGCTTCAGCCAGTTCGGGATGTAGTTGTGTACCGGACATTTCCATTCGCAGTAAGGGTTACCGCAGGACAGGCAGCGGTCTGCCTGTGCTTTGGCCTGGCCTTCTGAAAACGGCTCGTAGATTTCAACAAATTCAATTTTACGGATCTTCAGCGGTTTCTTTGGCGGATCAACACGCTGCAGGTCGATAAACTGGTATACGTTCTGGCTCATCTGAATTCCTTACTGCGCCTGCACGCGCAGCTCTGCTGCGCTACGACTACGGTGACCCAACAGGGCTTTAACATCGCTGGACTTCGGCTTAACCAGCGCGAATTTCGCAGAGAACGCTGGCCAGTTCGCCAGGATCTCTTCGCCGCGCGAAGAACCGGTATGCTGCACGTGTTCGGTAATCAAACCGCGCAGGTGTTCTTCGTGGATAGCCAGCGTGTCAACGTCCAGCACTTCCACCAGCTCCGGGTTCACGCGTTTGCGGAACTCACCGTCTTCATCCAGGACGTAGGCAAAACCACCCGTCATGCCTGCGCCGAAGTTCACGCCGGTTTTACCCAGAACGCAAACAATCCCGCCCGTCATGTATTCACAACCGTTATCGCCAATGCCTTCCACCACGGTGATGGCACCGGAGTTACGCACCGCAAAACGCTCGCCCGCACGACCTGCTGCGAACAGACGACCGCCGGTCGCGCCGTACAGGCAGGTGTTACCGATAATGCTGGCTTCATGGCTGCGGAAGGCTGAGCCGACAGGAGGACGCACCGCCAGCAGACCACCCGCCATGCCTTTGCCGACGTAGTCGTTGGCATCGCCGGTCAGGTACAGCTCAACACCGCCTGCGTTCCACACGCCGAAGCTCTGACCCGCGGTACCGCTGAAGTGCGCGGTAATCGGATCGGCCGCCAGCCCCTGGTCACCGTGCGTTTGCGCGATGTAACCGGAGAGGGAGGCACCCACGGAACGGTCGGTGTTGCGGATATCAAACCAGAACGTTTTGCTCTGCTTGTCGTCCACATACGGCTTCGCCTGCTGCAACAGCTGCGCGTTCAGCACGCCGTTATCGAACGGCGGGTTGTTCTCGGTGCAGTAGACCGCTTTGCCAGGATGCGGCTGCGCGGTTTCCAGCAGCTTGCTCAACTCCAGCTTCTGCTGCTTGGCGGTGAAGCCTTCCAGCTCTTTCAGCAGGTCGGTGCGGCCAATCAGGTCTACCAGACGCTTCACGCCCAGCTGCGCCATCAGCTCGCGGGTTTCGCGTGCGATGAACTCAAAGTAGTTGGTCACTTTGAACGGCAGGCCGTGATAGTGGTTCTTACGCAGCTTCTCGTCCTGGGTTGCAACGCCGGTTGCGCAGTTGTTTAGATGGCAAATACGCAGGTATTTACAGCCCAGCGCGACCATTGGACCGGTACCGAAACCGAAGCTTTCCGCACCGAGGATCGCCGCCTTGATGATGTCGAGGCCGGTTTTCAGACCGCCATCCACCTGCAGACGGATCTTATGACGCAGACCGTTAGCCACCAGCGCCTGCTGGGTTTCCACCAGGCCAAGCTCCCACGGACAGCCCGCATATTTCACGGAGGAGAGCGGGCTTGCACCGGTACCGCCGTCATAACCGGCGATGGTGATAAGGTCCGCATAGGCCTTCGCCACGCCGGTCGCGATGGTGCCGACGCCCGGTTCGGAAACCAGCTTCACGGAGATCATCGCCTTCGGGTTGACCTGCTTCAGGTCGAAAATCAGCTGCGCCAGGTCCTCGATAGAGTAGATATCGTGGTGCGGCGGCGGGGAGATCAGCGTCACGCCCGGTACCGAGTAGCGCAGTTTGGCGATGTACGGCGTGACTTTATCACCCGGTAACTGACCGCCTTCGCCCGGTTTCGCACCCTGAGCGACCTTAATCTGAATCACGTCGGCGTTGACCAGGTACGCTGGCGTCACGCCAAAGCGGCCGGATGCCACCTGCTTGATACGGGACACCTTGTTGGTGCCGTAACGGGCCGGATCTTCACCGCCTTCGCCGGAGTTAGAGTTACCGCCGATGCTGTTCATGGCTTCCGCCAGCGCTTCGTGGGCTTCCGGGCTCAGGGCGCCGATGGACATCGCCGCGGTATCGAAGCGTTTAAACAGTTCGGATGCCGGCTCAACGTCGTCAATGCTGACCGCTTCATCACCCGGATTCAGGGCAATGAGGTCGCGCAGCGTTGCCGCCGGACGGTTGTTCACCAGCTCAGCGTACTGCTGATAATCACGGTATTCGCCGCTCTGAACCGCCTGCTGCAGCGTGCGCACCACGTCCGGGTTGTAGGCGTGGTATTCGCCGCCGTGAACGTATTTCAGCAGACCGCCCTGATCCAGCGGCTTACGTGCCAGCCAGGCGCGTTTGGACAGGTTCACCAGATCCTGCTGGAAGTCAGCAAAACCGGCGCCGCCGATGCGGCTGACCACGCCCTGGAAGCAGAGGTTGGCGACCTCGTCATGCAGGCCGACCGCTTCAAACAGCTTCGAGCAGCGGTAGGAGGCAATGGTCGAGATGCCCATTTTGGACATGATCTTGTACAGACCTTTGTTGATGCCGTTACGGTAGTTCAGCATCACCGCGCGGTAATCTTTGTCGATCGCGCGGGTATCCACCAGACGGGCCAGCGTTTCGTAGGCCAGGTACGGATAGATCGCCGTCGCGCCAAAGCCTAACAGCACGGCAAAGTGGTGCGGATCGCGCGCGCTTGCGGTTTCAACAATGATGTTGGCGTCGCAGCGCAGGCTCTTATCGACCAGACGCGTCTGGATAGCGCCCACTGCCATCGGGGCCGGTACCGGCAGACGGTTTTTCGCGATGTTGCGGTCGGACAATACCAGCAGCACGGTACCGTTACGCACCATCTGTTCGGCTTTGTCACACAGCGCATTCACCGTCTCTTCGAGGCTCGCTTCGTTCACGTCGAAGGTAATGTCGAGCGTGTCGGCGCGGTAGTGCTCCTCTTTCATGGTGGTGAGCTGTTTGAAATCGGAGTACAGCAGGATCGGCGATTTAAAGGTCAGACGGTGCGCCTGGCCTTCGGCCTCGCAGAAGACGTTCATCTCGCGACCGATGCTGGTGGCCAGCGACATCACGTGTGCTTCACGCAGCGGATCGATTGGCGGGTTAGTCACCTGTGCGAACTGCTGACGGAAGTAGTCATAGATGATGCGCGGTTGGCTGGAGAGCACGGCAAACGGGGTATCGTCACCCATCGAGCCGACCGCTTCCTGGCCGTTTTCACCGAGCACGCGGATGACGGAGTCCAGCTCTTCCGCGCTGTAGTTAAATTGTTTCTGGTAGCTGGCGAGGGTGTCATCGTCCAGCTCGCGGCTGCCCACTTCTTCGTCCGACAGATCTTCAAACGGCACCAGACGACGCACGTTTTTCTCCATCCACTCTTTGTACGGGTGGCGGCTCTTCAGATCATTGTCGGTTTCGGCGGAGTGCAGGATGCGCCCACCGCGGGTGTCGATCACCATCAGCTCGCCCGGACCGACACGGCCTTTCTCGACCACTTCGTCTGGCTGGTAATCCCAGATGCCGACTTCAGAGGCACAGGTGATGAGCTTGTCTTTGGTGATGACGTAGCGCGCCGGACGCAGGCCGTTACGGTCCAGGTTACAGGCGGCAAAACGACCGTCGGACATGACGATGCCCGCCGGACCATCCCACGGCTCCATGTGCATGGAGTTAAAGTCGAAGAACGCGCGCAGCTCAGGATCCATATCCGGGTTGTTCTGCCAGGCCGGCGGCACGAGCAGACGCATTGCACGCACGATATCCATCCCGCCCGCCAGCAGCAGTTCCAGCATGTTATCCATCGAGCTGGAGTCCGAGCCGGTTTCGTTCACGAACGGCGCAGCATCGTGCAGATCGGGGATCAGCGGCGTCTGGAATTTATAGGTACGGGCGCGGGCCCACTGGCGGTTACCGGTGATGGTGTTGATCTCGCCGTTGTGCGCCAGGTAGCGGAACGGCTGCGCCAGCGGCCAGCGTGGTACGGTGTTGGTGGAGAAGCGCTGGTGGAACAGGCAAATGGCCGATTCCAGACGCAGGTCCGCCAGGTCCAGGTAGAAGCGCGGCAGGTCAGCCGGCATACACAGACCTTTATAGATGTTCACCAGGTTAGAGAGGCTACAGACGTAGAACTCTTTATCGTCCTGGAGACGTTTTTCAATGCGGCGACGGGCAATAAACAGACGGCGTTCCATATCACGCGGACGCCAGCCCGCAGGCGCGTTGACGAAAATCTGTTCAATACGAGGCAGCGAGGAGAGGGCGATTTCACCGAGCACCCCTTCGTTGGTTGGCACATCGCGCCAGCCGACAATCGACAGGGTTTCACGCTGAAGTTCTTCTTCGACGATGCGGCGTGAGGCGGCAGCCTTTTCAGGATCCTGATTCAGGAACAGCATGCCGACAGCGTAGTTTTTGGCTAAACGCCAGCCGCGCTCTTCCGCCACGATGCGGAAGAAACGATCCGGTTTTTGCAGCAGCAGGCCGCAACCGTCGCCGGTTTTACCATCGGCAAGGATGGCGCCACGGTGCTGCATACGGGCCAGTGCGTGAATAGCAGTACGCACTACCTTGTGGCTAGGTTCGCCTTCTATGTGGGCGATCAGGCCGAAACCACAGTTATCCTTCTCAAGGGATTTATCGTACAACATATCAGTGAACCTCCCCAGGCTCGTCGGGCTTCCCACTGAACTTTACCGTGGCGCACAGGCACAGAAAGAGCATGGCGACGGGGCTTGCGTTTCATACGCGGACCTCGCATTCGCCCTCTTTTTCATCCTTTCGCGCAGGTAAACAAGTTTGAGGACTTGCTTCAGAGGGAGTCTCAATTACTGCATAAATATGATGAGCAGGCCGCTCATCCAGAAAGCTTCCAGCGGATTTCCAACTTATCGGGAATTGGTACACAGGTCAAATGGCAATCTTATTTATACAAAAATGTGCTAAAGAGAGATTATCTGTTTGTATTTAAAGGTTATTTAACTAATTTTACATTGATTGAATGCCCTGAAAGAGCGCAGCGGAGTGTGATCTGACTCACTATATGAAAGCGGTATTATCAATGTAGCGTGCTGAATAGCGCTTTTATAGCAGAACAATAATCTGGCATTGTCTGCAAACCCGCATAAACACACTGTTTTTCAGTGCTGGCGCTATAAATGAAAAAAACAATCAGAACATAAGGAAAAGTAATCACGCACGGCGTGAATGAAATTGCAGTAATTCTGAGTATTTATTCATATAGATAAAGGCCGTCCAGGGCGATTGATCCAGGTCATCGCCGACAGAGGCTAAAAATGGCAGGCTTGTCCCCTTTCTCCGGGACGGTCTATCAGATTATGCAGTTACAGAAATTAGTCAATATGTTTGGTGGGGATCTTTTGCAGCGGTACGGGCAAAAGGTTCATAAGCTGACGCTGCACGGCGGGTTTAGCTGCCCGAATCGCGACGGCACCATCGGGCGCGGCGGCTGCACCTTCTGTAACGTCGCGTCGTTTGCCGATGAGGCGCAGCAGCACCATTCTATCGCTGAGCAGCTTGCCCACCAGGCCAGCCTGGTGAACCGCGCGAAGCAGTATCTGGCCTATTTTCAGGCTTATACCAGCACGTGGGCGGAGGTGCAGGTACTGCGTTCGATGTATCAGCAGGCCGTCAGCCAGGCCAGTATCGTTGGGCTGTGCGTGGGAACGCGTCCGGACTGCGTTCCGGACGCGGTGCTGGACCTGCTCAGCGAGTACAAAGAACAAGGCTACGAGATCTGGCTGGAGCTGGGCTTGCAAACGGCACATGACAAAACGCTGCACCGTATTAACCGTGGGCATGATTTTGCCTGCTACCAACGCACCACGCGGCTGGCCCGCGAGCGCGGGCTGAAGGTCTGTTCGCACCTGATTGTTGGGTTACCCGGCGAAGGTCAACTGCATGGCCTTGAAACGCTGGAAAGGGTCGTTGAAACCGGCGTGGACGGCATCAAGCTGCATCCGCTGCATATCGTGAAGGGCAGCATTATGGCGAAAGCCTGGGAGGCCGGGCGGTTAAGCGGTATCGAGCTTGAGGACTATACGGTGACGGCGGGGGAGATGATTCGCCACACGCCACCGGAGATTGTCTACCACCGCATCTCGGCCAGCGCCCGCCGTCCAACGCTTCTGGCACCGCTGTGGTGTGAGAACCGCTGGACGGGGATGGTGGAAATAGACCGCTACCTGCAGGAGAACGGCGTACAGGGTTCGGCGCTGGGCCGCCCGTGGGTTCCCCATTTACCTGCGACGGCCGCCTAACAAACTCCCCAGCATGCCGCGCACGATCTGATTGGTGACCTGTCGGGCTGCGCTTTTCGCCATGGTCTGCACTACGCCGTCGCGTTTGCCGCCGCGCGGCCCGGTGCTGCCGAACAGAATGTCTTTGAGCCCACCGAGAATGCCGTCATCAACGGCGACTGATTGCCCTTTAGCGGCAGGTGCATCCTGCGATTCCGTTGTCGCCTGGACCCCTTTTTGCAGCATCTCGAACGCGGACTCGCGATCCACCTCGTCTTCGTATTTCCCGTAAACCGGAGAGTGGTTAATCAGGCCGTTGCGCTCATCGTCGGTCACCGGCCCCATGCGCGAGCAAGGTGCAATGACCATGGCGCGTTCCACCACGGACGGGCTGCCCTTCGCATCGAGGAACGAGATCAACGCTTCACCGGTGCCTAACGCCTGAATCGCCGCTTCGGTATCAAAGGCAGGGTTGGCGCGCATGGTTTGCGCGGCGGCTTTCACCGCTTTCTGATCTTTCGGCGTAAAGGCGCGCAGGGCATGCTGCACGCGGTTGCCGAGCTGCCCGAGCACGTTGTCGGGGATATCCGACGGGTTTTGCGAGACAAACCAGACGCCGACGCCTTTGGAGCGGATCAGGCGAATAACCTGTTCAATTTTATCCAGCAGGACCTGAGGTGCATCGTTAAACAACAGATGCGCTTCGTCAAAGAAGAACACCAGCTTCGGTTTTTCCAGATCGCCTGCTTCCGGTAATTGTTCATAGAGTTCGGAGAGCATCCACAGCAGGCTGGCGGCGTAGAGTTTCGGCATCTGGTAGAGCTTCTCTGAGCTCAGGATGTTGATAATGCCTTTGCCACTGCTGTCGGTGCGCATCCAGTCTTTGATATCCAGCATGGGTTCACCAAAGAAATGTTCAGCGCCCTGTTGCTCAAGCGTCAGTAGCCCGCGCTGAATAGCGCCCACCGAGGCGCTGCTGATGTTGCCGTACTGGTTCTGGAAGGATTTGGCGTTATCGCCGATGTACTGCGTAATGGCGCGCAGATCTTTGAAATCAAGCAGCAGTAGCCCCTGGTCATCGGCAATGCGGAAGATAATATTCAGCACGCCGGACTGCACGTCGTTGAGGTTAAGCAGACGGGCCAGCAGCAGCGGGCCAAGATCGGAGACGGTGGCGCGTACCGGGTGGCCTTTTTCACCGAAGATGTCCCACACCACCACCGGGTTACCGTGGGGCGTCCAGTCCGTGATGCCAATATTCTTCAGCCGTTCGAGCAGTTTTTCAGAGGCCGTCCCTTCCTGAGCCACACCGGTTAAATCGCCTTTTACGTCAGCCATAAAGACCGGTACGCCAATCTCCGAAAGCGACTCCGCCAGCTTTTGCAGGGTGACGGTTTTCCCCGTCCCGGTCGCGCCGGTGATCAGACCGTGGCGGTTCGCCATCGCGGGCAGTAAATAGAGCTCTTTTTCCAGCGTCCGGGCAATTAACAATGGTGTACTCATGATGCGCTTCCTCTCTTAGTCCTGGGTGGAGTATAGGCAACCTGATAGCAATTTGGTTGAGTAAATTCCTGACTTTGCGGCGCATTATCCAGCGCGGACTATGCTTTTGCATACGGTTCACAAAATAGTGGGAAACTATGTCCAGATTCTTCTTTAACGATCGCAAACAGCTGGTCAACGATGCCATTGAAGGCATACTGCTTTCTGCGCCACATGCCAATCTCGTCAAGCTTGATATCGATCCGGCCATCAGGATCGTCGCACGCGGCGACTGGGACAAAAGCCGCGTGGCGGTGATCTCCGGCGGCGGCTCAGGCCACGAACCCGCACACGCCGGGTTTGTCGGCAAAGGGATGCTGACGGCGGCAGTGTGCGGCGATCTATTTGCCTCGCCGAGCGTAGATGCGGTGCTGAATGCCATTGTCGCGGTCACGGGCGATCGCGGCTGTCTGCTGATCGTCAAAAACTACACCGGCGACCGCCTGAACTTTGGCCTGGCGGCCGAAAAGGCCAAACGCTACGGCCTGAAGGTGGAGATGGTGATTGTGGCAGACGATATCGCGTTGCCGGATAACAAGCAGCCGCGCGGTATTGCCGGTACGGCACTGGTGCACAAGATTGCGGGCTATGCGGCGGAGCAGGGGAAATCGCTGAGCGAGGTGCGGGATATTGCGCAACAGGCCTGCGATAACCTCTGGAGCCTGGGCGTGGCGATGCAAACCTGCAACCTGCCGGGCAGCGACGATGAAGAGGGGCGCATTAAACAAGGCCATGTCGAGCTGGGCCTGGGCATTCACGGCGAGCCCGGGGCTTCCGTGGTGGATACGCAAAACAGCAAAGCCATTATCGACACCCTGGTGAAGCCGTTAAGCGCGCAGGCGGGTGAGGGGCGTTTTGCGGTGCTGATTAACAATCTTGGCGGCGTATCGGCGCTGGAGATGGCGTTGCTGACCAAAGAGCTGGCGCATTCGGCGCTGAAAGAGAGTATCGCGTACCTGATTGGCCCTGCGCCGCTGGTCAGCGCGCTGGATATGAAAGGCTTTTCTCTGACGCTGCTGAAGCTCAACGATTTCTTCGAAAAGGCGATTCACGCCGACGTCGAGACGCTCGGCTGGCAGAAGCCCGTCGCGTTTGCGCCACTGCGCACCGTGGCGCATAGCGCCATTCATGACCGTGTGGAGTATACCCCCTCTGACAATCCGCAGGTGCGTGCGTTTGTCTCCTCCGTGTCGACAACGCTGATCCAGCTGGAAAACCGCCTGAACGCGCTGGATGCCAGGGTGGGGGATGGCGATACCGGCTCTACCTTTGCGCAAGGGGCGCGGGATATTGCGCAGCGCCTGGAAGAGAACACGCTCCCGCTTAATGACGTGTCTAAGCTGCTACTGCTGGTTGGCGAGCGGCTGGCTACGGTGATGGGCGGGTCGAGCGGGGTGCTGATGTCGATCTTCTTCACCGCGGCCGGGCAAAAGCTTCACGATGGTCAGACGCTCCCGGAGGCCTTGCTCAGCGGACTTGCGCAGATGAAGCAGTACGGCGGAGCGGATCTTGGCGATCGCACGCTGATCGATGCGCTGCAACCGGCGCTGGAGGCGTTACAGAAAGGCAATATTCAGGCGGCAGCGCAGGCCGCGCAGCAGGGCGCAGAAGCAACGTCGAAAATGGCGAAAGCCGGCGCGGGACGCTCGTCGTACGTCAATAAAGAGAACCTGGATGGGGTGATGGATCCGGGAGCGGTCGCGGTAGCGGAAGTATTTAACGTATTGGCGCAGCAGTGAAAGTAGGCCGGGTAAGGCGAAGCCATTACCCGGCACTGTCACATCAGAAATCTGCTTTCAACACCACGCGGTAACGGGCTTTGCCGTCGCGCACGTGCTGGATCGCTTCGTTGATTTTCGACATCGGATACAGTTCGGTGGTCGGCGCCACTTTGGTGCGTCCGGCGAATTTCATCAGTTTGCGCAACTCGTACGGCGTACCGGTTGCAGAACCGGAGATGCTGCGATCCCCGCCGATCAGGGTAAACGCCGGTACCGGCAGCGGCTTCATCACCGCACCCACGGTGTGGAAGTTACCGCCGTAGGCCAACGCTTCAAAGTACGGCTGCCAGTCGAGATCGACGTTAACGGTGTTGATGATCAGGTCAAACTGGCCCGCCAGCGCGTTCAGCACTTGCGGATCGCGGCTGTTCACCACTTTATCCGCCCCCATCGCCAGCACTTCTTTCTCTTTCGCCGGGTTCGAGCTGAACGCCGTGACTTCACAGCCCATCGCGTGCAACAGCTTAATGGCAATATGCCCCAGCCCGCCGATACCGATGACGCCGACGCGGCTGGTGGCGGTGATATGGTGCATCAGCAGCGGTTTGAAGACGGTGATACCACCACACAGCAGCGGACCGGCGGATTCGATATCAATGCTTTCCGGCAGCGGGATAACCCATTGCCAGTCGGCGCGCAGTTTATCGGCAAAACCGCCTTTGTTCAGAATGGTGGGAACGGCGCCTTCGAGGCAGTTGATCTGATTGCCGCTGATACAGGCATCGCAGTGACCACAGCTGCGTGCTGTCCAGCCAATGCCTACGCGCTGGCCCACTTTCAACCCTTTGTCCTGCGCGGCGCTACCGAGCGCCACGACGCGGCCAATGACTTCGTGTCCGGCAACCAGCGGATAGCTGGAGAAGCCCCATTCGTTATCGATCATCGAGAGATCCGAGTGGCAGATCCCGCAGTAATCAACCTGTACTTCGACGTCTTCTGCTTTTAGTTCGCCCGCATCGTACTCGTACAGCTCAAGTTCTGCACCCGCCTGCGGTGCGGCGTAGCTTTTTATCTTCGACATCGTGTTTCCCCCGTTGTGGTGTGAACTGAGAGTGTAGAGCATTCAGTTTACAGCCGCTTAACAGAAGAGGGCAGGAACGAAAGTTACAGACTTTTCAGCATCCTGACTTCGCAATCAACGTGGCCGGTACAGCCCAGCGGCGCATCGATATGCTCAAAGCCCAGATGTTCATACAGGCCGATGGCCTCTTTTAGGAAGGCGGTCGTTTCCAGGTAGCAGCGGGTAAAGCCCTGCTTGCGCGCGTGGTCCAGCGCCATCAGCGCCAGCTTTTTGGCCAGTCCTTGTCCGCGTGCCGTTGGCAGGAAATACATTTTTTGCAGTTCGCAGATATCCGGCTCGCTGCAACTGAGGGGCGCCACGCCGCCGCCGCCCACAACCTGGCCGTTCTGCTCGATTACCCAGTAGGCATGTCCTGGCTGGCTGTAAAGCTGAAAAAGCGCGTCCAGATTCGGGTCGGCAACCGTGTAGCCTTTGTCAGCCGTCAGGCCATATTCGGCAGAAACGGTGCGAATAACGGCGGCGATAGCCGGATTATCCTGCTCAGTGATCCGACGCATCGTCGTCGCGACGGGGGTAATCACGCTCATAGCATTACTCATTACAAAAATTGACACATAACTGCTGTTAATAGCACCGCAGAAAGGGGAGTGCAAGCGAGGAGTTTTCAGGAAGGTTACCCCTTACGCCCTGAAGCGTAAGGGGTAAAAGCATTACAGGGCAGCGATAACCGCCTGCTGCTCAATCAGCTTGGTCTTCGCATCGGCGAAGGCAACCAGACGCTCACGCTCTTTCGCGATGACCGCTTCCGGCGCGCGGGCAACAAAGCCTTCGTTCGCCAGTTTGCTTTCGATTTTGCCAATTTCCACGTCGACTTTCGCCACTTCTTTCGCCAGACGAGCCAGCTCAGCGTCTTTGTCGATCAGACCTGCCATTGGGATCAGCAGCTCGGCACCGTCGATGATTTTGGTCACGGAAACCGGACCTTTATCATCCGCAGGCAGCACGGTGATGCTTTCCAGACGCGCCATGGTTTTCAGGAAGGTGTTGTTCTCGGTGACGCGACGAACAGCCGCTTCGCTGCACCCGCGCAGCAGCAGCTCCAGCGGTTTGCCCGGGGCGATGTTCATTTCAGCACGAATGTTACGTACTGCCACGATCGCCTGCTTCAGCCACTCGGTATCCGCAGACGCCGCTTCATCGACTTTCGCCGCATCGAATGCCGGGAACGGCTGCAGCATGATGGTGTCGGCGTTGATGCCTGCAATCACCTTCACGCGCTGCCAGATGGTCTCGGTGATGAATGGAATAACCGGGTGCGCCAGGCGCAGCAGGCCTTCCAGAACGGTAATCAGCGTGTTGCGCGTGCCGCGCAGCTCTGCCTCAGTGCCGCCGTTCATGACCGGCTTCGCCAGCTCCAGATACCAGTCACAGAACTGGTTCCAGGTGAATTCATACAGAATGCCCGCCGCGATGTCGAAGCGGTAGCTGTCCAGCGCCTCGCGGAACGCTTTCACCGTCTGGTTGAATTCCGCCAGGATCCAGCGGTCAGCCAGGGAGAGAGTCATCTCGCCGCCATTGAAGCCGCAATCCTGATCTTCGGTGTTCATCAGCACGAAGCGGCTGGCGTTCCACAGCTTGTTACAGAAGTTACGGTAACCTTCCAGACGCTTCATATCCCAGTTGATGTCACGACCGGTCGAGGCCAGCGCCGCCAGGGTGAAACGCAGGGCGTCGGTACCGTGAGCCTCAATCCCGTTCGGGAACTGCTTCTCGGTGCGCTTGCGGATTTTCTCCGCCAGCTGCGGCTGCATCATGTTGCCGGTGCGTTTTTCCAGCAGCTCTTCCAGAGAGATACCATCAACCATATCCAGCGGGTCGATGACGTTACCCTTGGATTTGGACATCTTCTGGCCTTCGTCGTCGCGGATCAGACCGGTCATGTAGACGGTATGGAACGGAACCTGCGGCTTGCCGTCTTCATCTTTGATGAAGTGCATGGTCATCATGATCATGCGGGCAATCCAGAAGAAGATAATGTCGAAGCCGGACACCATCACGCTGGTAGGGTGGAACTGACGCAGCGCGTCGGTGTTTTCCGGCCAGCCGAGGGTGGAGAAGGTCCACAGCGCGGAGGAGAACCAGGTATCCAGCACGTCTTCGTCCTGACGCAGGGCAACGTCTGCGCTCAGGTTGTTTTCCTGACGCACTTCATCTTCGCTGCGACCAACGTAAACATTGCCGTCGTTGTCGTACCATGCCGGGATACGGTGACCCCACCACAGCTGACGGGAGATACACCAGTCCTGAATATCGCGCATCCAGGAGAAGTACATGTTTTCGTACTGCTTCGGTACGAACTGAATGCTGCCGTTTTCAACCGCTTCCACAGCCGGTTTCGCCAGCACGTCGGCACGCACGTACCACTGGTCGGTCAGCATTGGCTCGATAACCACGCCACCACGGTCGCCGTACGGCACGGTCAGGTCGTGAGGTTTGATCTCTTCCAGCAGGCCCAGTGCGTCAACGGCAGCCACAATCGCTTTACGCGCGGCAAAGCGTTCCAGCTTCTGGAACTCGGCCGGGATGTCGCTGGAATAAACGTCGGATTCGTTGCCTTTGGTGTCGTACACTTCTGCGCTTTCGCGGATATCGCCGTCGAAGGTCAGAATGTTGATCATCGGCAGGGCGTGACGACGACCCACTTCATAGTCGTTGAAGTCGTGCGCCGGGGTGATTTTCACGCAGCCGGTGCCTTTTTCCATGTCGGCGTGTTCGTCGCCCACAATCGGAATACGGCGGTTTACCAGCGGCAGCACCACGAATTTGCCAATCAGATCTTTATAACGCGGATCTTCCGGGTTAACGGCCACGCCGGTATCGCCCAGCAGGGTTTCCGGACGGGTGGTCGCGACCACCAGGTAATCTTTACCGTCGGCGGTTTTTGCGCCGTCGGCCAGCGGATAGCGGATATGCCACATGGAGCCCTTGGACTCGCGGTTTTCCACTTCCAGATCAGAAATTGCGGTGCGCAGTTTCGGATCCCAGTTGACCAGGCGTTTGCCACGGTAAATCAGGTCTTCTTTGTACAGACGGACGAAGACTTCTTTCACGGCGTTGGAGAGGCCTTCGTCCATGGTGAAGCGCTCGCGCTCCCAGTCCACGGAGTTGCCGAGGCGGCGCATCTGACGGGTAATCGTGCCGCCGGATTCCGCTTTCCACTGCCAGATTTTGTCGATGAACGCGTCGCGACCGTAGTCGTGGCGGGTTTTCCCTTCTTCAGCGGCAATTTTACGCTCAACCACCATCTGGGTCGCGATACCCGCGTGGTCAGTCCCCGCCTGCCACAGGGTGTTTTTACCCTGCATGCGCTGGTAGCGGATCATGGTGTCCATGATGGTCTGCTGGAAAGCATGACCCATATGCAAACTGCCGGTGACGTTCGGCGGCGGGATCATGATGCAGAAGGACTCTTTGCTTTCGTCGCCGTTAGGCTTGAAATAGCCCTGCTGTTCCCAGTGCTCGTAAAGCGGCTGTTCGATATCGCGTGGGTTATATGTCTTTTCCATTATTTCCAGGTTGCCGTATTCAGGTTAAAACCAGCCAGGCGGTACGCTTTATAGCGTTCGCGCGCCAGTTGTTTCAAAGATTCTTCGTAAGGGACAAAGTCTACCACTTCTGTGAAAGCGGTGGCAAAATCTGCAAAATCTATCCGTAGGCTAATCAGAATGTCGCGCGCGCTGCTGTTGCGCTTTTGCGGCCAGGCAATTTCAACCGGTGCCCCGCCGCGTGGCCCTTCGCCTGACAGATTATGCGGAACAAAACTCTCCGGCGGGCGAGCCCACAGCGCTTCATCGAGACGAATGGCCTGCTGCTCGTCTTCACAGGCGATCAACACGCGTTTGCCTGCGCGCCAACGTTCTGCGGCAATTTCACACACCAGCTGTTCGACGGCGCTGAGGCCATCCTGATGGGTGTCGTTGTCCAGAAGGTAGAACGTTGCATTCTTCATATATGGGGCTTCTTAGTTTTGGATTCAAATGCAAAGCCGGGTGGCGCTACGCTTACCCGGCCTACGGTTGAATGACGTTGTAGGCCGGGTAAGGCGAAGCCGCCACCCGGCATTTTATATCATTCGTCGCCGTTAAAACCCGCACGATTGAGCAGGAACTGCGACAGCAGCGCTACCGGACGACCGGTTGCGCCTTTGGCCTTGCCGGAGCGCCATGCGGTACCCGCGATATCCAGGTGCGCCCAGTTGTACTTACGGGTGAAACGCGCCAGGAAGCAGCCCGCGGTGATCGCCCCGCCAGGACGTCCGCCGATGTTCGCCATATCCGCGAAGTTAGACTCCAGTTGCTCCTGATATTCGTCACCCAGCGGCAGACGCCATGCGCGGTCACCGGCCTGCTCCGAGGCACCAATCAGCTCGTGCGCCAGCGGGTTGTGGTTCGACATCAGGCCGGTAATGTGGTGGCCCAGCGCAATCACACAGGCGCCGGTGAGCGTGGCGACGTCAATGACCGCTTCAGGTTCGAAGCGCTCAACGTAGGTCAGCACATCGCAGAGTACCAGACGGCCTTCGGCGTCGGTGTTCAGTACTTCAACGGTCTGGCCGGACATGGTGGTCAGGACGTCACCCGGACGATAAGCGCGACCGCCAGGCATGTTTTCGCAGCCCGCCAGAACGCCGATCACGTTGATGGGCAACTGAAGTTCCGCGACCATGCGCATGACGCCGTAAACCGCCGCCGCGCCGCACATGTCATACTTCATCTCGTCCATGCCTTCGGCAGGCTTGATGGAGATACCGCCGGAATCGAAGGTCAGGCCTTTACCGACCAGCACGACAGGGCGTGCGTCTTCGGCCGGGTTGCCCTTGTACTCGATGACGGACATCAGGGATTCGTTCTGCGAACCGTTACCGACTGCCAGGTAAGAATGCATTCCCAGCTCTTTCATCTGCTGTTCGCCGATGACGCGGGTAATGACGTTTTTACTGTAGGCGTCGGCCAACTGACGTGCCTGAGAGGCCAGGTAGGCCGCGTTACAGATGTTGGGTGGCATGTTGCCGAGATCTTTAGCCGCTTTAATGCCGGCAGCAATCGCCAGACCGTGCTGGATCGCGCGTTCGCCGCTGGTCAGTTCGCGACGGGTTGGCACGTTGAAGACCATTTTACGCAGCGGACGACGCGGCTCGCTTTTATTGGTCTTCAGCTGATCGAAGCTGTACAGGCTCTCTTTTGCCGTTTCGACCGCCTGACGCACTTTCCAGTAGGTGTTACGCCCTTTAACGTGCAGCTCGGTCAGGAAGCAGACGGCTTCCATTGAACCGGTATCATTCAGCGTATTGATTGTTTTCTGAATCACCTGCTTATACTGACGTTCATCCAGCTCGCGTTCTTTGCCACAGCCAATCAGCAGAATGCGCTCTGAGAGTACGTTCGGAACATGGTGCAGTAACAGCGTCTGCCCAGGTTTGCCTTCCAGTTCGCCACGGCGCAGCAGGGCGCTAATATAGCCGTCACTGATTTTATCGAGTTGCTCGGCGATCGGGGAGAGTCGGCGTGGTTCAAAGACGCCCACAACGATGCAGGCACTCCGCTGTTTCTCCGGGCTACCGCTTTTTACACTGAACTCCATGCACTACGCTCCTGAATCTTAAAGACAACGGCGGCTGCTACGGATAGAATTGAAACCTTTCGTAACTCATGTCCGCTGTTGTGGTGACTTCGTGTTAATCTTACGTTACTACGGTTTCGACACGTCAGAAAAAGTCCTGAAGCGTGAATCCGCCGGATGTTTTAATCTTAGCGATGATTTCGACGACTCAAGAGAATAAATGACGTTTAAGCCATGAAACAAGCGATTTTCCAGCAAAGAGACGGGTTTTTACGGGCGTATTTAAAGTGATAATCATAAGATATCTGGTGCGGGAGACGCTCAAAAGCCAACTGGCGATCCTCTTCATCCTGCTGCTGATTTTTTTCTGTCAGAAGCTGGTTAAGATCCTCGGTGCGGCCGTTGACGGCGAAATTCCAACAAATCTGGTGCTTTCCCTGCTTGGTTTAGGGATCCCGGAAATGGCGCAGCTTATCCTGCCGCTAAGTCTTTTCCTTGGCCTGCTCATGACGCTTGGGAAACTCTATACCGAGAGTGAAATCACGGTGATGCATGCCTGTGGCCTGAGCAAAGCGGTCCTGGTGAAAGCCGCCATGATACTGGCGCTGTTCACGGGGATCGTTGCGGCGGTGAATGTGATGTGGGCGGGCCCCATGTCTTCCCGCCATCAGGATGAAGTGCTGGCCGAAGCGAAAGCCAACCCCGGCATGGCGGCGCTAGCCCAGGGGCAGTTCCAGCAGGCAACCGATGGAAACTCCGTGCTGTTTATTGAGAGCGTTGACGGCAGTAAATTCAACGATGTCTTCCTGGCGCAGCTGCGACCTAAAGGTAACGCGCGTCCTTCCGTGGTGGTGGCAGATTCCGGTCAGCTGGCTCAGCGCAAAGATGGTTCTCAGGTCGTGACGCTGAACAAAGGCACCCGTTTCGAAGGCACCGCGATGCTGCGTGACTTCCGCATTACGGATTTCCAGAACTATCAGGCCATTATCGGCCATCAGACGGTGTCGCTCGATCCAACGGATACCGAGCAAATGGACATGCGTACCCTCTGGAATACCGATACCAACCGAGCGCGTGCAGAGTTCCACTGGCGTATTACGCTCGTCTTCACCGTGTTTATGATGGCGCTGATTGTCGTTCCGCTGAGCGTGGTGAACCCGCGTCAGGGACGCGTGCTCTCTATGCTGCCGGCGATGCTGCTTTACCTGATCTATTTCCTGCTGCAAACCTCGATTCGCTCCAACGGCGCGAAGGGCAAGCTGGATCCCATGATCTGGACGTGGTTCGTCAACAGCCTGTACATCTTACTGGCGCTGGGGTTAAACCTGTGGGATACGGTGCCTGTGCGCCGCATACGTGCCCGATTCTCGCGTAAAGGAGCCATCTAATGCAGGCGTTTGGCGTTCTTGATCGCTATATCGGTAAAACCATTTTTACCACCATCATGATGACGTTGTTCATGCTGGTGTCGCTCTCCGGCATTATCAAATTTGTCGATCAGCTGAAAAAAGCCGGGCAAGGGAGCTATGACGCGCTGGGCGCGGGGATGTATACCCTACTCAGCGTGCCGAAAGATGTGCAGATCTTCTTCCCGATGGCGGCCCTGCTGGGGGCACTGCTGGGGCTGGGTATGCTGGCGCAGCGCAGCGAGCTGGTCGTTATGCAGGCCTCGGGTTTTACCCGCATGCAGGTCGCGCTGTCGGTAATGAAAACCGCCATCCCACTGGTGCTGTTGACCATGGCGATTGGCGAGTGGGTCGCGCCGCAGGGCGAACAGATGGCGCGTAACTATCGTGCTCAGGCGATGTACGGCGGCTCACTGCTCTCGACTCAGCAAGGTTTATGGGCCAAAGACGGAAAAAACTTCGTCTACATCGAACGGGTGAAGGGGAATGATGAACTGGGCGGAGTGAGCATCTACGCTTTCGATGACCAGCGCCGTCTGCAGTCCGTTCGCCACGCCTCTTCGGCGAAGTTTGACGCCGAACATAAGCAGTGGCGGTTGTCCCAGGTTGATGAATCTAACCTGACCGATCCGAAACAGATTACGGGTTCTCAGACGGTAACCGGTACGTGGAAAACCAACCTGACGCCCGATAAGCTCGGCGTCGTGGCGCTGGATCCTGACGCGCTCTCCATCAGCGGTTTGCATAACTATGTGAAATACCTGAAGTCGAGCGGACAGGATGCGGGACGCTATCAGCTCAACATGTGGAGCAAAATCTTCCAGCCGATGTCCGTGGCGGTAATGATGCTGATGGCGCTGTCGTTTATCTTCGGCCCGTTGCGCAGCGTGCCGATGGGGGTTCGCGTCGTGACCGGCATCAGCTTCGGCTTTGTGTTCTACGTGCTCGATCAGATCTTCGGTCCGCTGACTCTGGTTTATGGCATTCCGCCGATTATCGGTGCGCTGCTGCCAAGCGCCAGCTTCCTCCTGATCAGTCTCTGGCTGCTGTTGAAACGCTCCTGATTGACCTCTCCTCGCTTCCGGTTGCCCGGGAGCGAGGCTAATCTCCTGTTTCACCCCGCACTTTTTCTCACAACCTTCAACGTCCCGCCGCGAATTTGAGTATTATTGAGCGATAACGTCGTGAAGGGATCCTCTATGAAGCAAATTCGAATGCTTGCCCAGTATTACGTCGACCTGATGATGAAGCTTGGGCTGGTGCGTTTTTCCATGCTGCTTGCGCTGGCGCTGGTCGTTCTGGCCATTGTCGTGCAAATGGCGGTTACCATGGTTCTGCATGGTCAGGTCGAGAGTATCGACGTCATCCGCTCCATCTTCTTTGGCTTGCTCATTACGCCTTGGGCGGTCTATTTCCTTTCCGTAGTGGTTGAACAGCTGGAAGAGTCCCGTCAGCGTCTGTCTAAGCTGGTGGATAAACTGGAAGAGATGCGCGAGCGCGACCTGAAGCTCAACGTCCAGCTCAAAGACAACATTGCGCAGCTGAATCAGGAGATTTCAGATCGTGAGAAGGCGGAGGCCGAGCGTCAGGCCACCCTGGAGCAGCTGAAAATCGAAATGAAAGAGCGCGAGGTCACGCAGATCCAGCTTGAGCAGCAATCCTCCTTCCTGCGGTCGTTCCTGGATGCGTCGCCGGATCTGGTGTTCTACCGTAATGAAGATAAAGAATTTTCCGGCTGTAACCGGGCGATGGAGTTGCTTACCGGGAAAAGCGAGAAGCAGCTGATTCACCTGAAGCCGCAGGACGTTTACTCTGAAGAGGCGGCGGCCAAGGTCATGGAGACCGACGAAAAAGTCTTCCGTCATAACGTCTCGCTGACCTATGAACAGTGGCTGGACTACCCGGACGGACGCAAAGCCTGCTTTGAGATCCGTAAGGTGCCCTACTATGACCGCGTGGGCAAACGCCACGGCCTGATGGGCTTTGGCCGCGACATCACCGAGCGTAAGCGCTATCAGGATGCCCTGGAGCGCGCCAGCCGCGACAAGACCACCTTTATCTCCACCATCAGCCACGAGCTGCGTACGCCGCTTAACGGCATCGTCGGGTTGAGCCGTATTCTGCTGGATACCGACCTGACCGCAGAGCAGGAAAAATACCTCAAGACTATCCATGTCTCAGCGGTCACGCTGGGTAATATCTTCAATGATATTATTGATATGGATAAGATGGAGCGCCGTAAAGTTCAGCTTGATAACCAGCCGGTTGATTTCACCAGCTTCCTTGCCGATCTGGAAAACCTGTCCGGCCTGCAGGCGCAGCAGAAGGGCCTGAGCTTTGTTATGGAGCCCACCCTGCCGCTGCCGCATAAGGTGGTGACTGACGGCACGCGACTGCGCCAGATCCTGTGGAACCTGATCAGCAACGCGGTGAAATTCACCCAGAAGGGGCAGGTGGCGGTGCGTATCCGCTATGACGAAGGCGACATGCTGCACTTCGAGGTAGAGGACTCCGGAATTGGTATTCCGCAGGAAGAGCAGGACAAGATCTTTGCCATGTACTACCAGGTGAAAGACAGCAACGGCGGGAAACCGGCGACCGGAACAGGCATTGGCCTGGCGGTCTCTAAACGTCTGGCGAAGAGCATGGGCGGTGATATCACCGTAGCCAGCCAGCCGGGGAAAGGGTCAACCTTCACGCTGACGGTCCATGCGCCAGCGGTGGCGGAAGAGGTAGAAGATACCTTTGAAAATGACGATATGCCGCTACCTGCCCTGCACGTCCTGCTGGTGGAAGACATTGAGCTGAACGTGATCGTGGCGCGCTCGGTGCTGGAAAAACTGGGCAACAGCGTGGATGTCGCGATGACCGGCAAAGCCGCGCTGGAGATGTTTAAACCCGGCGAATACGATCTTGTTCTGCTGGATATTCAATTACCGGATATGACCGGGCTGGATATCTCGCGCGAGCTGACGCGTCAGTACGCGGCCGACGAACTGCCGCCGCTGGTTGCCCTGACGGCGAACGTGCTGAAAGATAAAAAAGAGTATCTCGATGCCGGTATGGACGATGTACTCAACAAGCCGCTGGCGGTTCCTGCTCTGACCGCTATGATCAAAAAGTTCTGGGATACCCATGATGAAGAGGAGAGCACCATGACGTCTGTTGATAGCGCAAAAGCCCAAACGATACTCGATACCGCGATGCTGGAGCAGTATATCGATCTGGTGGGGCCGAAACTGATTACCGACGGTCTGGCCGTGTTCGAAAAAATGATGCCGGGCTATCTGAGCGTGCTGGAATCCAACCTGACGGCCCGTGACCAGAAGGGGATCGTGGAAGAAGGACATAAAATCAAAGGTGCAGCCGGCTCGGTTGGTTTACGCCACCTGCAGCAGCTGGGACAACAGATTCAGTCGCCTGATTTACCTGCATGGGAAGATAACGTGGGTGATTGGGTTGAAGAGATGAAGCAAGAGTGGCAAAACGATGTTGCGGTGCTTAAAGCCTGGGTTGACGCCAGAAAAAAATGACCCCGGATTAACCGGGGTGCGCGAATACTGCGCCAACACCAGGGAAATCGTGGCTGCGCCTGTTTTTAAACGTTATTTTTGAAAGGGCGCTGCCTGAAAAATTTAGGCCGCACGCAGATAAGATAGCAAATCTTAAATGGTTTGTTACATGAATCAGTGAAATGTGTGAAGCATAGCGTTTTAATCAAAATTATTAATGTGCTTCAGCCAGTTGCAGAAAAGGATTGTCATGATGAAAAAGATTGGTGTCGTGCTCAGCGGATGTGGTGTTTACGATGGTTCTGAGATACACGAAGCCGTCATTACGCTGCTGGCCCTGGCTAAGCAGGGAGCAGAGGTGATTTGTTTTGCGCCAGACAAAAATCAGGCGGATGTGATTAACCATCTGACCGGTGAACCAATGGCGGAAACCCGTAACGTGCTGATTGAAGCCGCACGTATTGCGCGAGGTGACATCCATCCTCTTATTCAGGCAGACGCCGCAGAGCTTGATGCGCTCATTGTGCCGGGTGGATTTGGCGCGGCCAAAAATCTCAGTACCTTTGCCGCGCAGGGCGCGGAGTGTCAGATCGATCCTCATCTCAAAGCGCTGTCGCAGGCCATGCATGCGGCAGGGAAACCGCTGGGCTTTATCTGTATCGCACCGGCGATGTTGCCTAAGATTTTTGATTTCCCGCTGCGCCTGACCATCGGGACGGATATTGATACCGCGGAGATCGTCGAGGAAATGGGGGGCGAACACGTTCCGTGCCCGGTGGATGACATTGTGGTTGATGAAGATAATAAAATTGTCACCACGCCGGCCTATATGCTGGCGCAGAATATTGCAGAAGCGGCCACGGGAATCGAAAAGCTGGTCGCCCGCGTGCTGGTGCTGGCTGAATGAGTCGTCAATCCGGCGCAGGTGCGTGGGTAAAACGTACTTTATTGCGCATCGTTCTGGTGCTGGCGGTGTTTTGGGGCGGTGGACTCGCCCTGTTCAGCATTATGCCGGTTCCGTTCTCCGCCGTGATGGTTGAGCGTCAGCTCGGTGCGTGGCTCAGCGGTGATTTCGGCTATGTCGCCCATTCTGACTGGGTAAGCATGGACGAGATCTCGCCGTTCATGGGGCTGGCGGTCATCGCGGCGGAGGATCAGAAATTCCCCGAGCACTGGGGATTCGATGTGGCCGCGATTGAGAAGGCGCTGGCGCATAACGAACGTCATGAAAACCGCGTGCGTGGCGCGTCAACGTTGTCGCAGCAGACGGCCAAAAATCTGTTTCTGTGGGACGGCCGCAGCTGGGTGCGAAAGGGGCTGGAAGCGGGATTAACCCTGGGCATGGAAACGGTCTGGAGCAAAAAGCGCATTCTGACCGTGTATCTCAACGTTGCCGAGTTTGGCGACGGGGTATTTGGTGTCGAAGCTGCATCACAACGCTATTTTAATAAACCCGCCAGCAAGCTGAGCATGTCGGAGGCGGCGCTGCTCGCGGCTGTTCTGCCTAATCCCATCCGTTTTAAAGCCAGTGCCCCATCAGGGTACGTGCGAAGCCGTCAGGCGTGGATTATGCGCCAGATGCGTCAGTTGGGAGGAGAAGGGTTTATGGAGAGCAACAAACTTATGTAGGGCGGGTAAGCGCAGCGCCACCCGCCTGAAGGGGAGAGACCTTAATCTTCGTCGAACCCCGCGTTAAACAGCGCAATCACCGCCGCCAGCGCTTCCTCTTCCTGAGGGCCGGTGGCTTCGACTTCAATCTGACGCCCTTTGGCGGAATCCAGCATCAGCAGCGCGATCACGCTGTTCGCTTCCGCTTCGGTACCTTCGTCATTCCGCAGCAGAACTTCTGCATCGAAACCCTGCATCAGCTCAAACAGCTTCATCGCCGGGCGCGCATGCATGCCCAGCTTATTGGTGATCTCAACGGTCTGTTTTACGGTCATGTTTTACGTTTTTCCAGCGTGCGATGACGGGACTGAACGTTCTTCCCGCGCGAGCGGAAATAGTCGGCCAGCTGTTCGGCGATATAAACCGAACGATGTTTACCGCCGGTACAGCCAATCGCTACCGTCAGATAGCTACGATTGTTTGTCTCCAGCATAGGTAACCATAGCTCAAGGTAGCTTCGCGTCTGGTAGATAAAATTGTGAACTTCTGTGTGCCTGTCGAGGAAGGCCGCAACGGGTTTATCCAGACCGGTCATGGGACGCAGTTTCGGATCCCAGTGCGGGTTCGGCAGGAAGCGCACGTCGAAAACATAATCCGCATCGATCGGGATACCGTGCTTGAAGCCAAAGGATTCGAACACCATCGTCAGTTCGCGCTCGCGTTTACCCAACAACCGGGTACGCAGCATTTCTGCCAGCTCGTGAACGGACATCTCAGAGGTGTCGACAATCAGGTCGGCACGAGAACGCAGCGGCTCCAGCAGATCGCTCTCTTCATCGATAGCACTCTCCAGAGAGAGGTTCTTACTGGAAAGCGGGTGCAAACGACGGGTATCGCTGTAGCGGCGGATCAGGGTATTACGGTCTGCATCAAGGAACAGCAGCTGCGGCGAGAATGCGTCGGGCAGGTTACTCATGGCCTGTTCGAAGATCTCTGGCGATTCAGGCATGTTACGAACGTCGATACTGACGGCGGCCGAGGTTTGTCTCTCCGCCAGCGTACGGGCCAGTTCGGGCAACAACACGACCGGCAGGTTATCGACGCAGTAAAAACCCATGTCTTCCAGCGCGCGCAGAGCAACGGATTTCCCCGACCCTGAACGGCCACTGACAATCATCAGCACCATGTTCCGTTTCTCCTCAGGACAACAGATGTGAAGGCCATCTCCTGGTTATGCATCATCCTGATTGCCTTCTGCTTCAGTGATAATTTGATAGAGCTCTTCATCACTTTGAGCCGAGCGCAGTCGACGGCAAATGGTTTTGTCAGCCAGACGCTTGGCGACCAGCGACAGCGTATGCAGATGGGTTTTCGTCTGGTCAGCAGGCACCAGCAGCGCGAAGAGGAGATCGACGGGCTGGTTATCAATGGCATCGAAGGCGATCGGTGTTTCAAGCTGCACAAACACACCGACGGCACGCAGGGTATCCTCTTCCAGTTTGCCATGCGGGATCGCGATGCCGTTGCCGATACCGGTACTGCCCATCTTTTCACGGGTCAGAATCGCTTCGAACACCACCTGCGGCGGCAGGCCCAGCTGTTTTGCGGCCAGTTCACTGATGATCTCCAGCGCACGTTTTTTGCTCTGGCAGTGAACCGCACTGCGGGTACATTCCTGGTTAAGGACATTGCTCAGTTGAAGAGCGGAATCGTTGTTCATCATAATTTCACCTAAGCGCTAACTGTACAAATGGCCTGTTGTGTTTCACAACAGGCCGTCCTGCACCCGTTAACTGCCCGGACAATTAGTGTTGTTTCAGTTTATCTTTATGTTTATTGAGCTGTCGCGCAAGCTTATCAATCAAGCCGTCGATAGCAGCGTACATGTCTTGCCCTTCCGCACTGGCATGCAGTTCACCCCCGTTAACATGCAGGGTGGCATCCGAGATATGAGTCACTTTCTCCACTTTCAACACAATATAGACCTGATTGATCCTTTCGAAATACTGCTCGAGTTTTGCAAACTTCGTGTTCACAAAGTCGCGTAAAGCCTCAGTAATTTCGACGTTTTGTCCAGTGATGTTGAGCTGCATAGTGTCTTCCTTATCGGTTGTGTCAGACCAGCTGTTTACGCTGGTTGGACGGCGGAATGGATAAAGACTCTCGATACTTCGCAACAGTACGACGTGCCACCATAATACCCTGATCGGACAGCATGGTGGTTAACTTACTGTCGCTTAGCGGCTTCGCGGGGTTCTCCGCGGCGATCAATTTCTTCACCAGGGCACGGATGGCCGTGGACGACGCTTCGCCGCCGCCCTCGGTATTCACATGGCTGGAGAAGAAATACTTAAGCTCAAAAATACCGCGTGGACTGTGCAGATACTTCTGCGTGGTGACACGGGAAATGGTTGATTCATGCATCTCGACGGCCTGGGCGATATCCGCCAGCACCATCGGTTTCATATACTCTTCACCCTGCTCAAAGAACGCCTGCTGCTGTTCCACAATGCAGCGGCTGACGCGTAGCAGCGTATCATTTCGGCTCTCCAGACTTTTGATCAGCCATCGCGCTTCCTGCAAATTGCTACGAATATATTGATTGTCGGAGTCGTTACGCACGCTGGTGCACATGGAGGCATACTGCTGGTTGATTTGCAGGCGAGGGATACTGTCAGAGTTCAGTTCAACGACCCAGCGGCCGTTATTTTTTCTGACCAGCACATCCGGGATCACGTACTCGGGTTCGCTGGTCTGGATCGACTGACCGGGGCGCGGATCGAGCGACTGGATCAGATTCACCGCTTCTTTCAGCACCTCTTCTTTCAGGCGTGTGACGCGCATCAGGGTGCGGAAATCGTGGTTCGCCAGCAGATCCAGGTGATCGCTGATGATTAGGCGCGCCTCGTCGAGCCATGGCGTCTCTTTGCTGAACTGAGAAAGCTGGATCAGCAGGCAGTCGCGCAGATCTTTTGCGGCTACGCCTACCGGATCGAAACGCTGGATGCGCTTCAGAACAGCTTCAACTTCCTCAAGCTCAATCTCGTCGTCGCCCATGCTTTCCAGAATATCGTCCAGCGTGACGGTCAAATAGCCAGTGTCGTCAACGGCATCGACAATTGACGTGGCAATCGCGCGGTCGGTATCGGAGAAGGGGGTGAGTTCCACCTGCCACATCAGGTAATCCTGCAGCGACTGGGTGGTTTCTCCCTGATAGACCGGTAGCTCATCGTCCTGGTAGTCTGCACGCGTACCGGAAGGGGTTCCGGCGGTGTAGATTTCATCCCAGCTGGCATCCAGCGGAAGCTCGTCGGGCATCTCTTTTTGTTCGAGTGCATCCGCGGTATCGAGCGCTTCTGTATCCTGCGATTGCTGGGTATCTACCTCGTCATGAAGATCGGTTTGTTCCAGCAGGGGGTTGCTGTCCAGCGCCTGCTGGAGCTCCTGCTGAAGTTCTAACGTGGACAGTTGCAACAGGCGAATTGCCTGCTGTAGCTGCGGCGTCATCGCCAGTTGTTGGCTGAGCCTTAATTGCAAACCTTGCTTCATGTTCAGAGCATTTTTCTCCGGTTCGGCGTTACGTTACCTCTACCCTATCAGAGTCTGAAGTCTTCCCCAAGATAGACGCGCTTAACATGATCGTCTTCGAGGATCTGCTGCGGCGTACCGTGGGCGATCAGATTGCCCTGGCTCACAATATAGGCGCGTTCACACACGGCCAGCGTTTCACGCACGTTGTGGTCGGTGATCAGTACGCCAAGCCCGCTGTCGCGCAGGTGTTCAATGATACGTTTGATGTCGATAACGGAGATCGGGTCAACGCCCGCAAACGGTTCATCCAGCAGGATAAATTTCGGGTTTGCGGCCAGCGCACGCGCAATCTCAACACGACGGCGTTCGCCCCCGGAGAGTGCCTGACCGAGGCTGTCGCGCAGATGCTCGATGTGGAACTCTTCCATCAGCTCGTTGGCACGATCCTGACGCTGTTCGTTGGTCAGATCGTTACGAATTTGCAGGACCGCCATCAGGTTGTCGTAAACGCTGAGACGACGGAAAATGGAGGCTTCCTGCGGCAGATAGCCGATCCCGCGACGCGCGCGCGCGTGGAGCGGCAGAAGGCTGATGTCTTCATCGTCAATGATAATGTTGCCGGCATCGCGCGGCACAATACCCACGACCATGTAGAAGGTTGTCGTTTTACCTGCACCGTTCGGGCCAAGCAGCCCCACGATTTCGCCGGAGTTAACGGTCAGACTGACATCTTCTACGACACGGCGGCCCTTATAGGCCTTCGCGAGATTTTTTGCAGTTAATGTTGCCATAACGAATTAGTTACTCTTCTTCTGTGCCGGGGCCTGGCCCTTGCCTTTATCCTGCAGCTGCGACGGAACCAGAACGGTGGTGACGCGTTTGCCTTTCTCGCTGGAGGCCTGCATTTTTTGCTCTTTAACCAGATAGGTAATCTGGTCGCCGGTAATGTTGCTGTCCAGCTGTTCCAGATAGGCATTGCCGGTCAGGATGACCAGGTCCTTCGCCAGCTCATAGTGCATGTGCGTGGCGCGGCCTTTCACGGGCTTGCCGTTGTCCTGCATCTGGTAGAAGGTCGCCGGATTACCATAGCCATCGATAATCTCTTTGCCCTGCTCGCCACCCGGACGGGTCACGACCACTTTGTCGGCGTTGATTTTGATGGTGCCCTGGGTCATGACGACGTTACCCGTGAAGGTGACGACGTTACCCTGCATATCGAGAGACTGGGTGTCGGACTCGATATGGATCGGCTGGTCGGTATCGCCCGTTACAGCAAGCGCGGGGAGACTGGTCGCCAGCATCGCGCTGGCGATAATTACTTTAAGGCTGAGTTTGTTTGTTTTGAATTTCATAGGAGGTTCTAACCTTTTCAATCAGCTCGGCGTTCTTGCTGCGTAAGTTCCCGCGCATTCTCAAACCGCTGGAATTAAATGTTGTGCCATACAGTGTGACCAGATCCTGCGACGTCACGTCCTGGGTTACCAGGTTGATCTGGGCATTATCCGTCGTAATTTTTCGCAGTTGCGAGTCGGCGGTCAGGGCGTTGACTTCAACGTGACCATACAGATAAAGCATACGGTCATTTGTCAGTTTTGCCCGATCTGATTTAATTGACCACGTCGGCACTTTGTCCTTATCAAAGGTGGTCATGACAGGCTGGGTAAACCACGAAATACCGTCATCTGAAAAATATTCAACATGCTGGGCAATCAGGCGATAGTTCAGCGCGCCTTCCGGGCTGTAGACCACGGTGTCGCTGTGATCGCTTTTATAGGTTGGATCGTTATTGTTGATCACTTCCGTTTGCGTATCGTCGCGATCGGCAAGGTTCACGCCAATCAATACCAGTGCGACAAGCGAAAGCAAAATGATAATCCAACGTCTTGTTTTACTCATATCGATTGCCCTTTGGCCTCATCAAGCTTGCCCTGCGCCAGCAGAAGCAGATCGCAGACTTCACGGACAGCGCCGCGGCCACCGTTGATGTGGGTAACGTAGTCGGCGCGCGGGATCAGCAGCGGATGCGCATCGGCAACGGCGATGCTCAGCCCAACTTCAGCCATCACGGGCCAGTCAATCAGGTCGTCCCCGACGTAGGCCACGTTTTCCGGCGCGATAGCCAGTTTACCCAGTAAATCATTGAACGCTGCCATCTTATCGGACTGGCCCTGATACAGATGGGTAATACCTAAGGTTTCACAGCGGTCTTCTACCAGTTTAGCGTTTCGCCCGGTGATGATCGCCACCTCAATCCCCGAGGTGAGCGCACAGCGGATACCGTAGCCATCGCGAACGTTAAACGCCTTCAGCTCTTCACCATTATTGCCCATGTAAATCAGGCCGTCGGAGAGGACCCCATCCACATCCAGGATCAGCAGACGAATGTTTTCCGCCTTTGCCATCATCTGTGTACTGACCGGCCCATAACAGGTTGCAAGGGATGCACCCGCATTACTCATTGTCTTATCCTTCATTACACTACGCCTGCGCGCAGCAGATCATGCATATGTACCACACCCAGCAACTGGTCGCCATCGGCAACCATAACGGAGGTGATATGGCGGGACTGCATCAGGTTCAGCACGTCCACGGCCAGCGTACCCGGACGGACGCGGATGCCGCCGGGCGTCATCACATCGGCAATACCGAGCGTGCGGACATCGACACCCATATCGAACACGCGACGCAGGTCGCCATCGGTGAAGATCCCCTGAATTTTCATCAGATCGTCGCACACGACCGTCATCCCCAGATTCTTGCGGGTGATTTCCAGCAGCGCATCACGCAGGGAGGCTTCTTTACT
This sequence comes from Enterobacter sp. TCD1-1, assembly GCF_020567405.1. Classification (NCBI taxonomy): domain Bacteria; kingdom Pseudomonadati; phylum Pseudomonadota; class Gammaproteobacteria; order Enterobacterales; family Enterobacteriaceae; genus Enterobacter; species Enterobacter sp. TCD1-1. The sequence goes on along the minus strand of NZ_JAJCXF010000002.1, from coordinate 352,537 downwards.
GACGTGAGGGATCTCATCCCCGGTGTGCATAATATCGTTTACCCGCAGCAGGAGCTTGCGCCCCAGCGCGCCGCCCGGGTGGGACAGCGCGAAATCTTCCGGCGTAAAGCCACGGGCTTCCAGCAGCGCAACGGCAAGGGCATCGCCCATAACCAGTGCCGCGGTGGTGCTGGAGGTCGGCGCCAGGCCGAGTGGACAGGCCTCCTTGGGAACCTTCACGCACAGGTGAATATCGGCGGCGCGCGCCATGCTGCTTTCCGGACGGCTGGTCATGCAAATCAGCGGCACCTGCAGTCGCTTCAGTACCGGGATCAGCGCCAGGATTTCATTGGACTCACCGGAGTTGGAGAGCGCGATGACGATATCCTGCGGCGTGACCATACCCAGGTCCCCGTGCGCGGCTTCCCCCGGGTGGACAAAGAAGGACGAGGTGCCGGTACTGGCAAAGGTTGCCGCCATTTTGCGTCCAATGTGGCCGGACTTGCCCATCCCCATCACCACGACTTTGCCGGCACAGTAGAATATCTTCTCACATGCCAGACTAAAATCCTGATTTATGTACTGATCTAACTGCGCCAGACCTTCACGTTCAATCTCCAGAACGTCTTTGCCTGCTTTCTGAAAGTCAAAACCCGGCTGCAATTCTATTTGCGACATAATGCGTTTCCGTTTACCCAGAGAGAAGAGGCGAGAGCCAGTACAGCATCGCCATCCATACGATAAATCCACCCGTCAGCAGCGCGCCTGCGCCTTTACCGATCTGTCGTTGCCGCCGCCAGCAGAGCAGGGCAAAAATCACGCTGACCAGCAACATCACGCCGTAATCACGTGAGAACGCCAGGGGATTAAAGGGCCCTGGCGAAATCAGGGCCGGCAGGCCCATCACAATGGCGATATTAAAAATGTTAGAGCCGATGATATTACCAATGGCAATGTCATCCTCACCTTTACGGGCCCCCGCAATGGCGGTGGCCAGCTCCGGCAGGCTGGTGCCGATGGCAATCACCGTCAGGCCAATGGTCAGCTCGCTGATGGCAAAATAGTTCGCCAGCACCGTCGCGTTATCCACGACCATGCGCGTTGCCATCGGCATGATGATCAGCGCGACGCCCAGCCAGAGCAGGGCAACAGGCAGCGTGCCTTCTCGTGGAAGCTCGGCGACCTGCTCACGCGTGAGGCTATCCTGACCCTGCTTTTCAGCCTGACGGGCGATTTTAACACTATACAGCAGCCAAATAACGGCCAGCGCCAGCAAGAAAATGCCGTCGCTGTAGCTCAGTACGCCATCGTAAAATACGCACCCTGCCAGCAGGCTTACGAGTAACATTAGCGGCAATTCGCGGCGCAGAACATCAGAATGCACGCGAAATGGATGGAGCAGCGCGGCCAGGCCCAAAATCAATAAAATATTGACGATGTTAGAGCCAATCGCGGTGCCGACTGCCAGGTCTACCTGGCCATGCAGCGATGCCGAGACAGAGACGATGATTTCAGGAAGTGACGTTCCTACGCTGACCACGGTCATCCCGATGACGACAGGCGGTACGCCACTCAGGCGACACAGGATAGATGCAGCAAACACTAAACGGTCAGCACTGTAGACCACCAACAGTAAACCAATTATTAACAGTGCTGTTGCTAAAAGCATCAAAAGTCCTTTCTTCAGGTATACTCGTCGGTCCATTGCTCGGGAATGGCTGGACTGCATACAGTCTGAGGCGTAACGAATTCCTAATTTTGACTTTATGCGCCGGAAAAGTAAAACAAATGCCAGCTTTCGCTAACCTCTACGGTTATTATTCTGTAAAAATGCTGAGTTTAGGGCTGATTCAGGCTACATGCCTTAACGTGAGCAGGATAAGAAAGGAACCATAAATGAGCCAAACCATGGCGAATTTAGTCGATGTCCGCGGGGTGAGTTTTTCTCGCGCCAACAGATTGATATTTGATGATATTTCGTTGACCGTGCCGCGTGGCAAGATCACTGCCATCATGGGGCCGTCCGGGATCGGTAAAACGACCCTGCTTCGCCTTATTGGCGGGCAGATCCCACCGGATAGCGGTGAGATCCTCTTTGATGGCGAAAACATCCCGGAGATGTCACGCTCGCGCCTGTATACTGTTCGCAAACGCATGAGCATGCTCTTTCAGTCGGGGGCCTTGTTCACCGACATGAACGTCTTTGATAACGTGGCCTATCCGCTGCGCGAGCATACCAGCCTGCCGCCTGCGCTGCTGAAAAGCACGGTGATGATGAAGCTTGAAGCCGTCGGGCTGCGGGGCGCCGCGAAACTGATGCCTTCGGAGTTGTCCGGCGGGATGGCGCGTCGTGCCGCGCTGGCGCGCGCCATCGCACTAGAACCTGATTTAATCATGTTCGACGAACCGTTTGTCGGGCAGGATCCCATCACGATGGGCGTGCTGGTGAAGCTCATCTCTGAACTGAATAGCGCGCTTGGCGTCACCTGCATTGTGGTGTCTCACGATGTACCTGAAGTGCTGAGCATTGCCGATTACGCCTACATCGTAGCGGACAAAAAGATCGTCGCACACGGTAGCGCCCAGGCGCTGCAGGAAAATTGCGATCCACGCGTGCGGCAGTTCCTTGACGGTATTGCCGATGGCCCTGTGCCGTTCCGCTACCCGGCGGGCGACTATCGTGACGATTTACTGGGAATAGGGAGTTAAGCCACTCATGCTGTTAAATGCGTTGGCCGCTCTCGGACACCGTGGCATAAAAACCATCAGGACGTTCGGGCGTGCCGGATTGATGTTATTCAACGCGCTGGTCGGCAAACCGGAATTCCGTAAGCACGCGCCGCTATTGGTGCGGCAGCTTTATAATGTCGGCGTGCTGTCGATGCTCATCATCATTGTCTCCGGTCTGTTTATCGGGATGGTGCTGGGTCTGCAGGGCTACCTGGTGCTGACTACCTACAGTGCGGAAACCAGCCTCGGGATGCTGGTGGCGCTCTCGCTGCTGCGTGAACTGGGGCCCGTTGTGGCGGCGCTGTTGTTCGCCGGGCGCGCGGGGTCAGCCTTAACCGCTGAAATTGGCCTGATGCGCGCGACTGAGCAGCTCTCCAGCATGGAGATGATGGCGGTCGATCCGCTGCGTCGCGTGATCTCGCCGCGTTTCTGGGCGGGGGTTATCTCTTTACCGCTGCTGACGATACTGTTTGTCGCCGTGGGTATCTGGGGCGGTTCGCTGGTTGGCGTGCACTGGAAAGGCATTGACGCCGGTTTCTTCTGGTCTGCCATGCAGGACGCCATTGACCTGCGAATGGATCTGGTTAACTGCCTGATTAAGAGCGTGGTATTTGCCATTACGGTTACCTGGATTGCATTGTTTAATGGTTACGATGCGATTCCGACGTCGGCGGGCATTAGCCGCGCTACTACACGTACAGTCGTTCATTCGTCGCTGGCCGTACTGGGTCTGGATTTTGTGCTCACCGCACTGATGTTTGGGAATTGAGTTCATGCAAACGAGAAAAAATGAAATTTGGGTCGGTGTATTCCTGCTGCTGGCGCTGCTGGCCGCGTTGTTTATCTGCCTGAGAGCGGCAGATATCACGTCTGTACGCACCGAGCCGACGTATCGCATCTATGCCACCTTCGATAACATCGGCGGGCTGAAGGCGCGTTCACCGGTCCGTATTGGCGGCGTGGTGATCGGCCGCGTATCTGACATTACGCTGGATGAGAAGACCTATCTGCCGCGCGTCGCGATGGATATCGAAGAGCGTTACAACCACATTCCGGACACCAGCTCCCTGTCTATCCGGACTTCCGGTCTGCTGGGCGAACAATATCTGGCGCTTAACGTCGGTTTTGAAGACCCCGAGCTGGGAACGACTATCCTTAAGGACGGGAGCGTGATCCAGGACACCAAGTCCGCCATGGTGCTGGAAGATATGATTGGTCAGTTCCTTTACAACAGTAAAGGGGATGATAAAAAGTCTGACAATGCCCCTGCGCAGAGTGAAGACCATACCAACGCTGCGCCGACCCCAGGTGCTGCGAATTAATATCAGGAGAAGTCATTCATGTTTAAACGACTGTTAATGGTTGCCATGCTGGTCATCGCCCCTCTCACCGCGGTGCACGCGGCGGATCAGAGTAACCCGTACAAACTGATGGACGAGGCCGCGAAGAAAACCTTCGATCGTCTTAAAAACGAGCAGCCTAAGATTCGTGCTAATCCTGATTACCTGCGTGACGTGGTTGACCAGGAGCTGCTGCCGTATGTGCAGATCAAATATGCAGGAGCGCTGGTGCTGGGCCGCTATTACAAAGACGCGACCCCGGCGCAGCGTGAAGCCTATTTTGCTGCTTTCCGTGAATATCTGAAGCAGGCTTATGGTCAGGCGCTGGCAATGTACCACGGTCAGACCTATCAGATCGCCCCGGAGCAGCCGCTGGGTGATGCGACCATCGTCCCTATTCGCGTAACGATCAACGATCCTAACGGCCGTCCGCCGGTGCGTCTGGATTTCCAGTGGCGTAAAAACAGCCAGACCGGCCACTGGCAGGCGTATGACATGATCGCCGAAGGCGTAAGCATGATCACCACCAAACAGAACGAGTGGAGCGACCTGCTGCGCACCAAGGGGATTGATGGCCTGACCGCGCAGCTGCAGTCCATTGCTCGTCAGAAAATCACGCTGGACGAGAAGAAGTAATGTCACAGCAACTCAGCTGGTCGCGTGAAGGCGAGACATTAAAGCTGTCCGGTGAGCTGGATCAGGATCTGCTGAACCCCTTATGGGATAAACGCCATGAGGCCATGCAGGGCGTGACGCTCATTGACTTAACTGACGTCACGCGGGTGGATACGGCAGGCGTTGCGCTGCTTGCCCATCTGGTTGCGGTAGGGAAAAAGCAGGGGGCGAGCGTCACGCTTCGCGGCGCGAGCGAGAATGTCGTGACCCTTGCGCAGCTCTACAATCTCCCTCAGGACGTATTGCCTCGTTAATATTTTCAGTGCGTTACTTCCGAAAGCCCTGACAGTTTCATCGTCGGGGCTTTTTGCTTGTTTAAGACGACGCCACTTTGCTCTAAGATGTTGGGCTTGTTTTCACTATCAGATGATTAAGAACCCATGGAAAATCATGAAATCCAGACAGTGCTGATGAATGCACTCTCCCTTCAGGAAGCCCACGTCACTGGCGATGGCAGTCACTTCCAGGTTATTGCTGTGGGTGAGATGTTCGACGGTATGAGCCGTGTGAAGAAACAGCAGGCTGTGTACGCGCCGCTGATGGAATATATTGCGGATAACCGCATCCACGCCCTGTCGATTAAAGCGTTCACCCCGCAAGAGTGGGCACGCGATCGCAAACTAAACGGTTTTTGAGCTGAGGGCGACAGGCCCGCAGCACGGTTGAATTTATAAGAGAGCACACAATGGATAAATTTCGTGTACAGGGGCCAACGCGTCTCCAGGGCGAAGTCACAATTTCTGGCGCGAAAAACGCCGCGCTGCCCATCCTCTTTGCTGCGCTGCTCGCGGAAGAGCCGGTAGAGATTCAGAACGTACCGAAGCTGAAAGATATCGACACCACCATGAAGCTGCTCACCCAGTTGGGCACGAAAGTCGAGCGTAACGGTTCCGTCTGGATCGATGCCAGCAAGGTGAACAACTTCTCTGCGCCTTACGATCTGGTGAAAACCATGCGTGCTTCCATCTGGGCGCTTGGCCCACTGGTGGCGCGTTTCGGTCAGGGTCAGGTTTCGCTGCCAGGTGGCTGCGCCATCGGTGCGCGTCCGGTTGACCTGCACATCTTTGGTCTGGAAAAACTGGGCGCAGAGATCAAGCTGGAAGAAGGCTACGTTAAAGCGTCCGTCAATGGTCGTCTGAAAGGCGCGCACATTGTTATGGACAAAGTGAGCGTAGGCGCAACGGTAACCATTATGTCTGCGGCAACGCTGGCAGAAGGGACCACTATCATCGAAAACGCCGCGCGTGAACCGGAAATTGTGGATACCGCTAACTTCCTCGTGGCACTGGGCGCGAAGATCTCCGGTCAGGGTACCGACCGTATCACCATCGAAGGCGTTGAGCGTCTGGGCGGGGGTGTCTATCGCGTACTGCCGGACCGTATCGAAACCGGTACCTTCCTGGTCGCTGCCGCGATCTCTGGCGGGAAGATTGTTTGTCGCAACGCACAGCCTGATACGCTGGATGCGGTGCTGGCGAAACTGCGTGATGCCGGCGCGGATATCGAAATCGGTGAAGACTGGATCAGCCTCGATATGCATGGACAGCGTCCAAAAGCGGTCAATGTGCGTACGGCGCCACACCCGGCGTTCCCAACGGACATGCAGGCGCAGTTCACCTTGTTGAACCTGGTCGCCGAAGGGACTGGCTTCATCACTGAAACCATTTTCGAGAACCGCTTTATGCACGTACCGGAGCTGATCCGTATGGGTGCACGTGCTGAGATCGAAAGTAATACCGTGATTTGCCATGGCGTTGAGACACTGTCCGGCGCTCAGGTGATGGCAACCGATCTGCGTGCGTCTGCCAGCCTGGTGTTGGCGGGTTGTATCGCGGAAGGTACAACGATCGTGGATCGTATTTATCACATCGATCGTGGCTATGAGCGTATCGAAGATAAACTGCGCGCGCTGGGTGCCAATATCGAGCGTGTGAAGGGCGAGTAATCGTTCCGGCAGCCCCCTGCCAGACATGACCGGGGGGTTGCTGTTCCTGTCAAAAAACGCGTTATTCCTGCGGTTCTTTTTTTACTTTTCTCTGGCGAATCATGCGCGATCTGTCGATAAATTCATGGGTAACGGGATCGTGGTAGCGCGAAGGCCAAATCACCCACGGATGCGTATCCAGCGCCGTCGCGATAATTAATTCTCCTTTTGGCCAGGGGCGGGTGAGGGCGTTTGCCAGAGTTGAAGAACTCAGTCCATGGCGGCGGGACTCTGCTGCCAGTGAAGTGCCTCTTTTGCGCAGTGCGGCAATAATATCAGCCGTGTGCCAGTCGATAAATTTCGTATCCATAACGCCGTCCTTAAGTTCGGATTCACCTACGCCGTTTCTTCTGAAACGACGGGTTTACTATACCCATTTCGAACTCTTGTTCTAAAAAGTTCGCGTTACTTGAAGGAATATTCAGAATAAGACACGGCTTTATTCATGCGGTCTCTAAACTGATGAATTTACGTGAATGCGGAATTTACGGGTGTGTACTGGAATCTCCCCGCCAGGAACGCGGGGAGAGAAAGCAAAATTAACGGTCGCGCTGAACGGCGATGTGGGCAAGACCAATCAGTGCCTCGCGCCATGGGCTGTCGGGAATGACCAGGAGTGCTTCGATGGCTTTGTCGGCTTCTTCTTCCGCACGCTGACGCGTCCATTCCAGCGAGCCGCAGATCGCCATGGTTTCCAGCACAGGTTCCAGAAGATGGCGGCCATTTCCCTGCTCAATCGCTTCACGGATCATTTTCGCCTGATCGGCCGTTCCGTTACGCATGGCGTGGAGCAACGGCAGGGTCGGTTTACCTTCGTTCAGGTCATCGCCAACGTTTTTGCCGAGCGTTTCGCCGTCCGCACTGTAGTCCAGCAGATCGTCAATCAGCTGGAAGGCTGTACCCAGATAGCGGCCATAGTCCTGCAGGCCTTTTTCCTGTGCTTCGGTACAGCCAGCCAAAATGCCGGAACACTGGGCCGCCGCTTCAAACAGACGCGCGGTTTTGCTGTAGATGACGCGCATGTAGTTTTCTTCGGTGATGTCCGGGTCGTTGACGTTCATCAGCTGCAGCACTTCGCCTTCAGCAATGACGTTTACGGCTTCGGACATCACCTCCAGCACTTTCAGGGAACCCAGGCTGGTCATCATCTGGAAGGCGCGGGTATAGATAAAATCCCCCACCAGGACGCTGGCGGCGTTCCCGAACGCGGCGTTAGCCGTGGCTTTGCCACGACGCATATCCGATTCATCCACCACATCGTCGTGCAGAAGCGTCGCCGTGTGGATAAATTCGATGAGCGCTGCGATAGTGATGTGAGCATTTCCCTGATAACCAACGGCTCTGGCAGCCAGAATGGCAATCATCGGACGAATGCGTTTACCGCCGCCGCTGACAATGTAATAGCCCAACTGATTGATCAGCTGAACGTCAGAGTTGAGTTGCTCCAGGATTGCTGCATTCACACCCGCCATATCTTGCGCGGTTAACTCGTTGATTTTTTCTAAATTCATCGCAAAAGCCGGGCTTTTTATCCTGTTGATCCCATCTTCAATGGGGTAACGAAGGGTTTCGGTTTATCAATAGTAGTGCTGATTGTACTGAAAAAACGGCTCAGATAAACGTTACCGTACGTGTTGTGTTTTTTTTCTTCATGTATTGACGGTAGCACTTGTCAAAGGCTCGCGTTTTGCGTAATATTCGCGCCCTATTGTGAATATTTATAGCGCACTCTGATTCATACGAGGACGTGCGCGGAAGCGGAGTTTATATGTACGCGGTTTTCCAAAGTGGTGGTAAACAACACCGAGTAAGCGAAGGTCAGACCGTTCGCCTGGAAAAGCTGGACATCGCAACTGGCGAATCTGTTGAGTTCGCAGAAGTTCTGATGATCGCAAACGGTGAAGAAGTCAAAATCGGCGTTCCTTTCGTTGATGGCGGCGTTATCAAAGCTGAAGTTGTTGCACACGGTCGTGGCGAGAAAGTTAAAATCGTTAAGTTTCGTCGTCGTAAGCACTACCGTAAGCAGCAGGGCCACCGTCAGTGGTTCACTGATGTGAAAATTACTGGCATCAGCGCCTAAGACCTGAGGAGAGATTTAAATGGCACATAAAAAGGCTGGCGGCTCCACACGTAACGGTCGCGATTCAGAAGCTAAACGCCTGGGCGTTAAGCGTTTCGGTGGCGAATCCGTTCTGGCGGGTAGCATCATCGTTCGTCAACGTGGCACCAAATTCCACGCTGGCAACAACGTAGGTTGCGGTCGTGACCACACTCTGTTTGCTAAAGCAGACGGTAAAGTGAAATTTGAAGTTAAAGGCCCGAACAACCGTAAATACATCAGCATCGTTGCTGAGTAAGGTTTTCTCGGTCCGGTAACGGATTAAAGCCCCGCACCCTGTTGCGGGGCTTTTTACATTGGAAACCCGGTAATTTTTTCTGTAGGGAAAACGGGCATGAAGCAGCAGGCCGGCATAGGAATTCTTTTGGCGCTCACAACCGCAATGTGCTGGGGTGCGCTGCCAATTGCAATGAAGCAGGTACTGGAAGTGATGGAGCCGCCTACGGTGGTCTTTTATCGCTTTCTGATGGCAAGCATCGGCCTTGGGGCGATTCTGGCCGTCAAAGGTAAGCTTCCACCCTTGCGGCTCTTCCGTAAACCGCGCTGGCTGGTGCTGCTGGCTATCGCGACGGGCGGTCTGTTTGGTAACTTCATCCTGTTCAGCTCTTCCCTGCAATATCTCAGCCCCACGGCGTCGCAGGTGATTGGTCAGCTTTCGCCGGTGGGCATGATGGTCGCCAGCGTCTTTATCCTCAAGGAGAAGATGCGCGGTACGCAGATTATCGGGGCGAGCATGCTGTTGTGCGGTCTGGTGATGTTCTTCAACACCAGTCTGATCGAGATTTTTACCCGCCTGACGGATTACACATGGGGTGTCATTTTCGGTGTGGGGGCAGCAACGGTCTGGGTGAGCTATGGCGTCGCGCAAAAGGTGTTATTGCGTCGGCTTGCCTCACAGCAGATCCTCTTTTTGCTGTACACTTTGTGTACAATAGCATTGCTGCCATTAGCGAAGCCGGGCGTAATTACCCAGCTTAGCGACTGGCAACTGGCGTGCCTCATTTTTTGTGGGCTGAACACGCTGGTCGGTTATGGCGCGCTGGCCGAAGCGATGGCGCGCTGGCAGGCAGCACAGGTGAGCGCATTAATCACGCTTACCCCGCTGTTTACGCTGTTATTTTCAGATTTGTTATCAATGGCCTGGCCCGATGTCTTCGTCAGACCGATGCTCAACCTGTTGGGTTATCTCGGTGCGTTTGTCGTGGTTGCGGGCGCGATGTATTCCGCCATTGGTCATCGTCTCTGGGGACGTTGGCGCAAAAATGAAGCGGTTGTAGTAGTCCCCCGCTCAGGCGAATGAGTTACGGAGAGTAAAATGAAGTTTGTTGATGAAGCGACGATCCTGGTCGTGGCTGGTGATGGCGGCAACGGTTGCGTGAGCTTCCGCCGTGAAAAGTATATCCCTCGTGGCGGTCCTGATGGCGGCGACGGTGGGGATGGTGGTGACGTGTGGCTGGAGGCGGATGAGAACCTCAACACGCTGATCGACTACCGTTTCGAAAAATCCTTCCGCGCTGAACGTGGTCAGAACGGCCAGAGCCGTGACTGTACCGGGAAACGCGGTAAAGATGTCACCATTAAAGTGCCGGTCGGTACGCGTGTGATTGACCAGGGGACGGGTGAAACCATGGGTGACATGACCAAACACGGTCAGCGCCTGATGGTGGCGAAAGGCGGCTGGCACGGTCTGGGTAACAGCCGTTTCAAATCTTCCGTTAACCGTACGCCGCGTCAGAAAACGATGGGTACGCCGGGCGATAAGCGCGACCTGCAGCTGGAGCTGATGCTTCTGGCTGACGTGGGCATGCTGGGTATGCCAAACGCGGGTAAATCGACGTTTATTCGCGCCGTCTCCGCGGCCAAGCCAAAAGTGGCGGACTATCCGTTTACCACGCTGGTACCAAGCCTGGGCGTTGTCCGTATGGATAACGAGAAGAGCTTCGTGGTCGCCGATATTCCGGGCCTGATTGAAGGCGCCGCGGAAGGGGCGGGTCTGGGTATTCGCTTCCTGAAACACCTTGAGCGCTGCCGCGTGCTGCTGCACCTTATCGATATCGATCCTATCGACGGTTCCGATCCGGTTGAAAACGCCCGCATCATCGTTGGCGAGCTGGAAAAATACAGCGAAAAACTGGCGAATAAACCACGCTGGCTGGTCTTCAACAAGATCGACCTGATGGACAAAGCCGAAGCGGAAGCAAAAGCGAAAGCCATTGCTGAAGCGATGGGTTGGGAAGATAAATACTACCTGATCTCTGCGGCAAGCCAGGTCGGCGTGAAAGATCTGTGCTGGGATGTGATGACCTTCATCATTGAGAACCCAATTGTTCAGGCGGAAGAAGTCAAACAGCCTGAAAAAGTCGAATTCATGTGGGATGACTACCACCGCCAGCAGCTCGAAGAGCTGGAAGCGGAAGAAGACGATGAAGACTGGGACGATGACTGGGATGAAGACGACGAAGAAGGCGTCGAGTTCATCTACAAGCACTAATTGCTGTTCAAAGCCCCCGTTATGGGGGCTTTTTTATTCCAGCGTTGCGGGCAGCCAGCAGCTGGCGATTAAACCGCCTTCAGCGCCATTCTCAAGCATCAGCCTGCCGTGGTGGAGCTGGAGGATGCGCTGCACGATACTCAGGCCCAGACCGCTGCCTCCGTAGCGCTGGTCAAGACGGCGGAATGGCTCGGTAATGGACTGCCGGTGCGCTTCATCAATCCCCGGCCCCTGATCGATAACGCTGATCTGCGTCCCGCCGTCGACCTCGGTTAATGTCACTGTAATCGTTGTCCCTGTCGGGCTGTAGCGCCCGGCATTCTCCAGCAGGTTGCGCAGCATCAGGCGCAGGAGAACGGCGTCTCCCTGAACCGTGAGCGCGCTTTTAGCGGGCCAAATCACCGTATGCTCTTTGGCTTCATGCCCAAGGCCGAGAGGTTCGATGATATTTTCCGTCCAGCTCACGGTTTCGTAGTGGCCGCTCGCCATTGCCTGTCCGGCACGGGCCAGCATCAGCAGTTGTTCAACGGTATGCATGAGCTGATCGATACGGCTAACCAGCGTGGCGGCCTGAGGCGCACCTGACTGCGACATCAGCTCCAGATGGAGCCGGATACCGGCCAGAGGCGTTCTCAGTTCGTGTGCGGCGTCTGCGGTGAAGAGACGCTCCTGTTGAATGGTGCTATCCAGCCGGGCCAGCAGCTGGTTCAGGGAGGTCGTCACCGCGCCAATTTCTTCCATGTCGGAATACATAGGAAGCGGGGTTAAGTTATCGGCTGAGCGGTTAGCGAGGCTGTCGCGGAGCTTATTCAGCGGCCGGGTTATCCAGGTGACGGCCCAGAAGGAGAAGAACAGGGTAAAACCGACCATCACCAGGGAAGGGACCAGCAGCGAGGCAATCGCTTCGCGGATCTCTTTCTCAACGTGATTATTGCGCGCTTTCGCTGACAGCGTTTCGTTGACCAGAAAACCAATCTGTTCACGGCTTTCATGCCACAGCCAGATGACGCTTATCAGCTGGAAAAATAACAGAATGACCGCCAGCAGCACCATCAAACGCCGACGCATGCTGTTCATTTCTGGCTCTCCAGACGGTAGCCGACGCCGCGAACGGTTTTGATCCTGTCTTTGCCGAGCTTACGCCGCAGATTATGAATATGGACCTCAAGGGTATTTGACCCGGGATCGTCCTGCCAGGAGTAGATATCCTGCTGGAGCGTTTCTCGGTGTACCGTTTGTCCGCTACGCATGATCAGACGCGTAAGCAAGGCGAACTCTTTTGGCGTCACCTCTACGGCCTGATCCTGACGCAGCACCTGCTGGGTTTGCAAATTCAGCGTGATATCGCCGTCGGTCAGTAAGTTATCACTATGGCCCTGATAGCGGCGAATCAACGCTCGTACCCGGGCCTGCAGCTCCGCGAGCGCAAAAGGCTTCACCAGGTAATCGTCTGCGCCTGCATCGAGGCCGGTGATACGGTCTTCAATGGCATCACGTGCCGTCAGGATCAATACCGGGTTGGCGATGCCGCGACGTCGCCACTGGCTGAGCAGCGTGGCGCCGTCTTTATCCGGCAAGCCCAAATCGAGGATCACCAGGCTGTATTCGCCGCTCTGGATCAGGGCATCCGCCTCTGCTGCGGTGCCTGCACAGTCGAGAGCATACCCTTCATTGGCCAGCCCCAGCGCCAGCCCTTCCTGCAATAACAGATCGTCTTCAACTATAAGTAGTTTCATCGCTAGTTATTCTGGTAGATGTCCTTATAAAGCCTGCTTTCGAAGCGAACCAGTGGAATACGACGATTGCGCTGGTCGGTCGGTTCGACGGCATAGCCGGAAAGATACTGCACGAATGCCATGCGCTGTCCGCTGGCGGTAGTGATGAAACCTGCAAGGTTATAAACCCCCTGCAGTGAGCCTGTTTTCGCGGAGACTTTGCCATCCACGCCCGCGGCGTGAAGCCCTGCGCGGTACTGCAGTGAACCGTCATGCCCGGCCAGCGGCAGCATTGAAATAAAGTTTAGCTCAGTGTCATGTTGTGCAATGTACTGAAGCACCTGCATCATCGTGGCCGGAGAGATCAAATTATGGCGCGATAGTCCGGAGCCATCGACGGCGATGGTATTACCCAGATCGATCCCCGCCTGCTGGCGCAGGATCTGCCGAACCGCGTCTGAACCCGCGCGCCAGGTTCCCGGCACGCCGAAACGGGCGTGACCAATCATGCGGAACACCGTATCGGCAATCATGTTGTCCGACTTTTTCAGCATAATTCGCAGTAAATCGTGCAACGGCGCAGACTGTTTGCTGGCGATGACCGTGCCGGGCTGGTTGACCTGCGTCTGACGAAGCAGGGTACCGGAATAGGTTATTCCCGCTTGTTTCAGCTCATCTTTCAGAATGGCGCCTGCATAGCTTGCGCCATCCTGTATCGCAAAGGCCAGCGGCAGCGGATCGGCGCGCTGCGTCAGGCAGCCGGTCAGCGTGAAGCGGTTAAGATCGCCTGGCACCACATCCAGTTCGCAGTACTGTGCATCAGGAGAGCCCTTGGCCAGCGTGCGGACCTGACTAAACATGGTGACCGGGTAGTAGGACGCTATGCGAATAAACGCTAAATCATCCGGCTTTGGCGCACTGTAAAGCGAAACCGAGAAGCAGTTGCGGTCAACAATCGCGGCGGCGGGCGGGGCGCTAAAGCACTGCGTCATGTCGTTCCACGGCCAGCCCGGGGCTTTATCGTGGCTGGCAAAGATGGAGGTATCGATCAGCACATTGCCGTTAATTTTCTGCACGCCGGTTTTTTTCAGCACCGCAACCATATTGCGGATATCCTGGCGTTTAAAGGTCGGATCGCCGCCAAAACGGGCGATAAGATCGCCTTTCAGTTCGCCACCCTCGACGTTACCTTTGGTTTCAAGAGTGGTCGTAAAACGGAAGTCAGGCCCGAGCTGGAGCAGGGCGGCGAGGGCGGTGATCACCTTTTGGGTACTGGCAGGCAGCGCCATCTGTTGACTGTGATAGTCAATCTCGGGAGCCTGTGCGCCAACCTTCTGCACCATCAGGGCGAGGTTCGCGCCTGCGGGAAGCTGATTAATGTACTCATCAACATTCGCGGCCTGAGCGGTGAACGTTATACTGGTAGTCAATCCGATGATAAAACTGGAAAATCGCATAATCTCGCGCTAACAACCCGAAAACAAACCGTCATACTACGGTGCATGGCACTGCAAAGTAAACGATGACCCATAGTGAACTTCGCGGTAAAATGCGTATCAAATTGAAAAATTGCTGCTGACCTGGGGCATCGCTCCCGGGTCGGTTTTCTTTTTGCTTCTTGCCCGCTTAAAGGGGGCAGGAGCAGGGAACACTGCTCCCAACAGGAATGTTTAAGAGGTATAACAAATGCAAGCTATTCCGATGACCTTACGTGGTGCCGAAAAACTGCGCGAAGAGCTGGATTTCCTGAAATCCGTGCGTCGTCCTGAAATCATCGCCGCTATCGCGGATGCGCGCGAGCATGGCGACCTGAAAGAGAATGCTGAATACCACGCCGCGCGTGAGCAGCAGGGTTTCTGTGAAGGGCGTATTAAAGATATCGAAGCAAAGCTGTCCAATGCACAGGTTATCGATATCACTAAGATGCCGAATAATGGCCGTGTGATCTTTGGTTCTACCGTTACCGTGCTGAACCTGGACAACGACGAAGAGCAGACCTATCGCATCGTGGGTGATGATGAAGCTGACTTCAAACAGAACCTGATTTCGGTGAACTCGCCGATTGCTCGCGGCCTGATTGGCAAAGAGCAGGACGATGTTGTCACCATCCGCACCCCTGGCGGTGAAGTAGAATACGAAATTATTAAGGTTGAATACCTGTAATTCGCTTCTCTACTAAGATGTTGATACATTGTAAAGAAAAGAAAAAGGCCGCGTAGCGGCCTTTTATCAACTCAAGGAGCATGGCATTTTGCTCGCCTGCTGACAGAAATCCCTCGTTTCACACAGAAAATGTGTTTAATTCAGGATATCCTTAACGTGGCAGCGAGATTTTACGCTCTTTAGACGGGCGGTAGAGCACCAGCGTTTTACCGATGACCTGTACATTACAGGCGCCGGTTTCGCGCACGATGGCTTCCACGATCAGGTTTTTAGTGTCTCTGTCTTCAGAGGCGATTTTCACCTTGATCAGCTCGTGGTGTTCCAGCGCTTGTTCAATCTCGGCAAGCACCCCTTCGGTCAAACCATTGTTGCCAAGCATCACTACAGGCTTGAGCGGATGTGCCAGACCTTTAAGGTGCTGTTTTTGTTTAGTACTCAGATTCATCGTATATTTTTGCTTACGTTGGGATTGAAAACGGTTCATTCTACCGCCATCTCCCTTATATCGCCAAATAGCTGCGTAGAAATTTACGTCACAGGCAAGCAACGATGAACCAGGACGGAAATGTTAAATGACAGGTAAAAAGCGTTCTGCCAGCTCCAGCCGCTGGCTCCAGGAACACTTTAGCGATAAATATGTTCAACAGGCACAGAAAAAGGGGTTGCGTTCCCGTGCCTGGTTTAAACTTGATGAAATACAGCAAAGTGACAAACTTTTTAAGCCGGGGATGACGGTTGTTGACCTCGGTGCGGCACCTGGCGGATGGTCCCAGTATGCGGTAACGCAGATCGGCGGAACAGGCCGAATCATCGCGTGCGATCTTTTACCAATGGATCCCATCGTCGGTGTCGACTTCCTTCAGGGCGACTTTCGTGATGAATTAGTGCTGAAAGCGTTACTTGATCGTGTAGGTGACAGTAAGGTCCAGGTTGTCATGTCAGATATGGCACCAAATATGTGCGGAACACCGGCGGTGGATATCCCCCGCGCCATGTATCTGGTGGAGCTAGCGTTAGAAATGTGTCGTGATGTACTAGCGCCTGGTGGTAGTTTTGTTGTGAAGGTGTTTCAGGGCGAAGGTTTCGAGGAGTATCTTAAGGAAATTCGCTCCCTGTTTGCGAAGGTCAAAGTTCGTAAGCCGGACTCTTCCCGGGCCCGTTCCCGTGAAGTGTATATTGTAGCGACCGGGCGAAAATGATAACCGGGAGATTTCAGACGAAAGTTTGAATGAAACTGGATATAGAGTATCCTGACGCTGTTTTTAACACAGTTGTAATATGAGGTTAATCCCTTGAGTGACATGGCGAAAAACCTAATACTCTGGCTGGTCATTGCCGTTGTGCTGATGTCAGTATTCCAGAGCTTTGGGCCCAGCGAGTCGAATGGCCGCAAGGTGGATTATTCTACCTTCCTGCAGGAGGTCAATCAGGACCAGGTTCGCGAAGCGCGTATCAACGGACGTGAGATCAACGTTACCAAGAAAGATAGTAACCGTTACACGACTTACATCCCGGTGAACGATCCTAAGCTGCTTGATAACCTTCTGACTAAAAACGTCAAGGTGGTAGGTGAGCCGCCAGAAGAACCAAGCCTGCTGGCTTCTATCTTCATTTCCTGGTTCCCGATGCTGCTTCTTATCGGCGTCTGGATCTTCTTTATGCGCCAGATGCAGGGCGGCGGTGGCAAAGGTGCCATGTCGTTCGGTAAGAGCAAGGCGCGTATGTTGACGGAAGATCAGATCAAGACCACTTTTGCGGACGTTGCCGGGTGTGACGAAGCGAAAGAAGAGGTGGGTGAACTGGTTGAATACCTGCGTGAGCCGAGCCGTTTCCAGAAACTGGGCGGTAAAATCCCGAAAGGCGTGCTGATGGTTGGCCCTCCGGGTACCGGTAAAACCCTGCTGGCGAAAGCCATCGCGGGTGAAGCGAAGGTGCCGTTCTTTACTATTTCAGGTTCTGACTTCGTCGAAATGTTCGTGGGTGTCGGTGCATCTCGTGTGCGTGACATGTTCGAGCAGGCCAAGAAGGCAGCACCGTGCATTATCTTCATCGATGAAATCGACGCCGTAGGCCGCCAGCGTGGCGCAGGCCTGGGTGGTGGTCACGATGAACGTGAACAGACGCTGAACCAGATGCTGGTTGAGATGGACGGCTTCGAAGGTAACGAAGGTATCATCGTTATCGCGGCGACTAACCGTCCGGACGTTCTTGACCCGGCGCTGCTGCGTCCAGGCCGTTTCGACCGTCAGGTTGTTGTCGGTCTGCCGGATGTTCGCGGTCGTGAACAGATTCTGAAAGTTCACATGCGTCGCGTACCGCTGGCACCCGACATCGACGCGGCAATCATTGCGCGCGGTACTCCGGGCTTCTCCGGTGCGGATCTCGCTAACCTGGTCAACGAAGCTGCACTGTTTGCCGCTCGCGGTAACAAGCGCGTCGTGTCGATGGTGGAGTTCGAGAAAGCGAAAGACAAGATCATGATGGGTGCGGAACGTCGTTCCATGGTGATGACGGAAGCGCAGAAAGAGTCCACGGCTTACCACGAAGCCGGTCACGCGATTATTGGTCGTCTGGTGCCGGAACACGATCCGGTGCATAAAGTGACGATTATTCCGCGCGGTCGTGCGCTGGGTGTGACCTTCTTCCTGCCTGAAGGCGACGCAATCAGCGCCAGCCGTCAGAAGCTGGAAAGCCAGATCTCAACCCTGTACGGCGGTCGTCTGGCCGAAGAGATTATCTACGGTCCGGAACATGTTTCTACCGGTGCGTCGAACGACATTAAAGTGGCGACAAACCTGGCGCGTAACATGGTGACGCAGTGGGGCTTCTCCGACAAACTCGGTCCACTGCTCTATGCAGAGGAAGAGGGCGAAGTGTTCCTGGGCCGCTCCGTGGCAAAAGCGAAACATATGTCCGATGAAACGGCTCGTATCATCGACCAGGAAGTGAAAGCGCTGATTGAACGTAACTACGGTCGCGCGCGTCAGATCCTGAATGACAACATGGACATTCTGCATTCCATGAAAGATGCGCTCATGAAATATGAGACCATCGATGCACCGCAGATTGACGACCTGATGGCGCGCCGCGAAGTGCGTCCGCCAGCAGGCTGGGAAGACCCAGGCGCTTCCAATAACTCTGACAACAATGGCACCCCGCGTGCGCCGCGTCCGGTTGATGAACCGCGTACGCCAAACCCGGGCAACACCATGTCAGAACAGTTGGGCGATAAGTAAGTCACTGCTGTTGAAGCGTTTGTCTGTAACTCAAACCCTGGAGCTTGCTCCGGGGTTTTTCATTTTTGTTTAACCATTTAGATATCAGGGATTTCGCCATGAAATTATTCGCTCAGGACTCGCATCTCGATCTTTCACATCCCCATGTGATGGGGATCCTGAATGTTACCCCTGACTCCTTCTCTGACGGTGGCACGCATAACACGCTTATCGAGGCGGTTAAGCACGCGAATTTAATGATCAATGCAGGTGCCACCATCATTGACGTTGGCGGCGAATCGACGCGTCCCGGTGCGGCGGACGTGTCTGTGGAAGAAGAGCTGGCGCGCGTGGTGCCGGTCGTTGAAGCTATCGCGCAGCGGTTTGAAGTGTGGATCTCCGTTGATACCTCCAAACCGGAAGTGATCCGTGAAGTGGCGAGAGTGGGCGCTCACATTATCAATGATATTCGTTCACTTACCGAACCGGGGGCGATTGAGGCGGCTGCGGAAACCGGGCTGCCGGTTTGCCTGATGCATATGCAGGGGCAGCCGAAAACCATGCAGGACGCGCCGAAGTATGACGATGTCTTCGCCGACGTAAACCGCTTCTTTATTGAGCATATCGAACGTTGTGAACGTGCAGGTATCCCAAAAGAGAAATTGCTGCTCGACCCGGGATTCGGTTTCGGTAAAAATCTCTCCCACAACTATGCGCTGCTTGCGCGCTTATCGGAATTTCATCACTTTGGCCTGCCGCTGCTGGTGGGGATGTCGAGGAAATCGATGATTGGCCAGTTGCTGAATGTAGGCCCGAGCGAACGCCTGAGCGGCAGCCTGGCCTGCGCGGTGATTGCGGCGATGCAGGGTGCGCACATCATTCGTGTCCATGACGTCAAAGAAACAGTAGAAGCCATGCGTGTGGTGGAAGCCACACTGGCAGCGAAGGAAAACAAACGCTATGAGTAATCGTAAATATTTTGGTACCGACGGTATCCGCGGGCGCGTAGGCGATGCTCCCATCACCCCTGATTTTGTCCTGAAGCTCGGCTGGGCTGCCGGTAAGGTTCTGGCGCGTCATGGCTCACGTAAAATTATCATCGGTAAAGACACCCGTATTTCCGGCTATATGCTGGAATCCGCGCTGGAAGCGGGTCTGGCGGCGGCTGGACTGTCCGCTTCTTTTACAGGCCCAATGCCAACGCCTGCGGTCGCGTATCTGACGCGCACCTTCCGTGCGGAAGCGGGGATTGTCATCTCGGCCTCTCACAACCCGTTCTACGACAACGGCATTAAATTCTTCTCTATTGATGGCACCAAGCTGCCGGATGAGGTGGAAGAAGCCATTGAAGCTGAAATGGAAAAAGAGATCACCTGTGTTGATTCCGCCGAACTGGGTAAAGCGAACCGTATCGTTGATGCGGCGGGTCGCTATATCGAATTCTGTAAAGGCACCTTCCCGAATGAGCTGAGCCTGGCGCACCTCAAAATTGTGGTGGACTGCGCAAATGGCGCGACCTATCACATCGCCCCGAATGTCTTCCGCGAGCTCGGTGCGAAAGTGATCGCCATTGGCTGTGAGCCGGATGGTCTGAACATCAACGAGCAGGTCGGTGCGACGGATGTTCGTGCCCTGCAGGCGCGCGTTCTGGCAGAAAAAGCCGATCTGGGCATTGCGCTGGACGGCGACGGTGACCGCGTGATCATGGTTGATCACGAAGGTAACAAGGTCGACGGCGACCAGATCCTCTACATTATTGCGCGTGAAGGTCTGCGTCAGGGTCAGCTGCGCGGCGGTGCGGTCGGGACGCTGATGAGTAACATGGGCCTGGAACTGGCGCTGAAACAGCTCGGTATTCCGTTCGTTCGCGCGAAAGTGGGTGACCGCTATGTGCTGGAAAAATTGCAGGAGAAGGGCTGGCGTATCGGCGCGGAGAACTCAGGTCACGTGATCCTGCTCGACAAAACCACCACCGGTGACGGAATTGTGGCCGCGCTGCAGGTGGTTGCCGCGATGGCGCGCAACCATATGAGCCTGCACGACCTGTGCAGCGGCATGAAAATGTTCCCACAGATTCTGGTCAACGTACGTTTTACTGCCGGCAAAGGCGACCCGCTGGAAAATGAGAACGTGAAAGCGGTGATGGCGGATGTTGAAGCGGCCCTCGGCAGCCGTGGACGCGTGCTGCTGCGTAAGTCTGGTACCGAACCGCTGATCCGCGTAATGGTGGAAGGCGAAGACGAAGCGCAGGTAACCGAATTTGCGCACCGTATTGCGGATGCCGTAAAAGCTGCATAATCTTGCACGCTAAATGTTTAAAAAGGCGGCGTTTGCCGCCTTTGTTTTAAGCAATTAATGGCTTTTTGCTGTTTTTTTCCGCAGTTGATACAATGCGTCGAAAATGCCCTTGCGAAGGTGATTCGCTTTGGTTAGTATTCACACCCGCTTCAGTGGGAAACAAAAATCCTGCTAATTGGTCGAAGCATTGGTATGCGGCAAATCCGCAAGGAACAGGTTGATTATGTACGAAGCTCTTTTAGTTGTTTTCCTTATTGTAGCCATCGCTCTCGTAGCGCTGATTATGCTGCAGCAAGGTAAAGGCGCTGATATGGGAGCCTCCTTCGGAGCAGGCGCTTCCGGTACGCTGTTTGGTTCAAGTGGTTCTGCGAACTTCATGACCCGCACTACGGCGATTCTGGCTACGCTGTTCTTCATCATCAGTCTGGTGCTTGGCAATATCAACAGCAACAAGACCAGCAAAGGAAGCGAGTGGGAAAACCTGAGCGCGCCAGCGAAAACTGAGCAGACTCAGCCAGCTGCACCGGCTAAGCCAACCAGCGATATCCCGCACTAAGTATTTTGTACCGAGGTGGTGGAATTGGTAGACACGCTACCTTGAGGTGGTAGTGCCCTAACGGGCTTGTGGGTTCGAGTCCCATCCTCGGTACCAATATTCCAGAAGAAAGACGTCGAAAGACGTCTTTTTTTTCGTCTGTAGATTATGTGTTGTTTTTCGTAGGCCCGGTAAGCGCAGCGCCACCGGGCAAAATGGCGGGTGGCGCTGCGCTTACCCGCCCTACGAAAGGCCAAATAAAAAAGGCGTCCCCAGGACGCCTTTTGCATGCTACATCAGCGATTATTTCTTATCGCTGTGCTCCAGGTTTTCAACCTGCGGCAGGCCGTTACCTGAACTGGCTGACAGCAAACCGTTCTCAACATAGTTGAACAGCTTCTCACGGGTATCGGTGATGTCCAGGTTACGCATGGTCAGCTGGCCAATACGATCGTCCGGTGAGAACACGGATTCACCTTTCTCCATGGTCAGACGCTCTGCTTTATAGGTCAGGTTGTCAGACACGGTGTTCAGAATGGAGTAGTCGTTACCGCGACGCAGTTCCAGGGTCACTTCACCGGTGATTGCACTCGCCACCCAACGCTGCAGCGCATCACGCAGCATCAGCGCCTGCGGATCGAACCAACGGCCCTGATACAGCAGTTTGCCCAGCTGACGGCCATGAGAGTGATACTGCTCAATGGTGTCTTCGTTGTGAATGCCGGTCAGCAGACGCTCGTAAGCGATGTGCAGCAGCGCCATCCCCGGGGCTTCATAGATACCACGGCTTTTCGCTTCGATGATACGGTTTTCAATCTGATCGCTCATGCCCAGACCATGACGACCGCCGATGCGGTTTGCTTCCAGCATCAGCTCCACATCGTCAGAGAAGGTTTTGCCGTTCAGCGCAACCGGATGACCGCGTTCGAAACGTACGGTCACTTCTTCTGCCGGGATCTTCACGTTCTCGTCCCAGAACTTCACGCCCATGATTGGGTTAACGATCTTCACGCTGGAGTTCAGGAATTCCAGGTCTTTCGCTTCGTGCGTCGCACCCAGCATGTTGGAGTCGGTGGAGTAAGCTTTCTCGACTGACATCTTATAGTCAAAACCGCAGGCGATCATAAACTCGGACATCTCATGACGACCACCCAGCTCGTCGATGAAGTCGGTATCCAGCCACGGTTTGTAAATCTGCAGTTCGGCATTGGTCAGCAGGCCATAACGATAGAAACGTTCGATATCGTTTCCTTTATAAGTGCTGCCGTCACCCCAGATGTTAACGCCGTCTTCTTTCATGGCGGCAACCAGCATGGTGCCGGTCACCGCACGGCCCAGCGGAGTGGTGTTGAAATAGGTCAGGCCGCCGGTGGTGTTATGGAATGCACCACACTGAATCGCCGCGATACCTTCCGCGACCAGTTGCTTACGGCAGTCAATCAGGCGCGCGTTCTCTGCACCATACTCTTTCGCGCGACGAGGAATAGCATCATAATCGTCCTCATCCGGCTGACCCAGGTTCGCAGTATAGGCATACGGAACCGCTCCCTTCTGGCGCATCCACAGCAGTGCAGCGCTGGTATCCAGGCCACCTGAGAAAGCGATGCCAATACGTTGTCCTACCGGAAGATGCTTGAGAATCGTCGTCATAGAATAAAACCCTGCTTGATTGACTGATTAGAGACCGCTTTCGCTCTCTTGTGCATTTTTATGCAAAATAAGTGAGTATTCATTTAATCATCTTTTGGCGAAGACCGGAAGTGACTCGTGCGTTTTTTGTAAAAATTTTGGTCTGATCGATCTGGCGGAAGTCGCCTTGACAGGTGGGGTCAACTATCAATATACTAAACGCCGATTTTACGTCCCGTCTTCGGTACCAAATCCCAGCATTATTTGCAAATTCTGTCCAAAACGCGTAGAATTTGCCACGTTTCAGGCGCGGGGTGGAGCAGCCTGGTAGCTCGTCGGGCTCATAACCCGAAGGTCGTCGGTTCAAATCCGGCCCCCGCAACCACTTTCCCATAAAGTTCTTTTTCAAATATACTGTGAAGACTTAGAGCCTTCGTAGCTGGATTTGAAAAAATTCTTTAGGAAAGTGCTCCAGGCCACAGTTGTGGCTATAGGGTTCAGTTATCTAAAGCCCCGATTTATCGGGGTTTTTTGTTATCTGACTACAGAATAACTGGGCTTTACGCCCTTTTTTTATGTCTTGGGGGTGGGCTTGTCCACATTAGAGCAAAAATTAACAGAGATGATTACTGCACCGGTCGAAGCACTGGGCTACGAACTGGTCGGCATCGAATTCGTTCGCGGCCGTACATCGACGCTGCGCATCTATATTGATAGTGAAGATGGCATCAATGTTGATGATTGTGCTGATGTCAGCCACCAGGTGAGTGCGGTTCTTGATGTTGAAGACCCAATTACCGTTGCGTACAACCTGGAAGTTTCCTCACCTGGCCTCGATCGCCCGATGTTCACGGCCGAGCACTATGTGCGCTTTACCGGTGAAGAAGTGGCTCTCGTTCTGCGTATGGCCGTACAGAACCGCCGTAAATGGCAGGGAATTATCAAAGCCGTTGATGGTGAAATGATCACGGTGACAGTCGAAGGCAAAGATGAAGTGTTCGCGCTGAGTAATATCCAGAAGGCGAACCTGGTTCCCCACTTTTAACAGTCTGGATTGAGGTGAAAAGCCCGCGATGAACAAAGAAATTTTGGCTGTTGTTGAAGCCGTCTCCAACGAGAAATCACTGCCGCGTGAGAAGATTTTTGAAGCGCTGGAAAGTGCACTGGCTACAGCAACCAAGAAAAAATACGAACAAGAGATCGATGTTCGCGTAGAAATCGATCGTAAAAGCGGTGACTTCGATACATTCCGTCGTTGGGTAATCGTTGAAGAAGTGACCCAGCCGACCAAAGAGATCACGCTGGAAGCCGCCCGTTTTGAAGACGAAAGTCTGAACGTGGGTGACTACGTTGAAGATCAGATTGAATCTGTGACCTTCGACCGTATCACCACCCAGACCGCTAAACAGGTTATCGTGCAGAAAGTGCGCGAAGCCGAGCGCGCGCTGGTTGTCGATCAGTTCCGCGATCAGGAAGGCGAAATCATCACCGGCGTGGTGAAGAAAGTGAACCGCGACAACATCTCCCTGGAGATCAAATCCGAAGGGTTGCCGGGTAACGCTGAAGCCGTGATCCTGCGTGAAGATATGCTGCCGCGTGAAAACTTCCGCCCAGGCGACCGTATTCGCGGTGTTCTGTACGCCGTTCGTCCTGAAGCGCGTGGTGCACAGCTCTTCGTGACCCGTTCTAAACCAGAAATGCTGGTAGAACTGTTCCGTATCGAAGTACCGGAAATCGGTGAAGAAGTTATTGAGATTAAAGCGGCGGCTCGCGATCCGGGCTCCCGTGCGAAAATTGCGGTGAAAACCAACGACAAGCGTATCGACCCGGTCGGTGCTTGCGTCGGTATGCGCGGTGCGCGTGTCCAGGCAGTTTCTACTGAGCTGGGCGGCGAACGTATTGATATCGTTCTGTGGGATGACAACCCGGCGCAGTTCGTGATCAACGCAATGGCTCCGGCTGATGTGGCGTCTATCGTTGTTGACGAAGACAAACACACCATGGATATCGCTGTTGAAGCGGGCAACCTGGCGCAGGCAATCGGCCGTAACGGTCAGAACGTACGCCTGGCGTCACAGCTGAGCGGCTGGGAACTCAACGTCATGACCGTTGATGACCTGCAGGCTAAGCATCAGGCTGAAGCCCATGCGGCGATCGACACCTTCACGAAATACCTGGATATTGACGAAGACTTCGCCACTGTTCTGGTTGAAGAAGGTTTCTCTACGCTGGAAGAACTGGCCTATGTGCCAATGAAAGAGCTGCTGGAAATTGACGGTCTGGATGAACCAACCGTTGAAGCCCTGCGTGAACGCGCTAAAAACGCACTGACCACCCTGGCACTGGCTCAGGAAGAAAGCCTTGGCGATAAGAAGCCGGCTGATGACCTGCTGAATCTGGAAGGTCTTGATCGTGCGATTGCGTTCAAGCTGGCTGCCCGTGGTGTTTGTACGCTGGAAGATCTCGCTGAGCAAGGCGTTGATGACCTGGCTGATATCGAAGGTTTAACCGACGAGAAAGCCGGCGAGCTCATCATGGCCGCACGTAATATTTGCTGGTTCGGCGACGAAGCGTAATAAACTGTAGCAGGAAGGAACAGCATGACTGATGTAACTGTAAAATCGCTGGCTGCTGAGATTCAGACCTCCGTGGACCGCCTGGTACAGCAATTTGCTGATGCAGGGATCCCGAAGTCCGCTGATGACTCGGTGACCGCGCAAGAAAAACAAACCTTGTTAACGCACCTGAACCGTGAACACGGCTCTACGCCTGACAAGTTAACGCTGCAGCGCAAAACGCGTAGCACGTTAAACATCCCTGGTACCGGTGGCAAAAGCAAATCGGTACAAATTGAAGTCCGCAAGACGCGCACCTTTGTAAAACGTGATCCGCAAGAGGCAGAACGCCTTGCCGCGGAAGAGCAGGCACAGCGTGAAGCGGAAGAACAAGCTCAGCGTGAGGCGGAAGCAGCCGCCAAACGTGAAGCAGAATTAAAAGCTGAACGTGAGGCCGCAGAAAAAGCGAAACGCGACGCAAGTGATAAAGTGAAGCGTGACGCTGCGGAAAAAGACAAAGTGAGCAATCAACAGACAGACGAAATGACCAAAACCGCCCAGGCTGAAAAAGCCCGCCGTGAAAATGAAGCTGCCGAGCTGAAGCGTAAAGCGGAAGAAGAAGCCCGCCGTAAGCTGGAAGAAGAAGCTCGCCGCGTCGCCGAAGAAGCGCGTCGTATGGCTGAAGAAAATGAGAAGAACGGTGTTGATACCGCTGAGCAGTCTGAAGACACCAGCGACTATCACGTGACCACTTCTCAGCACGCACGTCAGGCTGAAGATGATAATGACCGTGAAGTAGAAGGCGGCCGTGGCCGTGGTCGTAATGCAAAAGCAGCGCGTCCGGCGAAAAAAGGTAACAAGCACGCTGAATCCAAAGCTGACCGTGAAGAAGCACGCGCGGCTGTTCGCGGTGGTAAAGGCGGCAAGCGTAAAGGTTCCGCTCTGCAGCAGGGCTTCCAGAAGCCGGCTCAGGCCGTTAACCGTGACGTTGTGATCGGCGAAACCATTACCGTTGGCGAACTGGCGAACAAGATGGCGGTTAAAGGCTCTCAGGTCATCAAAGCGATGATGAAGCTGGGCGCGATGGCAACCATCAACCAGGTGATCGATCAGGAAACTGCACAGCTGGTTGCGGAAGAGATGGGCCACAAAGTTATCCTGCGTCGTGAAAACGAGCTGGAAGAAGCAGTAATGAGCGACCGTGACACAGGTGCTGCGGCAGAACCGCGCGCACCGGTAGTGACCATCATGGGTCACGTTGACCACGGTAAGACCTCTCTGCTTGACTACATTCGCTCTACCAAGGTTGCCTCTGGCGAAGCGGGTGGGATTACCCAGCACAT
This sequence comes from Enterobacter sp. TCD1-1, assembly GCF_020567405.1. Taxonomy (NCBI): domain Bacteria; kingdom Pseudomonadati; phylum Pseudomonadota; class Gammaproteobacteria; order Enterobacterales; family Enterobacteriaceae; genus Enterobacter; species Enterobacter sp. TCD1-1. Next base: position 325,766 of record NZ_JAJCXF010000002.1, on the reverse strand, counting down.
CGGTGCATACCACGTAGAAACTGACAACGGTATGATCACCTTCCTGGATACCCCGGGCCACGCCGCGTTTACCTCTATGCGTGCTCGTGGTGCTCAGGCGACGGATATCGTTGTTCTGGTTGTTGCGGCGGACGACGGCGTCATGCCGCAGACCATCGAAGCTATCCAGCACGCGAAAGCAGCCGGTGTGCCGGTTGTGGTTGCCGTGAACAAGATCGATAAGCCAGAAGCGGATCCCGATCGTGTTAAAAACGAACTCTCCCAGTACGGTATCCTGCCGGAAGAGTGGGGCGGCGAAAGCCAGTTCGTACACGTGTCTGCGAAAGCGGGTACCGGTATCGACGAACTGCTGGACGCGATCCTGCTGCAGGCCGAAGTTCTGGAGCTGAAAGCCATCCGTAACGGTATGGCGAGCGGTGCGGTTATCGAATCCTTCCTGGATAAAGGACGTGGCCCGGTTGCTACCGTTCTGGTTCGTGAAGGTACGCTGCATAAAGGCGATATCGTTCTGTGCGGTTTCGAATACGGTCGCGTTCGTGCGATGCGTAACGAACTGGGTCAGGAAGTGCTGGAAGCGGGTCCGTCCATTCCAGTGGAAATCCTGGGTCTGTCCGGTGTTCCGGCTGCCGGTGACGAAGTGACCGTTGTGCGTGACGAGAAGAAAGCGCGTGAAGTGGCACTGTATCGTCAGGGCAAATTCCGTGAAGTTAAACTGGCTCGTCAGCAGAAATCTAAACTCGAGAACATGTTTGCCAACATGACCGAGGGCGAAGTTCACGAAGTGAACATCGTGCTGAAAGCCGACGTTCAGGGCTCTGTGGAAGCGATCTCCGACTCCTTGCTGAAACTGTCCACCGACGAAGTGAAAGTGAAGATCATCGGTTCTGGCGTAGGTGGTATCACCGAAACAGACGCAACCCTGGCTGCTGCGTCCAACGCTATCCTGGTTGGCTTCAACGTTCGTGCGGATGCGTCTGCGCGTAAAGTGATTGAATCCGAAAGTCTGGATCTGCGTTACTACTCCGTCATCTATAACCTGATCGACGAAGTGAAAGCAGCGATGAGCGGCATGCTGTCTCCTGAGCTGAAACAGCAGATCATCGGTCTGGCTGAAGTACGTGACGTGTTCAAATCACCGAAATTCGGTGCGATCGCGGGCTGTATGGTTACCGAAGGTAACATCAAGCGTCACAACCCAATCCGCGTACTGCGTGACAACGTGGTTATCTACGAAGGCGAGCTGGAATCCCTGCGCCGCTTCAAAGATGACGTTAACGAAGTCCGTAACGGCATGGAATGTGGTATCGGCGTGAAGAACTACAACGACGTTCGCGTTGGCGATATGATCGAAGTGTTCGAGATCATCGAAATTCAGCGTACCATCGCTTAATTACCGATTGTAAGCCGGGATCGCCTCGCGCCACCCGGCAATAATTTCAAAAAGGGGCTTTAGCCCCTTTTTTGTCTGGAGAATTTATTATGGCGAAAGAATTTGGTCGCCCTCAGCGCGTAGCGCAGGAAATGCAGAAAGAGATCGCACTCATTCTGCAACGTGAAATTAAAGACCCACGCGTCGGCATGATGACCACCGTTTCCGGTGTGGAAATGTCCCGTGACCTGGCCTATGCCAAAGTGTTCGTCACCTTCCTGAACGATCAGGACGAAGCCGCAGTGAAAAACGGCATCAAAGCGCTGCAGGAAGCGTCTGGTTTCATCCGCTCTCTGCTCGGTAAGGCGATGCGCCTGCGTATCGTGCCTGAACTGACCTTCTTCTACGACAATTCGCTGGTCGAAGGTATGCGTATGTCCAACCTGGTGACCAGCGTGGTTAAACATGACGATGAGCGTCGTGTTAACCCGGCGGACGACAGCAAGGAGGACTGATGAGTCGTCCTCGTCGTCGTGGTCGCGACGTGCATGGTGTGCTGCTGCTGGATAAACCCCAGGGCGCTTCCAGCAACGACGTGCTGCAGAAAGTGAAGCGTATTTTTAACGCCAACCGTGCGGGCCACACCGGCGCGCTCGACCCGCTGGCAACCGGCATGCTGCCGGTCTGTCTGGGAGAGGCGACAAAGTTTTCCCAGTACCTGCTCGACTCCGATAAGCGTTATCGCGTTATCGCTAAGCTGGGCCAGCGCACGGATACCTCCGACGCGGATGGTCAGGTCGTGGAGGAGCGTCCGGTGACGTTCAGCGCGGAGCAGCTTGATGCGGCGCTGGAGAGCTTCCGTGGGGATACGATGCAGGTACCGTCGATGTATTCGGCGCTGAAGTATCAGGGGAAAAAACTCTACGAATATGCGCGCCAGGGCATTGAGGTCCCGCGTGAAGCCCGTCCGATTACCGTGTATGAGCTGCTCTTTATTCGCCACGAAGGCGATGAGCTGGAGCTGGAAGTGCACTGTTCGAAAGGGACCTATATTCGCACCATCATCGACGACCTCGGTGAAAAGCTGGGCTGTGGCGCGCATGTGATTTACCTGCGTCGTCTGGCGGTGAGCAAGTATCCGGTGGAGCGGATGGTGACCCTGGAACATTTGCGCGAGCTGGTTGAACAGGCGGAAGCGCAGGGGATCGCGCCGGCAGATTTGCTGGATCCGCTGCTGATGCCGATGGACAGTCCGGCTGCGGACTTCCCGGTTGTTAATCTTCCTTTAACATCGTCCGTTTACTTTAAGAACGGCAACCCGGTTCGTACGGCGGATGCTCCGCTGGAAGGTCTGGTGCGCGTGACCGAAGGTGACGAAGGGAAATTCATCGGGATGGGCGAAATGGATGGCGAAGGGCGCGTTGCGCCGCGTCGTCTGGTCGTCGAATATCCGGTCGACGCGTGACGGTGATAACGGCTCACCTTGCGATAAGCAGGGGAGACGAGTAGAATATCGCCGCTTAACGCCTGGTAAATTGTTTAACAATCTGCGGGGCGTACATGGGATTGCTGAATTAGAGATCGGCATCCTTACATTCTTTATACTTTGGAGTTTGAAAATGTCTCTAAGCGTTGAAGCTAAAGCTAAAATCGTTTCTGAGTTTGGTCGTGGTACTAACGACAGCGGTTCTACCGAAGTTCAGGTTGCACTGCTGACTGCACAGATTAACCACCTGCAGGGTCACTTTGCAGAGCACAAAAAAGATCACCACAGCCGTCGTGGTCTGCTGCGTATGGTTTCTCAGCGTCGTAAACTGCTCGACTACCTGAAACGTAAAGATGTTGCACGCTACACCGCGCTGATCGAGCGTCTGGGTCTGCGTCGCTAATTCTTGCGAGTTTCAGAAAAGGGGGCCTGATGGCCCCTTTTTTCAAGCAGACGGCAGCAATTCACTGGAAACTATTGTATTGTTGCTATAAATGATCTTCATTGCAGAGGTTCGCGCGGCTAATGAGAGGCTTCACCCAGGGGGGTGTTGGTTGTCATTAGTCGCGAGGATGCGAAGAAGGTCGGGTCAAATCGACAGCACACCGGTGGTGTGCTGTCAAACATTTAAGAAAGGACAGAACTTTGCTGAATCCGATCGTTCGTAAATTCCAGTATGGTCAACATACCGTCACGCTGGAAACCGGCATGATGGCACGTCAGGCTACTGCTGCCGTTATGGTAAGCATGGATGACACCGCGGTATTCGTTACCGTTGTGGGCCAGAAAAAAGCTAAACCAGGTCAGGACTTCTTCCCGCTGACCGTTAACTACCAGGAGCGTACCTACGCTGCGGGTAAAATCCCGGGTGGCTTCTTCCGTCGTGAAGGCCGTCCAAGCGAAGGCGAAACCCTGATCGCGCGTCTGATTGACCGCCCGGTTCGTCCGCTGTTCCCGGAAGGCTTCGTTAACGAAGTACAGGTTATCGCGACCGTTGTTTCCGTTAACCCACAGGTTAACCCGGACATCGTGGCGATGATCGGTGCGTCCGCTGCCCTGTCACTGTCTGGTATTCCATTCAATGGCCCAATCGGTGCCGCGCGCGTCGGTTACATCAATGACCAGTACGTGCTGAACCCAACTCAGGAAGAGCTGAAAGAAAGTAAGCTGGACCTGGTGGTTGCGGGTACTGAAGCCGCTGTGCTGATGGTTGAATCCGAAGCTGAACTGCTGAGCGAAGACCAGATGCTGGGTGCTGTGGTCTTCGGCCATGACCAGCAGCAGGTTGTTATCCAGAACATCAACGATCTGGTGAAAGAAGCCGGTAAACCACGTTGGGACTGGCAGCCAGAAGCAGCTAACGACGCACTGAATGCACGCGTTGCAGCTCTGGCAGAATCTCGTCTGAGCGATGCGTACCGCATCACTGACAAACAGGAGCGTTACGCTCAGGTTGACGTGATCAAGTCTGAAACTATCGCAACGCTGGTTGCTGAAGACGAAACGCTGGATGCTAACGAGCTGAGCGAAATTCTGCATGCTATCGAGAAAAACGTTGTTCGTAGCCGCGTTCTGGCAGGCGAGCCGCGTATCGATGGCCGTGAAAAAGACATGATCCGTGGTCTGGATGTGCGTACTGGCGTGCTGCCACGTACTCACGGTTCCGCGCTGTTCACCCGTGGCGAAACGCAGGCGCTGGTTACCGCGACCCTGGGTACGGCACGTGACGCACAGATCATCGACGAACTGATGGGCGAGCGTACTGACAGCTTCCTGTTCCACTACAACTTCCCTCCGTACTCCGTAGGCGAAACCGGTATGGTTGGCTCGCCGAAGCGTCGTGAAATTGGTCACGGTCGTCTGGCGAAGCGCGGCGTGCTGGCAGTCATGCCAGAAGCAGACAAATTCCCGTACACCGTACGTGTGGTGTCTGAAATCACCGAATCCAACGGTTCTTCTTCTATGGCTTCCGTGTGTGGTGCCTCTCTGGCGCTGATGGATGCAGGCGTGCCAATCAAAGCCGCCGTTGCGGGTATCGCAATGGGCCTGGTGAAAGAAGGCGACAACTATGTTGTTCTGTCTGACATTCTGGGCGACGAAGACCACCTGGGCGATATGGACTTCAAAGTGGCGGGTTCCCGCGACGGTATCTCTGCGCTGCAGATGGATATCAAAATTGAAGGTATCACCAAAGAGATCATGCAGGTTGCTCTGAACCAGGCTAAAGGTGCGCGTCTGCACATCCTGGGCGTGATGGAACAGGCTATCAACGCGCCACGCGGTGATATCTCTGAATTCGCACCGCGTATTCACACCATCAAGATCAATCCAGACAAGATCAAAGATGTTATCGGTAAGGGCGGTTCCGTAATCCGTGCGCTGACCGAAGAGACTGGCACCACCATCGAAATCGAAGATGACGGTACTGTGAAGATCGCAGCAACCGACGGCGAGAAAGCGAAATTCGCGATCCGTCGCATCGAAGAAATCACTGCAGAAATCGAAGTGGGCCGCGTCTATGCAGGTAAAGTGACCCGTATCGTTGACTTTGGCGCGTTCGTTGCCATCGGTGGCGGTAAAGAAGGTCTGGTTCACATCTCTCAGATCGCTGACAAGCGCGTTGAGAAAGTGACCGATTACCTGCAGATGGGTCAGGAAGTACCGGTTAAAGTTCTGGAAGTTGATCGCCAGGGCCGTATCCGTCTGAGCATTAAAGAAGCAACCGAGCAGTCTCAGCCAGCTGCTGCGCCAGAAGCACAGGCCGCAGAACAGCAAGGCGAGTAAGTTGCCATTTGCCCTCCGCTTTGCGGAGGGCCTATTATCAGGCAGGACGCCTTGTTAAGCCGCCGGGGGACAGGACGTTCATCCAATAGTTGTCTTCGGGAGTGGGAAATGAAGCCTTTTTTGCGCTGGTGTTTCGTTGCGACAGCTTTAACGCTGGCAGGATGCAGCAACTCTGCCTGGCGTAAGAGCGAAGTCCTCGCAGTGCCATTGCAACCGACTTTGCAGCAGGAAGTGATCCTGGCACGCATGGAACAAATACTTGCCAGTCGGGCTTTAACCGATGACGAACGCGCACAGCTTTTATATGAGCGCGGAGTGTTGTATGATAGTCTCGGTCTGAGGGCATTGGCGCGAAATGATTTTTCACAAGCGCTGGCTATCCGACCTGATATGCCTGAAGTATTCAATTACTTAGGCATTTATTTAACGCAGGCAGGCAATTTTGATGCTGCCTATGAAGCGTTTGATTCTGTACTTGAGCTTGATCCAACTTACAACTACGCGCACTTGAATCGCGGTATCGCATTGTATTACGGCGGTCGTGACAAGTTAGCGCAAGATGATCTGCTGGCGTTTTATCAAGACGATCCTAATGATCCTTTCCGTAGCCTGTGGCTTTACATCGTTGAGCGGAAGCTCGATGAGAAGCAGGCAAAAGAGGCACTGAAACAGCGCTTCGATAAATCGGACAAGGAACAGTGGGGATGGAACATTGTCGAGTTCTACCTGGGCAACATTAGCGAAGCAACGCTGATGGAACGCCTCAAGGCGGACGCAACGGATAACACCTCGCTCGCTGAGCATCTCAGTGAAACCAACTTCTATTTAGGTAAGTACTACCTAAGTCTGGGGGATAAGGACAGCGCTACGGCACTGTTCAAATTAGCGGTTGCTAACAACGTACACAACTTCGTTGAGCACCGTTATGCATTGTTGGAATTATCGCTCTTGGGCCAGGAGCAAGACGACCTGGCAGAATCGGACCAGCAATAGCTGACGACATAAACATCAGCCCGTAATCTTTTGATTGCCATCACCTTAACTGGTGAGGGCGTTGTTGTTCGTCAATACACCTACTTTGAGCCGGTTCACACTTTTCAATGAAAATTGCTAATCATTTTCACGATGAGCTAAGTAGACTGGCCGCCATTGACATTGAGGCACTCGTACTACATGGCTGAATTCGAAACCACTTTTGCAGATCTGGGCCTGAAGGCTCCTATCCTTGAAGCCCTTAACGATCTGGGTTACGAAAAACCATCTCCGATCCAGGCTGAGTGTATCCCACACCTGCTTTCTGGTCGTGACGTGCTGGGCATGGCCCAGACTGGTAGCGGTAAAACTGCAGCGTTCTCGCTGCCGCTGCTGAACAACATTGATCCGGACCTGCGTGCACCGCAGATCCTCGTTCTGGCTCCAACCCGTGAACTGGCTGTTCAGGTTGCAGAAGCCATGACGGAATTCTCTAAACATATGCGCGGCGTAAACGTGGTTGCCCTGTACGGCGGCCAGCGTTATGACGTGCAGTTACGCGCCCTGCGCCAGGGCCCACAGATTGTTGTCGGTACGCCGGGCCGTCTGCTGGATCACCTGAAGCGCGGTACCCTGGACCTCTCTAAACTGAGCGGTCTGGTACTGGATGAAGCAGATGAAATGCTGCGTATGGGCTTCATCGAAGACGTTGAAACCATTATGGCGCAGATCCCGGACGGTCATCAGACCGCGCTGTTCTCTGCAACCATGCCGGAAGCTATCCGTCGCATTACCCGCCGCTTCATGAAAGAGCCGCAGGAAGTGCGTATTCAGTCCAGCGTAACCACTCGCCCGGACATCAGCCAGAGCTACTGGTCTGTGTACGGTATGCGTAAAAACGAAGCGCTGGTACGTTTCCTGGAAGCGGAAGATTTTGATGCGGCGATTATCTTCGTTCGTACCAAAAACGCGACCCTGGAAGTGGCTGAAGCCCTGGAGCGTAGCGGCTATAACAGCGCAGCGCTGAACGGTGACATGAACCAGGCCCTGCGTGAGCAGACTCTGGAGCGTCTGAAAGACGGTCGTCTGGATATCCTGATTGCAACCGACGTGGCAGCACGTGGTCTGGACGTTGAGCGTATCAGCCTGGTTGTTAACTACGACATCCCGATGGATTCCGAGTCTTACGTTCACCGTATCGGCCGTACCGGTCGTGCGGGTCGTGCTGGCCGTGCGCTGCTGTTCGTTGAGAACCGCGAGCGTCGTCTGCTGCGTAACATCGAACGCACCATGAAGCTGACCATTCCAGAAGCGGACCTGCCAAACGCAGAGCTGCTGGGCAAACGCCGTCTGGAAAAATTCGCCGCCAAAGTACAGCAGCAGCTGGAAAGCAGCGATCTGGATCAGTACCGTGCGCTGCTGTCGCAGATTCAGCCTGTTGCTGAAGGCGAAGAGCTGGATATGGAAACCCTGGCTGCAGCACTGCTGAAAATGGCTCAGGGCGAACGTAGCCTGATCGTGCCACCAGATGCGCCGATGCGTCCTAAGCGTGAATTCCGTGACCGTGACGATCGCTTCGAACGTCGTGGCGACCGTAACGATCGTGGCCCACGTGGTGACCGTCCAGAGCGTGGTGGTGAAGACCGTCCACGTCGTGAACGTCGCGACGCAGGCGACATGGAACTGTACCGCATTGAAGTGGGCCGTGATGATGGCGTTGAGGTTCGTCACATCGTTGGCGCGATCGCTAACGAAGGCGACATCAGCAGCCGTTACATCGGTAACATCAAGCTGTTCGCATCCCACTCAACCATCGAGCTGCCAAAAGGCATGCCGGGTGAAGTACTGCAGCACTTTACGCGTACCCGCATCCTGAACAAGCCGATGAACATGCAGCTGCTGGGCGATGCACAGCCACGTCCTGACCGTGGCGGCGAACGCCGTGGTGGTGGTCGCGGTTTCGGCGGCGAGCGTCGTGAAGGCGGTCGCAGCGAAGGTCGCGGTGGTGAAGGTCGTCGTTTCTCCGGCGAGCGCCGCGAAAGCCGTGGTCCACGTCGTGAAGAAGGCACCAGCCGTCGTCGTTTCGGTGACGCGTAAGCCTTACGCTTCTGACGTAAAGTAAAATATACAGCCCCGATACATGCTATCGGGGCTTTTTTTATTCCCTTTGTACTCTTGTACTGGTACAGTGCGTCACATTAAAATGCAGAACCGCATGATTGACTGGAGAAAAGGCTGTATGGCGACACTAACCACCACCCAAACGTCACCTTCGCTGCTTGGCGGCGTGGTGATCATCGGCGGAACCATTATAGGTGCCGGGATGTTCTCCCTGCCCGTGGTCATGTCCGGTGCGTGGTTCTTCTGGTCGCTGGCCGCGCTGGTCTTTACCTGGTTCTGTATGCTTCATTCCGGGCTGATGATCCTCGAAGCCAACCTGAACTACCGCATTGGCGCGAGCTTTGACACCATTACCAAAGACCTGCTGGGCAAAGGCTGGAACCTGGTGAACGGTCTGTCCATCGCGTTTGTGCTCTATATCCTGACCTACGCATATATTTCGGCGAGCGGTTCGATTCTGCATCACACCTTCTCTGAGATGTCGCTGAACGTTCCGGCGCGTCTGGCCGGGCTGTGCTTTGCGCTGGGCGTGGCGTTTATCGTCTGGATGAGTACCAAAGCGGTAAGCCGGATGACGGCAATCGTACTGGGCGCGAAGGTCATCACCTTCTTCCTGACCTTCGGCAGCCTGCTGGGGCACGTGACGCCCGCCACGCTGTTTAACGTTGCCGAAGTGAATACCTCCTATACGCCGTACCTGCTGATGACGCTGCCGTTCTGTCTGGCGTCGTTCGGCTACCACGGTAACGTGCCGAGCCTGATGAAGTACTACGGCAAAGATCCGCGCACCATTGTGAAGTGTCTGGTCTACGGCACGCTGCTGGCGCTGGCGCTGTATGTCATCTGGCTGCTCGGAACGATGGGCAACATCCCGCGCCCGGAATTTATCGGTATTGCGCAGAAGGGCGGTAACATTGACGTGCTGGTGCAGGCGCTGAGCGGCGTGCTGAACAGCCGCAGCCTGGATCTGCTGCTGGTTATCTTCTCTAACTTTGCGGTGGCGAGCTCTTTCCTCGGCGTGACGCTGGGCCTGTTTGACTACCTGGCGGATCTGTTCGGCTTTGATGATTCTGCGATGGGGCGTTTTAAAACCGCGCTGCTGACCTTCCTGCCGCCGATTGTGGGCGGCCTGCTGTGGCCGAACGGCTTCCTGTACGCGATCGGCTATGCCGGACTGGCGGCAACCATCTGGGCGGCAATAGTGCCCGCGCTGCTGGCGCGTAAATCACGTAAACGCTTCGGTAGCCCGAAATTCCGCGTCTGGGGCGGTAAGCCGATGATTGCGCTGATCCTGGTGTTCGGCGCGGGCAATGCCCTGGTACACGTGCTGTCGAGTTTTAATCTGTTGCCTGTCTATCAGTAAATGCAAAGCCCGGTGGCGCTACGCTTACCGGGCCTACAGGGATCGCGTAGGCCGGATAAGGCGTAGCCGCCATCCGGCAAAAAACTACCCCACCAACTCCTCTTTCACCTGCATGGCTAAATCAAACGAGTGCAAACGCGCCTGGTGATCGAAAATCTGGCCGTTAACCATAATTTCATCCGCCTGCGTTTCACGCAGCACCGCCTCCAGCCCGTGACGCACTTTCGCTTTATCGCCTACCAGCGACATGCTCAGCGCCTGCTGAACGCCATACTGCTCTGAAGCTGACCACAGCTGATGCATATTCTCCACCGGCGGCGGAAGCTGGCCCGTCTCTCCGCGACGCAGCTTCACAAACGCCTGTTGCATGGAGGTGAACAGGAATTCCGCGTCGCGATTGCTGTCGGCAGCAATGATGTTGATACACACCATCGCGTACGGTTTCTCCAGACGCTCGGACGGTTTGAAGTGCGTGCGGTAAAGATGCAGCGCCTGATGCAGCATATCCGGCGCGAAATGGGAGGCAAACGCAAACGGCAGCCCCAGTTGGGCGGCGAGCTGCGCGCTGTAGAGGCTTGAGCCCAGCAGCCAAACCGGGATCTTCTCGCCGTAACCAGGTACCGGGCGCACGTGCGGGTTCGGGTCACGTGCGTCGAACCAGTCCACCAGTTCGGCCACGTCGCGCGGGAAGTTATCAATATCGCCGCTCATATGGCGACGCAGGGCGCGCATGGTCGGCTGATCGCTGCCCGGCGCACGGCCAAGCCCTAAATCGATACGGCCCGGATAGAGGGTATTCAGCGTGCCGAACTGCTCGGCGATCACCAGCGGGGCGTGGTTCGGCAGCATCACGCCGCCGGAGCCCAGGTGCAGCGTGGTGGTATTTGCCGCCAGATAACCAATCAGTACCGAGGTGGCGGCGCTGGCAATGCCCACCATGTTGTGGTGTTCGGCCAGCCAGTAGCGGTGATAGCCACGCTTTTCGGCCAGCTGAGCCAGATCCAGAGAGTGCGAAAAGGCTTCTCTCGCCGAGGAGCCTTGTGGGATCGGCGCCAGATCCAGCACCGAAAACGGAAGGGTTTTGTCAGTCATAACAGCTCACTTTGTCGACGGTGAATCTTTAATACTGCATTAAAAAATGATAACCGTTGTTAACAAAGTGAGCCTTTTTTTAGGCCTGAAGTTCCAGCCCGGCCAGACGCTTCCAGTAGCCGTTACAGTCGCTGTTCGCCGTCAGCGGCAGCGGAGCGGCACCGTTTTCGTTAGCGCGGAAGGCGTCCAGCATCGCGAACACGCCGGTATCGAGCGGCGACAGACGCACCATATCTACCAGCCCGTCCATCGACGCCAGCTCGTTGCCGAGGTTATAGACATAGCCGCTCATGGTCTGAATACCGTTGAGAACAAACACCTGCTGGTTCTCCTGCGACAGCATGCTGCGCCCGTTTGGGTACTTAATGCAGCAGGTTTCGCACTCGTCTTTCGGACGGTCTTCCGAGCGTGCGGTAAAGCAGCGGGCGGAATAGGCCAGCGGCAGATGCCCGTAGCTCAGCACTTCCACTTCAAACTTGTTGCGAATGTCCAGCTCTTCGCACTGCGTGAGCAGGTTTGCCAGCCAGTCGCGGGAGAGTTCAACCGGCATGCACCAGCGCGTCATGCCCTGTTTGAGCAGCAGGCGAAGGGTCACGGCGTTGTAGCAGTTCAGGGCATGGCCCGCGACAAACGGCAGCTTGCGTTCGGCGCACATGTTCACCACGCCGAGATCGCTCGCTTCCAGCAGGAACTCGCCGTTCTCTACGTAGCGTTTCAGCTCGCCCAGTTCGGAAGAGGCCTGCACCAGCGCGAGCGTGGAGAGCACCACCTGCTTGCCGCTGCCGGCCAGGCTTTTCGCCATCTCCAGCCAGTCGCCCACTTTGGTGGCGCGGCGCTTGCTGCACACCGCCTCGCCGAGGTAAATCACATCGGCGCTGCTGGTGGCGGCCTGTTGGTAAAAATCTTCCAGCGTCTCTTTTGGCCAGTAGTAGAGCACCGGCCCTAATGAATATTTCATGATTTTCTCACTGCCATTTACGGTGATACGCGCCCAGCGTGGTTTGCGTGCCTTCGGACATCGATCCGAGCGTCTCCATCCAGGCCTGCTGCGGAGCGTAGTTCTGCGGGTCCGCCATGCAGCGGTCGATGGCCTGACGCCACACTTTCGCCACCTGGCTCACGTAGGCCGGGCTACGCTGGCGACCTTCGATTTTCACCGAGGCAATATTGGCCGCCAGCAGTTCCGGCAGCAGCTCCAGCGTGTTGAGGCTGGTCGGCTCCTCCAGCGCGTGATAGCGCTCGCCGTCGACCAGATAGCGGCCTTTACACAGGGTGGGATAACCGGCGTTTTCACCGTCCTGATAGCGGTCGATCAGCACCTCATTCAGGCGGGATTCCAGCCCCTGCGGCGTTTGCTGCCAGCGGACAAAGCGGGCAGGGGAGCAGGCCCCGACAGTATTTGGCGACTCGCCGGTCAGATACGAGGAAAGATAGCAACGGCCTTCGGCCATAATGCACAGGCTGCCAAAGGCAAAAACTTCCAGCGGCACTGGCGTGACGCGTGCGAGTTGCTTAACCTGATGAATAGAGAGCACGCGCGGCAGCACCACGCGGGCCACGTCAAAGTTTCGGTGATAAAAACGCACGGCCTCTTCGTTGGTGGCAGATGCCTGAACAGAGACGTGGCGCTCAATATGGGGATAGCGTTCTGCCGCATACTCAAGCATGGCGAGGTCGGCCAGAATCAGCGCATCGGCACCCAGTTGTGCCGCCATATCCACCGCGCGCTGCCAGCGGGCGTACCCGTCAGGATGAGCAAAGGTATTGATGGCGATATGCAGCTTGCGGCGGTGCTGGTGAACGAAGTTAACGGCTTCCTGAAGCTTTTTCTCCGTAAAGTTAAGGCCAGCAAAATGGCGGGCATTGGTGTCATCTTTTAGCCCGATATAGACCGCATCGGCCCCATTTTCGATGGCCGCCTTAAGCGCCGGAAGGTTTCCGGCAGGGCAGAGCAGCTCCATAATTTATCCTGATGTTATCGATCGCAAAAATGTTAACGAGCTGGGATTTTAATTAACCCATACGCGACAATTTTTGATTTAAGGCAGCTAATGGCGTATTGATGGCACCAATAATGAGGTTGTCCGGACGACGGTTTGTTGATTTACGCCGCTATGTTGTGCGTCGGATATGGCAAAATAGCAGGACTATAGATATCAGGGAGTAAAGCTCGTGCTGGATAAACTGCGTTCACGTCTCGTACAATTTGGCCCATCAATGCTGAGCGTGCCGGTCAAGCTGGCGCCGTTCGCGCTTAAACGTCAGGTGCTGGAGCAGGTCCTGAGCTGGCAGTTCCGCCAGGCGCTGCAGGATGGCGAGCTGGAATTCCTGGAAGGCCGCTGGTTGAGCATTGAGGTGCGTGACATCGGGCTGCGCTGGTTTACCTCCGTTGAGAATGACCAGCTGATCGTCCGCGAAACCGCCGAGGCGGACGTGAGCTTTAGCGCCAACGCCAGCGATCTGCTGATGATCGCCGCGCGTAAACAGGATCCGGATACGCTCTTCTTCCAGCGCCGTCTGGTGATTGAAGGCGACACGGAGCTGGGCCTGTACGTGAAGAATTTAATGGATGCCATTGAGCTGGAGCAGATGCCGAAAGCGCTGCGCGTGATGTTGATGCAAATGGCAGATTTCGTTGAGGCCGGGCTGAAAGCCCCGCCGGACAGTAAACACACTTCAGTAGGTGAGCCATGCTGATTCGAGTCGAAATAGGGATTGATGCGCCGGGGATCGATGCGCTGCTGCGCCGTGCTTTCGCGAGCGATGCCGAAGCCCAGCTGGTCCACGATCTCCGCGAAGACGGTCTGATTACGCTGGGGCTGGTCGCCACCGATGACGAAGGTCAGGTGGTGGGCTATGTTGCCTTCAGTCCGGTCACCGTTCAGGGCGAAGAGCTGCAGTGGGTCGGTATGGCACCGCTGGCGGTGGATGAAAACTATCGCGGGCAGGGGTTGGCGCGTCAGCTGGTCTATGAAGGACTGGATTCGCTCAATGAGTTCGGTTATGCGGCCGTTGTTGCGCTGGGCGATCCGGCTTTCTATGGCCGTTTAGGCTTCGAGCAGGCCGCGCATTACGATCTGCGCTGCCGCTGGCCGGGTACGGAATCCGCATTCCAGGTGCACCGTCTGGCGGACGACGCGCTCAACGGCGTCAATGGCCTGGTCGAGTACCACGACCATTTCAATCGCTTTTAATCAGGCTCTCGCGTAGCGCCTCAAAGGAGCCGTCTCCGGTCACGAGGCGCTCTTTCTGGCGCTTCGTCAGCTGTTTGATGCGGTATTCCAGCCTGAGCGCCAGCGATCGGTCACCGACGGGCGCCGAAAAGGCGAGCTGTAATTCCCCTTTCCCTCGCAGTGCTTTTGCCCCTTTCCCCGTTTGATGTTGTAAAAAACGCCGCGCCACATCGGTGGTGATCCCGGTGTAGAGTGCGTTATCAGCGGTTCGGACGAGATAGAGAAACCAGCACACGGTAAACAGATTCAGTATGTTAAGGTGAACGCACCATAGCATGAGAGAGAACGAAAATGGAAACACTGGCAGCCATCAACCGCTGGCTGGCGAAGCAGCACGTCGTCACCTGGTGCGTCTACAGCGAGGGTGAGATGTGGTGCGCAAACGCGTTTTACTACTACGATCCGGAGCGCGTCGCGTTTTATATCATGAGTGAAGACAAAACGCGTCATGCGCAGATGACCGGCCAGCAGGCGAAGGTCGCGGGCACGGTGAATGGCCAGCCGAAAACGGTCGCGCTGATCCGTGGGGTACAGTTTAAAGGGGAAATCCGTCGTCTGGACGGAGAAGAGAGCGACGCGCGTCGTAAGCACTACACGCGCCGCTTTCCGGTTGCCGCTGCGCTAAAAGCCCCGGTGTGGGAAATCCGCCTTGATGAGCTGAAATTTACCGACAACACCCTGGGCTTTGGCAAGAAGCTGCACTGGCTACGCGCCGAGCAGGCGTAGCGCTTCGCGGTTAAACGCCGGAAGATCGTCCGGGGTCCGGCTGGTGATCAGCTGGTCTTTGTCGTTGACCACCTCCTGATCGTAAAACTCGGCCCCCGCGTTTTTCAGATCGATTACGATCGGTTTCACCGCTGTGAGCTTACGCCCGCGGACAACCTCCGCGCTGATGAGCAG
The DNA here is from genome assembly GCF_020567405.1 of Enterobacter sp. TCD1-1. NCBI lineage: Bacteria > Pseudomonadati > Pseudomonadota > Gammaproteobacteria > Enterobacterales > Enterobacteriaceae > Enterobacter > Enterobacter sp. TCD1-1. Next base: position 310,446 of record NZ_JAJCXF010000002.1, on the reverse strand, counting down.
CTGCGGGCCGTGACAGATGGCAAAGACCGGTTTGCCGGTAGAGACAAAGTCCCGGGTGAAAGTCACGAAGCGCTCGTCTCCGCGCAGGGAATCCGGTGAATGGCCGCCGGGTAACAGCAGGGCGTCAAAATCGGAGGGGATAACGTTATCGATAGTCTCGTCGATGGTCACGCTGGCCTCGCCCTTATGGCCTTTCACCGTTTTGCCCGCCTCTTTTTCAATGGTGATGACCTCATGTCCCGCCTTGCGGAACGCCTCTGCAGGAGAGGTGAATTCTGAATCTTCAAACTCGTCGGTAATCAAGACTGCGATTTTCTTGCCCATGCTTCCTCCGTTGTTTTGGCTTCAGACTGATTTTTCTCCGCTTGTGGTAAATACTTACCTGTAACAGACTTCTAAGTGTGGTCGACGACGCTGAGTTCGCAAACGGACAATTCTGTAAAGGGGATACGATGAGTCAGGTACTGATTACCGGGGCTACCGGGCTAGTGGGCGATCATCTGCTGCGGCTGCTGATTCAGGATCGCCGCGTGAACTACATCGCCGCCCCGACGCGTCGACCGCTGGCGGACATCTCCGGCGTCTTTAATCCGCACGATCCTCAACTGACGGATGCGCTGGCGCAGGTGCAGGATCCCATTGATATCGCGTTTTGCTGTCTGGGCACCACGCGGCGGGAGGCGGGGAGCAAAGAGGCATTTATCCACGCCGACTATACGCTGGTGGTGGACACCGCGCTTACGGCGAAAAAGCTGGGGGCCAGACATTTTCTGGTGGTCAGCGCGCTGGGCGCCAGTGCCGGATCGCCTTTCTTCTACAACAAGGTGAAGGGCAAGATGGAGGATGCACTGATTGCGCAGAAATGGGAGCAACTGACGATTGTGCGTCCCTCGATGCTGATCGGCCACCGCGACGAGCGCCGCTTTAACGAGTCGATGCTGACCCCGCTGTTTCGGATCCTTCCCGGCAACTGGAAAGCCATCGAGGCGCGGGATGTCGCGCGGGCGATGTTAAAAGAGGGACTGGCCCCGTCAAAAGCGGGCGTAAACATTATCCCTTCGGCAAAACTGCGTGAAATCGCGCAGGGCGAGGCGTAAACTCCCCCGGCTAATTACTCATACTCTCCGGGGAATGCTATGACTGGTCAGTCTTCATCTCAGGCGGCAACACCTGTTCAATGGTGGAAGCCCGCACTCTTCTTTCTCGTGGTCATTATTGGCCTCTGGTACGTGAAATGGCAGCCGTACTACGGCAAAGCCTTCACCGCCGCCGAAACGCACAGCATCGGTAAATCTATTCTCGCTCAGGCTGATGCCAATCCGCTTCAGGCGGCGTGGGACTATGCCATGGTCTACTTCCTTGCCGTCTGGAAGGCTGCCGTCCTGGGCGTGATCCTGGGCTCACTGATTCAGGTGCTGATCCCGCGCAACTGGCTGGTGAAAACCCTCGGGCAGCCGCGCTTTCAGGGGACGCTGCTGGGGACGATTTTCTCCCTGCCGAGCATGATGTGCTCCTGCTGTGCTGCACCCGTAGCGGCAGGGATGCGCCGCCAGCGCGTATCAATGGGTGGCGCACTGGCGTTCTGGATGGGCAACCCGCTGCTCAATCCGGCGACGCTGGTGTTTATGGGTTTTGTACTGGGCTGGCATTTCGCGTTCATTCGTCTGGTGGCCGGACTGCTGACCGTGCTGGTGGTGGCGACGCTGGTGCAAAATCTGGTGAAGGATAAGACGCCAGAGTCCGCGTCTGTTGAGCTGGACGTCAGCGAGCCGCAGGGCGGGTTCTTTGCCCGCTGGGGCAGGGCGCTATGGCAGCTTTTCTGGAGCACCATCCCGGTCTATATCCTGGCGGTGCTGGTTCTCGGGGCGGCGCGCGTCTGGCTCTTCCCGCATGCGGATGGCGCTATCGACAACACGCTGTTGTGGGTCATTGCGATGGCCGTTGCAGGCTGCCTGTTTGTGATCCCTACCGCCGCAGAAATTCCTATTGTTCAGACCATGATGCTGGCCGGCATGGGCACCGCACCGGCGCTGGCGTTGCTCATCACGCTGCCTGCCATCAGTCTGCCGTCGCTGATTATGCTGCGTAAGTCATTCCCGGCGAAAGCGCTGTGGCTCACCGCAGGGCTGGTGGCGTTGAGTGGGGTGCTGGTGGGGAGTATTGCGCTTCTGTGAAAAACGCCCGGTGGCGCTACGCTTACCGGGCCTACAAAAAAATCCCCTCACTTGAGGGGATTTTTTTATTTAATGTAAGTAAACGCGGTGGTGACGTGCTTCACGCCGCTCACCCGGCTGGCGATATCGGCCGCCGCTTTCCCTTCACGGTCGGTCACCAGACCCAGCAGGAACACTTCACCGTTTTCCGTCGTCACCTTCACGTTGGAGGATTTCACCTGGTCCGAACCCAGCAGCTGAGAACGCACTTTGGTGGTGATCCAGGTATCGGAAGAGGCATCACCCAGGCCAATTGGCTTGCCCTGACGCACTTCGTTAAACACCTCTGTGGTCCCTTCAACGCCCATCGCAATCTGTTTCGCACGCGAGGCGAGTTCCATATTCGGCGCCTGGCCTGCCAGCAGCACTTTGCCCTGGTAAGCCGTCACGTTGATACGCGCCTCTTTCTTGATCTGTTCGTCTTTCGACAGCGCACTGTTGACGCGCAGCTCCAGCGTACCGTCATCCACCTGTGTCCCCACAGAGCGCGGATCGGTTGCCGCTTTGGTGCCTACTGCGGCGGTACCCACAACGGCCGCAGCGATACATCCCTGAAGCAGTAATGCAGACATAAGGACTGCGAGGGTCGATAAAGCCTTCATAAGAACTCCTTAATCATCCTGGTGAGGGAAAAGCGTGTTATCGATCAAGTCACATAAGCAGTTCACCGTGAGCATATGCATTTCCTGAATACGCGCGCTCCGGTGAGACGGAATGCGGATTTCCACATCCTGCGGCCCAAGCAGACCCGCCAGCTCACCCCCGTCATAGCCGGTTAAGGCCACGATGGTCATGTCGCGGGTGACGGCGGCTTCAACGGCTTTGACGATATCCCGGCTATTGCCGCGCGTGGAGATGGCCAGAAGCACATCTCCGGCATGACCCAGAGCTCGCACCTGCTTTGCGTAAATTTCGTCATGCAGACGATCGTTAGCAATCGCCGTTAAGACCACATTATCGGTATTAAGTGCAATGGCAGGTAAACTCGGGCGTTCTGTTTCAAAACGATTGATCATGCTGGCAGCAAAATGCTGTGCGTTGGCGGCTGACGTGCCGTTGCCACAACAGAGAATTTTGTTGCCGTTTAGCAGGGATTGCACCAGCGTCATTGCGGCACGCGAGATAGCATCCGGAAGGGCTTCCGCCGCGGCAATCTGAGTCTGGATGCTTTCTGTGAAGCACACTTTAATTCTTTCGAGCACGTTATCCCTTTTAAATCTTAATTATGCGTCTTCGCCAAAAGCGTTTTTAAGCCATTCGATCTCATTTCCGGTGAAGGCTATCACATCGAACCGGCAATCCACAGTATCAAAACTCCCATTATGGCGGGCAAGCCACAAGTGGGCAGTCTGTAATAATTTATGTTGTTTGGCGAGCGTCACGCTGGCGGCAGCACCGCCAAAACGGGAGGACTGTCGAAAGCGCACTTCTACAAACACGATGACCTGACCGTCTTTCATGATCAGGTCGATTTCGCCGCCACGCCCGCGGACGTTGGCGGCGATGAAATGCAGTCCTTTGCCTTCAAGCCAGCGACGCGCCTTTAACTCCCACGCATCGCCGGTCTGTTTGCGGCTTAACTGGCCGGGACGATCTGCCCCTGCTGGTATTTGAGCCATGATAACTTCCTGTTAATCACACAATCCTGAGTGGCGGTCAGATCGCCGGTGTTGCCGTTAAGCTCGAAGCCCGGCACCTGACGCATCTGGGTAAAGTGGTTCGCCAGCGCCCACGCATCAACCCCCATCGCATACAGACGCGCCAGAGAGTAATCGTTACGCACCGCGCTCAGCGCCTGCTGCATCAGGGATGGATTGCTGCCAGCCAGCATCGGGATTTCGCTGTACTGCAGACCGTCCATTTCCAGACGGAAATCCGGGCCTGCGGTGCCCTGTGCGCTGCGGGAGCTGGCGTAGAGCGTTGCGCCGCTCTGGCTGCCGTTACGCATTGCAATCATCGGTTTGATAAAGGCGATCTCCTGCGGTGTGGCAACGATATAGGCCGCATCCACTTTACCGCCACCGCTAATCTGCGCGTCGGTTGGCGGCGCAGGGATCGTCAGGCCGCCAATCGTCACGCCCTGCTGCTGTGGCAGGCTCGCGGTGACCGGGCTACCGTTAAGCGCGATACCCGCCCCGCCGTTGACGCCCGCGCGCAGTTCAGAGACCGAACCGAATTTCTGCTGCAGTACCACGCCGCCGCCCAGCTTCTGCCACTCATCGGCAAAGGCATTGGCCACGCGATCGCCCAGCGCGCTGCGTGGGATGAGCAACAGCGGCGCCTGCTTACCCTGCTCGTGAATATGACGCGCCGCATCGCGGGCTTCATCTTCCGGAGAGAGCGCGAAGTAGCAGATATTGGCCCGGTTCTGAACCTGCTCTGGCTGGTTGAGCGCCAGCACGTTCAGCGTGGTATTGCTCTTCATCAGCTCTTCCACGTTGTTTTTCAGCAGCGGACCGACAACGATGCTCGCGCCATCCTGTTGAACCTGCGCCAGAACCTGGTCCAGCGGCTGCGAACTGGTATCGTAGATTTTCAATTCAGCGCCCGGGTTGGCGCTGGTGGTTGCCACGGACTGCGGCTGCGCGGCAGGTTGAGCAGTTGGCTGTGCAGGCTGCTGTTGAGGCTGTTCTGCTGTTGTGGCAGGCGCTGGAACAGATGCTGGCGCCGCTTGCGTCTCGGCCGGCGCCGGAGTTGCTGGCACCGGTGCCGGCGTCGTCGGGGCCGTCACCGGGTTTTGCATCGTGCCCTGCGCTGGCGCTTGCGCCGTGGTCAGGTCGCTGGTCTCTGCGGCGGATGGGCTGACAACATCATTCACGTTAGCCGCCTGGGCCGCCTGTGCGGGAACGGCGCTGCCGGTGACCGCCGTCGTGCCGTTTTTCGCCGCTTCAAAGCCCTGCTGAATGGTGCGTCCAAATACCGCCGCCTGGCCGTTGAGTGGCAGAAGGAGGGCGATTTTGCTGGTCGAGGCAGGCTTAAAGTTCTGCACGTTCACCAGCTGGGTTGGCAGCATTTTCGCGCCCGGGTTTTGCGGGTAGCGCGTCTGCCAGTCCGTAATGCCGGCTTTCAACATCTTAGGGTCGCTGCGGTTGTTAAACCACATCTGCTGCAGATCCAGCCAGCCCTGCAGGACGTTTTCATCCGCGTTGATGACCAGCGCCTGCGCCTGTTCCTGCGTCATCGACGCCAGCGCTTGCCAGGTGGCATCAATATTTTTCTGCTTATCAGCACCGCCAAGCAGCGGTTCTTGGGCGACGAGCGCACGGAGCAAGGTCAGGGAAGGGCGTCCCTGCTCAGCGGTAATGCCCGCCTGCCAGAAGCGCGCCTGCTGGTTTTTATCCAGCGCGCTCACGTCGATATCACCGAGGATCTTCTTCGCGGCGGCGTAATCTTTCAGCGCAACTTTCAGCTCGGCAGAGAGCAGGCTCTGCTCACGACGCTGGGCGTCGTTAAGATCTTTTGGCAACTGGTTAAACAGTTCGGCTGCCCGCTGGGTTTTACCCTCTTTTAGCAGTGCACGAATGGCGAGTAATTGCCAGTTGGTCTTGGTATCATTTGAACTCTGCGACATTTGTTGCAGATAAAAGCCAGAATCAGCCTGAGCAGAACCCTGGAGATGGGCGGTGCTCTGGTCAGGTGCCTGGGTGCCACAGCCTGCAAAGATCAGGGCTGCCAGCAGAAGCGGCACGCTGCGCGCGGCTTTTTTTCGAAGAAACGTTAACGGTACCATACTGTATCCAGTGATTTTTTTTACGCAATGCTCAATATTAAATCGGCAATACGGACGAAACAATGAAACAACACGAAACGGCAGATAATTCTCAAGGCCAGCTTTATATTGTACCTACTCCTATCGGGAATTTGTCTGATATTACCCAACGTGCGCTGACCGTACTGCAAGCTGTTGATTTAATTGCTGCTGAAGACACCCGCCATACCGGCTTACTGCTGCAACATTTCGCGATTAACGCCCGTTTGTTTGCTCTGCACGATCACAATGAGCAACAAAAAGCCGAAACGCTGGTGGCCAAACTGAAAGAGGGGCAAAACATTGCCCTGGTCTCCGATGCCGGTACGCCGCTGATCAACGATCCGGGCTATCACCTGGTGCGTACCTGTCGCGAAGCCGGTATTCGCGTGGTACCCCTGCCGGGACCGTGCGCCGCGATTGCTGCGTTAAGCGCCGCAGGTCTGCCGTCTGACCGTTTCTGCTATGAAGGCTTTCTGCCTGCCAAATCCAAAGGCCGCCGCGACGTCTTAAAAGACCTGGAAGCGGAACCGCGTACCCTTATTTTCTACGAATCCACGCACCGCCTGCTGGAGAGCCTGGAAGATATGGTGACCGTCTGGGGGGAAGGCCGCTACGTGGTGCTGGCGCGCGAGCTGACCAAAACCTGGGAAACCATCCACGGTGCGCCGGTAAGTGAACTGCTCGCGTGGGTGAAGGAAGACGAAAACCGCCGCAAGGGTGAAATGGTGCTGATCGTCGAAGGGCACAAGGCGGAAGAAGACGCGCTTCCAGCCGACGCGCTGCGTACGCTGGCGCTGCTGCAGGCGGAACTGCCGCTGAAGAAAGCCGCTGCGCTGGCGGCAGAAATTCACGGCGTGAAGAAAAATGCGCTGTATAAGTATGCGCTGGAGCAGCAGGGGGAGTAAGGCATCTCCTGCCCGTTTTTGCCGGGGGGCGGCTACGCCTTACCCGGCCTACAGATCTTTAAGCGTCTTTTAGCTAGCAGGTATCGCCTCAAACACCAGCGTTTCCAGCGGTTGCAGCGTAATCACCACGGCGTTTTTGTACGCCTCCGGTACGGTTGAATTACGGCCATACACCGCCTTCAGACTAAACTGCGCCGCGTTTCCTGTCGGGACTTCGAAATCTCTCGTCAAATCCAGGTAGTAGCTTTGCGGCTTATCCGACGGGTTACGCAAGCCGAGAATCGCTTTGTCCTTGCTCCATGATGCCCAGCCGTAAACCTGCAGCGCCGTTGGGTCGCCGCCTATCCAGTGGGTGTCCACCAGCACGCTGGCGTTTTCCCGGGACCATTTCGCGGCCTGCGCCAGGGTGTCCCACTTCGCCTTATTCAGCATTGACGGGGTGATATACAGCTCCTGCAGCTGCGTACCGGTCGCGAAGTAGCTCCAGACCTGGTCGGCAAAATCGCTGTCCGTTTGTACCTTCTCCAGACCGTAGTAGGCATTCTCCGCGCTGACGATCCCGTGGTACATCAAGGAGTTCAGCGGGAACAGCGGGCCCTTGCGCACAATCGAGCGGTACGTTTCCGCATCGCGGTAGGTCATCCACTGCTGCACCGGCGTGCCAGGGCCGTACAGGTTGATGTCGTCCCCCTGGCGCCAGATCGAATCAGCGTAGAACAGCCAGGACGGGCTGGCGTTGGTCCCGGTGGTCAGGTTGATAAACAGGTTTGGGTTAGCGCTGCGCATGTTATGCAGCAGGGCGATAGAGGCGTCAAAATCCGAGGCGAACGGACTGCCCTTAATATGCGAATTGGCGTTTCCCATCCCATCAAGTTTGAACGAGGTAATATGTTCGTTTTTGATCAGCTTAACGATCTGCTCATTGAAGTTCTTAAAGTAGTTCGGCCCTGACAGCGCCAGCTTCCCGTCGACGGTTTCGAATCCATACTCTTTTGCATGCGAGACGCGAATGTCGCGGGGCTTGTTGTAGCCTCCCCACGGTGAGAGCCACAGCCCGACCGAGCTGTGCAGGCTGTCGGCTTTTTCCCGTACCTTGCCAAAACCGTTGCTGAATGCCGGGCCAAACAGCCAGCGCCCGGTAAGGTCGTCCCAGCCGTCGTCCAGCAGGAACGCGTCCAGCGCCACGCCGCGTCCGGTGATAAATTCCTTATTCCACTCGTCCATCCGCCCCAGCACATCCTGCTCGGAGTAAGGTGTAAAGAAGCCGATGTCCATCCAGCTGTTGTAGTGCAGGTAAGGCTTATACGGACGGGGGCGCACGGCATCGATGAACTGGTTCACGCTGCGGCGCAGTTGGCTGGTTTCCGGGAAGGTGCCGAAATACATCGTGTAGCTGACCGGCGTTTCAGGCTGAATGGGGGTTTTCAGCTCGACGTTGAGGTTGGTCGTCGCTTCATAGGCGTAAGTATTCACGATCGGTTTATCCGGCAGAATAAAGAACGAATCAGCCACGATCGGCGAACTGTTAATGGCACCGTCAACATACGGTGCCTGAGACTGCTTTTTTGTCGGGAAGAAGGTGATTTTCGCCACGTCTCGCGGCTGACCAACAGCCGCGAGGGTGTAATCGATACTGGCATACTTATCCTTCACCAGATTCAGCTTCACCGTTACGTTAAAATCCGGGCGCGTAAAGTCGATGACAATCGCGTTGTCCCGCTTTTCGACATGCTTGATGGAGAAATCAGCGGCGTGGATTTTTGTCTCATCCGGCAGCGTCAGAAAGAACAGCTCCTGGGGCGTGAGCGGATGGTTAGCCTTGCTGTCCTTCACTACTACCGTTGCGTTTGCATCATCAAACGAAAGGGCAATATTGTCGTTATTGAGCGCGTAGTTGGCGGCCGCCGCGCCATGAGAAACAGAGAGAGCCAGCAGCGAAAGAGTGAGCACTTTTTTCATCGGGTTTAGATCCTTATCAGTAATGCTTCAGCATTCGGGTGATGGACTGCTCCAGCCAGTAGCGCTGGGTGCCGAAGTTAATCCGCAGGTAGTTTTCGCCGTTTTGCACGTAGTGGCTGCCGTCTTCAATGACCACGCCCGCCTGCCGGGCAAAATGTTGGGTTAACTGGGTGGCGCTGCGCTCGTCGGCGCTCACGTCTATCCAGGCCAGATACGACGATTCCGGGTTCATCATCTTCCACGCCGGGAAGTGGGTCTGAATCGCGTCTGCAAGGTAGCGCGCGTTGCCTTGCAGATACCCGTTCAGCGCGTCGAGCCACGGCAGACCGTGCTGGTAGGCGAGGATAATCCCCCATACGCCGAACATATTGGGGGATGTAATCGAGTTCTTCTCAAGCTGCTGGCGGAAGCGCTGGCGCAGCGAATCGTCCGGGATCATCGAATAAGACGTTTTCAGCCCGCCCAGGTTGAAGGCTTTATTGGGGGACGTCAGCACGATCAGGTTGTCCTGCGCGGCACAGCCCGAAGTCAGACAGCTGACGAATGTACCGTCCAGAATGTGCTCGGCGTGAACCTCATCGACCACCAGAATCGTGCCGTAGCGTTTACAGAGATCGGACACCTGCCGTATCTCATCTGCGCGCCAGATTCGGCCCGAGGGGTTATGCGGCGAGCAAAAGAACCACAGTTTTGGACGGTGGGTTTTGAGCTGATCTTCAATCAGATGAAAATCCAGCTGATAGCGGTTTTCCTCAACGCGAAGCGGGTTAGCGAGGACCTTAACGCCCTGGCGCTGTGCCGCCATTGCAAACGGGTCGTAGACCGGGGTGTTCATCATCACGCTGTCGCCAGCCCTGCAGAACGCCTGAACCGTGTAGTGCAGTGTGGACACGGTGCCGTAGGTTAGCGTGATCCACGACCTGTCTACCTCAACCTGATGACGCGTGCGCTGAAAGGCGATCGTCGCATCGTAGAATTCGTCGAAACACCACGTATAGCCAAAGGTGCCGTGCTCCACGATGCGCTGGAAGCCTTCAATAACGGCGGGCGGTGAGGTGAAATCCATATCTGCGATCCACAGCGGAATAAACCCCTCCGGAACATCACCAAAGCGTGAGCAGACAAACGCATGGTCCCATTTACGGCACTTATCGCTTTTACGCTCGATGATTTTGTCGAAATCAAACACAACGCCCCCCTGTTAAATTAAGGCTTCAATGCCGGTTTTGACGCTCTGCACCTGCGGGCCGATGATCACCTGTACGCTGTGAGCATCCAGCACCACCACCGACAGGGCGCCCGCTGCTTTCAGCGCCTGCTGATCGATAAGGCCCATCTCTTTCACCACCAGACGCAAGCGGGTGATGCAGTTGTCGAGCGACTCGATGTTCTCTTTGCCACCGAGCGCCTGCAGGATAAGCCCATGATCGTATTTCGATTTTCCACGCGCGCGGGTGTTGGCTTCGACGGCCTGCTGTGCAGCCTGTACATCCACTTCACGTCCCGGCGTCTTGATATCGTGTTTGAGGATGTACCAGCGGAAGACGACGAAGTAGATAGCAAACCAGGCGATACCGACCGGGAACATCAGATACCATTTGGTCGACATCCCCTGCATCACGCCAAAGATCAGCAGATCCAGAATCCCACCGTCGGTGTTGCCGATGGTCACCCCAAGCAGAGCCATCACCATCAGCGCCAGGCCCGACATCACGATATGGAAGGCGTAAAGCGCAGGCGCGATAAACAGGAACAGGAACTCAATCGGCTCTGAAATACCGGTAACGACGGACACCAGCACGCCGGAAAGCAGCAGTCCCTTAATCACCGGGCGGTTTTCCGGACGCGCGGTGCGGTAGATGGCATAGGCCACGGCAGGTAAGCCAAAGATAAAGGTCGGCATAAACCCTTGTGACAGAAACGCGGTAACGTGCGGGCTAAACGGCAGTCCGGCTTTCAGCTCGGCGTAGAAGATATTCAGCGCGCCGGCCACCTCATGGCCGTTGACCATCTCAATCCCGCCTGCTGGCGTGAAGCGCACCATCGCCAGCAGAATGTGGTGCAGGCCGAAGGGTTTAAGCAGCAGCACGCCCACGCCGTAAAGGAAGGGGCCGAAAACGCTGGTGCTCTGGATAATATGGCCAATCCCGGCAATCCCCAGCGCCACGTATTCCCACAGCAGGGGAATGAACAGCCCGACCAGCGAAAGGATAAGGGCGGTGATAATCGGTACAAAACGGATGCCGCTAAAGAAGGCAAAGGCGTCGTGGAGGACCGTGTCCTGAAAACGCTCGTGCAGGAAATAGGTAATCACCCCCACCACGATACCGCCCAGCACGCCCATCTCCAGGGTCTGGATCCCCAGCACGATCGATTGTCCCACCTGTCTCATGGTCGCGGCATCGGCAAGCTGGTGGGTGGCGGTCAGGTAGTAGTTGATACTCATGTTCATCAGCATGTAGCCAACGAACCCGGCAAAAGCGCCCACGGCCTTGTTGCGTTTCGCGAGGCCCATCGGGATCGCCATGGCGAACATCAGCGGCAGATAGGTAAAGGCGAAGCCGCCCACCATGGCGATAAAGCCAAAGGTTAACTGCGTTAACTCGCCGCCCAGAAAGGGAAAGCTTTTAATGGTGGAAGGGCTGGTGACGGAGCTACCGATCCCCAGCAGCAACCCCATAAAGGCCAGCAGGGAGACCGGGAACATAAAGGTCTTTCCCAGGCTTTGGAAAAATTCCCACGCTTTCGATTTAAACGACTTTTCCTGTGTCATGTAGGGACTCCTCGGATTTTTAGGATAATGGAAGGCGCTGTCCGGCTTAAGGACGCGCCTTCATATTTGCGAGGCTTATAGTTATTTTTAAGTACTGACGTAATGCGCGATGGGATCAGGCTTCCGCTGGAAGCAGCAGCCGGTTTGCGGAGCCGCAAACGGTGATTTTGCTTCTGACCACCTCTTTCATGGCGTCCATGCCGACCCGCATATAGAAGCGCGGATCGTTGCCCTGCGGATTGTCGGCAAACCAGGCTTTCACCGCGTCAGAGAAGGCGATTTTCAGCTCGGTTGCCACGTTAACTTTGCACACGCCCAGTTCGATGGTGCGACGCACATCCTCATCCGGCACATCGCTCGCGCCGTGCAGCACCAGCGGCACGGTGACCACTTCACGGATCTCGGCCAGCCGCTGGAAGTCGATTTTTGGGCGCTTGGTATACAAGCCGTGTGCGGTGCCGATGGCGACGGCAAGGCTGTCGACGCCGGTCAGTTCGACAAAGCGTTTCGCTTCCTGTGGATCGGTGAGAAACGCGCTTTCCGCATCCACGCTCATGTCATCTTCCACGCCGCCCAGGCGGCCCAGTTCGGCTTCGACGCTGCAGTCGTTGAGGTGGCAGAAATCGACCACCGACTTCACCAGCTTCACGTTCTGTTCAAACGGATAGTGGCTGCCGTCGATCATCGCGCTGCGCACGCCCGCGTTGACCTTGCGGCGAATATCATCCAGCGATTCGTGATGATCGAGGTGCAGCGCCAGCGGCATGTCGTAGGTGAGGGAGTAGGCGCTGCACAGGGCGTAGATCTCTTCCAGCGCAATATGCTTAAAGGTGCCCGGCGTGCCCGCGAGGATCACTGGCGATCGCATTTCGCTGCACACTTCGAGGATCGCCTGGATCGTCTCCGCGTTGTGGATGTTGAACGCCGGAACGGCATAGCCTTTTGTCTGCGCGTCCTGGAGAAGATATTTCGTCGAGATAATACTCATAATCAGATCCTCTTAAGCCTGCCACGGATGAATAACAACGCCCTGCACCACGCGGTTGACCGTCCCGCTGGCGGATGGCGTATCGGGCGTATTGCCTACGCTGAGCGACTGGGTAAGGGCAAAGACCTGCGCATACATCAGGAAGCAGAACGCCTGTTCCATATCGCTAAACGGACGGGAAGGCGGCAGGAGAATATGCGGCCCCGCTTCAATGGCCGGATCGTTTTCAGCAGCGATGGCGACGACGCGCAGGGCCTGGCGATCGCGGCGCAGCTCGGCCAGCAGATCCAGATCGTACTGGCGCGTATACGGATGGCTGGAGATGAACACCACCACCAGCGTTTCGTTATCCACCAGCGACTTCGGCCCGTGACGGAAACCGGTGGGGGAATCGTAGAATGCCGCCAGCTTGCCCGCCGTCAGCTCCAGCACCTTCAGCGCCGATTCGCGCGCCGCGCCCTGCAGACCGCCGCTTCCCAGATACACGATCCGTTTCCACGGTTCGCTGCCAAAGACGCCATGGCTGAAATCGCCGAGCGAGGTGAGGATCGCCTGACAGCGATCGGCCACGTCGCGGAAGGTGTGACTGTTGATCGTTTCCGGGGCGAATACGGCCAGACAGCTCGCCATCATGGTGGTGATACTGCTGGTCATCGCGAACCCGCGATCGTGCGTTTCGGCAGGCATCAGCAGGGCATAAGCGTTATCGCTGTCGACGGCGGTCTGGTACAGGCTTCCGGCCTCGTTACAGGTGATCGACAGGTGGTAGCACTCCGGTACGAACTGATTGGCCAGCTCAACGGCTGCGACGCTTTCCGGACTGTTGCCGGATCGGGCAAACGAAACCAGCAGCAGCGGATGCGCAGGGCTGAAGTAATCCATCGGGTTTGTGACCAGGTCAGTGGTCGGGACGGCGGAGATAGTTTTCCCGGTGTGGCTCGCAAGCCATGGCGCAATGATATCGCCGATAAACGCGGACGTGCCCGCGCCGGTCAGGACGATCCGCAGATCGTGCTTGCGCAGCAGCGGCGTCAGGAAGCTGTCGATCGAAGAGCGCAGGCTATCGATATTGTTGAGCGAGCGGATCCAGCTGGCAGGCTGCTGGCGGATCTCTTCCTCGGTCCAGGTGCCGGTTGCGGCGGTGGTAGTTTGTGGCATAACTCAATCCTTAGTCGTGTGAATTCCACATCAGACGCTGGCAATCGTGTCGCTATCTTTCGTTTCGTTTCACTTGTTCACTTTAGCAGTTAAATAAAATCTATAGAAAAGAAATCGAAACTTCAATGAAAGAAAAGAAATAAAACGAAAAGTGTGATCATGAAAGGAAGAGGCAGATTAAAGGAAAGGAAAAGAAAGGCCTTACGGTTTCAGGCCGTAAAGCCAAAAGGAGACACAATGAAAGGGCTAAAGGGGGAGAGCCTGGCCCTGAATCCAGATCTGCTGGAGGTGTAAACCCCCGTTCAGCGCGTTGAGATTCGCGCGTTTACCCGGCGCTAACGAACCGAGTTGATTATCCATGCCCAGCAGGCGGGCGGGATGCAGCGAGGCCATATGAATGGCGTCTTCGGCAGTGATACCTGTATGTTCCACCATATTGCGTACAGCGGCATCCAGCGAGAGCGTGCTCCCGGCCAGCCCGCCGGAGCCGGTTCGAACCACGCCGTTTTGCATCGTGACCGTTTCACCACAGAGCGTATACCGACCATCCGGCATACCGGCTGCCTGCATAGCATCGGTGATCAGCACCAGGCGTTCTTTTGCGCAGCAACGGCATAACCGCATGGCTCCCGGATGGACATGGTGGCCGTCGGCAATCAGCTCCAGCCACGCCCGTTTGTCCGTCAGCCCTGCGCCGACCATGCCGGGTTCCCTGTGGTGCAGTCCCGTCATGCCGTTATAGCAGTGCACCAGCCCATCGGCACCCGCGTCAAACGCGGCGAGGGTTTGCTCGAACGTAGCGGTGCTGTGGCCCAGCATCACGCGTATTCCGCGCTGTTTGAGATGGCGAATCGCCAGCAACGCGCCAGGTTTTTCCGGCGCCAGCGCCACCACCCGTAACGTGCTCAGTGAAACGTCAATCAGGCTGTCCAGCTCGGCGATATCCAGTTCCCGGAACAGGTCAGGCGGATGCGCCCCTTTGTTCTGCGGCGTAAAGTACGGTCCTTCCAGGTAGCTGCCCAGGATCTGCGCGCCGGGGCCGCCCGACTGACAGCGACGGGCGATTCGCGCGAGCGCGCCGTGGATAGCCTCCAGCGGCGCGGTAACGGTAGTGGGTAAAAAGGCGCCCACGCCTTCGCGCGCTTTATGCATCGCGAGAATATCCAGCACGTCAGGCGCATCATCCATCACGTCCACGCCCGCGCCGCCGTGGACGTGCGTATCGATATACGCCGGGCAGAGCAGTTCCGCATCGCGCGACGTCACGCCCGCCGGGACAGGCTCAATAGCCGCAATCACACCGTTTTCAATGCGTAGCTGGTGGTCATCCAGCCAGCCCTGTTCGGTAAGCACCCGCCTCGCGCGCAGTAGCTGCCTCATATCCCTTCCTCGGCAGGGGCTTCCTCGCGACAGCGTCCCAGTTCGTCTACGAGGCTCGTCAGGCCGCGGTGCCCGCACTCCAGCGCCTGCAGACGAAACGCTTCGCTGCTTAATCCGTCGCGCTCCAGCACCATCTCCAGCAGCAGCTGCAGGTTGGTCCCGGTGATCACTTCGCTCCCCGGCCGTTGCATGGCGAGCGTCGATGCCACGCGAAACGGCGTGCCGCCGAGCAAATCGGTGAGAAACACAATATCGTGCTCTGCATCGAGTTCACTCACTGCCTGCTCAAGCTGAGCGGTCAGTCGCGCGGTGGTGGATGTTTCAGGAAAATCGATGGCGATAAACTGCGGCTGCTCGCCGAGGATCTGCTTCATCGCCTGCTCAAGCCCGCTGGCAAAACCGCCGTGACCCGTCAAAATAATGCCTAACATCGCAACCTCTTTGCTTTTACAGGAAGTGACAGAACTTACCGACTACGCCCAGCAGCACGGTGATACCGATCAGCCGCAGCGGGCTCCAGCCGCGGCGCACCAGCCAAAACATGGTCAGGGTGTAGACCAGCGGCAGGAACGCGGGCATCAGCTTGTCGATAACGTCGGCCTGTAGTTTGACAACGGCATCACCCGCCTTGATTTCAAGCGTCGTATTGAGTCGGACATAGGTTGCCACCAGCGCGCCAATTACCGTCATCCCGACGATAGACGCCGCGTGACCGACCTTTTTGGTGTTGGCTTTGATCAGCGGAATGGCCGCAACGCCCATCCGGTATGCGTAGTGCGCCAGACCAAAACGCAGGCCGAGGTGCACCACGTTAAACAGCACGATAAAGACCACGGCCCCCAGAATCGACCCTTGCAGCGCCAGGCTGGCGCCGATACCGCCGCAGATGGGCAGCAGGGTTAGCCAGAACATGGCGTCGCCGATACCGCCGAGCGGCGCGCCGACGGCAATTTTGGTGCTCTGGATGCTGTTCACATCCTGCTTGGAGCGCTCCATCGCCAGAATGATGCCGATAACAAAGGTCACCAGGAACGGGTGGGTGTTAAAGAAGCCCATATGGCCTTTCATCGCCCGCGCCAGGTCTCGCTTGTTGGTGTGGATCTTTTTCAGCGCGGGCAGCAGCCCGTACAGCCAACCGGAGGCCTGCATACGTTCATAGTTAAACGAGGCCTGCAGCAGCATTGAACGCCAGGCCACGCGGTTAATATCTTTTTTCGTCAGTTCGGCACCGATGTTCTGGTCTTCGTAGACGTTTTCGTTGACGCCGGTCAGCAGCGTCTCTTCGGATTCAGACACGCCCGGTAACGTAGTTTGATTAGATGCCATCTTCGAATTCCTCTTTCTGGGCCGCAGGAGCCGTCGGTTCAGGTGATTTACGCATCAGGTCGATCAGCGCCATGGCCAGCGCGGCGGCCGCAATCGCCAGCACCGGAAGCTTGAGCCAGGCGGCGGCGACAAAACCGATAATGAAGTAAGGGATGTAGACGTTTTTCATCATGATCTTCAGCAGTACGGCGAAGCCGATGGCAGGCATGATGCCGCCCGCAACGCCGAGGCCGTCAATCAACCGTGCCGGCAAAACATCAATGGCGGTTTTCGCATGTTCCGCACCGAAGTAGATCGGCAGGAAGGCGCACAGAAAATAGAAGATGCCGAGCGCCAGCAGCGCAAGATAGTTCACCCGTTCAATACCGTGAGTATCTGCATTGGCCGCCATGCGATCGCAGCGTGACATCACGCCGGACATCACCGAGAAGAGGAACGTAATTCCCATCTGTACCGCGACGGCAAACGGGACGGCGACGCCCACGGCAACTTCTGGCTTCACCCCGGTGCTGATGGCAAATGCGGTACCCACAATGGTGCCGATAATGACGTTCGGCGGCTGGGCACCGGCGAGCGGCGCCAGCCCCATCCAGACCAGCTCTAACGTGCCGCCGGTCAAAATACCGGTATGCAGGTCGCCCAGAATCAGACCGACCAGCGGCCCGAGCACCACCGGGCGGTGCATGTGCGTTAACCCGTTAAACATATCCAGACCGGCGATAAAGGCGAGTATGCCCAACCCCAGTGCCTGCAACAGACTGATTTCCATTGTGAATCCCTCAGAGCAGTTTAAAGAGATCCAAAGCAGTTTCTGTTGGAACGCCCTGAACGAAGCATTCCACCCCAGCCGCTTTCAGGCCGTTGAACGCGGCGATATCGTTCGCGTCGACAGAGACCGTTTTGGCAATTTGTTGTTTGCCACTGGCGTAGTGCATGTTTCCTACGTTGATACGGGTGATGGGCACGCCGCCCTCAACCAGCTTCAGAAAATCAGCGGGTGATTTGCAGACCAGCAGGATTTTCTGGCGGTCAGCGGCGCGGTGAATGTTGTCGATCACTTTTTGCAGTGACCAGAAGCGCACGGCGATCCCTTCCGCGAGCACCATCTCCATCAGGTTCTGTTGAACCGGATCGTCAGCCACCTCATCGTTGGCGACGAGTACCAGGTTTGCCCCCGCAAACCCCACCCACTGCACGCCCACCTGACCGTGGATCAGGCGTTCATCAATGCGGCATAAGACAATGTTTGGCATAGCGCTTTCCTCTTTTTATTATGCGTTTTGCGTTGTTACGCCTTCGCAGGCGGCGTGGTACTGCTGGAGTATGTCCTGAATGTGGTCGATGATGAGTTCCCGTGGCGTTGACTTGAGAGCGCCCTCGCGAACTTTGCCGTACTGCAGCGGCAGGTACTGGCTGATCAGCGGCAGCGGAATGGGCTCGTCTGCCAGGTTGCGCACCAGCCGTTCAAAAGCGTCGTCAATCTGGCTGTCCGGCCAGTAATAGCGCACGCGGTCAGAGTAGCTGTAGCCGCGGGCCAGGCGACGCGCGTTGCCGTCACCGTGGTAATGGCTTTGCCAGTATTCCGGGCGATCGAGCATGACGTTTTCCAGCACGTGACGCAGGCCAGAAACGGCTTTCGCTGGCAGCAGTTCCTCTTCGATGGCGGCCAGCGCGAAGAGCGCTTCGCGCAGGGCGAAGGTCAGGGCAGGGCCAACCTTCAAAATCGCAAAGTGATCGTTGACCAGCTTTCGCAGCGCCTGCGGCGTCTGGTAGTCGGTGGAGTGCGCTTCAAACACCAGCGTGTCGTAGGCTTCAACCATTTTGCTCAGGGCGACGGCTTTCTGCGGCTGATAGTCGCAGACGTGCGCATGGTCGAACTCCACGCCGGGCTGGACGACCAGACCAATAATGCGCGGCCAGATGTCGGTTAAGCCTTCCTTTTCGAATGCATGACGGTGCGCTTCAAGCGTGGCGCGGGCTGCGTCCGGCGTGGTGACTTCAAGTTCGGTGAGCGTCTCGTGCGCACCGCCGGGAACCGGTACTTCCGTGCCAATAACGTAGACCAGATCGGCTACACCAAACTGCTCGCGACAGGTCGCTTCGGCAATCTTCGCCAGGCGTGCGGCGCGTCCGGCGACGATCGCATCGGTCAGGGGAACCGGATCGTCCTCACAGGACATGCTGCAGTCGAGGTGGATCTTTTTGAATCCGGCAGAAACATAGCTTTTGATCAGATCGTCGGCGTTGGCCATCGCCTGTTCCGCAGGGAGATTTTGCCAGCGGTTGGGGCCTAAATGATCGCCGCCGAGGATCAGCTGTGACGTCGGGAAACCGAGCGACTCGGCAAGCTTGCAGACAAACCCGTGAAAATCAGCGGGCGTCATGCCGGTATAGCCGCCAAATTGATCCACCTGGTTGGAGGTGGCCTCGATCAGCAGCGGCGACTGATGCGAATGCGCATAACGAATTGCCGCTTCCAGTACCAGCGGATGCGCGGAGCAGACGGCGTAAATCCCGTTTGAATTCCCCCGTTTATGGTGTTCCACCATTTCTGTCAGATGTTTCACTTTCCTCTCCATTTCGGATGGTAATGATATTTATCTTTCGTTTTGTTTCATTTAATCCTGCATCATGGTGATATAAAAATAAAACGAAAGATAATGGTTTTCCGATCTGTTTCACAAAAGAAACATAATGAAAGGTTTCAGCGCGATGCCAGCTTGCGTATCGTCACCATGCAGGGCTTGCATTCCCGTAAAGGAAAGGCCTTAATAGGCAAAACGAAATGAAACGAAAGAATATTGATTAAGGAGCTCGTATGAGCAGCACCGATTCATCCGCAGAAAAGCGCATCACCGGCACCAGTGAAAGGCGAGAGCAGATCATTCAGCGGTTGCGGGCGCAGGGAAGCGTGCAGGTTAACGATCTGTCTCATCTGTACGGCGTATCGACGGTGACGATCCGCAATGACCTCGCCTTTCTTGAGAAGCAGGGCATTGCCGTTCGCGCCTACGGCGGGGCATTGATTTGCGAAGGTAATGTGCCGGGCGCTGAGCCTTCCGTGGAAGATAAAAGCTCGCTGAATACAGCGGTGAAGCGCAGCATTGCCCAGGCCGCTGCCGCGCTGGTCAAACCCGGGCACCGTATTATTCTGGATTCGGGTACCACGACGTTTGAAATCGCCCGCATGCTGCGCCAGCACACGGACGTGATTGCGATGACTAACGGCATGAACGTGGCGAATGCGCTGCTGGAAGCTGATGGGGTGGAGTTGCTGATGACCGGCGGGCATTTGCGTCGTCAGTCGCAATCCTTCTACGGTGACCAGGCCGAGCAGTCGCTACAGAATTACCATTTTGACCTGCTGTTCCTGGGCGTCGATGCCATCGATCTCGATCGGGGCGTGAGTACGCATAACGAAGACGAAGCCCGTCTGAATCGCAAAATGTGCGAGGTGGCGGAGCGTATTATCGTTGTTACTGACTCCAGCAAATTTAATCGCTCAAGCCTGCATAAAATCATTGATACGCAACGGATTGATATGATTATTGTCGATGAAGGTATTCCGGCGGAAAGTCTTGAAGGATTACGGAAAAGCGGGATTGAGGTGGTGTTGGTTTAAATTTTTTTACCCTCTCCTTGGGGGAGAGGGTAGAGTGAGGGGAAGTCACGTCACCGGTGCCGGGTTAAACACCGCCAGCTGGTTGTGTAATCCCCACTGATCCGAAAAGGTTTTCTTCCGCCCGCTGGCGACATCGAGAATGAAGTGGAACAGCTTCCAGCCCACGTCCTCAATACTCTCTTCTCCGGTGGCGATGGTGCCCGCGTTGATATCCATTAAGTCATACCAGCGGTTCGCCAGCGCGGTGCGGGTCGCCATTTTGATCACCGGTACCGCCATCAGGCCGTACGGCGTGCCGCGCCCGGTGGTAAAGACCTGCACCGTAATGCCGGATGCCACCTGCTGCGTGCCGCACACAAAATCGCTGGCCGGCGTTGCCGCGTAGATCAGGCCGCGTTTCGTCGGGCGCTGTCCCGGAGAGAGCACCTCTGCAATGGCGCTCTGCCCGGATTTGGCAATAGAGCCGAGGGCTTTTTCCACCACGTTTGCCAGGCCGCCTTTCTTGTTTCCGGGGGAGGGATTGGCGCTGCGGTCGGTTTTTCCCATATCGAGATAGTTATCGTACCAGGCCATCTCCTCAAGCAAGCGCTTGCCGACCTCTTCATTAACGGCGCGCGGTGTCAGCAGATGGATGGCGTCACGCACTTCGGTCACCTCGGAGAACATCACCGTGGCGCCGCAGCGAACAAGCAGATCGGATGCAAAGCCCACCGCCGGGTTGGCCGTTACGCCGGAGAAGGCATCGCTGCCGCCGCACTGGGTTCCGACCACCAGCTCCGACGCCGGGCACGTTTCGCGCTGGCGGCGGTTAAGTTTGTCCAGATGTCGCTCTGCCACCTGCAAAATATCGTCGACCATTGAGCGGAAACCGACGTGGCGTTCGTCCTGCAGGCGCACGATGCTGGCCTCGTCTGCCGGGATGGCTTTGACATCCTCGGTCCCCTGCAGCAAACGTTCTGGCTGCAATTTTTCACAGCCGAGGCCAATGACCATCACCTCGCCGCCAAAGTTCGGGTTCAGGGCGATATTGTGAATGGTCCGGATAGGCACCACGGCAGCGGGCGCGTTAATCGCCACGCCGCAGCCGTAGAGGTGGTTCAGGCCCACCACGCCGTCGACGTTCGGGTATTTTGGCAGCAGATCGCGTTCGATGATTTTCACCACGTAATCCACTACGCCCGCCACGCAGTGCACGCTGGTGGTAATGCCGAGCAGATTTTTGGTGCCGACGCTGCCGTCCGCATTGCGATAGCCTTCAAAGGTATAGCCTTTCAGTGGGGGAAGCGGTTCCGGCACGCGGGTTGCCAGCGGAAGCGTATTCAGCGGCGGCGCTTCTGGCAGCGCCACCAGCGACTCCTCCACCCAGCTTCCCTGCGGTATCGAACGAACGGCATAGCCGATGACTTCACCGTAACGCACGATTTCGCTGTTAACAGGGATATCCACCAGGGCGACTTTATGTCCCTGCGGAACATGCTCAATCAGTTCCAGCCCGTCCGGAAAGCGGGTTCCCGCTTTTAAGCCATTGTCGTTGACGATAATCGCCACGTTATCGGCGTCGTGCACTTTTATATAAAACGCTGTCGGCGGTGCCTGTCGAATTTCAATGTCGGCCATTGTTCAGTATTCTCCAGCAAAAACTCTGATAATAAATTCAGCCATTTTTCTAATGGTAGAAATAAATACGCGGCTTTCAGAAATAAAGCATGTCAGCAGAATGAATAGCAAAATGTGATCCCGATCGCTTCAGAACCCGTAATCCTTGATTCTGTGCATTAGCGCCCAGTGCTTTGTGCATATGCAAAAATTTTTATCAAAATATACCGTAATACCTGAGCATTAAAACAATGTGCGGTCGCGGATAGCGTCTTATACTGAATGACGTTTTTATCACGCCAGAATACGGCAGAATAATAAATATCATGCTGGCGCGGTGTCTGAATAAATAAAATGATGCTGAAAAAGGCTGCTGAATTAAAAAGGTAAATACGATGAATAACGCGATCTTCCCGAATAAATTTAAAGCGGCTCTCGCGGCGCACCAGATTCAGATTGGCTGCTGGTCCGCGCTGGCAAATCCCATCAGCACCGAAGTGCTGGGCCTGGCCGGTTTCGACTGGCTGGTGCTGGACGGCGAGCATGCGCCGAACGATATCAGCACCTTTATTCCGCAGTTGATGGCGCTTAAAGGTAGCCACAGCGCTCCGGTGGTGCGTGTCCCCACCAACGAACCAGTGATTATCAAGCGTCTGCTGGATATCGGCTTCTACAACTTCCTGATCCCGTTTGTGGAGACGGAAGAACAAGCGGCACTGGCCGTTGCGTCTACGCGCTACCCTCCCGAAGGGATCCGCGGCGTCTCCGTTTCACACCGCGCCAATATGTTTGGCACCGTCCCGGACTATTTCGCGCAGTCCAACAGCAACATCACCATTCTGGTTCAGATCGAGAGCCAGCAGGGCGTTGATAACGTCGACGCGATTGCCGCCACAAACGGCGTGGACGGGATCTTCGTCGGTCCAAGCGATCTGGCTGCCGCCTTTGGCCATCTGGGCAACGCCAGCCACCCTGACGTGCAGCGCGCGATCCAGCACATCTTTGCCCGCGCCAAAGCACACGGTAAACCGTGCGGTATTCTGGCGCCGGTTGAGGCTGACGCACGCCGCTATCTGGAGTGGGGAGCCACGTTTGTTGCCGTCGGCAGTGACCTCGGCGTTTTCCGCTCGGCTACGCAGAAATTAGCGAACGCTTTTAAAAAATAACCATCATTGAGGAAACAGATTATGACGCTGAAAGTGGGCTTTATTGGCCTGGGGATCATGGGTAAACCAATGAGTAAGAACCTCATCAAAGCGGGTTACTCACTGGTGGTATCCGATCATAATCCACAGGCCGTGGCTGAAGTGATGGCGGCGGGAGCAGAAACGGCCACCACCGCGAAAGCCATTGCCGAGCAGTGCGATGTCATCATCACCATGCTGCCAAACTCCCCGCATGTTAAAGAGGTTGCGCTGGGTGAAAACGGCATTATCGACGGCGCGAAGCCAGGCCTGGTGCTGATCGATATGAGTTCTATCGCACCGCTTGCAAGCCGTGAAATCAGCGAGGCGCTAAAAGCAAAGGGCGTCGATATGCTGGATGCGCCGGTCAGCGGCGGTGAGCCGAAAGCGATCGATGGCACGCTGTCGGTGATGGTCGGCGGTGATAAAGCCGTTTTCGATAAATTTTACGACCTGATGAAAGCCATGGCGGGGTCCGTGGTGCACACCGGAGAGATCGGGGCGGGTAACGTGACCAAGCTGGCAAACCAGGTGATTGTGGCGCTCAACATTGCCGCCATGTCTGAAGCGCTGACGCTGGCAACCAAAGCGGGCGTCAATCCGGACCTGGTCTACCAGGCCATTCGCGGTGGTCTGGCGGGCAGTACCGTGCTGGATGCCAAAGCGCCCATGGTCATGGATCGCAATTTCAAACCCGGTTTCCGCATCGACCTGCATATCAAAGATCTGGCCAACGCGCTGGATACCTCCCACGGCGTGGGCGCACAGCTGCCGCTGACCGCAGCGGTCATGGAGATGATGCAGGCGCTGCGTGCCGATGGCCTGGGCACGGCCGATCACAGCGCAATTGCATGCTACTACGAAAAACTGGCGAAGGTGGAAGTAGCGCGATAATCACGCCTTACCTATACCTGAGGGTGACAGCGGCGTGCAAACCCTCTATACTGCGCGCCGAAGCTGACCAGACAGTCGCCGCTTCGTCGTCGTCCCTTTCGGGGGAGACGGGCGGAGGGGAGGAAAGTCCGGGCTCCATAGGGCAGGGTGCCAGGTAACGCCTGGGGGGGAAACCCACGACCAGTGCAACAGAGAGCAAACCGCCGATGGCCCGCGCAAGCGGGATCAGGTAAGGGTGAAAGGGTGCGGTAAGAGCGCACCGCGCGGCTGGTAACAGTCCGTGGCACGGTAAACTCCACCCGGAGCAAGGCCAAATAGGGGTTCACATGGTACGGCCCGTACTGAACCCGGGTAGGCTGCTTGAGCCAGTGAGCGATTGCTGGCCTAGATGAATGACTGTCCACGACAGAACCCGGCTTATCGGTCAGCTTCAACTTCTTCTAAAACAATTCGTTGGTGTGTCTCAGGCTTTCTAAGGCAAAATGTGACACAGACTGTGATACAAACGAGGCACACCAACGGCTGTTCCATTCCGACTATCCTGAAACCTGGCAACCGCGACAGCCTTCATTTCTGACTACCTTCAGGTGGTTTTTTCGTATGTCTCTGGATTGTGATTCATGTTTATTCCCTGTCAATATTTGATCTACAGACCACCCTGGCTCACTAAAATGTATGAGAAAAATAAATGAATCGTTAATAAATACAGTTTACCCCTAATTAATTTCTGAAAATGAAGAGGGGCTATTGCTACAGGATGATAAGAGCGCTTAACTCAACGCCTAATTTACCCATCGGTATTCAGTTGAGCATGAACAAAAAAAACAAACGAAAAAAACTGATTAAATATCATAGAAAGATGCTGAAAAATCGCCGATACCAGCCTGATTTGGCAGGTGCAGATCTGCGGTTTATGGATCTCAGGGGGCTCTATTTACGCAATATTGATTTATCGGGATGCGATATTTCGTTTTGTGATCTTCGGGGAGCCGATTTCTCCTGTGCTAATCTTGCAGGCGCTAATCTTAGCTACTGTAAAACGGAAGGTACTATCTTTAGTCATGCTGATTGTACTTGCGTGGATTTTACTGGAAGCGATATCCATAATGCCTGCTTCAACGATCGCACCGGGCCATTGACGGAACATGAGAAAATTGAAAGTGACATGCCACTATCCCGACCTCTCATCTCCATCTATATGCCAACCTGGAACCGCCAGACATTGGCGATCAGAGCCATACAATCGGTGCTGAATCAAGACTATGTGCACTGGGAACTCATTATCATTGATGATTTCTCATCGTCATTTGACCAGCTCTTGACGTATATCACTGAACTGAATGACCCGCGCATTACCTATATTCGCAATGAATTTAACTCTGGCGCTTGTGCAGTTCGAAATCAGGCTATCCGGATGGCCCGAGGCGATCTTATTACGGGTCTGGACGATGATGATGAATGGCTGCCGACACGCCTGTCCTCCTTTCTTACCTGTCAACATCAACTTCAGTTGCACAGTTTTTTATACGCAAATGATTATCTCTGTGACGGTACCGGATATCATCACCCTGATGAGTTGCAGGTATATCCGAAACCGGCTTATAAAAAAAGCCTGTTTGATAAAAGGAATATTATAGGCAACCAAATGCTGACCTTAACCAGTAGAATGCAACAGATCATGTTCGACGACGCCTTGCCTGCGGCTCAGGATTATGATGCGTTTTATCGGCTTGCAGAAACCTTCGGTGAACCTTTCAAACTGGATGACATCACCCAGGTGCTTTATGTCAATCACGGCGACGTCCGCATCACCTGCTCAGGGCGAAAATTTTCAGGTTATCTACGTTTTTACCGGAAACACAAAGCCAAATTAGACGTGCCGAGTAAAAAATATCAGCTCTTCACTCTTTACTACATTCGCAACAAAAAAATGCGCCCGCAAACCCTGATGAAATTGATGACGCTACGCAATCTGAAACGCTATCTGATGATGTATACCCGCTTCCGGAACAAAAAGTTCTAAGGCCTACAAACGACAAGAGTCGTGGTGGTGTTCAGAATGAGTAGATGGATACGGAAATCTTAGCGACGAGGGGCTGGGTAAGTCGCCGGGAATCACCCCGGCAGACAACCTCGACGAACGGGTAAGCACAGCGCCACCCGGCAACCACACAAACGACATCAATTCTCATATTTGCGACATTAAGCACATTTCACTGTTTTTCCCTTATCAATTCCACCCCGGTATCTGCATACGATCGACATCACAAAATTTAAATCCAAAAAACCGACGATCTGTAGTATTGATAATTTGTTATGATTGTTAGCTTAATGATCGCAAATCTTTTCTCGTTTGATATGCACATATTGAAATCAAATACATTTCTCCCATGAATATGTGACGTATTCCACTCTTTTTCTGAAGTCTGAAAATTCACGCCGTAAAAAATTGATAAATTGAAAGAATGTTTCAAACAAATAACGGTTATTTATTGGTCTTTAATTGCCTGAAATATCGTCTTTATTGATTTTTTAAGAACGGTGAAATTTATCCGGGTTATCGCCATAAAATAAATTTATTACCGCTATTTTTGTTGATCAATATCAGCGTTGTAGCGTATTTTTATGTTTCTATTTTGTTGATTTATAAGGTTTTTAATGGGTTTTTGAGAGGTGGGTTAAAAGGGCTGAAAAGCAAATTGTGAGTAACAGCACATACCCCTTTAAACATTATTGAGTAGAATTCACCCCGTCATAGGGAAATAAACGCAGAATATTATGAACACTATTATTCTACCGAAAACACAGCACCTCGTGGTATTTCAGGAAGTCATTAAAAGTGGCTCCATAGGTTCTGCAGCAAGACAGCTGGGCCTGACGCAACCCGCCGTCAGCAAAATTATCAGCGATATTGAGTCCTACTTCGGCGTGGAAGTGATGGTGCGCAAAAACACTGGCGTGAAACTGACCGCCGCGGGCCAGGTTCTGCTCTCGTACTCAGAGTCGATCACCCGCGAAATGAAAAACATGGTGAGCGAAATCAACAGCCTGAGCTTCAGCACCGTTATGGATGTCTCCTTTGGCTACCCGTCACTGATCGGCTTTACCTTCCTGTCCGGGATGATCAAAAAATTTAAGGAAGTGTTCCCGAAAGCGCGCGTCTCAATGTATGAAGCCCAACTCTCCTCTTTCCTCCCGGCCATTCGCGACGGTCGTCTGGATTTTGCCATCGGTACGCTGAGCGACGAAATGCTGCTGCAGGATCTCCACGTCGAACCGCTGTTTGAGTCCGAGTTTGTGCTGGTCGCCAGCAAAACGCGAACGTGCTCCGGCCCGACGACACTGGCATCGCTCACGCACGAGCAGTGGGTGATGCCGCAAACCGATATGGGCTACTACAAAGAACTCCTGACTACTCTGCAAGACAACCACATCAGCATCGAAAACATCGTCCAGACCGATTCGGTCGTCACCATTTATAACCTTGTCCTGAATGCCGATTATCTGACGGTGATTCCCCGCGATATGATCGCCCCATTCGGTTCGGATCAATTTATTGTGCTGCCTGTGGAAGATGAATTACCCGTGGCGCGTTATGCCGCCGTGTGGTCTAAAAATTACAGAATTAAAAAATCGGCGTCAGTATTAGTTGAGCTGGCAAAACAATATTCGTCGATGAATGTCGAAAGACGACGATAAATAATAAGTTACTATTTTAAAAATACTCAGAGCTTAACGTATTAACGCTCTGATACCCTGACTTTGCCTGAAAAGAATGAATTATTATAACGAGGATATTATGCATATTACTTACGATCTCCCGGTAACCATTGAAGATATTCAGGATGCCAGAAAACGCCTGGCAGGCAAGATATATAAAACCGGTATGCCACGCTCGAATTATCTCAGCGAACGTTGTAAGGGCGAAATATTCCTGAAGTTTGAGAACATGCAGCGTACCGGCTCGTTCAAAATTCGCGGCGCGTTTAATAAATTAAGCTCGCTGACCGATGCTGAAAAACGCAAAGGCGTGGTCGCCTGCTCAGCGGGAAACCACGCGCAGGGGGTTTCCCTTTCCTGCGCCATGCTCGGCATCGATGGCAAAGTGGTGATGCCAATGGGCGCACCAAAATCCAAGGTCGCCGCGACGCGCGACTACTCAGCGGAAGTGGTGCTGCACGGTGAGAACTTTAACGACACCATCGCCAAAGTCAGCGAAATCGTCGAGATGGAAGGGCGCATTTTTATCCCGCCTTACGATGACGCCAAAGTGATTGCCGGTCAGGGCACTATCGGCCTGGAAATTCTCGAAGATTTATATGACGTGGATAACGTGATTGTCCCTATCGGCGGCGGCGGTTTAATTGCCGGGATTGCAACGGCGATTAAATCCATCAACCCGACCATTAATATTATCGGCGTACAGTCTGAAAACGTGCACGGAATGGCAGCCTCCTGGCAGGCAGGAGAAATAACCAACCATCGCGTCACCGGCACGTTAGCCGACGGCTGCGACGTCTCTCGCCCGGGCAAATTAACCTTCGAAATCGTTCGTGAACTGGTCGATGACATTGTGCTGGTGAGCGAAGACGATATTCGCAACAGCATGATTGCCCTTATTCAGCGAAATAAAGTGGTGACGGAAGGCGCTGGCGCACTGGCCTGCGCGGCGTTATTAAGCGGCAAACTGGATCACTATATTCAGGGCCGCAAAACCGTCTGCATTATTTCCGGCGGCAATATCGATCTCTCCCGTGTTTCCCAAATTACCGGCTTCGTTGACGCATAAAGGTGACCTATGAGCAACACAGAAAGCATTATCGTTGGCCAGACAAAAACGTCCTCCTGGCGTAAGTCTGATACCACCTGGACGCTTGGCCTGTTTGGTACCGCCATTGGCGCAGGCGTGCTGTTCTTCCCCATTCGCGCAGGATTTGGCGGATTAATCCCTATCCTGCTGATGCTGGTTCTCGCGTTCCCGATTGCGTTTTACTGCCACCGCGCGCTGGCGCGCCTCTGCCTGTCCGGCAGCAACGTCTCCGGCAACATTACCGAAACGGTGGAAGAGCATTTCGGTAAAACCGGCGGGGTGGTGATCACGTTCCTCTACTTCTTCGCCATTTGCCCGCTGCTGTGGATTTACGGCGTCACCATTACTAACACCTTCATGACCTTCTGGGAAAACCAGCTCCAGCTGCCTGCGCTGAACCGCGGCGTGGTGGCGCTGTTCCTGCTGCTGCTGATGGCTTTTGTTATCTGGTTCGGTAAGGACCTGATGGTGAAGGTGATGAGCTTCCTGGTATTCCCGTTTATTGCCAGTCTGGTGCTGATTTCGCTGTCGCTGATCCCTTACTGGAACTCCGCGGTGATCGACCAGGTCAACCTGAGCGATATTGCCTTCACCGGCCATGACGGCATCCTGGTCACGGTGTGGCTGGGGATCTCCATCATGGTCTTCTCCTTTAACTTCTCGCCTATCGTCTCCTCGTTTGTGGTTTCCAAGCGCGAAGAGTACGAGCCGGAGTTCGGTAAAGAATTCACCGAGCAGAAATGTTCCAAAATCATCGGTCGCGCCAGCATGCTGATGGTCGCCGTGGTGATGTTCTTCGCCTTTAGCTGCCTGTTTACGCTCTCTCCGCAGAACATGGCGGATGCCAAAGCGCAGAACATCCCGGTGCTCTCTTACCTGGCGAACCACTTTGCCTCGATGTCCGGTACCAAATCGACGTTTGCGACGGTACTGGAATACGGCGCTTCCATTATTGCTTTAGTCGCTATTTTCAAATCCTTCTTTGGCCACTACCTGGGCACGCTGGAAGGGCTGAATGGCCTGATCCTCAAGTTCGGCTACAAAGGCGATAAGAAGAAGGTCTCTGTCGGCAAACTGAACACCATCAGCATGGTCTTCATCATGGGCTCCACCTGGATTGTGGCGTACGCCAACCCGAATATTCTCGACCTTATCGAAGCCATGGGCGCGCCAATTATCGCCTCTCTGCTGTGCCTGCTGCCGATGTACGCCATCCGCAAAGCGCCAGCCATGGCGAAATATAAGGGCAAACCCGAGAACATCTTCGTCACGGTTGTGGGCCTGCTGACCATTCTGAATATCGTTTACAAACTGTTCTAAACCATTGCTCAGGAAGAGCGGAGTCACATGATGATTGAGTTTCCGGTTGTACTGGTAATTAACTGCGGTTCGTCCTCTGTTAAGTTTTCGGTGCTCGACGCCAGCAGTTGCGACGCCCTGATGACGGGCATTGCTGACGGCATCAACACTGAAAAGGCCTTTATTTCCGTGAACGGGGGGGAGCCAGCCAGACTGGCTCACCAGGACTACGAAGGGGCGCTGGCTGCCATCGCCCTGGAGCTGGAGAAGCGTGACCTGATGAGCAGCGTGGCCTTAATTGGCCACCGCATTGCGCACGGCGGCGACCTCTTCAGCGAGTCGACCCTGATTACGGAAGAGGTGATTGAGCAGATCCGCCAGGTCTCTCCGCTGGCGCCGCTGCATAACTACGCCAACCTGAGCGGCGTGGAAGCCGCAGAGCGTCTGTTCCCGGGCGTGCAGCAGGTCGCGGTATTTGATACCAGCTTCCACCAGACGCTGCCGCCGCAGGCGTATCTGTACGGTTTGCCGTACCGCTATTTTGAAGCGCTGGGCGTGCGCCGCTACGGTTTCCACGGCACCTCTCACCGCTATGTGGCCGCGCAGGCACATTCGCTTCTCGGGCTGTCCCCCGATGACAGCGGCCTGGTGATCGCCCATCTTGGCAACGGGGCGTCCATCTGCGCGGTGCGCAACGGCCAAAGCGTGGATACTTCCATGGGGATGACCCCCCTGGAAGGACTGATGATGGGGACGCGCTGCGGCGACGTGGATTTTGGCGCGATGGCGTGGATTGCTCAGCAGACCGGTCAGTCGTTTGAGGATCTGGAGCGCGTGGTCAACAAAGAGTCCGGGTTGCTGGGGATCTCCGGCATCTCTTCTGACCTGCGGGCGCTGGAGAAAGCCTGGCATGAAGGCAACGAGCGGGCTGTGCTTGCGATTCAGACCTTCGTTCACCGCATTGCGCGACACATTGCCGGGCACGCGGCGTCGCTGCACCGCCTGGATGCGGTGGTCTTTACCGGCGGCATCGGCGAAAACTCAACGCTGATTCGCGCCCTGGTGGCTGAACGCCTGAAGGTGTTTGGCGTCATCCTCGACGACGCCAAAAATGCCCTGCCGGGCAGCGCGGGTGAGCGCGTCATCAGCACCGATTCGTCCCGCGTGACCTGCGCGGTGATCCCTACCAACGAAGAAAAAATGATCGCGCTGGACGCCCTCCGTCTTGGGAAGGTTACCCCGGCTGCGGCTTACGCCTGATAAAGCGAGAAACACATGAACGTAACAATCGATACGGGCATCGCCCCCTACAGCGACGCATGGGCCGGGTTTCGCGGTGAAGAATGGAAAAACGCCGTCAACGTGCGCGATTTTATTCAGCATAACTACACCCCTTATGAAGGCGATGAAGCTTTCCTCGCGCAGGCGACGCCAGCAACGACGGCGCTGTGGCAGAAGGTGATGGTCGGCATTCGTCAGGAGAATGCCACCCACGCCCCGGTGGATTTTGACACCAACATTGCCACCACCATTACGGCCCACGGGCCGGGCTATATTGACCAGGATCTGGAGACGATCGTCGGCCTGCAAACCGACAAGCCGCTCAAGCGCGCCCTGCATCCGTACGGCGGGATCAACATGATTCGCAGCTCGTTCGAAGCCTATGGCCGGGAGATGGATCCGCAGTTTGAATATCTCTTTACCGACCTGCGCAAAACTCACAACCAGGGCGTGTTTGACGTCTATTCGCCAGAGATGATGCGCTGCCGTAAGTCCGGCGTGCTGACCGGCTTGCCAGACGGCTACGGGCGCGGACGCATCATCGGCGACTATCGCCGCGTGGCGCTGTACGGGATTGCTTATCTGGTGCGCGAGCGTGAACTCCAGTTTACGGATCTACAGGGCAGGCTGGAGCGCGGTGAGGATCTGGAGGGGACGATCCGCCTGCGCGAAGAGCTGGCAGAGCACAAGCGCGCGCTGCTGCAGATCCAGCAGATGGCGGCGAACTATGGCTTTGATATCGCACGCCCGGCGATGAACGCCCAGGAAGCGGTGCAGTGGCTCTATTTTGCCTACCTTGCCGCGGTGAAATCCCAGAACGGCGGGGCGATGTCGCTGGGGCGCACGGCCTCGTTCCTCGATATCTACATTGAACGTGACATGCAGGCAGGAAGGCTGAATGAAGTCCAGGCGCAGGAGCTGATCGACCACTTCATCATGAAGATCCGCATGGTGCGCTTCCTGCGCACGCCGGAGTTCGACACGCTCTTCTCCGGCGATCCGATCTGGGCGACGGAAGTGATCGGCGGCATGGGGCTGGACGGCCGCACGCTGGTGACCAAAAACAGCTTCCGCTATCTGCACACGCTGCACACCATGGGGCCTGCACCTGAGCCGAACCTGACGATCCTCTGGTCTGAACAACTGCCGATCGCGTTCAAGAAATACGCCGCGCAGGTGTCGATCGTCACCTCTTCGCTGCAGTATGAGAACGACGATCTGATGCGTGCGGACTTCAACAGCGACGACTACGCCATTGCCTGCTGCGTCAGCCCGATGGTGATCGGCAAGCAGATGCAGTTCTTTGGCGCGCGCGCCAACCTCGCCAAAACGCTGCTGTACGCGATCAACGGCGGGGTGGACGAGAAGCTGAAGATCCAGGTCGGTCCTAAAACCGAGCCGCTGCTGGACGACGTGCTGGATTACGACACCGTGATGGCGAGCCTCGATCACTTTATGGACTGGCTGGCGGTGCAGTACATTAGCGCCCTGAATCTCATTCACTACATGCATGATAAGTACAGCTACGAAGCCTCGCTGATGGCGCTGCACGACCGGGACGTCTATCGCACCATGGCCTGCGGTATTGCCGGGCTGTCGGTAGCCGCGGATTCCCTGTCGGCCATTAAATATGCCACGGTGAAGCCGGTGCGCGACCATACCGGACTGGCAGTCGATTTCGTGATTGAAGGGGATTATCCGCAGTACGGCAACAACGACGACCGCGTGGACAGCATTGCCTGCGACCTGGTGGAGCGCTTTATGAAGAAAATTCAGGCGCTGCCAACCTACCGCAACGCGGTACCGACCCAGTCGATCCTGACCATCACCTCCAACGTGGTTTACGGGCAGAAAACCGGGAACACGCCTGACGGACGCCGCGGCGGCACGCCGTTTGCCCCAGGCGCGAACCCAATGCACGGCCGCGACAGAAAAGGGGCGGTGGCCTCGTTAACGTCGGTCGCCAAGCTGCCGTTCACCTATGCTAAAGACGGGATCTCTTACACCTTCTCCATCGTGCCGCAGGCGCTGGGCAAAGATGAGCTGGTGCGCAAAACCAACCTGGTAGGGCTGCTGGACGGGTACTTCCATCACGAAGCATCTATTGAGGGCGGGCAGCACCTGAACGTTAACGTGATGAACCGGGAGATGCTCCTCGATGCCATTGCGCATCCCGAGAACTACCCGAACCTGACCATCCGCGTCTCGGGCTATGCGGTGCGCTTTAATGCGCTGACGCGCGAGCAGCAGCAGGATGTGATTTCGCGAACGTTTACCCAATCTATCTAAATGTGAGTTCTCATGCCCCCTCAACGCAGGGGGCTTTTTTTGCCCGCTAAACATACAAAATTGTTTATATAATTACTCACACATATTCATCCGCTCTTGAAAAACAATACGCCTGCTTTCCCCTATAACAGAATGTAAGGACAGTAAGATGATGAAAATGACCCGTATTGCGTTGGCCGCCGCCACGCTGGCCGTGTGCAGTTTTACGGCGCAGGCCGCTAACGTTGAGGCTGCTCCGTCTCCATCGCAGGACCCGCTGGTTCAGCACCTGAAGCTCAGCAATGAGCAGGTTAAGAAGATTGAAGATCTGCATAAGCAGCTGGAACAAAATGTCAGCAAGATCCCAATGACGGGCGTGAAGGATGGCGCGCTGATCGACATGTTCCAGGCGGGTAAATGGGACGAAAGCACGGTGAAAAGCCAGCTTAGTGCATTCAGCAAAATTGAAGAGCAGACCCGCTATTACCGCGTGAAATATTACTTCGACGTCAGCCAGGTGTTAACGCCGGAACAGCGCAAACAGATTAGAACGGATATGGCTAACGCGCTGGCTAACTGATTTCCTGCCCGCGCACCGCGCGGGTTTTTATTTCTTGATCGGCGTCACTTTTAGAAAAATACCGTCTATCAACCCAGTTAAAAAGCAAATTTTCCTCTATCATTCGAAAATCCTCATAAAAGTTGTGACTTTTTTCTCCCTCGCTCCGGTTAAGATTTTCTCACACCAATAACAAGCACCTGCTGCCATCTGAATCGCAATCGCTGGCGATCGGAACCCTATAAAAACAACTGTTTACCCTACAAAATAAGCGAGTGCCCCATGGATACGGCAACAAACAGCAGTGTCATTGTGAATGATTCCCCCGCGGCTAGGCGGGCTGGAATGAGTGAAAGTGAGTGGCGAGAGGCGATTAAATTCGACAGCACCGACACGGGTTGGGTCATCATGAGTATTGGGATGGCTATCGGCGCGGGGATTGTTTTTCTCCCCGTGCAGGTCGGATTAATGGGGCTGTGGGTATTTTTGCTCTCCTCCATTATTGGTTATCCCGCCATGTATTTATTCCAGCGGTTGTTTATTAACACGCTGGCGGAATCCCCGGAATGCAAAGACTACCCGAGTGTAATTAGCGGGTATTTGGGTAAGAACTGGGGCATTTTATTAGGTGCGCTCTATTTCGTCATGCTGGTGATCTGGATGTTTGTCTATTCCACGGCCATTACCAACGACAGCGCCTCGTATTTGCACACCTTCGGCGTGACCGACGGTTTGCTCTCGGAAAATCCGTTCTACGGTTTATTTCTGATTTGCATTCTGGTCGCGATTTCGTCACGCGGTGAAAAGCTGCTGTTTAAAGTGTCCAGCCTGATGGTGCTTACCAAGCTGTTTGTCGTTGCGGCGCTGGGGTTGTCAATGATTGGCCTCTGGCATTTAGCCAACGTGGGCATGCTGCCGCCGCTGGGGCTGCTGATTAAAAACGCCATCATTACGCTGCCCTTTACCTTAACCTCCATTCTCTTTATTCAGACCCTGAGCCCGATGGTGATCTCGTACCGTTCACGTGAAAAATCGGTGGAGGTGGCACGTCATAAGGCACTGCGGGCGATGAACATTGCCTTTGGCATCCTGTTTGTGACGGTCTTCTTCTACGCCGTCTCCTTCACCCTGGCGATGGGGCACGATGAGGCGGTCAAAGCCTACGAGCAGAATATCTCTGCCCTGGCGATTGCGGCGCAGTTTATCAGCGGCGACGGCGCGGGCTGGGTCAAAATCGTCAGCGTGATCCTCAATATCTTCGCTGTGATGACTGCGTTCTTCGGCGTCTACCTCGGCTTCCGCGAGGCTACGCAGGGTATCGTCATGAACATCCTGCGCCGCAAAATGCCGGCAGAAAGAATCAATGAAAACGCTGTCCAGCGCGGCATTATGCTGTTCGCCATTCTGCTGGCCTGGAGCGCGATAGTCCTGAACGCGCCGGTGTTGAGCTTCACCTCCATTTGCAGCCCCATCTTCGGCATGGTGGGCTGTCTGATCCCGGCATGGCTGGTCTACAAGGTACCGGCGCTGCATAAATATAAAGGCGTATCGCTGGTGATAATCATCATAACCGGACTGCTGCTTTGTGTTTCTCCTTTCCTCGCATTCTCCTGAGGGTAATTAAGGTCGTAACGATGTCTGAGCAAACTCATCCTTTATGGAATCAATTTATTCGCGCGGTGCAGGAAGAAGTGAAGCCTGCCCTTGGGTGTACCGAACCCGTCTCTCTGGCACTGGCCTGTGCGATTGCCGCAGACCTTCTGCCGGGGGAGGTCACACGGATTGAGGCGTGGGTCTCGCCGAACCTGATGAAAAACGGGCTGGGCGTGACGGTGCCGGGTACCGGCATGGTCGGGTTACCGATTGCGGCGGCGCTGGGCGCAATTGGCGGTAACGCGCACGCCGGACTGGAGGTGTTGAAAGATGCCACCGCCGATGCACTGGTCCGCGCCAAAGCCCTGCTTGAGGCAGGGCACGTGCAGGTAAAACTGCAGCAGCCCTGTGATGAGATCCTCTATTCCCGGGCCTGCGTTTATGCCGGGGATATCTCGGCGATGGTGACCATCGCGGGCGGGCATACCCGGGTGGTGGAAGTGGTTTGCCAGGGGGAAACGCGCTTTACGCTGGATAAGCCCGTGACCGAGGCGGATGGCGATCCGCTGGCGGTACTGTCGCACGCTACGCTGTCGCAGATCCTGGAATTTGTCGAGCAGGTGCCGTTTGAAGCCATCCGCTTCATCCTGGAAGCAGGACAACTGAACGATGCGCTCTCCCGGGAAGGGCTCAGCGGGAAGTGGGGGCTGCATATTGGCGCAACGCTTGATAAGCAGCGCTCGCGCGGATGGCTGGCGCAGGATCTGGGTTCAGACATTGTTATTCGCACCAGTGCCGCCTCGGATGCCCGGATGGGGGGCGCAACGCTGCCGGCGATGAGCAATTCGGGCTCTGGTAACCAGGGGATCACCGCCACCATGCCCGTCGTTGTTGTGGCTGAGCATCTTCAGGCCGGTGACGAACGGCTGGCGCGGGCGCTGATGCTGTCGCATCTGTCGGCGATCTATATCCATTATCAGCTTCCACGCCTGTCCGCACTGTGTGCGGCGACAACGGCGGCGATGGGCGCTGCGGCGGGAATGGCGTGGCTGATGGGTGGCAGTTACCAGACCATCGCGATGGCGATCGGCAGTATGATCGGCGACGTCAGCGGGATGATTTGCGACGGCGCGTCAAACAGCTGCGCCATGAAGGTCTCTACCAGCGTCAGTAGCGCCTGGAAAGCGGTGATGATGGCGCTGGATGAGTCGGGCGTGACGGGCAACGAGGGGATTGTCGCGCACGATGTGGAGCAGTCGATCGCGAACCTGTGCGCGCTGGCGTGCCGCTCGATGCAGGCAACGGACCGGCAGATTATTGAGATTATGGCGAGTAAGGTGTCGTGATTTAATCCAACCCGTTACCCCTCACCCTAACCCTCTCCCACTGGGAGAGGGAGCCGATCGAGCGAGGGAGCGTGTTTATCTTAAACCGGCAAATCAATCAGCAGCGCGCGCAGTGGCGTATCCGCCACCAGGGTGATATTCGCTTCATCACGAATAAACGCCCCGTCGCCGCAGGTGAGGGCTTCTTTCTCTTCCGTGTGCGTCACCGCATGCACCGTACCGTGAATGGACTGCAGATAGGCGCGCGGACCATGAAGCTGGAAGCTTGCCTGTTCACCTTTTTTCAGCTCGATATGATGCAGCCACACCTGCTGACGCAGCTGCAGGCTCCCTTTGCTGCCATCCGGCGATGCAATCAACTGCTGCTTATCGCCCGTTAAATCTAACTTCTGTACCAGCGGATTTTCCCGCTCAGGGCAGGCGTCGAGCCACAGCTGCATGCGGGTCAGCGTTTTGTCTTTGCTGAGGTTATGCTCGCTGTAGCTGATGCCCGGCTGCGTGGAAATTAACAACGCTTCGCCAGCCTTTGCCTGGACATGATTGCCCTCGCTATCGCGGTATTCTGCCTCGCCTTCCAGGATCAGGTTCAGGATATCGACTTTCGGGTACGTACGCGGCTGGAAGGAGGCACCCGGGGCGAGCACTTCCTGGTTCAACACGCGCAGTGAAGCGTAACCGAGGAGTTTAGGGTCAAAGTAGTGTCCAAAGGAAAAGGTGTAGCGGGCCTGCAGCCAACCGAAATCGGCTTGTCCGCACTGTTTAGCTGTTCTTGTCGTAATCATAAACTTGACCTCTCTTTACACTAAAACAATGGTAAAGGTATGGACGCTTCATTGTTAGCCAGATATTCTGCCTGGTATGTTCAAATTTCCTGAATGAGAACGAGATGGCTAAAGAGAGAGCATTGACGCTTGAGGCGCTTCGCGTCATGGACGCGATTGACCGGCGCGGCAGTTTTGCGGCGGCGGCCGATGAACTGGGGCGCGTTCCGTCTGCGCTGAGCTACACCATGCAGAAGCTGGAAGAAGAGCTGGATGTGGTGCTTTTTGACCGCTCCGGTCATCGAACAAAATTCACCAACGTGGGCCGAATGCTGCTGGAGCGCGGCCGCGTGCTGCTGGAAGCGGCGGATAAGCTGACGACAGACGCCGAAGCGCTCGCGCGCGGCTGGGAAACGCATCTGACGTTAGTTACCGAAGCGCTGGTCCCGACCGAAGCGCTGTTCCCGCTGGTGGATCGCCTGGCGGCGAAGGCTAATACGCAGCTGTCGATCATCACCGAGGTGCTGGCAGGGGCGTGGGAACGTCTGGAGACGGGCAGAGCAGATATCGTTATTGCGCCGGACATGCACTTCCGCTCATCGTCAGAAATCAACTCGCGCAAGCTCTACAGCGTCATGAACGTCTACGTTGCCGCCCCCAACCACCCGATTCATCAGGAGCCGGAGCCGCTCTCTGAAGTCACACGCGTGAAGTATCGCGGCGTGGCGGTCGCGGATACCGCGCGCGAGCGTCCGGTGCTGACGGTGCAGCTGCTGGATAAACAGCCTCGTCTGACGGTGACCTCACTGGAAGACAAACGGCAGGCGCTGCTGGCCGGTCTGGGCGTGGCGACGATGCCGTACCCGTTTGTGGAAAAAGATATTGCGGAAGGGCGACTGCGGGTCGTGAGCCCGGAGTACACCAGCGAAGTGGATATCATTATGGCGTGGCGTCGCGACAGCATGGGCGAAGCCAAATCGTGGTGCCTGCGTGAAATTCCAAAGCTGTTTGCGCACCACAACAAATAAGCGTGTAGGCCCGGTAAGCGAAGCGCCACCGGGCTTTTTTTTATGCGCCGATCTTAGGATCCGGACCAAAGCGGTTTTCGCCCGGCGTCCCACTCTGACAGTTGAAGATCAAAATCACGATCCAGCCCACGATCGGAATCAGCAGCAGCAGTAACCACCACGCCGAACGATCGGTATCGTGCAGTCGACGGAACAGTACCGCCCATGATGGCAGCAGGACTAACAGGCCATAGATGGTGGTCAGTACGCCTTCACCACCAGCCCGCTCCCAGCCGAGAATTTTATCCACGATGCCCAGCACCATAATCAGGACGAAGTTCACCAGAACGAACATCCAGTACTCTTTGCGGCGGGCGCGGCCACCAAATCCAATGTAGTTGCGCAGTACTTTTAAATACCAGTCCATTTTCCTTGCCTCAATAATCGGTCAATCACTTGTTTTCTAAGCAATCAAAGTAAGGATAGATGGAGATTGTGAATTAAAAAAGGGCATCTGGTGATGCCCTTACTTTTTATCCAAAACGCACGTCGCGCCCGTGCGGTTCATCCAGGTCCTGCCAAGGGCCGATGGAGATAATACCCGTCGGGTTGATGGTCTTGTGGCTGCGGAAATAGTGGGTGCGAATATGGTCGAAGTCGACCGTCTCCGCGATGCCCGGCATCTGGTAGATGTCGCGCAGGAAACCATACAGGTTCAGGTAGTCGCTGATGCGGTGTTTATCGCACTTAAAATGGGTGACATAGACCGGATCAAAGCGAACCAGCGTGGTCCACAGGCGAATGTCCGCTTCCGTCAGGCGATCGCCCGTCAGGTAGCGATGCTGGCCCAGGATCTGTTCCAGGCGTTCCAGTGATTCAAACACCTTCCCGACCGCTTCGTCATACGCTTCCTGGCTGGTGGCAAAACCGGCCTTATAAACACCGTTGTTGACGTTGTCGTAAATCCAGCTGTTCAGCTCGTCAATCTTATCGCGCAGTTCAACCGGGTAGTAATCCCCGGCGCGGGCGCCGTGGGCATCAAATGCGGTATTGAACATGCGGATGATTTCCGCAGACTCATTGCTGACAATCGTCTGGTTTTTCTTGTCCCACAGCACCGGCACGGTCACGCGACCGGTGTAATGCGGATCGGCGCGCAGATAGAGCTGGTACAGGAAATCGTGGTGATAGAGTTCGTCGCCGGTTGCCGCAGGGAAATCACTGTCAAACGTCCAGCCGTTTTCCAGCATCAGCGGGTTGACGACTGAAACCGGAATGAAGGATTCGAGACCTTTCAGCTTGCGCACGATCAGCGTGCGGTGGGCCCACGGGCAGGCGAGGGAAACATAAAGATGATAACGATCTTTCTCAGCCGCGAAGCCGCCTTCGCCGCTAGGGCCCGGCGCACCGTCGGCGGTCAGCCAGTTACGGAAGGCCGAAACAGAGCGCTTAAAGCGACCTCCGGTGGATTTGGTGTCATACCAGACATCCTGCCAGACGCCGTCTACGAGTTGTCCCATTTTTTCTCCTCCGTCAGATAGCAAAAGCGAGGAGATGTCTCCTCGCTTTGTGTTTATTCAGTATAGCGTGCTTACCATTTCTTATTCAGAACGCGGTCGATGCTGTATGCGCCCGGGCCAGTAACGGCCAGCAGAAGGAAGCCACCCGCGATGGTCAGGTTTTTCATGAACATCAGAGAGTTCACGCCTTCCGCAAAGTTGCTGTGGAAGATGAACGCCGTCAGCACGGTGAAGCCTGCAGTAAACAGCGCGGTGGTGCGGGTCAGGAAGCCGAACAGGACTGCCAGGCCGCCGCCGAACTCAAGAAGAATGGTCAGTGGCAACAGGAACCCCGGAACGCCCATGGCTTCCATATATTGCTGGGTGCCTGCATAACCGGTGATTTTTCCCCAACCTGCCACGATGAACAGAATTGGCATCAGAATACGCGCTACCAGTACACCAACATCTTCTAATTTTTTCATTTTACTCTCCAGGAAACCACATCAGCGGCTGAACGTTATTTGTCTGCAATTCCGGGTAGATACCGCGTCGTTGCTGTCGATGGAGAGCATCATAAACGTGACGGTGGGCGATTGTTAGCAAGGAAAACTGTCAATCTTCTTCAAAGATATTGAGTAAGGGAGGGGAGAGGATTTTGCCGGGAGGCGCTGCGCTTACCCGGCCTACGCGTGCAAGTAGGCCGGGTAAGGCGTAGTCGCCACCCAGCGAGAAGGCTACCGCAACTGCTGCTGACGAATCGTGGCTTTCACCAGACGCCAGGCGCTCCAGGCACCAAATCCACGGCGCGCCCAGCGGATCAGCATATTTGGATGACGAACCGTCCAGATAGCCATCACGCTGCTGCCGACCAGCGCCCATGAACGCAGGCTCAGGAAGGTGTTCCAGCCCCGGTCAAACCGTCGCGTCGCGTCAATCCAGTCGCGGCGGCTCGCCGACAGATCCAGCCGTTGCTGCTGGATCTGGCTTAGCAGGTACGCTTTTCGCTTTTGACGTTCGGCTTTACCGCTCACGGCTTGTCATCCTCCAGCAGGGCGCGATCGTTAGCCAGCTCCTGACGCGTATGACGCAGGAACGTGGATTTACGCGCTTTACGCAGCGTCCAGATACCGCCTATCAACGCGGCGACCAGCAGAACGACAGTGGTGGCAATCATCGCGTTAAGACGATACTGCGGGTCAATGGCCCAGATGATTAACACCATCAGGCTCATCAGACCAAACGCGGCGAAGAGCATGGTCAGTCCGAGCATCAGCAGCATCTGGAAGAGGTTGGCTTTCTCCTCTTCCAGCTCGACCACTGCCAGCCGGACGCGCGTTTCGGCAATCCCGACCAGCGTCGTTAAAATACGCTGGCCGATGCCGAGGACGTTGTTAGCAGGCCCTTGTGCGTGACGAGGATCTTCCATATCAACGACGCGTCAGCAGGACACCCAGTACCACACCGACTGCGGCACCAATCCCTACGCCTGTCCATGGATTATCACGCACGTATTCGTCCGCACGCGCGGCCGCTTCGCGGGTCTGTTTTGCCAGTGCATCACCGGTTTCACCCAGGCGATAGCGGCTCTCTTTCAGCGCCTGCTCCGCTTTGCTGCGCAGCTTGCTTACCTCTTCTTTTGACTTGTCAGCAGAGGAGTTCAGCACCTCTTCAAGGGTATCGGCCAGGGATTTCAGTTCAGCGCGCAGATGTTCAGACGTCGTATCTTTTGACATGATTCTCTCCTGTTGAGATTTCCGTTAACTCAATAATCGCGAGCTTCCAGCGCTTTCAGGTCGTCCTGCGCTTCTTTCAACTTCTTCTCGCGCTTAGCAATTTTTTCCGCATCCCCTTTCTCTTTCGCTTCCTGCAGGTCGCGACGGCGCTCGGCTATCTCGTCCTTCTGTTCAGCGATTTTCTTCTGGTGGTCGGCACGAAGCTTGCTGTCTGAACAGTTCGCTTTCACTTCGCTCAGCGCTTTTTTGAGACCATCAACACGGTGCTGATTGTTATGCTTTTCGGCATAACCGATCTCACGCTGAATATCCTGTTCTTTCTCCTGACAGAGAGAATTGGCGAAGGATGCTGTGCTTAAAGAAAAAAGGGCCAGAGCCAGAGTCATGCGGAATTTCATTATCGAAACCTTCCATTGTGTTGCGGCGTAAGCCGCTATCCAAAGTTATGCGGAGTACAGTCGAGGGGTGCTCCGCGTACTTAAGCATAGTAAGTAAACGGGGGATTCACCAAAGTGAGTGAAAAGATTCGGAATCCTGGTAATTATCCAAATCGATGCGACGTATCGCGAATCAGCGACAGCCAGGCTGCTGGCTGGCTGTCATCTTCCTGCTGAGCAATGATATACCCCTGCGGCAGCGTACGGTCGAGAACCACTTTTGCGGCGGCACTTTGCGCACGGGAATCAAACTTGATCAGTAAAACATCGTCCTGCGGGGTGATGCTCTTAAAACGTATCCCGTTCGCATCCAGATGATGCCAGACAGAAAAACCGTCAGGCACGCTGGCACCCTGGTTCACCGGGCGAATGGCCAGCGTGGATTCCTGGTGCGAAAGCGCGCTCCATACCAGCAGCATGGCGCTGAGCACCACCAGCGTCATCACGGCACAGGCAAAACGGCGCAGGGCGAGCGGTGAGATAGCCATCGTTAGCCTCTGGCTCCGTATTTCTTTTTCCACAGCACGACCAGAGAGCCGATCAGGCCGAAGACCAGCAGCACAACGGGCAGCAGCATCAGGCAGGACATCAGCTGGTCTTCATATTTCATAAAGACCGGCGTTTTACCCAGGGCATAGCCGAGCGTCGTCAGAATAAGCACCCATAACAGACCGCTCATCCAGTTAAAGAACTGGAAGCGCGCGCTGCTCAGCCCCGACAGACCGGCAATGGTCGGCAACAGGGTACGTACAAACGCGATAAAGCGACCAATCAGCAGCGCGGAAAGCCCGTGCTTATGGAAAAGGTGGTGCGCCCGCTGATGATAATGTGCAGGCAGGTGCGAGAGCCAGTTCTGGACGATCCGGGTGTTGCCCAGCCATCTTCCCTGTATGTAGCTCACCCAGCAGCCGAGGCTGGCCGCGACGGTCAGTAATAAAATGGTGTGCGGAAACGCCATCGCCCCTTTGGCACACAGCACGCCGACGAGCACCAGCAAACTGTCACCGGGCAGGAAGGCTGCAGGCAGCAAACCGTTCTCAAGGAACAGGATCATAAACAAGACGAAATAGAGCATGCCAATCATGGAAGGGTTGGCCAGCGTTTCAAAGTCCTGCGCCCAGAGGGCATGCAGTAGTTGGGTCAAAAGTTCCATTCAGTGTTCCTGGAAATCGGTTAACGTCACGCCTGTTATCCGGGGCAAACAGCACGGCGACATTGTTGTGATTTCATTATGGTCGCTCGCGGA
Source organism: Enterobacter sp. TCD1-1 (assembly GCF_020567405.1). NCBI lineage: Bacteria > Pseudomonadati > Pseudomonadota > Gammaproteobacteria > Enterobacterales > Enterobacteriaceae > Enterobacter > Enterobacter sp. TCD1-1. Next base: position 266,855 of record NZ_JAJCXF010000002.1, on the reverse strand, counting down.
CACATTGCGGTGTGGCCAACACGGTTCCCTGTTAATTGGCTGGTTAGCAAGCACTAACTTACAAAATAACGAAGTGAATCCAATTGTAACAAAGCCCAACGTTCTGCGTCACAGAATTTGCAGGCGTGAGTTGATTTTGGCGTAAGCCCAGGAAGTGAGCGAGGGGATTTACAAAGGCTGACACTATATATGTTTTGCTTACCCACTGAAGCCAGAAGGCGCAGCGAGGCGCCTGCCAGCGGGAAGGTCATCTATTTTGCGGCACTGGGGGCCGTATCGAGATGAACAACGGGATTATCAGCGAAAAGATAGCGGTCAGCGTTAAATTCGAAGTCGTCACTGGTTTCATTGAACAGCATCTGCTTGGTGTTCTCCAGGTGCTGCCACATCGCCAGCTTAGCGGCATGCGGATCTTTACGAATCAGCGCCTTAAGGATTTGGTCGTGATCGTCACACCAGTTGTCGACGGTTCGGGAATCGATATGGTCGTGCAGTTTTTTCCAGTACGGGTTGTGAACGCGCTGAGTCCACATTTTCTCAACGATTGCCGCCAGCGCCGTATTCTGGGTTGCCAGGGCGACCTGGACGTGGAACTGCAGATCCCACTCTGAATCGCGGAAACATTTTTCCTTCCGGGCATTCTCCTGGATTTCCATCAGCTTCATGATGTCCTGCTTGGTCACCTGCGTCGCCGCAAATTCGGCAATGTTGCTTTCAATCAGCTGGCGAGCCTGGAGCAGCTCAAACGGACCATAGCTGGCAAATTCCAGACTTTCGTCCGCGACAGGCGAGTGTTTCGGCAGATTGGAAATGACGTGAATGCCGGAGCCTTTGCGTACCTCAACGTAGCCTTCCACTTCCAGCATGATGATCGCTTCGCGCACCACGGTGCGGCTGACGCTTTTTTCATCCGCGATGAAGCGCTCGGCGGGCAGTTTATCACCGACAAGATAGACACCTTGCTCGATGCGATCTTTCAGCTCCGCAGCAAGTTGTTGATATAAACGACGTGGTTCGGTGATTTCCATATGCGCTCCAGGCAGGGTACGGCAGATGATTTGTTATACCACTTTTGCGTGCCACTCTCCAGATTTGCCATTAAAAAAGCCGCTACTGAGCGGCCTTTAAATGCCCGGCGGCGCTTCGCTTGCACGGGCCTGCGGGTTTTGTAGGCCGGGTAAGCGTAGCGCCACCCGGCGGAAAAATGGTTGCTAACTCTGCGTCGCCGGTTTCCCGAGCGACTCTTTCGCCAGCTCCTCTGCCGATTTGCTCTTCAGCACCGTCCAGATCACCACTGCGCCCAGCAGGTCGAAGATAGCCAGCACGGCGAACAGCGGGCTGAAGCCGATGGTATCTGCCAGCGCGCCGACGACCAGCGCAAACATCGTACTCGCGGTCCAGGCGGCCATCCCGGTCAGGCCGTTGGCGGTGGCCACTTCGTTACGACCAAAGACGTCAGACGAGAGCGTAATCAGCGCGCCGGACAGGGACTGGTGCGCAAAGCCACCGATGCACAGCAGGGCAATCGCGACGTATGGGCTGGTGAACAGGCCGATCATGCCCGGGCCAATCATCAGCAGGGCGCCCATGGTGACTACCATCTTACGGGAAACAATCAGGTTCACCCCAAACCAGCGCTGGAACAGCGGTGGCAGGTAGCCGCCCACGATACAGCCCAGGTCAGCGAACAGCATGGGCATCCAGGCGAACATCGCGATCTCTTTCAGGTTAAAGCCGTAGACTTTAAACATGAACAGCGGGATCCACGCGTTAAAGGTCCCCCAAGCCGGTTCTGCCAGGAAGCGCGGCAGGGCGATACCCCAGAACTGACGGGTGCCCAGGATCTGCCAGACGGTCATTTTCTTGCCGTTGTTGGTCTGATGCTGTGCTTCCTGACCACCAATGATGTACTCGCGTTCTTCTTCGGAAAGTTTTTTCTGATCGCGTGGGTGCTTATAGAAAACCAGCCACGCGATTGCCCAGGCGAAGCTCAGCACGCCGGAGATGATGAAGGCCATCTGCCAGCTGTGCATCACGATAGCCCACACCACCAGCGGTGGCGCAATCATTGCCCCGATGGACGAGCCCACGTTGAAGTAGCCAACAGCGATAGAGCGCTCTTTTGCCGGGAACCACTCGGAGCTGGCTTTCAGGCCCGCCGGGATCATCGCAGCTTCTGCCGCACCGACCGCACCGCGCGCCAGCGCCAGGCCGCCCCAGCTTCCCGCCAGCGCGGTGGCTCCGCAGAACACCGCCCAGGCGATGGCGAAGAAGGCATAACCGATTTTGGTACCGAGGATATCCAGCACATAGCCTGCAACTGGCTGCATGATGGTATACGCCGCGGAATAGGCGGCAATGATGTAGGAGTATTGCTGTGTGGAGATATGCAGCTCTTCCATTAACGTCGGCGCTGCGGCTGCCACGGTGTTACGTGTCAGGTAGCCCAGCACGGTGCCTAACGTCACCAGTGCGATCATATACCAACGTAACCCTTTAATTTTACGCATCTAAAACCTCATCGTTATGTTATGTCCGCGCCAGAGCACGGCAACTTCTCAACCGTTTCCGGGAGCAGTTGTGTAACGGGAGGGGCGTAGCCGGAAGCATGTCCCGGAACGGCCCGAACCTTGCCATAAGTAAGCGTGCATAAGTCGGTATCCGTACCGTTAAACCCGATGCCTCTCACACCGGTAATGCATTCCGTCGGCTTAGCGTTTGCGACGGCGAAAAGATAACTTGTCATACAACTTTAAAAGGTGAGTGACATCACAAATGTATGATTCTTTGTAGGGACATTAATCGCTGCGCGCAAAGCCAGTAATGGCGCGGCCTGTAGAAGGGTTTACGCCTTAGAGGGTAATTTATTTGTTAGCGTTTATTGATCTCACTCACGAAAAAAGCTTCGGTGGGTGGAAATTGGTGTGATAACTTTGCAGCATATGAACATACGCTTTCTGACGCTCCCGTAATGAGGAAGACGATAATGACGCCGTTTATGACCGACGATTTTCTGTTAGATACCGAATTTGCTCGCCGCCTGTACCACGACTACGCAAAAGACCAGCCAATTTTCGACTACCACTGCCATCTGCCGCCGCAGCAGGTTGCCGAAAATTATCGTTTCAAAAACCTGTATGATATCTGGCTGAAGGGTGACCACTACAAATGGCGCGCCATGCGCACCAACGGCGTGGCGGAACGCCTGTGTACCGGTGACGCCACCGACCGCGAGAAGTTTGATGCCTGGGCGGCGACCGTCCCGCACACCATCGGTAACCCGCTCTACCACTGGACGCATCTTGAGCTGCGTCGCCCGTTTGGCATCACCGGCAAACTGCTCTCCCCAACGACCGCCGATGAAATCTGGGAGCGGTGCAATGCGCTGCTGGCTGAGGAGAACTTCTCCGCGCGCGGCATCATGAAGCAGATGAACGTGAAGATGGTAGGCACCACCGACGACCCGATCGACTCCCTGGAGCATCATGCCGTTGTCGCCAAAGACACTTCTTTTGATATCAAAGTGCTGCCAAGCTGGCGCCCGGACAAAGCCTTCAATATTGAGCAGGCTACGTTTAACGACTATGTGGCGAAGCTGGCGGAAGTGTCCGATACCGACATCCGTCGTTTCACCGATCTCCAGGCCGCGCTGACCAAACGTCTGGATCACTTCGCGGCGCACGGCTGTAAAGTCTCTGACCACGCGCTGGACGTCGTGCTGTTCGCGGAATCAAACGAGGCCGAGCTGGACAGCATTCTGGCGCGTCGCCTGTCCGGTGAATCGCTTAGCGAGCACGAAGTGGCGCAGTTCAAAACGGCGGTGCTGGTGTTCCTCGGCGCGGAATACGCGCGTCGCGGCTGGGTACAGCAGTACCACATCGGTGCGCTGCGCAATAACAACCAGCGCCAGTTCAAACTGATTGGTGCGGACGTGGGCTTTGACTCCATCAACGACCGTCCGCTGGCGGAAGAGCTGTCAAAACTGCTGAGCAAACAGAATGAGCAAAACCTGCTGCCGAAAACCATTCTCTACTGCCTGAACCCGCGCGATAACGAAGTGCTGGGCACGATGGTGGGCAACTTCCAGGGCGAAGGGATGCCGGGCAAGATGCAGTTCGGTTCCGGCTGGTGGTTCAACGATCAGAAAGACGGCATGGAGCGTCAGATGACGCAGCTGGCGCAGCTTGGTCTGTTGAGCCGCTTTGTCGGCATGCTGACCGACAGCCGCAGCTTCCTGTCCTATACCCGTCATGAATATTTCCGCCGCATTCTGTGCCAGATGATTGGCCGCTGGGTGCACGCAGGCGAAGCGCCGGCGGATATCCAGCTGCTGGGCGACATGGTGAGAAACATCTGCTTTAACAATGCGCGTGACTACTTCGGCATTGAACTGAACTAAGGCCGTTTGAGGTTGATATGCAATACATCAAAATCCATTCGCTGGATAACGTGGCCGTCGCGCTGACGGATCTCGCTGAAGGCGACGTGGTGACCGTTGATAACCAGAGCGTCACCCTGCGTCAGGCGATTGCACGCGGACACAAGTTTGCCGTGAAGCCTCTCGCGAAAGGGGACAACGTCATTAAGTACGGTCTTCCGATTGGGCATGCGCTGGCGGATATCGTGCCGGGTGAACATCTTCATTCCCATAATACCCGCACCAATCTGAGCGATCTGGACGAGTACAGCTATCAACCTGATTTACCTGGGGAACACGAGCAGGCGGCGGATCGTGACGTGCAGATCTACCGCCGCGCCAGCGGCGACGTGGGGATCCGCAACGAGCTGTGGATCCTCCCGACCGTCGGCTGCGTGAACGGGATTGCGCGTCAGATCCAGACGCGCTTCCTGAAAGAGACCAACAATGCCGAAGGCACCGACGGCGTGCATCTGTTCAGCCACACCTACGGCTGCTCCCAGTTGGGGGATGACCACATTAACACCCGCACCATGCTGCAAAACATGGTGCGTCACCCGAACGCAGGCGCGGTGCTGGTGATTGGCCTGGGCTGCGAGAACAACCAGGTTGATGCCTTCCGCGACACGCTGGGCGAGTTTGACCCTGAGCGCGTGCATTTTATGGTGTGTCAGCACCAGGATGACGAAGTGGAGGCGGGCGTTGAACAGCTTCACCAGCTGTATAACGTGATGCGCCACGACAAGCGCGAGCCGGGCAAACTGAGCGAGCTGAAGTTTGGGCTGGAGTGCGGCGGGTCTGACGGCCTGTCCGGTATCACCGCCAACCCGATGCTGGGTCGCTTCTCGGACTATGTGATCGCTAACGGCGGCACGACGGTGTTGACCGAGGTGCCGGAGATGTTCGGCGCGGAACGTATTCTGATGAGCCACTGCCGCGACGAGGAGACGTTTGAAAAAACCGTCACCATGGTGAACGACTTCAAACAGTACTTCATTGCCCACAATCAGCCCATTTATGAGAACCCGTCTCCGGGTAACAAAGCGGGTGGGATCACCACGCTGGAAGAGAAATCCCTCGGCTGCACCCAGAAAGCGGGCGCGAGCCAGGTGGTTGACGTTCTGCGCTACGGCGAGCGCCTGAAAACGCACGGTCTGAACCTGCTGAGCGCGCCGGGTAACGATGCGGTCGCCACCAGCGCGCTGGCGGGAGCTGGCTGCCATATGGTGCTGTTCAGCACCGGTCGCGGCACGCCGTACGGCGGTTTTGTGCCGACGGTGAAAATCGCCACCAACAGCGAGCTGGCGGCGAAGAAAAAGCACTGGATCGACTTCGATGCCGGGCAGCTTATCCACGGCAAGGCGATGCCGCAGCTGCTGACGGAATTCGTGGACGCGATTGTGGAATTTGCCAACGGCAGGCAGACCTGCAACGAGAAGAACGATTTCCGCGAGCTGGCGATCTTTAAGAGTGGTGTGACGCTTTAAGTACTTTGTCGGGTGGCGCTAGCGCTTACCCGACCTACTAAACCCTGTAGGCCCGGTAAGGCGTAGCCGCCACCGGGCTTTTCTTTTTAACTGCGCAGGGCGTTCTTCGCTAAACGCGCGTCTTCCGCCTGGCACACGGCGGCGGTAAACATCACGTCGGTGGAGGAGTTGATCGCGGTTTCGCAGGAATCCTGCAGCACGCCGATGATAAAGCCTACCGCAACCACCTGCATGGCGATCTCGTTCGGGATGCCGAACATATTGCATGCCAGCGGGATCAGCAGCAGGGAACCGCCCGCCACGCCGGATGCGCCGCAGGCACACAGCGAGGCTACCACGCTCAGCAGCAGCGCGGTTGGCAGATCCACCGGAATACCCAGCGTATGCACCGCGGCCAGCGTCAGCACCGTGATGGTGATGGCCGCTCCCGCCATATTGACGGTCGCACCCAGCGGAATGGATACGGAGTAGGTATCGCGGTCCAGATTCAGCTTCTCACACAGGGACATGTTGACCGGAATGTTTGCCGCCGAGCTGCGGGTGAAGAAGGCGGTCACGCCGCTTTCGCGCAGGCACATCAGCACCAGGGGGTACGGGTTACGACGGGTCTGCAGAAACACCAGCAGCGGATTAATCAGCAGTGCCACGACAGCCATACAGCCAATCAGCACCAGCAGCAGCTGCGCATAGCCCCAGAGTGCGCCGAAACCGGTGGTTGCCAGCGTGGATGCCACGAGGCCAAAAATACCAATCGGCGCAAAGCGGATGACCACCGTCACGATGAAGGTCACGGCGTGAGAAAGGTCGTTAACCAGGTTTTTAGTCGTGTCGTTGCTGTGGCGCAGAGCGAAGCCCAGACCGACGGCCCATACCAGAATCCCGATGTAGTTCGCGTTAATCAGCGCATGGATCGGGTTGGCGACAATGCTCATCAGCAGGCCGTGCATCACCTCAACAATACCCGCGGGCGGCGTAATGTCGGTCGCGCCGGTGGTCAGTTGCAGCGTGGACGGGAAGATAAAGCTCACGACAACCGCCGTCAGCGCAGCCGAGAACGTCCCCAGCAGATACATCCACAGAATCGGGCGAATATTAGTTTTCTGCCCCTGCTGGTGGTTGGCGATTGAGGCCATCACCAGCGTCAAAACCAGAACCGGCGCGACCGCTTTCAGTGCGCCGACGAACAGTGTGCCGAGCAGGCCAGTGGCCTCGGCGGCAGGTTTTGAGATCAGTGCCAGCGCGACGCCGAGCACCAGTCCAACCAGTATTTGCTTAACAAGGCTGCCGCGCGACAGGCGCGCAAGCAGGCCCGATGAGGTTGTCGTCATGAGTGTTCCTTAAGTGAAATTGCGTTCCATCCCGGATGTGCTCTTAGTCACATTTATGTCCGGATGTAAGTAAATGTTTGCCTGGTCGAGTATAGGGAAAGCGTCTGCGGAGGGAAGCGTAAAATGCTGGATTTTACGTGTTGCGTCATGTTTTTTAACTATTGATTAACGAAAGTGCCGGGTGGCGTTGCGCTTACCCGGCCCACGAGGTGTCGTTGTAGGCCCGGTAAGCGCAGCGCCACCGGGCAAAACGCACTAAGCCTGCTGCTTCTTATCGTGCTGGCGGTTAACCCAGGTATTGATAATCAGCGTCACGATCAGAATGCCAAACACCACGCCGAGCGAAATGGCGATCGGGATATGGTAGAAATCGACGATCAGCATTTTGATACCGATAAACACCAGGATCACCGACAGGCCGTACTTCAACATTGAGAAGCGCTCCGCCGCGCCTGCCAGCAGGAAGTACATGGCGCGCAGGCCGAGGATGGCGAACAGGTTAGAGGTCAGGACGATGAACGGGTCGGTGGTCACCGCAAAAATGGCCGGAATGCTGTCCACGGCGAAAATCACGTCGCTCAGCTCAACCAGGATCAGCACCAGCAGCAGCGGGGTGGCAAACAGCAGGCCGTTCTTGCGTACGAAGAAGTGCTCGCTCTCGATCTTGTCGGTCATGCGCAGATGGCCGCGGATCCACTTCACCAGCGGGCGATCGCCTATCGCAGAGCCGTCCTCTTTCGCCAGCGCCATTTTGACCCCGGTGAACAGCAGGAACGCGCCGAAGACGTACAGCAGCCATTCGAACTGGGTTATCAGCCAGCTGCCGGCGAAAATCATGATGGTACGCAGGATAATCGCGCCCAGCACGCCGTAGACCAGCACGCGGCGCTGCAGGGCCGCAGGTACGGCGAAGTAGCTGAACAGCATCAGCCAGACGAAGACGTTATCGACCGCCAGGGCTTTTTCAATCAGATAGCCAGTGAGGAAGGCGAGGGCCTGAGGATCGGCCACCGCGCGGCCTTCGGTCGAGGCCAGATACCACCAGAAGGCGGCACAGAAGAGCAGGGAGAGGGTGACCCACACCAGCGACCAGGCCGCAGCCTGTTTCATGGTCATGCCGTGCGCGCCGCGACGCCCCTGTAAAAAGAGGTCGATCGCCAGCATGATGAGCACGACAACCGCGAATCCGCCCCACAACATGGGAGTGCCGACAGAATGCATACTATTTTCCTTACACATAAAAAACAAAAACGGCCATGGTCAGAAGACGATAGCCGTTAGCTTTTTATGCATAGACCTCGCCTTCCGGCAAGGTCTCACTTACAACCACGAGGGTTGCCCGGCGACCGGATGCGGTATTGCACGCATCGTAATGACGATCCACCGGCGAAGAAGTTACTCCCCTTTGCAGGTAACAAAATATGTCAGGCCATTGGTTTCGTCAATGGTCTGCGCCGTTTCATTACACAGCTTTACGCGATAACTTCCGCGCTCACGCCGTCTGCCGGGAACACCACGCCGGTCTGACGGCGGATCTCCGTTTGCAGCTTCGCCGTGGTGCGGCTCACCGCAAGGCCTGGGTGATTCACTTCGTTGTCTTCCACCAGACGGGCGAAGACCTCTGCCTCATAGAGCATAGTGTTTATATGCTGAGGCTGCGTCAGCTCCTGAGCTTTGCCGCCGCGCGGCACAAAGCTCACCTTCTGGCACTCGGAGATCTTCTCGATAACCAGCGAGCCCGCTTCGCCCTGAATTTCGCTCGGCAGGACAGAGTCGCTCACCTTAGAGTGCTGCAGCGTGACGCTGAAATCACCGTAATCCAGCACCGCGACACCGTGCGCATCCACGCCGCTCTCCAGCAGGCTGGCGGTGGCCGTGACGCCGTGCGGCTCGCCCCACAGGGCCACGGCAGAGGCCAGGCAATAGAAACCGATATCCATAATCGAGCCGTTAGAGAAGGCCGGATTAAAGGTGTTCGGGTTCTCGCCGTCGAGATAGCGCTGATAGCGCGACGAGTACTGGCAGTAGTTGATAAACGCTTTGCGCACTTTGCCCACCTTCGGCAGGGACTGCTGCAGCAGCAGGAAGTTCGGCAGGCTGGCGGTTTTGAAGGCTTCGAACAGCACCACTTGGTTTTCGCGGGCAAGCGCAATGGCGGCTTCGACTTCATCGATGTTCGACGCCAGCGGCTTCTCGCAAATCACATGCTTTTTATGGCTGAGGAACAGCTTCGTTTGCGGGAAGTGCAGGGAGTTCGGGCTGGCAATATAGACCGCGTCAATGGCGTCGCTTTGCGCCATCTCATCAAGCGAGGTGAAGAGATGCTCGACGAGGTAGTCGTTGGCAAAACTCTGCGCCTGCTCAAGGCTGCGGGAATAGACTGCGGTAAGTTTCAGTTTGCCGGTTTCGTGGGCGGCGTCGACGAACTGGCGCGTGATCCAGTTCGTTCCAATGACTGCGAAACGTATCATAAACGTTTACGTACTCCGTAGCGGGGAACCTTTAGCCACTGTAGCACGTCATCATGACAATTCGCGTGCGCTATTCCGCATTACCTTTTAACGATAAATGCGTAAGCCACAGCCGGGTATCAAACTCCAGCTGGTGGTACTGCGGCTCCATGTGGCAGCACAGGGAATAGAACGCTTTGTCGTGCTCTTTCTCTTTCAGGTGTGCCAGCTCATGGACGACGATCATCCGCAGAAAGGCTTCCGGCGCATTGCGGAAAACCGTCGCGACGCGGATTTCGGCCTTCGCCTTCAGCTTGCCGCCCTGCACGCGGGAAACGGCGGTGTGCAGGCCGAGCGCGTTTTTCAGCACGTGGATCTTGTTGTCGTACATCACCTTGTTGATCGGCGGGGCGCTCTTCAGATACTGGTTTTTGAGATCCTGCGTATACTGCCAGAGGGCCTTATCGGTCGCGAAATCGTGGGTGCCGGGGTAGCGTTTTTCCAGCACCGCGCCCAGCTTCTGCTCGGCAATCAGGCTGCGAACCTGAGTCAGTAAATGCTCCGGGTAGCCCTGGAGATAAGTAAGTTGGTTCATCAACGCCCCAAATCGACAATAAAACGGGTATACTCACGCACCCTTTTCAGGGATACGCCAAATTTTACCATTCAGGAGGGCCGATGAGCCACTTAGACAACGGTTTCCGTTCACTCAACCTTAAACGTTTCCCGGAGACGGACGACGTTAACCCGCTTCAGGCGTGGGAAGCGGCGGATGAATATCTGCTGCAGCAGTTGGATGACACTGAAATCCGCGGCCCGGTTTTGATCCTGAATGACGCGTTTGGCGCCCTGGGCTGTGCGCTGGCGGAACACACGCCGTACAGTATCGGCGACTCCTACCTGAGCGAGCTGGCGACGCGTGAAAACCTTCGCCATAACGACATCGAAGAGTCCAGCGTGAAGTTCCTCGACAGCACCGCGGACTACCCGCAGGCGCCGGGCGTGGTGCTGATCAAAGTGCCAAAAACCATGGCGCTGCTGGAGCAGCAGCTGCGCGCGCTGCGTAAGGTCGTCACGCCAGAAACCCGCATCATCGCGGGTGCCAAAGCGCGCGATATTCATACTTCGACGCTGGAGCTGTTCGAGAAAGTCCTTGGCCCGACCACCACCACGCTGGCCTGGAAAAAAGCGCGCCTGATCAACTGTACGTTCGCCGCCCCTGAGCTGGCTGACGCGCCAGAAACGCTGAGCTGGAAGCTGGAAGGGACCGACTGGACCATCCATAACCACGCGAACGTCTTCTCCCGCACCGGTCTGGATATCGGCGCGCGCTTCTTTATGGAACATTTGCCGGAAAATCTGGAAGGTGAGATTGTCGATCTTGGCTGCGGCAACGGCGTGATTGGCCTGACGCTACTGGCGAAGAACCCGGAAGCCAGCGTGGTGTTCAGCGACGAGTCGCCGATGGCGGTGGCCTCCAGCCGTCTGAACGTAGAAACCAACCTGCCGGACGCGCTGGACCGCTGCGAGTTTATGATCAACAACGCGCTGTCGGGGGTAGAGCCGTTCCGCTTCAACGCCGTATTCTGCAACCCGCCGTTCCACCAGAAGCACGCCCTGACGGATAACGTCGCGTGGGAGATGTTCCACCACGCGCGCCGCTGCCTGAAAATCAACGGCGAGCTGTACATCGTGGCGAATCGCCACCTGGACTACTTCCACAAGCTGAAGAAGATTTTCGGTAACTGCGTCACCATTGCGACGAACAATAAGTTTGTGGTGCTGAAGTCGGTGAAGCTGGGACGTCGTCGTTAAGATTGTTTTGCCCGGTGGCGCTTCGCTTACCGGGCCTACAATGGCCTCGGACCCGTAGGCCGTGCAAGCGCAGCGCCGCCCGGCAATGTTCTAGATCATCAGAGCTAATTTCGTCCCCTGCGCAATCGCGCGCCGCGCATCCAGCTCCATCGCCACGTCACACCCGCCAATCAGATGCACCGTTTTACCGGCCTCGCGCAGCGGATCCGCCAGATCGCGCTTTGGCTCCTGCCCGGCACATAAAATCACATGATCCACGCGCAGCAGCTGCGGCTCGCCGCCGATCGTGACGTGCAGCCCCTCGTCGTCGATCTTCTGATAGCTGACCGCCGGGATCATCTTCACCCCGCGTGAGAGCAAGGTAGCGCGGTGGATCCAGCCGGTGGTTTTGCCCAGCCCTTCGCCCGGCTTGCTGGCTTTACGCTGCAGCATCACGATCTGGCGCGGGCTTTTCGGCAGCTGCGGCCCTTCGGGGCGCAGGCCGCCGGACTGGCTGAGGCTGGTATCAATGCCCCATTCGACGCAAAACTCAGCAATGTTCTGGCTGGTCGCCTCGCCCGGCTGGCTCAAATACATAGCGGTATCAAAGCCGATCCCGCCGCAGCCGATAATCGCCACCTTCTCGCCAACCGGTACTTTGTCACGCAGCACGTCGAGATAGCTCAGCACTTTTGGATGATCGATACCCTCGATCGCAGGCGTGCGCGGTACGATCCCGCTCGCCAGGATCACCTCATCGAAATCAGTCAGATCCGCCGCGTGGACAAACTGGTTAAGCCGCAGCTCGACGCCCGTCAGCTCGATCATCCGGCGGTAGTAGCGCAGCGTTTCGTAGAACTCCTCTTTGCCGGGGATCTGTTTGGCGATATTAAACTGCCCGCCAATCTCCCCCAGCGCATCAAACAGCGTCACGCTGTGGCCGCGCGAGGCGGCATTGACCGCAAACGCCAGGCCCGCAGGCCCTGCGCCGACAACCGCCAGGCGTTTTTTCGCTGTCGCCGGGATCACCGGCATTTTGGTTTCGTGGCAGGCGCGTGGGTTGACGAGGCAGGAGGTCACTTTCCCGACGAAGATCTGATCCAGGCATGCCTGATTACAGCCGATGCAGGTGTTTATCTCATCCGCACGGCCGCTTTGCGCTTTGGACAGCAGCTCGGCATCGGCCAGGAACGGGCGCGCCATCGAGACCATGTCAGCATCGCCGCGTGAAATCACATCGTCCGCCACCTGCGGATCGTTAATGCGGTTGGTGGTGACCAGCGGAACAGACACTTTCCCTTTCAGCCTGCGCGTCACCCAACTGAACGCCGCGCGCGGCACCGGCGTGGCGATGGTCGGAATGCGCGCCTCGTGCCAGCCGATGCCGGTGTTGATAATGGTGGCCCCCGCGGTTTCTATCGCCTGCGCCAGCTGCACGGTTTCGTCAAACGTGCCGCCGCCCTCCACCAGGTCGAGCATCGACAGGCGGAAGATGATAATAAAATCCGCGCCCGCGCGTTCGCGCACGGCGCGCACGACTTCTACAGCAAAGCGCATCCGGCGGGCATAGTCGCCGCCCCATTCGTCGTCGCGCTGGTTGGTGCGGGCGGCCAGAAACTCGTTAATCAGATAGCCTTCAGACCCCATCACCTCAACGCCGTCGTAGCCCGCTTCACGCGCCAGCGCCGCGCAGCGGGCGAAGTCGTCAATCAGCGCCAGGATCTCGTCGTGGCTCAGGGCATGCGGAGTGAAGCGGTTAATCGGCGCCTGAATGGCCGATGGCGCGACCAGATTCGGCTGATAGCTGTAGCGTCCGGTGTGCAGAATTTGCAGGGCGATTTTACTGCCCTCGTTGTGTACCGCGTCGGTCACAATGCGGTGGTGTGGCAGCTGTGACGCATCGTTCAGCACCGCGCCGCCCTCCATGCCGACGCCGGAAGGGGCAGGGGCCACGCCGCCGGTGACTATCAGCGCTACCCCATGGCGGGCGCGTTCGGCATAGAAGGCTGCCAGACGCTCGGCTCCGTCCGGATGCTCCTCAAGCCCGGTGTGCATCGAGCCCATCAACACGCGGTTTTTGAGTGTGGTGAACCCCAGATCGAGGGGGGCGAATAACGACGGGTAGCGGCTCATAGTCTCTTCCAGTGTAAAATTATTGTTATGTGGTCGGATGAGTTACTAATTTAGCCAGCGGCAGCGGAAAGGTAAAAGCGGGATCGAATGATTGTGATAGATCTCAAAGAACTTCCCCTCACCCTAACCCTCTCCCCGGCGGGGAGAGGGGACTGGCCGGTGCGGCCTTAAAGAATCAGCTCGATCTGGTTTTTTCCCTCTCCCCTATGGAGAGAGGGGGATGGGTTTTTACTAACCCCGGCGCCTGCCACATCGACGTCGTCAGCCCGCTGTCCACCAGCCCGAGCTGGTCTGCATATACCGCCTGCCATTTCTGCATCATGCCGTCGTACAGTTCGCGATGTACCGGGTTTGGCGTGAATTCGCGGCTCCATTTCACCAGCCGCTCGCCCGTCGAGGCCATATCTGCAAACAGCCCCGCGCCAACGCCTGCCGCAATGGCGCAGCCCAGTGCCGTAGCCTCTTTGACCTCCGGCACGCGCACCGGCAGGCCGGTGACGTCGCTTAAAATCTGACTCCACAGCGCACCTTTCGAGCCCCCGCCCGCAAAGACCAGGCTTTCAAACGTCACGCCGGAGAAGTGGGAAATCTGCGCCAGGTTACAGGCCGAGACGATCGCCGCGTTCTCCTCCAGGGCGCGGAACAGCGTCGCTTTATTGCATTTTTCCGGGTCGATGGAGAGGTTAATAAACGACGGCGCGGCGTGGTACCACTGCTTAAAATGCATGGCGTCGGAGAAGATTGGCATCACCCCGTGGGAGCCCGCCGGCACCCGGCTGGCCATCTCTTCCAGCAGAGAATAGGTGTCCATCCCCATCCGCTCGGCAATAAGCTTTTCCTCGGCGCAGAATGCGTCGCGGAACCAGCGCATGGTCAGCCCGGTAAAGAAGCTGATCGACTCCGCCTGCGCCATGCCGGGAATCACGTGCGGGTTCACCCGAATGTTCATGCCAGGGTCGGTGCGCACCTGCGGCAGGTTCACGACCTGCTGCCAGAAGGTCCCACCCAGCACCGCCGTTTGTCCGGCGCGGACTACCCCCAGACCCAGACAGCCCAGCTGCACGTCGCCGCCGCCCATGACGACCGGCGTGCCTTCGCGCAGGCCGCTTTGCTGTGCGGCCTCTCGGGTGATAGCGCCCAGCACGGTGCCGGTCTCTTTTACCGGGGAGAGAATATCGGCACGCAGCCCGGCCATGTCCAGCAGCGCCGGACGCCAGTCGCGGGAGAAGAGATCCAGCATGCCGGTGGTGCCCGCGTTAGACGGGTCGACCGCCAGCTCGCCGGAGAGCTTCGCTGCCAGCCAGTCGCTGATCATGGTGATAGTGGCGGCGCTGCGGTAAATATCCGGACGATGGTGTGCCAGCCACAGCAGGCGCGGCATCGCGCTCAGCGCCAGCGTCTGGCCGGAGACGTCATACACTTCGGATTCAAAATGGTTGTCGTGGATCTCTTTGAGTTCCGCCACCTCGCGGCTGGCGCGGGCGTCAACGTTGGCGCAGGCCCAGATGGCCTCGCCGTTGCGGTCGTAAAGCACTATCCCTTCGCGCATGGAGCAGCAGGCGACGGACTGAATATCCGCCGCGCCCAGATTCGCGCGCGTCAGCGCCTGATGAATGCACTGGCAGGCCAGCCGCCAGTTGGTGTCGAGGTCGAACTCCATCGAGCCCGGCACGTTCTCCACGCTCAGGTGCTTCCACTCGGCCTGGCCGACGGCAATCTGGTTGCCCTGCAAATCGAAAATCACGGCGCGAACGCTGCCGGTCCCTGCATCTAACGCTAAAAGGTAACTCATGAGCTTGCCTCGCTGTTAGCGCAGGGCGGGCTCTCACTTGGCCAGAGCCAGCACCGCGCGGGCTGTCGTCTCCTCCGTCACCAGGCCATTGATACGGCGACCCTTCAGTGCGGCATAAATCGCATCGGCTTTCTCTTCCCCTCCGGCCACGCCAACGATGGTGGGCAGCTGCGCCAGCTCATCAAGCGAGACGCCGAGTAATTCTTTATGGATCTCCAGCTCCTCGACGCACTCCCCTTCGGCATTGAGGAAATAACCGAGAATATCGCCGACCGCGCCTTTGCGGGCGAACATCAGCTGTTCACCTTCGCTGATGTAGCCGGAGCGCAGGATCGTGGCATCACGGCGCTGGTTCACTGAACCAATACCCACCACTGCGACGTCGGCGGCGGTGGCCGCGAGGATCACGTCCCGCACGCTGGTTTCGCGTTTTAAGATCCCGGCCACCTCTGCGGATGACACGCGAAGCGGGGCGGGGATCATACTGACGCTGCAGGCCGCGTCCAGCTGGCCGATACCGGTCATGTACGGCCCGACGCCGCCGGACAGCGTCACCAGGCGGATCTGCTGTGAGCTGATAAAACCGCTCAGGTGCTGCAGGCTGCTCATGGTGGTTTCACCGAACCCCACCGCCAGCAGCTGGCCGGGTTCCAGCACGCCCATCAGCGACTGCGCTGCGCCAATGCCCAGCCGCACGTTCATCGGCGGCGTATTTAAGGCAGGCATCACGCGCACAAGCTTCAGGCCAAAGCGCTGCTGCAGCTCGGTTTCCAGCGCCAGACAGCCCTCGTAGCGGGAGTTGATCTGCACGCGGATCACCCCGGACTGACGGCCTTTCTCCAGCAGACGGGAGATTTTTAATCGCGGCAGCCCGAGGCGTTCGCCGATATCGTTCTGGGTCAGCCCGTCGTGGTAGTAACACCATGCCACGCGCGCCACCAGCTCCTCTTCCGCCAGCGCCAGCCCGGCAAACCGTCCTTCTTCCGCAGTGCGTTTATCGCTCATAGTTGAACTCTTATAAAAATTTAGATCATATGTTCGTAATGGCGCGAAGGGAAAGTGTGAGCCACGCGACAAAACGGATCATTTCGATCGTTTCTGGTTTATCTGAATCTCAATCGATAAAACTGTGATCCCTGCACGGTTGTAAATATAGTTCACCGTCTACGCTTTTGAACATTATTAAATCTAAAAATCATTTGTTCAATAGCGGAGCGATGATGACCTCACTTCTCGACGCGCGGAATATCAGCAAGCAGTTCTCAGGCGTGCCGGTTCTAAAAGGCATTGATTTCACGCTGCTTGCGGGCCAGGTGCACGCGCTGATGGGCGGAAACGGCGCGGGAAAATCGACGCTGATGAAGATCATCGCCGGGGTCGAGACGCCGGACGGCGGTGAACTTTCCGTCGAGGGGCAGTCATATGCGCGGCTGACGCCCGTGCAGGCGCACAGGCTCGGCATTTACCTCGTGCCGCAGGAGCCGCTGCTGTTCCCCAACCTGACGGTGCGGGAAAATATCCTGTTCCGCCTGCCGCGCGAACGCGATCGGGAAAAGCGGCTGGCGGAGAAACTTGAGCAGCTGCAGTGCCAGCTCAACCTCGACGCCGCCGCCAGCACCCTGGAAGTGGCGGATCAGCAGATGGTGGAGATCCTGCGCGGATTAATGCGCAACGCCCGGATCCTGATCCTCGACGAACCTACGGCCTCTCTCACGCCGGGCGAAACCGAACGGCTGTTCCGCCAGATCCGCGCCCTGCAGGCGCTTGGGGTCGGGATTGTTTTTATCTCCCATAAGCTGCCGGAAATTCGCGTGCTGTCGAGCCACGTCTCGGTGATGCTCGACGGCGCGGTGGTGTTGAGCGGGGAAACCGCGCAGTTCGACGATAACGCCCTGATTGCCGCCATGACGCCGGTGAGCCGGGAGAAATCCCTCAGCGATACGCAAAAGCTGTGGCTGGCGCTGCCGGGCAACCGTCGCACCCAGCCGCAGGATTTCCCGGTGCTGCGGGTGGACGATCTCACCGGAGAAGGTTTTATCGATCTGAGCCTTGAGATCTACGCCGGGGAGATCGTCGGCCTGGCCGGGTTGGTAGGCTCCGGACGTACCGAGTTTGCCGAAACCCTCTACGGCCTGCGGCCGGTACGCGGGGGCCGCATCTGGCTGGAGAACCAGGAGATCGCCAACGATCCGGTGCGCTCGCGGCTAAACAGAGGCCTGGTCTACCTGCCGGAAGACAGGCAGGTGTCCGGCCTGTTCCTCGACGCGCCGATCCGCTGGAACACCGTGGCGCTGAACGAGCCGTCGCTCTGGCAGCAGCGCAAGCGGGAGTCTGCGGTAGTGGAGCGCTATCACCGGGCGCTGGGGATCAAGCTCAACCATGCGGATCAAACCGTGCGCACGCTCTCCGGCGGCAACCAGCAGAAGGTGCTGCTGGCGCGCTGTCTGGAGGCCAATCCTTTACTGCTGATCGTCGATGAACCGACGCGCGGCGTGGACGTCTCGGCGCGCGCCGATATCTACCAGCTCATCAAAAGCGTGGCGGCGCAGAACGTGGCGGTACTGATGATCTCAAGCGATCTTGATGAGTTTCCGGGCCTCGCGGACCGCGTGTTGGTGATGCACCAGGGCGTGCTCAGCGGCGAGCTGCCGCGCCATGCCGTCAGCCTCGATCGCATGATGGCGCTGGCGTTTGGAGGGCAAGCATGAAGATCTTACTGAAAAACCGCGAGCTGAGCGCGTTTCTCGCCATTCTGGCGCTGTTCGCCGTGCTGGTGGCGCTTAATCCCTCTTACTTCAGCCTGCAAACGCTGGGGATGATTTTCGCCAGCTCGCAGATCCTGATCCTGCTGGCCATCGGCGCGGCGCTGGTGATGCTGACCCGCAATATCGATGTCTCCGTGGGGTCGACCGTCGGGCTGTCCGCCATTGCCGTCGGCGTAGCGCTGAACGGCGGCTACAGCCTGCCGGTTTCCATTCTCTTCGCGCTCATGGTTGGCGCGCTGGCCGGGGCGTTCAACGGGTTGCTGGTGGTGGGGCTGCGCATCCCGGCGATTGTCGCCACCCTCGGCACGCTGGGGCTGTACCGTGGAGCGATGCTGCTCTGGACCGGCGGAAAGTGGATTGAGGGGCTGCCGCCGGGGCTGAAATCGCTCTCTGAGCCTGCGGTCATCGGCGTGTCGCCCCTTGGCATGGTGGTGTTGATTATCGTGATCATCGGCGCGTGGACGCTGTCGCGCACCGCGTTCGGGCGTGATTTCTACGCGGTGGGGGATAACCTCGCCGCCGCGCGGCAGCTGGGCGTAGCGGTGAACCGCACCCGCATGATCGCCTTTACCCTCAACGGCATGCTGGCGGCCTGCGCCGGGATTGTCTTTGCCGCACAGATTGGCTTCGTGCCCAACCAGACCGGCAGCGGGCTGGAGATGAAGGCCATCGCCGCCTGCGTACTGGGTGGCATTTCACTGCTGGGCGGCACGGGCACGCTGATCGGCGCGTTGCTCGGTGCGTTCTTCCTCACCCAAATCGACACCGTGCTGGTGCTGTTCAGGCTTCCTGCCTGGTGGAATGACTTTATCGCCGGGCTGGTGCTGCTGGGCGTGCTGGTGCTCGACGGGCGTCTGCGCCAGGCGCTGGCGCGGCATCAGCGGGCGCTGAAGTACGGTCGCTTCCAGCCGGGCAACAAAGGGGGAAAGCACGTCACACCGTTTCCCAAACGCAAAAAAGAGGTGGCGTAAATGAGGCTTAACTGGGAAAGCGCGCTGCTCATTTTGCTGGTGCTGGAGATCCTGCTCTTCGGCGCCATCAACCCGCGCATGCTCGACATCAACATGCTGTTGTTCAGCACCAGCGATTTTATCTGCATTGGCATCGTGGCGCTGCCGCTGACGCTGGTGATTATCAGCGGCGGGATCGACATCTCCCTCGGCTCGACCATCGGCCTGTGCGCGATTGCGCTGGGTGTGATGATGCAGGCCGGGTGGCCGATGGCGGTCGCCGTTCCGCTGACGCTGCTGCTGGGATTGCTGTGCGGGCTGGTAAACGCGGCGCTGATCCACTACACCGGCATCAGCCCGCTGGTGATCACCCTCGGCACGCTCTACCTCTACGGCGGCGGGGCGCTGCTTCTCTCCGGCATGGCGGGGGCCACGGGCTACGAGGGCATCGGCGGCTTCCCGGACAGCTTTACCGCCTTCGCTAACCTCACGGTATTTGGCCTGCCGATCCCATTGGTCTTGTTCGCGGCTATCACCGTCTTCTTCTGGCTCATTACCCACCGCGGGCGCTTTGGGCGCCATCTGTTCCTGATTGGGCAGAACCCGCGCGCGGCGCGCTATGCGGCGCTGTCGGTGAACGGCATGCCCTACGTGCTGTACGGCCTGGTAGGCGTAGCCTCGGCGATTGCCGCGCTGGTAATGGTCTCCTATTTCGGCTCCGCGCGTTCGGATCTGGGGCGCGATTTACTGATGCCTGCGCTCACCGCCGCCGTGCTCGGCGGGGCCAATATCTACGGCGGTTCAGGTTCGGTTGTCGGTACGGCGCTGGCGGCGCTGCTGGTGGGGTATCTGCAGCAGGGTTTACAGATGGTCGGCATCCCCAACCAGGTGTCGAGCGCGTTGTCAGGGGCGCTGCTGGTTGTGGTGGTGATGGGACGTTCGCTGAGTCTGCACCGCGAATGGGTGCGATCTCTCTTTAGAAAACTATCCGGAGCGTAAGATGAAAACAAAACTGTTCGTCCTGGCAATGGCCCTCAGCTTCGCCTCGGCGCAGGCGGCGGACCGCATTGCCTTTATCCCGAAGCTGGTGGGCGTCGGCTTCTTCACCAGCGGCGGCAACGGCGCGAAAGAGGCGGGGAAAGATCTTGGCGTGGACGTCACCTACGACGGTCCGACCGAGCCGAGCGTCTCCGGCCAGGTGCAGCTCATCAATAACTTCGTCAACCAGGGCTATAACGCCATTATCGTCTCCGCCGTGTCGCCGGACGGGTTGTGTCCGGCGCTGAAGCGCGCGATGCAGCGCGGCGTTAAGGTTCTGACCTGGGACTCCGACACCAAACCGGAGTGCCGCAGCATCTACATCAACCAGGGGACGCCGGAACAGCTGGGCGGCCTGCTGGTGGACATGGCGAGCAAGCAGGTCACTAAACCGAATGCCAAAGTGGCGTTCTTCTACTCCAGCCCGACCGTCACCGATCAGAACCAGTGGGTGAAAGAGGCGAAGGCTAAAATCGAGAAAGATCATCCGCAGTGGCAGGTCGTCACCACCCAGTTTGGCTATAACGACGCCACCAAATCGTTGCAAACCGCCGAGGGGATCTTAAAAGCGTATCCGGATCTGGATGCGATCATCGCCCCGGACGCCAACGCCCTGCCGGCCGCGGCGCAGGCGGCGGAAAACCTGAAGCGGGAAGGGGTGGCGATTGTCGGGTTCAGCACGCCAAACGTGATGCGTCCGTACGTTGAGCGCGGCACGGTGAAGGCCTTTGGCCTGTGGGATGTGGTGCAACAGGGCAAAATTGCGGTCAATGTCGCCGATCGTTTGCTGAAAAAAGGCGATCTTAACGTCGGCGACAGCGTGGACGTAAAAAACATCGGGGCGCTGAAGGTCGAGCCGAACAGCGTGCAGGGCTACCAGTATGAGGCGAAGGGCAACGGCATCGTGCTGCTGCCGGAGCGGGTGGTGTTCACCAAAGAGAACATCAGCAAATACGATTTCTGACGGGGGAGCAAATGGCTGATTTAGACGATATCAAAGACGGTAAGGATTTTGGCATCGGCACGCCGCAGCAGAATGTGCCGTTCACGCTGAAGGGCTGTGGCTCGCTGGACTGGGGCATGCAGTCCCGCCTGGCACGCATCTTCAACCCGCAGAGCAACCGTACGGTGATGCTGGCCTTTGACCATGGTTACTTTCAGGGGCCGACCACCGGCCTTGAGCGTATCGATCTCTCCATTGCGCCGCTGTTTGGTGAAACCGACGTGCTGATGTGTACCCGCGGCATCCTCAGGAGCCAGGTACCCGCCGCGACGAACAAACCGGTGGTGCTGCGCGCCTCCGGCGGTAACTCAATCCTGGGGGAACTGTCCAACGAGTGCGTGGCGGTGGCGATGGAAGATGCCCTGCGCCTGAACGTCTGCGCGGTGGCGGCGCAGGTCTATATCGGCAGCGAGTTTGAGCATCAGTCGATCAACAACATCATCAAGCTGGTGGACGCGGGTGCTCGCTACGGCATGCCGACGCTGGCGGTGACGGGCGTGGGGAAAGAGATGGCGCGGGACGCGCGCTATTTCTCGCTTGCCAGCCGCATCGCCGCCGAAATGGGGGCGCAGTTCGTCAAAACCTACTACGTGGATGAAGGCTTTGAAAAAGTGACCGCCAGCTGTCCGGTGCCGATTGTCATCGCCGGGGGCAAAAAGCTGCCGGAGCACGAGGCGCTGGAGATGTGCTGGCGCGCGATTGACCAGGGCGCGTCGGGCGTGGACATGGGGCGCAACATCTTCCAGTCCAGCGCGCCGCTCGCCATGCTGAAGGCGGTGAAGAAAGTGGTTCACGAGAACTGGAATGCCCGCGATGCGTTCCAGTTCTGGCAGGAAGAGAAACAGGGAGAAGCAAAATGAATGTGACGCTGGTGGAGATCAACATTAAGCCCGAGCGGGTAGACGAGTTTCTGGAGGTATTTCGCGCCAACCACGAAGGCGCGATCAGGGAGCCGGGGAACCTGCGCTTTGACGTGTTGCAGGACCCACGCGTGAAAACCCGGTTCTTTATCTACGAGGCCTACAAAGACGAAGAGGCGGTGCTGGCGCATAAGCAAACGCCGCACTACCTGGCGTGCGTGGATAAGCTTGAGGAGCTGATGTCGGAGCCGCGCAAAAAGCGCAGCTTCGTCGGGCTGTTGCCGGAGTAACCTCGTGTCCGATGACGTGCTTTTGCGCGTCATCGGAAAGAAAAGCGTTCGGGCTATCCTTTGGCTTTCTGAATCGCCATGATTAATGCATCAGCAGAAACATTGCCGGACATAACGCTAATGCGCTGAATGACGGGATCTTTTTCCTGAGGCAAAACGACAAACGCTGGCATGTTGGTAAAACCGATCTGCTTCACTAGCGTCACGTTTTCCTGTGATGCTTTGTTTGCCGACCCGGCTGAAGGCAATTTTTTAAAGATAAAACGTACATCCGGATTGGCATTGATAAGCTCTTGTGTGATGTTGCAGTTCACACAGTTTTCCTCCACGAAAGCCACCACGGCGGCTTTTGCGTCAACGGGGCCGACGACGGGATCGCCGGCGGCAAGTAACCGATCGCGATGGATCACGGCATTTTGCACCATGGCTTGCTGCTGGGCTATCTGTTGACGCTGGCGAAGGCTTTCGCCCGCCGCAACCAAAAACTCAGGATGCTCGGCAAGATAGGTCGAGACAATTTCCCCTATTTTTTCAGGATGTGCAGCGAAATAGGCTTCTGCCGCTTTTCCTGTTTGCTCGATCTGCTGGGGCGTGGCGGGCTCTGCCTGCGTTGCGGTGGAGAAAACAAGTGCCGCAGCAAGGGGGACTGAAAGGCGACAAAGGACGGTAGGGACTTTCATACTATTATTCCGTAAAAAGAGTAAGAACTGGACTACGGCAAAAGTGTTTGCATTCGAACAGGCATAATGCGGCCATAGTCATTAATCGTTTGCCAGCGTACCTGGCACAGCGCGGCGTCTTTACAGCCTTCGAGCTCGCGCTTGCTAAAAGGGGCGACAACGCCGCCGTCGGGTATGTTTTTTCCCCCGAGGCTGAACTGATAAAGCGTGATGTAATAAGGCGTCGGGTTATACACGACGACCTTACTTTTGCTTCGCGACCAGCGTAGAGCCTGATAAGCATCATCAGGATTACCGGTGAGCCCGGCGGGGCGATAAAAAAGTTTAAAGCGTGAACGCACTGCAGTCTGAACGCCTGCGGAGTGCTTGTTCGCAGAAGGAATGGCCGAAACGCTTAACGTGAACAGCGTTTCGCGATCTTCAGGTATGACGCCTCCCGTAAATATCAGGCGAACCGTGTTTTCACGTTCAGGATGCAATGAAAACAGCTGTGGCGTGGCGACAAATGCCGATTGCAACCCGGGCGGGGTTTCAGAGCCTGCCCAGAGGCCGCCTGGCTCGACTTTGGTGTAGATCAGGTAAGAAGCGTCAGAAGGGTTACGGACAGAAAAACTGATTGATTTCTCTTGTTCCGGATAGACAAAACGTGTTCCACCGATCGTGATCCCTGCCCTTACCTGGGGCACGGTCATCGAGAATAAAGAGAGAAGCAGCATCGTCGCCGGGAATAAACGTTCACGCATAATTAAGAATAAATGTCGTCGTCGCATTTGCCGTCCCCGTGGTGACGGTACTGGCAGTGGCTATGTAGCGGGCGTAAAAATGCAGAATGGCGTCGCTTTGATGAGGGATAATCAAGACGTCCTGGCTTTTACTTCCAATGGAAATCAGCGATTTGTCCTGATTGTAAATACCTACACCGATGCCCGTCGCATAGCCTTCACCGCCGATGAGCGTGAGCAAATCGGGGTTTACCGTGTCGGGTGTGCCATCAAAGGTAATACTGACGGAGCCTTCTGTTCCGGCACAGTTTTCCACATTAATGGCAAACGGGTGATAATCGGCCCCCATACCCGGTTGGGTGAAGTAGAGGCTTTGAACGCTGTCCATTGGGACCGTCAGCGTCTGTGAGTCAGGCGCGATAGTGCACGTCTTTTTATGGATAACGCCAGTGATATAAATTGTACCGTCGTGCGCCAGTGTACATTCAGAAAACAATGCCACCAGAAAAAGCGCGGTGAATATCATTGTTAATTTTTTTTTCATTTCCGCATCCTACTGATAGAGCAAATCAAAATACATAATGGCCGTTGCATTCCCAGGCGTAACCGCTGGCAGAGTGGATTTATACCGTAAATTAAACGTCAGGCTATTATCGCCTTGCTTTAACGGATAGATTGCTGATTCCACATTATTTATCTTGATTGGATTCAGTTCGGCATTGAGAAGCTCCACGCCAACGCCGGTCGCCATTTCGGTGGCCGTGCCTTTACCCGTGTCGCTCAGGGCTAACAGATCGGGATTATTACTATCGGGCGTACCGCTGAACCAGACTTTTGTTCCCTGGATGGCACGTGAACAATTATTCAGGTCGATGGTAAACGCTTTTTCTGGCGACGTTGTTCCCGGTACTGGAAATTCCGATGCGTCAAAGTCGCCCAGATCAACCGTTTGTTCTTTACTGTTCACATCAACATCACAAGACTCACCAATAATGGTGCCGAATATCTGGAGGTTAATTGACGCGCCATCATCCGCATAGGTGACCGGCATTCCGGAAAACAGCATCGCCAGCGGGAAAAAATAAACGATTTTCATTATTCACCCCTTACGCAAAATCGATACGTAAACATGCCAGAGCTGTGAAAACACCTTCTGCTGGAGCATTGCCTGTGGTGCTGATAGGGTAGGTTTTTAACGTTACATCGGCATGGCCCGTATCATCAGTAATAAAATCAGCGACACTGGACGTGTCGTTAGGGATCATGACGGTGCCATTTTCGTTGGTTACCACGACGCCAACATCTTTATTATCGGTTGCAAGCGCCTGGCTAACGTGCGTGTCTGCTGTTGCCACCAGTCGAAGCGTGAGATGCGCGGGTGATATCACGTCCGCATTACATTCGACAGGAACGTTAAAGGTTTTTACCGGCGCGTTATACGGCTTCTCACCGACGGTCGTGAATGAAGAACTGTTTAGTTTTCCCAGGTCAACAGTGATCACCTGTCCCGCATTAATGACGCAGTTTTGCGGCACGGTTACGGCGCCGTTGTAGGTAATTTGATAAACAATAGTATTCAGCGGGTCAGTGTTCGTTGTTGTAACATAAACATTGAACATCACTTTATTGGGGATAATCACCGTGCCAATAAACGGTTTGACAATTTTTATTCTGAACACCAGATTGGAATCATATACTGAAAAGGGTTCGTTAAGATCTTCTTTATCGACCCTCCAGTCTTTCCCCATATGGATGTAATCCGCAGGGGGATAATAATCACCAATATCAGAGTCGGTAATGCGCATCGCCCCCGCGATATAGGTTGGGTCGAGGCTCATATATTTCCACTGATCTTCTGTGAAGATAACCGGAAAGGGGCTTCGGTATGAACGATAGGTTCGAGAATCCCCGTCAGGGTGTTGCGCGCATATGGCTTCGACGCCCACATCCTGTGACTTAATCAGTTCAACAGCCTTTCCCAGCTGGTTTTCTTCTTTGGTCAACGTCGTTGACAGATCGTAATTTACAATCGTAATGCTATTTGAAAAATTATGGCAGATCACCGCCAGGCTTTTCGCTGACGTGACAAGACTCAGTAATAAAATAAAAATACGTAATTTCACCTATCGGCACTCCGCTTTTAAACGCACGAGGGACTGCTTTGTTTCAGTTAGCTTATAGATCGCAATACATTTTTTATCGCGGGTGTCGCCCCATTGCGCCGTCAGGGTGCCTGTTGAGCCCAGCCCTGACAGATAAGCTTCGCCGTTCTCGCCTACAATCGTGTCTCCCCCTTCATCACCGCGCGTGACAATGGCACCAAAGGGCACCGGTTGACCGTTATGAATTAATGAGATCATGGCACGATTGCCGGAGCGGGCTTTGAAGGTCGCGCGTACAAGGGCACCCTGGGTGGGAACAACCTGGGTAACGGCCTCGTCAATGTCCAGGTCGTCGCTCAGGGAGTTGGTATTCAGCGCCATACGGTTACGGTGGTATGCGCTGGCGTACGGCACAACGGCATAGCCTCGCCAGTCAGTGTGGATCCCGGGTCCGTCTTCAACCTTAACGTTGCTTGCGCCTGGCGCTGCGATCAGGACATTGGTATCGCCCAACGGCTGGCTCAAGGTAATGCCATTGCGGTGGGCGACAATACCGCCGCTGAGGCCATAGTTTATCTGTTGGTAGTCGCCGTTATTACTGTAGTTGTACCCCAGGTTTGCATTACCGTAGGCGCTATCATATTCCGTACTGACGCTACCGCTGGCACCGGCATGCTGATTTTGATAACCCTGCTGAACGCTGTAGCTCAGGTTATTATCCTCAAGCAGCGTTCCGTTAATGCCCGCTGTGTTGGTAACCCTACCATTATCATCGGCGCTCATGCCGTAAGTGGTATAAATGCTGTTTAAACGTTTGGTCACGTCTCCACCCGGGTGGAGCCAGAGATTAAGCGGGAATGAGAGCGTTAACGAATAAATGCGATCGCTGTTGCTCATGCCTGGCGCTTTATTGTAGTTATACGTCAGGTTATAGCTCACGCCTGCTGCCGTTCCGCTATAGCCTAGCTGCAGAAGCGTGTTTTTTTCATCGGTATGCCAGTATGTTTGCTGACTGCCGTTGAGGAAAATCGACCCGGCCTGACCCAATTGCTGGGAAATATTGGCCTGTAACTTACCGCGTTTGGTGTAGTAGAGATTGTAATAATCAGTCCACACGGGCTCATGGTCTTCGGTGCCGTTATTCGGATCGTCCTGGCCGATATACCCTTTCATCTGCTTATAGGTGGTTTCATCCAGCGTATAAAAACCGGATGTTGAGTAGCGATAACCTAACAGCTGAAAGTTGGTTCCAACGTTGTTCAGCGATTTTGCATATAAAAAACGTATTGATTGCCCGCTGTGTGAGCTACCGTCGCTCAGTTCGCTTTGGGCATGGGTGAAATCGGCCGAGACAGCACCAAAGTTACCCAGGTTTACGCCGGAACCGGCGGCAAAGGCGGCGTATTTTTCCGTCAGCTGAGAACCGCCATAAACCGTAAACCCTTTGGGTAAACCCCAGATGAGCGTCCCCTGGACAAAGTTCACGTCCTCTTGCTGATCGCTGCTACTGCGATAACGGGCAGCGGTAGCGGAATATTTTACGCTACCTTCACGCTGTAAAACCGGAACCGCAGAATAGGGTACGGAGTAACTGTTGATCGTACCGTCAGATTCTTTTACCTCGACATTCAAATCGCCGCTGGATGAGGTGGGGTAAAGATCGGTAATCGCAAATGCGCCTGGCGGGACATAGCTTTGATAGATGGTGTAACCGTTTTGTTTAACCGTCACCTGCGCATTGGATTTCGCGATCCCGCGAATGGTGGGGGCAAAACCCTTCATGCTATCCGGCAGCATGTTTTCATCCGAATTGATCTGCACTCCCCGAAACGGCAGGCTATCGAAAATATCCGACGTTGTGTAATTTTCACCTATTGTGAGCTTGCTCTTCAGTGGGATAACGGCACGTTCGACGTAGGTTTTAATGTGCTGCCAGTCTGTGTAAGTCTCTGAACCGCTGCTGCTGTAGTTCCATGTGGAAAAATCCCGCAGTCGCCAGGGACCCAGGTTAAACCCGCTGTTCATTCCTAAAAAGTAGTTGTCGGTTGTCGAACCATGATCGCCGCTATTACGGCTGTGTGAACCCGTAAAGTCGTAATTCAGCAACAGGGCATTGATCCCTTCATCCCATTGTTCTGGAGGAATATAACCACGTGCGTTATTACGCAGCGCAGCTTGCGGGATGCTGATATCCAGGCGTTGCCGTTCAAAATCAAAAAGGGTGCTGGCCGCAGGGATGGCAGAAGGTAAGTCCGCACACTGGCTCTCTTTTTCGTCTTTCAAGCCTGGAAATGCATCGACATTAACGCCCATTGCATCCAGTGATTTGAGCGATAAACAGGGCGCGAGCCCCGTATCATCATCAGTGGGTTTTGACACCTTACGAATATTAAAGGTGATGTCGCGCGTGGCGATAAAATTGTCATTCAGCCAGACGTCTACGCGGTAAACCCCGGGCGCCTGACCTGAAGTACTAAAACGGGATAAATCCGCAACCGCAGCAGGATCGCTTGAGAGGAAGGCAGGGTTGAAATAATAGTTTGCATCCGCGCTAACGGATGATAAGGCACCGAGCATGGCCAGTGTGAGAGGGGCCAAACGATGAATGACAATCCTTGTCTGATACTTACGACACTTCATTTTTCCTGCCTGCTTCAACGCGCTATGTTCGTGTTTTTTCGGGAACGTTATGCTCCAGGGCATGACTGAACAGGTGTGGTAGCACCAAAATCATTAACCGTCTGGAAACTCACCTGGCTCCCGCTTCCTGCCGGGAGATCAATGACCAGACTGTTCATGGGCGAAACCATTGTGTTTGTTAATTTCGCGCTTCCGACTTTGAGTTGAACCAGAGAAACGTAATAAGGCGATGGGTTTTTAATGGTCAGTTTGCCGTTAGCCAGCGCGCAACGCAGCGTCTTTGGCGCATCAATGGACGGCGTCGGTAACTTTTTAGGACGAATAAAAAGCTTAATAACGCTTTGGGTCGCAATCTGCAGCGTATTTCCCTGCAACTTGCTTTTATCGACCGCCGGGATGGCTTTACTGTTGAAAAAAAAGACGCTTTCTCTGTCCGTAGGCAGATCCGGTCCAGCGTACATTATTCGCACAGTGTTTTCTTTTTTTGGATGCATCACAAAAAGTGGGGGAGTAACAATAAAATCCTGAGATTTAGACTGGTCAGCATTTGCTACCCAGGATTGCACTAAAAAGGCATTGTTCTCGGAAGTATTCGTAACAGGCAATGAAATCTGCTTATCACCCTGCGGATAAATGATTCGCGTTGCGCCAAGGCCGATACCACCAGCGTGAGCCATAGTCAGCATTGAAGCGGCTAATAAAAAAGAATGAGTAATCAGCTGGCTGATAAAAGTTGCTGGAGTAATTCGTGTCATTTATATTTCACTTTCTTAAATATATAACTGAATACACAGGACACCGTATTTCGTTTAATCCTCTGTATTCAATACATATAAAAATGCGTGTTTACATTGAAAAAACCTCCTTCACACCGGGGTGTGAAGGAGGTTCAACAACCTTCCGTCCAGATCAGGAATAAACCATCTGGAAAGTTGCCGTAGACGCTACGTTACCCGGTGTTGCCGCGCCAGTCGCGATATAGTCAACGCTCAGTGGAATGATATTTTCACCGTTAATCAGACCGATCGCTGAAGACGTGGTTCCCAGGTCAAGTTTTTTACCGTCAGGGCCAAACAGTTGCAGAGCAACGTTCAGCGCAGACCCTGCACCCGCAGTATTCGCCATCGCACCCGGCTGAGTGGCATCCTGCTGGGCGTTAAAAATGACGGCAGCATTTTGGCTCACGGACGTGTCGCAGTCTTCCAGCTTGATGTGGAAATCTTCTTTCTGATTGGCCAGCATTCCGCTTTCAGTCAGTTTTACGGTACGAACCTGGCTAAGAATTACGGTCTGGTCGACGGAGTCTGCAGCGACTGAACACGCTGCATTCACAACCTGACCTACGAAGTTAACGGTACCGCCACTTACCGTTACCGTTGTGCTTTCCGCTTGTGCATTCATGGTTACAGCGCTTGCCATTGTGGCCGCAACAACCATTGCTAAGACATGCTTTTTCATACAAATCCTTTTAAATAAACAGTTCTCTGTCAAGTTGAAACAAAATTGTAAATACCTGAATCAAATAATGCTGGTTTAAAAAGCCTTGATATACAGCATTATACAATAAATATGTTTCGCACATTCTCATGATGTTCCGGGGAATTATTTTATGCGCTGATAAATATTATATCAATCTGTTGATTTCTCATTTTAAATTAGAAATTCTAAATGTATTTTTAACTTTATCTTTATTAATTTTTAGTATGAATTAGTACCGTAAATACTCGCCGCGGTGAAATTTTGCGGGTTTGTATTGCTGAGATTGATAATTGGAGTGTATTATTAAGCGTTGTCTTACAGTAAAGATTAAATATTTAATTTCGGGCTGAAATTACACGTCAAGGGAAGAGGCTATTCATTTTCATTATGGAATACTTGATTACAAATTGAAATGATTCGCGTCGGCGCTAACGTCACCTCTTCTTGCGAAAGCTGTACGGTCCGGGAATGAAGTCAATATCTGTCAACTCTGTTCCCGGACCGTACAAAAGAAAAGAGGAATAATTATATTTCTTCCACTTTTACCCGCAGCGCCACCAGCGCTTTACGCGCCGCTTTCAGCACCTGCTCACACTGCTCAATCGTCAACGTCAGCGGGGGTTCCACGCGGATGGTTTTTGAGTTGTTGAGCGTGCCGGCCACCAGCACCCGCTGGCGGAACATCTCGCTCGCGAAGCTGTAGCCGATTTCGTTGTCAACAAACTCAATGGCCATCAGCAACCCTTTGCCGCGCGCATCCTGGATCAAATCCGGGAATTCACGGCCCAGCTGGCGGAAGCCATCCAGCAGAATGTCGCCTTTTTGCTCCGCCTGCGCAGGCAGGTTTTGCTCCAGCAGCACGTTGATGGTCGCCAGCGCCGCCGCACAGGCCAGCGGGTTACCGCCAAAGGTGGTGGTATGCAGGAACGGATTGTCGAACAGCACCGAGAACACCTCTTCGGTAGCCACCGTTGCGCCAATCGGCATGACGCCGCCGCCCAACGCTTTCGCCAGGCACAGAATGTCCGGTTGAACGTTCTCGTGCTCGCAGGCAAACATCTTGCCGGTGCGCCCCATTCCGGTCTGGACTTCGTCGAGGATCAGCAGCGCGCCAAACTCATCGCACAGCTGACGCACGGCTGGCAGATAGCCCTGCGGAGGGAGGATGACGCCGCCTTCACCCTGAATCGGCTCCAGGATCACCGCCGCCACGTCATCGCCGGTTTTACGGCATTCGCTCAGTGCGGTGCGCATGGCGTGAATGTCACCGAACGGCACGTGGCGGAAGCCCGGCAGCAGTGGCATAAACGGTTTGCGGAAGGTGGATTTCGCGGTCGCCGACAGTGCGCCCAGGGATTTACCGTGGAACGCGCCGCTGGTGGCGATGAAGGTGAATTTCCCGCGCGGCGACTGGTACGCTTTGGCGAGCTTAATCGCCGCTTCGACCGATTCCGTGCCGCTGTTGCTAAAGAAGCTGTATTTCAGTTTGCCGGGCGTTAAGGCCGCCAGCGTTTTCGCGAGCATGGCGCGAAGCGGGTCGAGCAGTTCCTGGCTATGGAGAGGTTGTTTCGCAAGTTGATTCTGTACGGCGGAAACCACAACTGGATTACGGTGCCCCACGTTGAAAATTCCAAAACCTCCCAGGCAATCGATAAACTCCTGTCCCTGGGTGTCGACAAGCGTGTTCAGACTTCCCGCTTGCCACTCTACGGCTCCGTAATCCCCGCCGGCGGTAACAGATTTGCGATACTCCAGAAACCCTGGATTGACATGCTCTTTAAAGTAATCGATGACCTCTCGGTTAAGTTGTTTCATCTCCTCATGATCAAGCGTTCGCTTCTCAATGAGATTCAGTGCGTGCGCGGTACAGGCAAGAGCCGAGGCGCTGGAAGGTAACCTGTTCAAAATGTGCTCCCGGGGATCGCGTATCACATGATACTGGTTTAAGTATTGCAGGGATTACGCCACTTCAGATGCCTTAACGAAAATCGGGATAAACGCCAGGTTAAAATAATGTTGCACAATATTTAATCATGCCGATAGAAGCCAAACGAGATTTAGCGGTACGGGGCAGAGAGTATAAGGAAGGGGGTAAAAGCGCCGCTGCACTAAAGAAGTGCATACGCTGCGACTTAAGCGGGCATTAACGAGTCATGCTTTGTGGGTAATTTCTCTGCGAAAGTATTTGAAATCAATGGATTAAAAAATCGTACAAAAAGTATGGTTTAAGTCAAATCTGCGATCTCCATCAAGTTTAACAACTAAAGATAAATTGTTTACCGCCGAAAAAACAATGACCCACAAAATTAACATTCAAATAACCTGCAAGGGATGCACGCCATGTCCTCTCCAACCTATGTCACCCAGAATGAATATCCTCTGGACGATGACACCACCTTAATGTCTACCACAGACATCCACAGCTACATTACCCACGCCAACGACACCTTTGTGCAGGTGAGCGGTTACCAGCTCGATGAGCTGACGGGCCAGCCGCACAATATGGTGCGCCATCCCGATATGCCAAAAGCCGCGTTTGCCGATATGTGGTACACGCTGCAGCAGGGCGAGCCGTGGAGCGGGATTGTCAAAAACCGGCGCAAAAACGGTGACCACTACTGGGTGCGTGCTAACGCGGTGCCGATGGTGCGCCGTGGGCAGGTGACGGGCTATATGTCGATTCGCACCAGAGCCACAGCGGAAGAGATCGCCGCCGTGGAGCCGCTCTACCGGGCGCTGAACGACGGGCGCTGTAAAAAACGTATTCACAAAGGGCTGGTGGTGGGAAAGGGCTGGCTGGGTAAACTGCCGGCCATGCCGCTGCGCTGGCGCGTGCGCAGCGTGATGGCGGTGCTCTTTGCCGTACTCGCCGCCACGCTGGCCGCGACCTCCGCAGGCTGGACGCCGCTCGCCGCGGCCGCGGTGGTGATGCTGCTGGGAACGCTGCTGTTTGAGCAACAGATTGTCCGCCCGATCGAGAATGTGGCTCGACAGGCGTTGAAGGTCGCCACCGGCGAGCGCAATAGCGTGCAGCACCTGAACCGCAGCGACGAGCTGGGCCTGACGCTGCGCGCGGTAGGGCAGCTTGGCCTGATGTGCCGCTGGTTGATCAATGACGTGTCGAGCCAGGTGGTGAGCGTCCGTGACGGCAGCGACAGGCTGGCGCAGGGAAATGAAGATCTGAACGATCGTACGCGTCAGACCGTCGCGAACGTGCAGCAGACCGTCGCGACAATGAACCAGATGGCCGCGTCCGTTCAGAGTAACTCCGAAACCGCCGCCGAGGTGGACAAACTCTCCGTGGCCGCGAGCAGCGCGGCAACGAAAGGGGGCAATGCGATGCAGACCGTCGTTAAAACGATGGATGACATTGCCGACAGCACGCAGCGAATTGGCTCGATTACCTCTCTGATTAACGATATCGCTTTCCAGACCAATATTCTGGCGCTGAACGCGGCGGTTGAAGCGGCAAGGGCAGGCGAGCAGGGTAAAGGGTTTGCCGTGGTCGCGGGCGAAGTCCGCCATCTTGCCAGCCGCAGCGCCAGTGCGGCTAATGATATTCGTAAACTCATTGATGCCAGCGCCAGCAAGGTGCAGTCCGGCTCTGAGCAGGTACACGCTGCGGGCCGTACGATGGATGATATCGTTGTGCAGGTGAAAAACGTGACGCAGCTTATCGCCCAGATCAGCCACGCGACCTCCGAGCAGGCAACCGGATTATCAGAGTTAACCCGTGCGGTGGCTGAACTTGACAGCATCACGCAGAAAAACGCCGATCTGGTGGAGGAGAGCGCGCACATTTCTGCCATGGTGAAACATCGCGCCGGACGTCTTAAGGATGCGGTGACCGTGCTCCATTGAGTCAGTCATGTTCCAAAAAAGCCGTTTATACCATAAGGAATAAACGGCTTTTTATTTTTCTCATTGTGACTATTAATGTGGTTTATTGTTAATTTAATATTAAATAACTAAAGAAAGTGCCTCAGTTATTTATTCCTGCCTAAGTCAGTTCTTCAGAATCCTGTTTCAAAAATACCCCGTTTGACGGTCTGGTAACGATCGATGAAGCAATATTAATAGCCTGCACCTATGCATTGTGAGGGTTATGAAATAAAAAAACGATCAAAGTCATAAAGTTAGCCAATCCGTTACCGATAACAGCGATCGTCTGAGAAATAATCACATCGATGGAGTAAATATGTTCTTACATGACGTAAAGATCGGCACGAAATTATTTCTGGCGTTTGGGTTCTTTATTGTCCTGATGGCGATCAGCGCAAGTGTGTCTTTGCTGAGCCTGAACCGGGCAAATAATGGGATGCAATCCATTATTACCCATGACTATCCGACCACGGTAAAAGCGAACCAGTTAATCGATAACTTCCAGGAATTTATTAGCACTCAACAGCTGATGCTGCTGGACGAGCAGGGTACTTACACGGGGCAATCTCAGCAGCGTCTGAAAGAGATCAGCGAGCATATTACGGTGATTCTGGGCGAGCTGAACAACGCCTTGCAGGATCAAAAGTCTCAGCAGGTGCTGGCGGATATCCGCAGCGTGCGCCAGCAGTATCTGGATTCGCGCTACCGTATTTTGCAGGCAGTGCAAAACAACAACCGTGCGGGCGCCATTCAGGAGATGATGACCACCACCCTTGCCGTGCAGCAGGCTTATAAAGCGAAGGTGAAGGAGCTGATTGCCATTCAGAACAGCGAGATGCAGCGTGCGGGTACGCAGGTGGAAGGGGATTTCAGGTCTAACCGTCTGCTGCTGATCCTGCTCACGCTCTTTAGCGTTGCGGCAGGCAGCCTGATTGGCTGGTTTATCGTGCGCGCTATCACCCGCCCGCTCGGTGAGGCGGTGAATTTCGCAAAAGCGATTTCAGAGGGCGATCTGACGGGCAGCATCACGCCGCACGGTAAAGACGAAACGGGCTTGTTGCTGCATGCGCTGATGGAGATGAAGACGCGTCTGCTGGACATTGTGCAGCAGGTGCAGACCGGCTCGGAGAATATCTCCAGCGCAGCCGCGCAGATTGTCGCCGGGAACCAGGATCTGGCCGCACGTACGGAAGAGCAGGCCAGCTCCGTTGAACAGACCGCCGCCTCGATGGAGCAGATCACCGCGACGGTGAAAAATACCGCCTCGCATACCGGTGAAGCGACCAATCTTTCTGCCGATGCCGCCACAGTGGTCAAAAACAACGGTGAGATGATGAAGCAGGTGACCAGCAAAATGCGCCTGATTAACGAGACCTCCAACCGGATGTCCGACATTATCGACCTGATCGACGCCATTGCATTCCAGACCAACATTCTGGCGCTGAACGCGGCGGTGGAAGCGGCGCGCGCCGGTGAGCATGGCCGCGGCTTTGCGGTGGTCGCCGGAGAGGTACGCCAGCTTGCCCAGAAGAGCGCGTCGTCTGCCAGCGAAATCCGGGAGCTGATTGAGAGTTCCACCAGCCAGACCCAGGACGGGATGAACCTGGTCGAAAAAGCGAGTGGTCTGATTAACGGCATGGTCGGCAACGTGGAGGAGATGGATGCGATCCTGCGTGAGATCCGTCAGGCCAGCCATGAGCAGACGGAGGGGATCTCGCAGATCAACAGCGCGATTGGCCTGATTGACGCCACCACCCAGCAAAACTCCGCGCTGGTGGAGGAGTCCGTCGCGGCGGCGGCATCGCTTAATGAACAGGCGATGCACCTGAAAGAGCTGGTACGCGTCTTCCGCGTGAGCGAGCACGCACCGGCTTAATCCAGCTGGGAGATCTCCAGCGCCGCGCGGTCAATCACGCCGATGATCTGCTTAAGCTGCGCGTCGCTGAGTTCTCCCTGATTTACCTTCAGGTCCAGTACCGCCTTGAAGTTATCCAGCGCCCGCTTCATCTGCGGGTTTTTGCGTAGCTGAAAGCCGACGCTGCGCGCTTTGATACGCACCTGGATCTGTTCCAGCTGTTCCTGGTTTTCATCCAGCCAGCGTTGTCCTTCAGCGGTAATCGCAATGCGCTTACGCCCGTTTTCTTCTTCCGTAATGGTGATAAATGTCTGATCCTGCAGATAATCCAGGGTGGGATAGATGACGCCCGGGCTCGGGGTGTAGTTTCCCTGCGTCAGGTTCTCGATCTCTTTGATCAGCTCGTAGCCGTGGCTTGCGCTACGGGTCAGGATATCCAGAATCACCAGCCGTAGATCGCCGTGGCCAAAAAAGCGCGGCCGACGCCCGCCGCCATCGTGTTCGTGTCGCATAATATGCCCTTCATTTTGATATATCTTAACTATATCTAAGATATATTCAGATGCAATCTAAAAGATCTTGCATTTTTCCTTATTAGTAATCATTATCATTTGAAAATTGATTTAGATATATCGTATTCACCAGAAAAGGGTCTAAAAATGGCATCTACCCGTTATCCACAGCGTGTTCGTAATGACCTGCGTTTTCGCGAACTGACGGTGCTCCGCGTTGAGCGCGTCAGCGCGGGTTTCCAGCGCATTGTGCTAGGCGGCGAGGCGCTGGAGGGCTTTAGCTCCCGCGGTTTCGACGACCATACCAAAGTCTTTTTCCCGGCACCCGGGACGACGTTTACGCCGCCGGTGGTCACCGATGAAGGCATCGACTGGGGTGACGGCGTGCGTCCGCAGGCGCGCGACTATACGCCGCTCTACGATGAGGCCCGTCATGAGCTGGCGTTGGATTTCTTCATTCATGACGGCGGCATAGCCAGCGGATGGGCGCTACAGGCGAAGGTAGGCGATAAGCTGACCATCGGCGGCCCGCGCGGTTCGCTGGTGGTGCCGGAGGATTACGCCTGGCAGCTGTACGTGTGCGACGAGTCCGGCATGCCCGCGCTGCGTCGACGCTTAGAGAGTATTGCGCAACTGCCGGTTCGCCCGGATGTGCAGGCGGTCGTGACGGTTGGGGATGAATCGTATAAGGACTATCTGGCGCACCTGAGCGCATTCAACATCACCTGGGTGGTGGGCCACAGCGAGCAGGCCGTCGCGGACCATCTGGCGACGCTGACCGTTCCGGGGGACGATTACTTTATCTGGCTGACCGGGGAAGGGAAGGTGGTGAAAAGCCTGAGCCGTCAGTTTGAAGCCGACGCCATTGACCCGCAGCTGGTGCGTGCCAGCGCATACTGGCACGCCAAATAATCAGGCTGCCGAATCCAGCTGCGCTTCGCTCACCTGATGTTCGAGCGAGGCGCGGACCTCGTGCAGCGCTTTCTCCTGCTGAGCAAAGTACGCTTCCATATTGCTCAGCGAGGAGACCAGCAGCCAGGACTCCTCTTTCTCCAGCTCCGCCAGCTCGTTCACTAAGGTGTCGATCTGCTCGCGGACCTGCGCCATTTTTTTGCGGATACGTTCCAGATCGTTCAGCCTGTCGCTGGCCATCAATGGCTCGAAGCCCTGTTGCAGGCGGGCCACCAGCGAGCGAATGGCTTTCACATCGCCGCGCTGCTTCGCCTGGTTAAGCTGCACCATCATGTTGTTGGCTTCTTCTTTCAGATCGTCCGCCACCAGATCCGGGTGGCAAAGCTTGCTCGCCTGCCGCCAGAGACGCTTGAGTTCGTTCTGGTCCTCTTGCGAAAGATGCTTACCTTTGCGTAGCCGCACTTCGGCATCGTGATGCTGTTCGCGATATTTCTCGTACTCTTCGTTGGCCTCGTCGCGAGCCTGACGCGCAGGCTCCTCTTCGCGCGTTAAGCCGCTCTCCAGCTCCATCGCTTCGGCCAGCAGGTTGGCAATCAGATTGCTTTGCTGCTCCAGATGCTTACGCGCCTCGGCGGCCTGGACGGAGTCAGCCGGGAGATCACGCCAGCGCTGGGTGAGCGTCGCCAGCACCTCTACCGCCTGCGCCATATAGTGCTGGCAGCGACGGTAATCCTCCTCGCGACGACGCGCTTCTGCCTGCTGACGACGTAGGTTCAGCTCCGCCAGCGTTTTACGCAGGGCGAGGATCTGCTGCATCAGCGGCCCGAGGCGGGAGAAATAGAGATCGTTGAACTCATCAAGCTGCTGCACCCGCGCGTTGCGGCGGTCAATCAGATCGCGCAGACGTTCTTCCAGCGCCTTCAGCTCCAGCTTGCTGGCCGCCACCTGCGGATCGCGCCACGGGGTCACGGCGCGCTGGCCCTGCAGCCAGGCGGTAATGGCCGCCATGGCCGCAGTGTAGTTCTTCTCCTCAAGCGCCACGACGATTGCCTGTAGCTCATCGTCAAACGCTTCATTTTTCAGGCGTGTCAGCTGGCTCTGGATGATGTCGTCATCTTCCAGTTCAATGGCATTTTTAATGATTTCTAGCCGTTTGATCGGTGTGCTCATGATGCCTTTCGCTTTGGCGCTTAAGTATTTGAGTTAAGGTTAGTTGTTGTAAAAGCTACAGGAAATAATACACACGGATGATGATCGGCGCGATGGGGGATTTCTTTAGTTTTGCAGTTTGTGAGGTGGGGAAGTGAGCAGGAGCCTGTAAGGTGGAGGGTGAGGATAGCTCCGTTTCCTGCTCTACCTGTGAAACCACGCTTGGCTATTGGCTTTGTAGTTCCTTCAACGCGCCTTGTGCGGCATTCTCAATCTGTTCGCAGAACGCTTTCCCGCCTTCCGGGCAGCTATCCGCGGCGTTTCTCACGACTTTATCGAGCTCGCGATCGTTCGTGGTCGTATCGATGTGATTAATCATCCATGACTCAAAAGCGCGATCGTTTACAGATAGCTGCATGAGTTGATGGGAGGTATTCCAGTTGTTGGCTAACAGCCCGACAATAGTCGCTGATATCCCTTCTGCGATATATCCCTCATCACACTGTCTGTAATTTTTGTAAAAAGAATGGACGCCTTGCCAGTCGTGAATGGCAGAGGCTGCGTTATCTGCCTTGTCCATTTCATCAACAGAAGTACAGTCGTTTGCATAAGCCACGCGCGATATCACTAACATAATCAAAAACAGCTGCATCGTTTTCATATCAAGTTCATTCCCGGTGGGATATAGATATTTTCAAATTTCTGCGTCGCACTCATGGCCGAGCAGGCGCTGTTATTTAATACGGTGATGGTTGAAAGGGAGGATTTGGCCATGTGCTCTTTTATTTTCTTCATCGCCTCATCAGTAGTTCGAATGCATCCCATCGTCGGATGTTCTGGCCCCGGTTTATAACGGCTATGCGCCTGACCTGAATGTACACCTACTCCCGGGTGTCCAGGATAGCTAAATCGAATGATTCCATAAGTCCCATACGAACCATCTTCACTATCGCCTGGGTGTAAATGTGGCTTTGATTTATCCTGTATCTGATATGTGCCGTTACTAATGTGTTTGAATGTGGCTCTGCGATCGACGTTATTATAAGCGGTCCACGTGTCAACAATAGAGCCATAACTATCTAGCAATGAAAGCGTATGGGCACAACCATCAAAAGTAAGTCTGGCCATAAATGCCTCCGCTAGGCTGTAGTTCTTTCATTCCATGAATCAGAGTGAATGAGATTGCCATCGACAAATTTCCAGGTGATTTTCTCGTAGCGTAGTTCAACGATTTCCATATGGTTAAGATGCTGGGTGTGCGGATCTTTACAGTTCGCCATTACCGGTGTAACCGAAACGACTTTGACGTTTTCCAAAAACATATTGAAATATTCCTCTTCCAGACCTGCATCGTTTATCCGATACCATTTCATCTCCGCTGATTTCAGAAGCTGCCCGGTAGATACGGCTTTGTACAGATAGGTCGAGGCGCTATCAAACTCTTTCCCGATAGTAAAAGCACCGTGTACACGTGTTCCTGTTTGTTTTCCCGTATTACCGTCTACAGGGATATGCAGGCCATGTGAAAAGGAGATCACTTCAATACTGCCTTCACGATTTTGTACGTCAGATGACCCTTTGATGGGGGCGCCGCCGTCGTCTTTAAGAAATAAATGAGCTGGAATTGGCATAAGTAGGTTTCCAAATGGCTGATAAATTATTTATACGTTACATTATTATCTTTTTTCAATTTGTAACTTTTTTCTTTTTTTAGGATACAGTAATTAATTTATGGCATGTAGAATGATATTCTTATTAGCAAGGTGAATGTATGGCGCTCGCTGTTAATGTTTAACGAAAGCCTGGCTCGCTAATGTTTTCATCGTAAACAGCAGATGTGTTAACCCGGCCATTAGGCCGGGATATCATTGAAAACATTATTTTTATCGCTTTATAATGGGGTCATCTCCTAAGTCATTCAATGCACCCGGAAATGTCTTCAACCATTTTTCTACTTTCTGTTTGTTAATATTCACCACACTCATGCCTTCAAGGCATCCCCATAATTCGCGTGTATGTTGTGGCGTAATGATAATACAATCCTTCATAACCCGAATTTTGACAGGCATTCCATTAATAAAACCTGCATTAGATAGCCGCTTACCACTTAGGGGAAGGGAGTGGCAATCCACGCGAGAATAAAGCTCTCAGCAGGCTGTACAGTCTTCGGGTGTTTCTGCCCGAGGATGAACGGGCGCGGCATCGGTTCGATTGCCGTGAAGTCGGCGAGTATCGTTCTTGCGTATCAGATCGCGGTTTTCAATTATAGTGGTAAAAGCGTCTGATTCTTTTTTGAAAACAGTAAACTCTGGCTTAAAAACCATCGCAGCCATATTCAACTCCTTCTAAGTTGTTTGTGGTTAGCGGTATGGAGGTGTTCCACCACCTTCATATCGCGACCTATTGTCTTATTAATCTATCCTACTTTTCATCGCTTCCTTAACGGGGATGGCGTTTACGCTGAGTACATTACATCCAACTGAATAAAAATACAGTATTGAATGATACGATAATGTTGAAATGTGCGAGCTGGATTCGGAAATATAGGGATCAGGAGAGGATTAAATTCAGCCAGTCATCATTTTTTAGTTTTCGATAAACTGGAGTGATATATTTTTTTATATAAGACAACGTCTCATCAGCACTCGTTTCAGAGGCTAATGTTTGATATTCCCCACCTAGATCATCATAAAGATGATTGTACAACCAACTCAGATAACGACAGGCTCTGGCAAAGAACCCAGGAGGAGAGTTCAGAAAAGCTGCCGCAAAACCGTATAAAAGAGTCTCTGCTATCCTTGCATCTTCGCAATGAACCAGATTCCAGAGCTGAATTTTCAGGCAGGTTAACGCACTGGTCCGTTTATCAGGATAGTTCAGGCCTGCTTCATGCCGGTCAGCATCGAGATCTCTTTTCAATGCTCGGTCGTCCTGGATTTTATCCTGGTTTAACGAGGCAAAGATTAATCGCGCCTCCGACTCGTCGCCTGCCATGACCTGCACCTCTGCCCATTCGAGAACTTTTTTGTCATAGTCTTCTCTAACTAACGGGTATAGCGGTTCGCCGGACTTTTTAAGGCATAGCAGATCATTAAGTGTATAAGGGTATAAAGACGTCA
This sequence comes from Enterobacter sp. TCD1-1, assembly GCF_020567405.1. Classification (NCBI taxonomy): domain Bacteria; kingdom Pseudomonadati; phylum Pseudomonadota; class Gammaproteobacteria; order Enterobacterales; family Enterobacteriaceae; genus Enterobacter; species Enterobacter sp. TCD1-1. Next base: position 225,496 of record NZ_JAJCXF010000002.1, on the reverse strand, counting down.
GCATCCCGGGCTCCTGATGGTACATCAGGGCAAGGATATTAGCAGCTTACGGCCAATAAAAAAGCCATCTCAGAAGGTAGCTAAAATATGGTGGCTCCTGCTGGACTGAACCAGCGACCAAGCGATTATGAGCTCCTGCCGGGACAACAGAAAATCAATAGTTTGCGTTATTTATCATTGGCATAGATTGCCATTCTTTGCCAGTGATTACCTATCATTCGCCATATCCTTTTGCGGAATCTGTTTGGTATGAAGGCATTTTGTTAGAGTTAATCAGGAACGAGCCAAGCACTTAATGGTTGTACTACTTTTGTTATTCCTTGAGTAAATTCTTTAATTTTATAAGAGGCGCTTTGAAAAAGAATATAATCACATGTGGATTCTAACGCCAAATAAATTTCTCTTGAAGTTGCACAACTATAGAGAAGCGCGACTTTTATGTTTCTCTGGCCCTTTTTTGCTTCAACGGTAATATACTCGCCTTCTTTTATAGGGTCTTCAAAGTTGTAACATTGCCATCCTTTATTTTTAAGGTTTGCAATTACCTCTTTATCCATCCTTTCACTCAATATTCCTGCTCGTAAGAGCCATCCATCATCTGATGCTGTGGATGTATGAGGAAGCCCCTCTCTGGCTTGAATTGTGGCAATAGCCATTTTTTTATGAGCCTGTAGCTCTAAACATGCTAATATTTCCAAATGAAGTGATTCAGAATTTTTATTATAGGAGGGTGTGAATATACTCAATTTACTTCCTTTAACCGCAAAACACTCTACAAAAGCTAATGCTTGAATAAGACCAATAGCTCTAAAAAAAATAGTTTTATGATGCCAGATATTTGACAATGAATGTGCAAAGTGATGTCTATTGAATCCGGAATAATTAGTATAATTATTGGTGTCTGCATAGAAACTCTCAACAAGCCAATCTCTTATCGTTTCTAAGATTAAAATTCGTTCATTCGTCGTGATTAAAAATGTTTCTTCACGATATTCTCTTGGAATCCAGCCTGCATTATGTATATCCATCAGGAGTGCATTTAAGCAGGCATTATCAATGCACTTGTTCACATTACTAATGGTATCAGAACGTCTACTTGCTACACCAAGAATGCTTCTTATAATGTCTTCAATAATTGGTATCAGCGAAGCTGTTGCTGATACCTGCATGCCGCTGTAGAATGCAAGAATCGCCTCCCTTATAATTGGAAGATGTTTGTTAAAAGAGGGTGATTTAGGTAGCACTTGCATTGTGATCGGAATAATTGTAGATAGATCGTAAATTCGAGGGAATGCATAATCGAACATTTCCTGAAACTTCCGTTTATCATAGTGTTTACGGGTCTTTGGTGTTGCCCCTGTGAATTTAAAAGTATCATGAAGTTTTAGATTATTTATATATACAGGAATAAACCAATCAACTGATTTCCAAAATTCTCGTATGTTTTTTGTTGGCTCTATATTTGATTGGTAATTTTTTACGTCTTCTATTTTAGTTCTTGGTAGTATGATTTTTCCAATGTCGCTATTAAGTAGTACACCTTTCATCATATGTTGATAACCAAAATCAACCTCTTTTAATTCTAAAATTGATATACCCATTCTTTGCGCTCTTTCTCTTATATCATCCAGGCTGACGTGAGACATTAGATCTTGATTTTTTAGCATTAACCAAAGACCTTTAAGTTTAGGGTTTAATCCAGATTCATCGAGGTACATGGTAATTCTCTTTAAAAGGTAATTGTTTATTTAGTGGGTTGAGTTTGACTGCATCTTCTAAGTGAGCTGGGGCAAAATGAGCATAGTGCATCGTCATTTTTATGCCAGTGTGACCTAGCACGCGTTGTACGACCAGAATATTACCGCCATTCATCGTAAAATGGCTGGCAAAGGTGTGGTGTAAAACGTGGGTAAACTGTTCTGCCGGTAATTCAATGCCTGTTCTTTCCAGCGCAGACCGGAACGCTCCATAACAATCACCAAACAACTAACGTTTTCTGTCATCAGGTAGGGTGTCGTAGAGTTCTGTGCTGACTGGGACGGTGCGATTTTTTCTGCCTTTCATATTTGTTTAGGTGAATTTGTGTTTCGCAAGCTGGCTTTTTTTCAGGCTTTCGGCTACAGACCATCATGCACCACTGGTGAAGCAGATTCTTATCACGGTTTCTAAATCAGGGTCGCCATATCGTTTGCACTCCCCGAGAAGTAACGAAATCTGGTCGTTAGTTAGCCTGGCAATTTCCATTTCTTCGGTGCGGAATGGGCGCATATTTCCCAGTGGATTTGCACCATTCCATTCTCTGGGGCGGTTCAGCTCATTGAACATCGCGCTAAAGTAGACCAGTTCAAGATTAAGTGCCCGAGCAGAAACCTGTTTAACCCTATTTGAAAGGGTATATTCACCCTTTAGCCTCTTTTCCCGGTAGCGGGATAACATCTGCGCATCGAAATCGCGTGCAAGAGGTTCACCCATACACTTAAAAGCATGGTGCTGGCTAACCGGCGTTTCAAGCCGTCTTTCAGTGTAATACCATGAGCGCTATACAATGAGTCAACCAGCTCTTTTAAAGTGCGCCTGTCTTCTTTTTCTTCCTGCCACGGAATTTGGACGGTGTGCTGTTCAAACGCTAGTGCCTCTCCTTTGGTGGCGAATTTCTTTCTGATACATCTACATTTTGCCCCGTTTGGATAAAGCTCATAAATCTAAAAGGCAGCAGGATTCTCACGACCTACCCTCAGCTTACTTCGCTATAGATCCCCACCACGCGTCCTACCGTTTTTATCTCGTCGATACCGCATTCAAAGGGAACCTTGCCGCCCGCCACGTGAAGTTTTTTCCCCGGCAGCAGCGTCAGATCGCGGATGCTGGCGGTGCCTTCAATCTCAACCAGCCACAGGCCGTCGGTTAACGACGCCTCTTTTTCGATAAAGTGCAGTTTCCCCTCCGCGCGGACGGCGATGCCGCGCGTCAGCGGTTTGCTAAAGAAAGCAGCGTCGATACTCAAAATGGAATTTTCTTCCAGCCTTCCGTCACTGAGTGTGAATGTCGCAACCGAAACGGGATCGCCCGGGGCGGGGTTTCCTGCAAACTGCGCACCCTGGCCGGTCATCAGCCAGCGGAGGCTGGCGCCAGTGTCCAGCGCACACTGAACCGCAAAGTCGTAAGAGATGGTACCGCGCGCGTAGCGGTTCTGAAGCGAGCTGGCGGCGATATTAAAGTGTCGGGCCAGCTGGATTTTCTGCGTGAAACCATATACCTGACAGATTCTATCGAGCAATTCTTCATTATTCACTTGAGAATCTAGTATCAAAATATATTCCTTTGGGTGTTTACTAATACTCATTTGGGTATTAGTATCATTACAAATTCGGGCAATCAGCGGCAGACGTTGGCAAACTGAGGCTAATGATTGCAGGCATTATCAAAATGGGAATCATGCAGCATGGCTTCCGAAATCGCAATCCTCAAACGGCGGAAAAAGCCGTGCTCTGCCCGTTTTGAACGCATTAGCGTGCATACATTTATGCGAGGGGAGATATGGCGATAGAAGCTGCCTGTGCAAGGGTTCCACTAAGCGTGGGGGCGCGTCTTAGCGGGCTTAACCACATCGCTGAACTGCGCGCCCGCTACGGGAGCGATAGCGGGAAAGAGCTGGCACGGTTTATGGCTGACATGCGCGATAAGCGCGATCCCTTTTTTGAGGAGAACAGCAGGGCGCTGGCCGCTCTCTTTTTCCTGGCGAGATTACCCGTCGCCCGTCATGAGTGCGATATCAGCGAGCTGACCACAGAGGAGAAAAGAGCGCTAATTACCGCGATGAATCATTTTCGTGCTGTTGTGAGTTTATTTCCTGAACGGCTGACCATGCCGTTGTAACCCAACCCAAAAACGAATGGCGTAAACCCGCCGGGCACCCTGTTGCCTGAATTTAAGGAGAACGCGTAATGCGACACAGTGAAAACCGCCCTTATCCGATCGGAAGTGAAGAACTGCAACGCCTGCTGATGGAGGCAAAAACAGAGGAACGATGCGCGCGCGCCCTTGCGGTCTCCCTGCGTCTGGAGGCGCTGGCAAGCCAGATCTACAAAACCGGCATGAGCGGAGAAGACGTTGCCGAACTGCTGTGCCACGAGGCGGCCCGCTACGAGCGTGAATCCCAGGAGCTGCACTGATGGCCGATTTTATCGATCTTGCCCAGGCGCGCGAGCAGGAAGACAGAGAGCGCCACATTAATAGCGCCCGCAGACGACCCGCATCGCCTTCGCGTTTCTTCTGCGAGGAGTGTGAGGCTCCAATACCGCAGGCGCGCCGTATGGCGGTGCCCGGCGTGGCCCTGTGCGTCACCTGTCAGGAGATCGCGGAGATGAAAAATAAACACGTCCGGGGAGGGTGAGTTGGCTACGTCATTCGCTTATCCGTGGAATGCACCGCGGTCGGCCATTGCCAGCCCTTATCTTACCCATGCCCAGCAGCAGCGTCGCGATCGCTTCTTCGCGACGCTGCTGCAGGCAAGAATGGCCCTCTCACAGCAGCCTGACTGCGTGCGTTTTGAGGTCTGGCGCGCCGTTGACGCCCTCGAACTGCATCGGGGCAATCCCCAGGCCAATGCCTTTTTTATCCGCTTCTGCAACAGGATATTGCCCCGCCTGCGGCGGGTCTCTGAACGCTATGCCTGCGCAGGTTTGCATGACGCAGTCTCCCGAGCCGTGTTTAAAGGCCATTTCGATACCCAGCTTCTGCAGTACCTTGCCTCGCGAATGGTTGAACTGGTTGCCCGCTATAACCGTCTGCCGGATATGTCCCGCGCGGATATCGACCTGCTGGCCGCCGATATCGCCAGCTTTATTCGCGGCGAGCTGGCGAATATTAACGATGCTGAGATGGGTGAATACCAGACGCTGTACGTCTGGTATCAGCGCGCCGGACTGATCGCCCGACAGTTCAACGTGTCGCCTCCGCACTGGGAGCGGGTGTCGAAGACATTTTTCAACAAAGACGATGTTGCCGCTGCGGTGATGCGGATGTTTTCCGAGGCGTGGTGGCGCGGGCGTTTACGTCGGATCGCGGCTGCCTGGCGCGAGCATTTGCAGATTGCCCTCGGCAACGTCAGCAAAAAGAGAATGGCGTATGCGAGCAAACGCTGCGTGACCGAGTGGCGCGAGCAGAAGCGCCGCACCCGTGAATTTCTCAAGGGCATGGAGCTGGAAGATGAAGAGGGCAACCGCATTAGCCTGATTGAAAAATACGATAGCTCGGTGGCCAACCCAGCGATACGTCGCTGTGAACTCATGACCCGCATTCGCGGGTTTGAAAATATCTGTCAGGCGCTGGGCTATGTGGGCGAATTCTATACCTTAACCGCCCCCGCGCAGTATCACGCGACCGTGAAATCGGGCTACCCCAACGCGAAGTGGAACGGGGCCAGCCCGGCGGAGACGCAAAGCTTCTTCACCCGGGTGTGGGCGCGCATCCGCGCAAAGCTGCACCGGGAAGGTCGCCGTATCTTTGGTATCCGCGTTGCGGAACCCCATCACGACGGTACGCCCCACTGGCACATGCTGATGTTTATGCGGCCGGAAGACGTCGAATGCGTTCGCCGGATTATAGGGGACTACGCCCGGGAGGAGGATGCCGCTGAGCTGCAGAGCGAAAGCGCCAGACAGGCTCGCTTTCACGCGGACGCGATCGATCCGCAGAAAGGCAGCGCTACCGGCTATATCGCCAAATACATCTCAAAGAATATCGACGGCTATGCGCTCGATGGCGAGACCGATAACGAAAGCGGCGGCCTGCTGAAGGAGACGGCGTCCGCCGTATCGGCCTGGGCAGGGCGCTGGCACATTCGCCAGTTTCAGTTCATCGGCGGCGCGCCGGTAACGGTCTACCGCGAGCTGCGCCGACTGGCAGACGCAGAGACCGCGCGTGGTCTGAGCGTCGAGTTTGCTGCCGTCCATGAAGCTGCCGACGCCGGTGACTGGGCGGGTTACGTCACTGCACAGGGCGGCCCGTTTGTGCGTCGCGATGATTTACAGGTGCGCACGCTGTATGAGCCGGGTACCGGGTTTAACCAGTACGGCGAAGAAACGGTCCGCATCCGCGGCGTGTACGATTCCGCCGTCGGCGCGGGCAGCCCGGTTTTAACCCGGCTCACGCAGTGGAAAATTGTGCCGAAGCGGACCCAGGAGCCTGAGAATGTAACTGCGCCTTCTCGGAGTTCTGTCAATAACTGTACGCTGAGCGATCTCTCTCAACCCCTTAACCGGCGTGCGAGACGGGCATTAACCGAGCGTATCAGGCACATCCGGCCCGGCGCAGCGGCGCCCTTTGTCTACGAGCGGGATCCGCAGAACGGGGTCCCGGAGAAGGTGATTGATGAAGTTCGGCTCGCCACCGGAATCGCCATCAGCCGCGCAGAGGCCCTGCATCTTATGGCGGGCGGCGTAAGCCGCTTTAACGACAAATGGTGCAGAGGCGCAGCTGACGGAACGCTCTTTCCGGCAGCGTGTTCTTATCAGCACAAGGCGCGGAAAATCCTTGAACGTATTGGGCATTTATCGGATCTGTTCGCTATGAGAGCACGCTAATCTCCATCGATATCATGTACATACCGTGAAGAGTTCTGATTTTTCGCTTCACTCTTTTTATGAATACGTGCTACTGTATGTTTATACAGTATCTCGTGGTGGAGGTTGTGTGGACAGAGAGTTGAACGAGCAGGTCATGATTGAACGCGTCGAGATGATTGCTCGACTGACGACAGAAGGAACATGTCAGGAAAGAGATCGTGAGATTGCCCTGAATTTGATTGCTGAGATTGCGCGGGGAAATTTAATCAAAAACAACGCGTTTACCGTTGTTTTCTCAGCATCGCCTGTTCCGGAACGCATCAAAAAAGAGGGTAACGTTCGGGTGAACATTACGCTCGATAAAGACCAGCAGATTGGCCATGGCGTCGTCGAAGCCTTCCAGAACGAACTGACCCGCCGAATAAGATCCCTGTTCCCGTCATCGCGGGTGACCGTGAAAATAGGATCGATGACGGGAGTAGAGCTCCAGGGGCTCGAAGGAGAAGCCGATCGCGAGATGCTGGATAATATTCTCCGGGAAGTCTGGGAAGACGAGAGCTGGCGCTAGCCCAGCATCATTACCCGAATGCACGCCCTCATTCTGATTTTGCGCTTTCGTTGACACACGCTTCGCTGCTTGTGGACGGTCTGTTGTGTCCGCGATTGTCCATCCGTCAGCGATAGCGAAAAGGCCGCCAGCCCGGGAAACTCTACAGTACCAGGTAACCGGATGTTGGGAGCGTCTGATGAAGATCTATGCAATGCAGGGGGACACGCTTGATGCCGTTTGCGCCCGCTATTATGGGCGCACGGCTGGCGTCGTAGAAGCCGTTCTGAAGGCCAATCCTGGCCTCGCGGAGTCAGGCGTTATCTTGCCTCACGGCACGCCGGTAGAGATGCCGGAGGTAAATAGCGCCCCCACCAAAGAATCCGTAAATCTATGGGACTGAGCCTGGAGAAAATCACCACGTTTATCGCCTACTGGCTGGCCGTGGCGCTGGCCTGGTTCGGGGCGATGTCTCCTGAAAAGGTCGCGCTGTACGTGGGGAGTGTTTGCGCCATTTTTACCGCGCTGACGAACTACTGGTTTAAGCGAAAAACCTGGCGCTATCTTCAGTCGCTGGGCCTCGATAAGAAGAGCATTCGTGAACTCAATCATTAAGCGTTGCAGCGTCGCCGGCGTGCTGGCCCTGGCGGTGCTGATGCCCGACTTTCGTTTACTGAAAACGTCCCCTGAGGGGCTGGCGCTGATTGCCGATCTCGAAGGTTGTCGCCTCTCGCCCTATCGGTGCAGCGCTGGGGTATGGACGTCAGGCATTGGCCACACGGCAAACGTTGTGCCGACGCGGGACATTACCGAGCGTGAGGCCGCTGTAAATCTGGTTGCTGATGTACTCAACGTTGAGCGACGGCTGGCGACGTGCGCGCCGGTGGAGATGCCGCCGCGGGTCTACGACGCGCTGGTGAGTTTTACCTTTAATGTTGGCGCAGGCGCCGCCTGCCGTTCGACTCTGGTGTCTTTTATTAAGCGTAAACAGTGGTCGCAGGCATGCGGCGAGCTTACCCGCTGGGTGTACGTCAACGGCGTCAAAAATACCGGTCTGGAAAACCGCCGTGTCCGCGAGAAGGCCTGGTGCATGAAGGGGCTGCCATGAGAGTCCTCATGCTGATGCTGGCCGGGCTGCTGGCGATCGCGCTGTGGCTTCGTCATGACAACCAGACCCTGTCCCGTTCCTTAGCCACGGCCAACCGTGTCGCCAGCGAACAAAAAAATGCCCTCGCTACGCTTAACCATCAGCTGTCCCAGTCGCAACGGATGGCCAGAGCAAACGAAAACGCCCAGGTCAGGCTCCGTGAAGAGCTTGTCGCTGCGGGCGAGGAGAGGGCAAGACGGGAAGCGACTATCGGGAGATTACTCAATGAAAATGAAGCGTTACGCCGCTGGTATACCGCTCAGCTGCCTGATGCTGTCCGCAGGTTGCACACCCGCACCGCCTGCGCCTCCGCAGCCCATTGTTTACAACGCCTGCCCGAAGGTGAGCCGCTGCCCGATGCCGGGAAGCGAACCCGCCACTAACGGCGATCTCAGCGCCGATATACGCAGGCTTGAGTACGCCCTTATCGCCTGCGCGCTGCAGGTTGAAACCATTAAAGACTGTCAGGATAAACTCGATGCACAAACTCAAGAGCCTGCGTCAGGCATTAATTGACGCGATCCCCCAACTGAATACCAACCCGGAGCGCCTGCAGATGTCGGTCGGCAGCGGCAATATAGACGCCCGTCTTGCCTCCTCGCTCTCCTTTGAAAAACGGTATGTGCTGAACGCGAAGGTTAGCGGTTTCACGGGCGACAGCGAGGGATTTTTTGTTCCGGTACTGGCCTGGCTGCGGGAAAACCAGCCGGACATTTTTACCCTCGATGACGGTCGCAAAAACGGATATACCTTCGCGATCGTTTTAAACGATGACGCTACGATGGATATCAGCATCAGCATGCAATTAACTGAGCGCATTCTTGTTTCCGAGGAACAGGGCGTTCTGCACACGACCTATTCCCCGGAGCCGCCGCTGCCGGAGCCCGTCACGCGTCCGAAGGCGTTGTACATCAACGGTGAGCTGGTCAGCCAGTGGGAGGACTAAGCTCCCCACGCTGAAGGCCGCCAGCCGCCAGCTGTCTGGACCGCTTGTTGTATCATCCCGCAGAAAACCCCGTCTCGTTGCTGCCGTTCCTCCTGAACGGCATTCTCTTCTCATGAATACATTAACTTCCATGCACGGTATCGCTCGCGCGATCCGCAATCTGATTCGTATCGGTGTTGTGACCGACGTTGACCTCAACAGAGGGCTTTGTCGTGTCCAGACCGGCGGGATGAAAACCACCTGGCTGAACTGGCTAACCTGCCGTGCGGGACGTTCGCGCGTGTGGTGGGCCCCTTCCGAGGGAGAGCAGGTGCTGCTGCTGGCCATCGGCGGTGAGCTGGATACCGCCTTTGTGCTGCCCGGCATTTTCTCTGATGACCATCCGGCGCCGTCCGGGTCGCCTGACGCGTTCCACGTCGCGTTCCCTGACGGCGCGGTGATCGAGTATGAACCCGGACGCGGGGCGCTGACGGTTTCAGGTATTAAAATGGCCGACATTTCCGCTTCTGAATCGCTGACCGCCACCGTGCCGGAAGTGCGGGTGATCTCAACGTCCCGCATCACGCTGGATACGCCTGAAGTGGTGTGTACCAACAAGTTAATTACCGCCTCGCTGGAAGTGCAGAAGGGCGGGGTGATGACCGGAAATATTGAGCACTCCGGCGGTAAATTGACCTCCAACGGAGTGCAGGTGGACAACCACGCGCACGGCAGTGTGCAAAGCGGCGGAAGCTGGACTAAGGGGACACAATGACGGTGCGTTACAGGGGAATGAACAGGCAGACCGGGCTAAGCCTTTCAGAGGCTGACCACATCCGGCAGAGCGTGCGCGACATTCTGGTTACGCCGATTGGCTCGCGGGTCATGCGCCGGGATTACGGCTCGCTTCTGGCGGCGATGATAGACAGGCCGCAGAGCCCGGCGCTGCGCCTGCAGATCATGGCCGCCTGTTATTCCGCCATCCAGAAATGGGAGCCGCGGATAAGCCTGACGGCCATCACTTTCGAACGTTCGGAGAACGACGGGACGTTGTATGTCGATATCACCGGTACGCGCCCGACCTCCGGACAATCCTTTTCTATCACCATTTCACTGAGTTAAACGCTATGGCTATTGTTGATCTGAGCCAGCTCGCCGCGCCTGATGTCGTGGAGGAGGTGGATTATGAAACGCTGTTGGCAGAACGAAAGGCCACCTTTGTCTCCCTCTATCCGGAAGAGGAGCGAGAGGCGATTGCACGGACGCTGACGCTGGAATCCGAGCCGATTGTGAAGCTGCTGCAGGAGAATGCCTACCGGGAAGTCATCTGGCGCCAGCGCGTAAACGAGGCTGCACGGGCGGTCATGTTGGCCTATGCGGCAGGCCACGACCTGGACCAGATCGGGGCAAACGCGAACCTTGCGCGTCTTACGATTACCCCTGCCGACGACACCACGTTACCGCCCACTCCGGCTGTGATGGAGTCCGATACCGACTTTCGTCTGCGCATCCAGCAAGCGCCGGAAGGGCTGAGCGTGGCCGGTTCGACGGGCGCGTATCAGTTCCATGGCCGCAGTGCAGATGGTCGGGTGGCTGACATTTCCGTCATTAGCCCACAGCCCGCAAACGTCACGGTTTCCGTGCTCTCCCGGGAGAATAACGGCGTAGCGTCTGAGGAACTGCTCGCCGTTGTTCGCAATGCGCTGAACGATGAGGACGTCAGGCCCGTCGCCGACCGCGTGACCGTCCAGTCGGCCAACATTGTCGACTACAGCATTGAAGCATCGCTTTTCCTTTTTCCCGGCCCCGAAAGTGAACCAGTACTCAATGCGGCAAGAGCCCGATTACAGACCTACATCACGGCTCAGCATCGGCTGGGACGCGATATCCGCAAGTCAGCCATTTACGCTGCCCTTCACGTGGAAGGGGTGCAGCGGGTGGAACTGACCGCACCCGCGGCTGACATCGTGCTTGATGAAACTCAGGCCTCCTGGTGCAGCCACTACAGCGTAACCGTGGGGGGAAACGATGAGTAATGCCCGCCTTTTACCGGTCGGCTCATCGGCGCTTGAGGTCGCCGCGGCGCGCGCCTGTGCGGACATCGAAAATACGCCGGTTCCGCTGCGCCATCTCTGGAATGCGGACACCTGTCCGGCGAATTTGCTGCCCTGGCTGGCGTGGGCGTTTTCGGTTGACCGCTGGGATGAGAACTGGCCGGAGGCCACCAAACGGGAGGTGATCCGCGCCGCGTGGTTTATTCATGCCCACAAGGGAACGATAGGCGCTGTACGTCGCGTGGTGGAGCCGCTTGGCTATCTGATTAATGTTACCGAGTGGTGGCAAACCAACGATCCGCCCGGCACCTTCCGCCTTGATATCGGCGTACTGGACACGGGCATCACCGAGGAAATGTATTACGAAATGGAGAGGCTTATTGCTGATGCAAAGCCTGCCAGCCGCCACCTTATTGGCCTGAATATCATCCAGGACATACCGGGTTATCTCTATACCGGCGCCCTGAGCTATGACGGCGACATCATCACGGTTTATCCCGGATAAGTGAGAGCACAATGACAGTGAAATATAAAACGGTTATCACCAAAGCCGGTGCCGAAAAACTGGCTGCCGCGACCGTCCCGAACGGCAAGAAAGTCAATTTTACGGCGATGGCCGTGGGTGACGGTGGCGGCACATTGCCGGTTCCTGATGCCGGGCAGACGAAGCTGGTTAATGAAGTCTGGCGCCATGGGCTAAATAAAATCAGCCAGGACAAAAAGAATAAAAACTACGTCGTGGCGGAGCTGCTAATTCCTCCTGAGGTTGGCGGTTTCTGGATGCGCGAGATGGGGCTGATTGACGATACTGGGACGCTGATTGCGGTCGGAAATATGGCTGAAAGCTATAAACCCACGCTGGTGGAGGGCTCGGGTCGCGCGCAGACATTGCGAATGGTCATCATGGTAAGCGATATCGCATCCATCGAGCTGACGATTGACACCTCAACGGTGATGGCGACGCAGGATTACGTCGACGGTAAGCTCGCGGAGCACGAGCTTTCGCGGCGCCATCCGGATGCGACCCTTGCTGCGAAGGGCTTTACGCAGCTCAGCAGCGCCATTGACAGTGCTTCCGAGGTGCTCGCAGCAACGCCTAAAGCGGTAAAGGCAGCGTACGATCTGGCTAACGGGAAATACACGGCAGCGGACGCAACGACGGCGCGAAAGGGTATTGTTCAGCTCAGTAGTGCTACCGATAGTGTGTCTGAAGTGCTGGCAGCGACGCCGAAGGCAGTGAAAGTCGCTAACGACAACGCAGCTGTGGCCAATAAAAATGCCAGTGAGCGAGTCAGCAAATTCGGCGACAGTATGACCGGAACGTTGAATCAGGACGCTATAACGCAATCAACCTATAACTTAACGGCACTCTCTAACGCTACGACAGGTAATAAAAATTATCTGCGTAAAATGCGCGGCGGAGCGATGGATACTATCTGGCACGAAACCGTTCAGGGTGGCGAATATCGCCTGGCGACAGGCAGTACAGATTCGCAGGAGGAACTGGCGATTAGCACAAGTACCGGCCTGAGAGTAAGGGGTAATTTCACCTCGCAACTTGGCGGATTTTATTCGGGGGATACTAAAAAACTCTCTTTTTATTCTTCTAATACCTCTGACAGGAATGCAGCTTTGCGCCTTTGGGGTAATGTAGACCGGCCATCTGTAGTCGAACTGGGGGATGACACCGGCTACCATTTTTACTCACAGCGAAATAAAGACGGCTCGCTGTTGTTTCAGACAAACGGTGCGGGACAATTCAGCGGTTATTTACGTTCAAACGGGGAAGTGCAATCTATTTCATCCAATAGTTATCGGATTGCATATGGGGACTACGGCTGCTTCTGGCGTAATGATGGTAATAATCTTTATCTTATGCTGACCAATAAGGGCGATGCTTATGGAAATTACAATGCGCTGCGTCCTTTACGGGTGAGTTTTGAAACCGGGGCGTTGCAATCCGAAACACCTTTTACTGTGGGCAACACCATCTACGCCACAAAGGAAATTACAGCGGGTTATAGCAATTCTTTTGCATGGGCTGAGCAGTACAAAACAAAGGCACCATTTTATAATACCTATTCAACAACTGGAGCGAGTGAATACCACCCCGCGTTAAAACAGCAGGCAAGTATTACCGGGATCAATTCATGGGCTTTTTCCATGGGGTCTCTTGTCGCTGATACCGCTCTTTCATGGCATCTGCACATGAAAGGCAGTGGTGGCCAGGACGTTAACTATAAATGGGATACCAGCGGTAATTTTTCCGCGCCAGGACAAATTATACCGGGCAGCTTCGCTAATTTTGATGGCCGCTATTACACTAAAGCACAATCTGATGCAGGCTATATGGCTAAAACTAGCGCATATACAAAAGCCGAAAGCGATGCGCGTTATAATCTCAAAAATGCAGCCAGTAAGGCAGCGAGCGGTTGGGAGAAAGATAACTCTACGGGCATGATGAAGCAGTGGGGTGTGGCAACGCGTAGTGCTGATTCGACGCGTATTACCTTCCCAACGGCGTTTCCTAACGCCTGTCTCAGCGTGCAGTTAACCTTGCTATTCACCAATGGGTTCCACGACCAAAATATTTACGTGCAAAACCCTGACAGATCAGGTTTCACCTACATAGCGGGCAGTGGCGAAGTTAAAGCTTATTTTGAAGCGCGAGGCTATTAATATGAGTTATATATACTCTCCTGAGAACGGGGCTTTTTATAATGATGAGCTGGAGGCTGATTATCGTTCCGCCGAAACGTGGCCGGATAATTATGTCAGCGTGCTTGATGAAGACTATGTGTCGCTGATGGAGGGACAAGCAGACGGGAAAATAATTATTCCAGATAAAAATGGCTATCCCATATTAGCGGAACCTCCCGCACCAACCTATGAAGAGCGCGTGAGCCAGGCAACGATGCAAAAAAACGCCTTAATGAAAACGGCAAGTGACATTATCACTCCGCTTGAAGATGCAGCCGAACTCGGTATTGCTACCGACGAAGAAGCCGCCGTGCTTTTAGGCTGGAAGCGATACCGGGTCATGCTTAACCGGGTAGATGTAAGCGCCGCCCCGGACATTCAATGGCCCGAACGCCCCGCCTGACTCCCAAACCCTCCATCCGGAGGGTTTTTCGTTTGTTGTGTAATCCTTTCCCCAACCCCAATACGTCGCATCAATCACGCACTCCACAGACAATAGCCTCACCACTAAACGAAGGAGTTAACCGGATGGGCGACTATCACCACGGCGTGGAAGTTATCGAAATCAACGATGGCACCCGCACCATTTCCACCGTCTCGACGGCAATCATCGGTATGGTCTGTACGGCCAGCGATGCTGACGACAAGACATTTCCTTTAAACGAGCCCGTGCTCATTACCAACGTGCAAACTGCGATTGCGAAAGCTGGCAAGGCGGGGACGCTGTCCGCTTCTCTGCAGGCGATTGCTGACCAGTGTAAACCGGTTGTCGTTGTTGTTCGCGTGGCTGAAAGCACCGCTGAAACCCCGGAAGAGGCGCGCAAACAGACCGTTTCCAACATCATCGGTACCACCGATGAAAACGGTAAATATACCGGCCTGAAGGCGCTTCTCACGGCGAAAACGGTAACCGGCGTTAAGCCACGTATTCTCGGCGTGCCGGGGCTGGATTCTCAGGAAGTGGCAACCGCGCTGGCCGCGATGTGCCAGAGCCTGCGCGCGTTCGGCTATGTCAGCGCATGGGAATGTAAAACCATTTCTGAGGCGATCGACTACCGCAAAAACTTCAGCCAGCGCGAGCTGATGGTTATCCACCCTGATTTTCTGGCATGGGATACCACCACGAACGCAACGACGACGGCCTGGGCAACCGCTCGCGCGCTTGGCCTGCGCGCCAAAATCGACCAGACCATCGGCTGGCATAAAACCCTGTCAAACGTTGGCGTCAACGGCGTCACTGGCGTAAGCGCTTCTGTCTCCTGGGATCTGCAGGAACAGGCTACCGATGCGAACCTGCTTAACCAGGCGGGCGTCACCACGCTGATTCGCAACGACGGCTTCAAATTCTGGGGTAACCGTACCTGCTCTGACGACCCGTTATTCGTCTTTGAAAACTACACCCGTACCGCGCAGGTGCTGGCCGATACCATGGCGGAAGCGCACGCGTGGGCGATGGATAAACCCATCACGCCAACGCTTATCCGCGACATCGTTTCCGGTATTAATGCCAAGTTCCGCGAGCTGAAAACCAACGGCTATATCGTCGACGGCTCCTGCTGGTATGACCCTGAGTCTAACGACGCAACCACCCTGAAAGCGGGGAAACTGTATATCGATTACGACTACACCCCTGTCCCGCCGCTGGAAAATCTGACCCTGCGCCAGCGCATCACCGATACCTATCTGGCAGACCTGTCAGATTCGGTTAATAGCTAAGGAGCTGAAGCATGGCGTTACCACGCAAACTTAAGTACCTGAATATGTTCAACGATGGCCTGAGCTATATGGGCGTTGTTGAGTCTGTAACTCTACCGAAGCTTACCCGCAAGCTGGAGAAGTATCGTGGCGGCGGTATGCCGGGCTCGGTCTCTGTCGATCTCGGTCTGGACGATGATGCCCTGGCGCTGGAGTGGACCGTTGGCGGTCTGCCGGACGCCGCGCTGTGGGCGCAGTACGCCTCTCCAGGCGCGGACAGCGTGCCGCTGCGCTTTACCGGCTCTTTCCAGCGTGATGATACCGGCGAAATCTCCGCCGTCGAAATCGTCATGCGCGGCCGTCATAAAGAGTTTGATGGCGGCGAGAACAAGCAGGGCGAAAGCGGCACCACCAAGATGTCCACCGAGTGCGCGTACTACCAGCTGACCATTGATGGCAAAGAGATCATCGAGATCGACATCATCAACATGGTGCTGAAAGTCGACGGCGTCGATCGTCTGGCTGAACACCGTAAGGCCATCGGCCTGTAACCCTTTAACCGGCCGGGATAGCCGGCCGGTAAGCTAACTTTCAGAAGAGTAATGAAATGGAAAATAGCAACGAGAACGCCATGAACAACAGCTCATACATCGTCACGCTTGATAGTCCCGTTCTGCGCGGCGAGCAAAAAATTGAACAGGTGACGGTCTCCAAACCGAATGCCGGGACTCTGCGTGGGATCTCGCTGGCCTCGCTGGCGCAATCCGACGTTGATGCCCTGATCAAGGTGCTGCCGCGAATGACCTCGCCGGCTCTGACCGAGCATGAAGTTGCGCGTCTGGATGCCTGCGATCTGCTCTCTTTTGCCGGTAAGGTGATCGGTTTTTTGTCACCGGCTTCGGCTCGCTGAGATTTCCTGAAAACCTGTCGGTCGACGATCTGATGGCGGATATCGCGGTGATTTTTCACTGGCCGCCGTCAGAACTGTACTCCCTTAGCGTGACCGAACTCCTCTTATGGCGCGAAAAAGCGCTGCAGCGAAGCGGAAACCACCATGAGTAATAATGTCAGTCTTCAGGAGCTGCTTAAGGCAGTTGATCGTGCAAGCCGACCGCTTAACGCTCTCCAGAACGCCAGCCTGACTCTCGCGAGCGATATCCATGATTCGCAGACGGCGCTGGGGGCGCTCGACGAGCAGGCGGGGCGTATTAACGGCTTCAGAAAAGCAAATGCCCAGCTCGCCACGACGGAGCAGTCGCTTGCTCAGGCGAAACAGCAGGCGGCGGCGCTGGCGTTGCAGTTTAAAAACACACAAAACCCTACTCAGGCACAGGCTGATGCGCTGTCCGCAGCCCGAAAATCGGCAGCCAACCTCAAGCTTGAGTACAACAGCTTACGTTACTCGGTACAGCGTCAGCGGACTGAACTCGCTCAGGCGGGAATCAACACGCGAACGCTTTCGTCGGATGAGCGTCGTTTAAAAAGTCAGATCGGCGAAAAAACGCAGCAGCTTAACCGACAGCGGGATGCGCTGGCCCGCGTCAATCAGCAGCAGGCGCAGCTGAGTACCGTTCAGAATCGCTACGAGTCAGGCAAACGCGTTGCCGCGCGGGTGCATCAACTGGCTAATGCGGGCGTGGGCATGGCCAAAGCGGGCTTTGATCAGACGTCCCGGTTTATGGCGCCTGGCATCAGTTTTGAAAAACAGATGTCGACTATTCAGGCAAGCCTTGGTCTGGAGAAGGGCGACGCCCGGCTTGAGGCCATTCGCCAGCAGGCGCGGGAGGTCAGTGCCAGGACCGGAGTACCCGCAGATACGGTCGTCCGAGCACAAACCGAACTGGCTCGTTCAGGCTACGACGCCGATGGGGTTATTGCTGCCACTGTACCCACGGTTAACCTCAGCCTGGCGGGGAATGTCGACGCGGCTAAAGCGGCCGATATGATCGCCAGCACGCAGGCCGCCTATAACCTGACCGATACGGATGCGGGACGCATCGCAGATTTACTTACCCGCGGGTTTACCTCTTCGAACACCAGTCTCGTTGAGATGGCGGCGGCCGTCACCTCCGCTGCGCCCGCTGCGGATGCGACCGGTATGGGTCTTGAAGAGACAATCGCGCAGCTTGGCGTTCTGACGGAAAAGGGAATGAACGGTGCCGCCGCCGGGGACGCGCTCAGCGCGATGCTGCGACAGCCACAGGCTCCGGATGCACTGCGTTCAGCCGCGGGTAACGGCGCGCTTGATAAAAAACGCCAGCAGTTGCAGGGGGCAACAGGCAGTGCCGCGCTCGTGGCTTCCGTGCAGACCGACAATCTTGACGGCGATATCAGCAAATTCCAGGCCGCGTGGAGCGGGCTGAAGATTGACGTATTTGATAAAGCAGATGGCGCTTTGCGCAACCTGATAACAACCGCAACCGGCTGGCTTGGCACGGCCTCCCTGTGGGTGAATGCCAACCCTGAGCTGACGCAGACCCTTGCCAGCATTGTTGTCGGCGCGCAGGCGTTTGTTGGGGTACTGGGTGGCGTAGGCACGGTTATTGGTCCGGTTTTGACGGGCATCAATATGGTTATTACCGCGGCCGGGATGTTAGGAACGGTATTCAGCGTGGTGGGCGGTGCCGTCATGACGGTGCTGGGCGCCCTTAGCTGGCCGTTGATAGCCCTTGGCGCGGCGATTGCCGCCGGTGCTTTGCTGATTTTCAAATACTGGGAGCCCATCAGCGCCTTCTTTGGCGGGGTGATGGAAGGGCTTTCAACGGCTTTCGCACCGCTGGGTGCGCTGTTCTCACCGGTGATGGCGGTATTTGACGCTATCTCGGAGAAGCTGGGCGGTATCTGGCAATGGTTCACCGACTTGATTACGCCGATCAAGGCGACGCAGGAAACGCTGGATGGCTGTAAAAACGCTGGCGTGATTTTTGGACAGGCGCTGGGTGATGCGTTAATGGCACCGCTTAATCTCTTTAACAGCCTGAGCGGCAAGGCCAGCTGGCTGCTGGAGAAACTCGGTCTTATCAAAAACGAGTCGGGTAATCTCGATGCCGCGGCGGCAAAAGCAGACGCGACATCCTCTCCTGCGGGCAGTGCGTCCATTCCGGTTGCGGGGATCTCTGGCGGCGGCCAGGGGTATCAGCCAACCCTCGTGCCGGGAGGACGCTCTTACGTCGATCAGAGTAAAAGCGAATATCACATCACGCTGCAGGGGGGCACGGCCTCCGCAACGGATCTGACGCGTCAAATCCGGGAGACAATAGATAGCATTGAACAGGATAAAGCGAGACGGCAGCAATCCAGCTTAATGTATGGTTGAGGAGAGATAAAATGTTAATGGTGCTGGGTCTGTTTGTCTTTGAACGACGAACCTTACCCTATCAGACAATGCAGTTTACAAAGGATTACCGCTGGGCGTCCAACGATCGGATCGGGAAACCTAAAGCCTGGCAGTACCTTGGCGAAGGCGAGACATCTTTTACCCTCTCCGGACTGCTTTATCCTGAGCTCACGGGAGGGCGGCTTTCCCTCAAGGCGGTTGAGCTGATGGCGAATGAGGGGCGGGCATGGCCGTTGATAGACGGTACCGGCATCATTCACGGCATGTTTATCATTGAAAAAGTCACGCATACGCATTCGGATTTTTACAGTGACGGTACCGCCCGAAAAATTAATTTTACGCTGGAACTGAAACGCGTGGACGAATCGCTGATGACGATGTTTGGCGATCTGAGAACCCAGGCCGAAGAGCTGGTGACGAGCGCACGTAATAGCATTGGAGGGCTGGTGGGATGATCACCGAAATGAATATCCGGGCGGGTGGGAAAATCGCCCCTGATTTTATGCTTAAGCTTGACGATCGCGATGTCACACAGAATTTCAGCCACCGTCTTATCAGTCTGAGCATGATCGACAAACGTGGGCTGGAAGCCGATCAGCTGGATATTCAACTGGATGATTCCGACGGGCTACTAGACTTGCCGGCCCGGGGGGCAAGGCTCTCCTTATGGCTGGGATGGGAGGGAACCCCGCTCGAGGAGAAAGGGGACTTTACGATTGATGCGATTCAATTCCGGGGCGCGCCGGACACGCTGACGATTCGGGGATGCAGCGCGGATTTTCGTGGAAAGCTAAACGTGCGGCGCGAACAGTCATGGCATGACACGACGATCGGCGCGATAGTCGATACCATCGCTCAGCGTAACCAGTTGACCGCCAGCGTCGCGTCGGGGCTTGCATCCATCGCCATCTCTCATATTGACCAGTCTCAGGAGACAGACGCGGCGTTC
This sequence comes from Enterobacter sp. TCD1-1, assembly GCF_020567405.1. NCBI lineage: Bacteria > Pseudomonadati > Pseudomonadota > Gammaproteobacteria > Enterobacterales > Enterobacteriaceae > Enterobacter > Enterobacter sp. TCD1-1. The sequence continues at coordinate 205,576 of NZ_JAJCXF010000002.1, read as the reverse complement.
CTCTCCCGCCTTGCTGAACGTAATGGAGCATTTGTTTCAATCAAAGCCGGGAAGATTATCTTTATGAAAGCGGGCCAGGCCGTGACGGCCAGCGGCACGCCGATTCCCTTAATGATGATTGAGCGTGGGGATGGCGATAAGCATCTTTTTTCCGTCGCTGACCGTGAAAATTATTCCGGCGTGACAGCCAAATGGCTGCAAACGCGCGACCCAAAGCAACAAAATCCTCAATTGAGTATTTCACGTCAATCAGGGGGGCAGCCGACAGAAGCACTGCAGCACCCGGATGCCGTCGCACCAGTAGCGGAAACAGGAGGCAAGGAGCAGAAGCCGCAAGAGAGGCTGGTGGGAACGGCGGAAAACGTATTTGAGCTCACCACGGTTTATGCCTCTGAAGAGCAGGCGCTCAGGGCCGCAGAGGCTAAGTGGCGCGCGCTTCAGCGGGGAACCGTAGAGTTTTCCATCCAGCTTGCCCTGGGACGCGCCGATCTGTTCCCAGAAACGCCGGTGCTGGTAAACGGTTTTAAACGCGTCATCGACGAGCAGGCGTGGATCATCAGCGAAGTGGTGCATACCCTCAACGATAGCGGATTTACCACGCAGCTTAAGCTTGAGCTGAACGTCAGCGACGAAAAATTTACTGTTGATAGTGAGTAATGTAGTTGCTATTGGTTTTATTTTGGGTATTATTGATTCACAAAATGTGAATTAAGTGGGGGGGTACATGTTTCATTGTCCTAAGTGCAAGCACTCTGCGCATGCGCGTACCAGTCGCTATCTAAGTGAAAATACCAAAGAGCGCTATCACCAGTGCACCAATGTGGACTGCAGCTGTACGTTCGTGACGATGGAGTCCGTAGAGCGTCTGATTGCGACCCCTGGTGCCACTGGACGTGTCCAGGCGGCTTCGCTGAGCCAGGGTTAGCGGGTTTAAAAAAAACAATAAAAAAGCCACTCAATTGAGTGGCTTAATTATATGAAGCCAGCAGCACCCACCGGAGGATTACGACCAGACACCAAAAGGCAACATCACTTTTTGAAGGCGGAAAAAACTGCCTTTCGTCGGGTTTTGCGTAATGCTCATTTTTATGCCTGGATTTTGCTATTCAAAATTCGCGCGATAAAGTCAAAAAACCATTGTACCGTACTGAGCATTCATCATCGTTGACGAACGCTGAAGAAATGAATTCACTACGTTTGCCTTTTTTGTCCGTAAAAGTATATTTTGCCGTCACGGTCAGTACATGCCTGTCGTGATACATATTGTAATAATCATTCTCAGAAAGCCTGATATCAGCTGATTTCTCTAAATCTGCCTGGCTATCTGCAATCGCCATTTTTCTGGCGAATACATCTGACACTGGCAGCACATCAAGCACTTCCACTGTTGTTTTGCTGTACTGGATAGACGTCAGATCAATGCCGAGCTCGTTCTTAATGCTGGTTAGCAGCATACCTTCGATATAATGACCGGGTGCTGCACATTCACCACCCGTAGAAGCTGCCATTGCACACACAGGCAACAATACGATGGAAATTGCAATTATGCGGATCATCGTACAACCTCCAGCAATGCGCCTATATCATTGCTCACAAGTAGACGGGTTGAAGGACTCATAATAATACAGCCTTCAGATGCGTATCCGGGTATACCGACGCGCTTATCACCGTGCATACGGAAAGAATGCATGTCACGCGCGTATGAATTGCCGCTAATATGTTTCAGTTTAATTGTCAGCGGTCCTTTGCTGGTGCCGGAACTACCGATTTTCCATATACCGCGTGGAATTGGCCCCATACCGCGAACATGCTCACGGTCTGGATTATTTTTATTGGTGAGGGCGCCGGAGTAACCTGTTTCAATCAGTTTTCCATCTTTAAACAGTTCGCCGGTGCTTTGCTTATAAAGCCATTTAGCCATGGTGATCTCCTTATGCTGTTTTACGGTCTTTCCAGCTATCGGCGTGCTGGATGTTGCCATCGACATAGCTCCACGTGATTTTTTCGTAACGCAGGCCTACATGCTCTATATGCCCGTGTTTTTCGAAATCGGGATCTTTGGTATCAAACATAATTGGCACAACGTGGCACACCTTCACGTTCTCCAGCACGACATTGAAATATTCTTCTTCCATGCCGTTATTATTGATGCGGTAAAGTTTGAATTCGGCTTTTGCCAGGGTCCGACCTGTAGTTAAGGCCCGGTAAAGAAGTGGGGTTGATGGGTCTATCTCTTTTTCAAATGTAAACGCCTCATGCTGTCGCGTTCCGGTTAATGCTCCACTCATGTTATCGGCAGGAATAAACAAATCGTGCTGCATACCTACTACTTCAATGCTGCCTTCCCGGCCACGAACATCAGAGCCACCTTTTATCTGCTTCCCTTCATCGTTGCAAAGCAGGAGATAAATGGGTATAGCCATGCTAATTAACTCCATTTAGTTGACAAATTAACCAAACAATACTCCTTCATTATTTTTCTGGTTGTAAGTTTTTATATCACCATTGTTACCTATATTTGTTTTTTTAATAAATGAATATAAATAATAATTTCAGTGAATCGGTTTAATTCATTCTTGATTTGAGTTATTAGTTGATTAACCGCATTACGTAAAGTCTGGTGAGCTTACGGCCACTACCAGAAGCACGCATGATTACATCCATGAAAAAACCAAAAATAACAGGCGAAAATTTCCCTCAGGGATTTTCCCTCCGAGAATTAGAGGACAGCACCTGGTAGATAATTGTGAATTCGGCGTGATTTAATGACTTTTTGGCTCAATCTATCTGTGCCACCAGTAACTTTTTGCGGGGCTGAACTAACCTCATCTTGCCGTATGTTGGTTCGAATAAATTCATTGCTAGCGTGGCTTACAGAACTGTGAACCAACTGAACCGACATTTTTCTGTGTCTATATATGCGTTTTCATTGTGTATGGACTGGCAAGTTAATTGGGAACCACAGCGCTGGAGGTAGGGGGGAGATGGTGTGGGTGGTCATAAATTAACCATAAATCACTATGGCTACTTTTCTGAAATATCCCCGGTATATCCCCGGAAAAAACAAAGGGCCAGCGCATTTAGCGCCAGCCCTTGCTGTATCTGGTGGCCCCTGCTGGACTTGAACCAGCGACCAAGCGATTATGAGTCGCCTGCTCTAACCACTGAGCTAAGGGGCCGTGGCGGTGAATTATAAAGTAACTCCCCGCAGCAATCCAGCCATTCACACCTGCCTGCTGTTTTTATAAACAACGCATAATCAATCCTTTATACTTCCATAACGATGTATCAGCGGGAGTAAAGATGATCAACGATATTCTGGCCCCTGGCCTGCGGGTGGTGTTCTGCGGAATTAACCCGGGCAAGTCCTCGGCGCACACCGGTTTTCACTTTGCCCATCCGGGCAATCGCTTCTGGAAGGTGATCTATCAGGCCGGGTTTACCGACAGGTTACTCAAGCCTGAAGAGGAGCAGCACCTGCTGGACACGCGCTGCGGCATAACCATGCTGGTCGAGCGGCCGACGGTGCAGGCAAGCGAGGTCAACCTGCATGAACTGCGCAGCGGCGGGCGGGAGCTGGTGAAGAAGATTGAAGACTACCAGCCTGCCGCGCTGGCGATCCTCGGCAAGCAGGCCTACGAGCAAGCATTTAGCCAGCGCGGGGCTAAGTGGGGTAAGCAGAGCATCATGATTGGCGTGACGCAGGTGTGGGTGTTGCCGAACCCGAGCGGGCTCAACAGGGCGACGCTGGATAAGCTGGTAGAGGCGTATCGGGAGCTGGATGAGGCGCTGATGGTGCGGGGGCTTTAATCCTCTGCGGCCTGATGCCCTCACCCTCTCCCCACATGACTGAGGGATCCCCACAACGTTATGGCAGCACGGAACAGTCCCCTCGCCCCTCCGGGGAGAGGGTTAGGGTGAGGGGAATATACGGCCGTGGTGGTCATTCCGTTCACTTTATGTTCCTTGCTACTCTGTCACGACATGACCTGTGAACGTGCCAGGATGGCTCAGTCGCCACCACCCTGGCGACCCGCCCTCTCGGCGCATCCATGCGCCTCGCCCCGGCCTGCAGGAAACGCCTCAGCGATTTACAGCCGGACCAGAGCATCGCTGAAAGTCTTCACTCGTTCTGAAACAAGGTTATTGCTTCTGCTTATAAATTACTGGGGAGCCCACAGTCCAAAGGGAGAGGGAATAAACAAAAAAAAAGCTCCCGATTGGGAGCTTTTTCACGGTCAGGACAGGTTAGTCGTCCAGGAAGCTACGCAGCACTTCAGAGCGGCTTGGGTGACGCAGCTTACGCAGCGCCTTCGCTTCGATCTGACGGATACGTTCGCGGGTCACGTCGAACTGTTTACCCACTTCTTCCAGCGTGTGGTCGGTGTTCATATCGATACCGAAACGCATACGCAGGACTTTCGCTTCACGGGCGGTCAGGCCAGCCAGGACGTCGTGCGTTGCGGCACGCAGGCTCTCGGTGGTGGCAGAGTCCAGCGGCAGCTCGAGGGTGGTATCCTCGATGAAATCACCCAGATGCGAATCTTCATCATCACCGATTGGTGTTTCCATGGAGATTGGCTCTTTGGCGATCTTCAGCACTTTACGGATCTTGTCTTCCGGCATCAGCATGCGCTCGGCCAGCTCTTCCGGCGTCGGCTCGCGACCCATCTCCTGCAGCATCTGGCGGGAAATACGGTTGAGCTTGTTGATGGTCTCAATCATATGCACCGGAATACGGATGGTGCGCGCCTGATCCGCGATAGAGCGGGTGATAGCCTGACGGATCCACCAGGTTGCGTAGGTGGAGAACTTGTAACCACGACGGTATTCAAACTTATCTACCGCTTTCATCAGACCGATGTTGCCTTCCTGAATCAGATCCAGGAACTGCAGACCACGGTTGGTGTATTTCTTGGCGATAGAGATAACCAGACGTAAGTTCGCTTCAACCATCTCTTTCTTCGCACGGCGGGCTTTCGCTTCCCCGATGGACATGCGACGGTTGATATCTTTAACCTGCTCGATGGTCAGGCCGGTCTCTTCTTCAATCTGCTGCAGCTTCTGCAGGCCGCGATACACGTCTTCTTTCACGTCGTGCAGTTTTTCAGACCACGGCTTGTTCATCGCAATAGCCGCGTTGAACCAGGTTTCGCTGGTTTCGTTGCCGGTGAAGAGGGTGATGAAGTTCTTCTTCGGCATTTTGCACTGCTCAACGCACAGCTTCATGATGATACGTTCCTGGGTGCGTACGCGATCCATCATCACGCGCATGCTGTTCACCAGGTAGTCGAACTGTTTTGGCACCAGGCGGAACTGTTTAAACACTTCAGACAGCTTCAGGATCTCTTCCTGAGCGGCAGCGTGGCTGCGGCCTTTCGCTTTGATGGTGTCACGCGTCACTTCGTACTGGGTACGCAGCTCGGCAAACTTCTCGCGCGCCAGTTCCGGGTCGATGCTGTTGTCATCGTCCGCGGTGTCGTCGTCGCTCTCTTCCTCATCTTCGTCTTCGTCGTCATCCATCTCTTCCTGAGACAGCTCAGAACCGACGTGAGTGGCGGTAGGCGCCATATCTTCTTCAGCGTTCGGGTCGACAAAACCGGTGATCAGGTCAGACAGGCGCGCTTCTTCCGCTTCAACGCGATCGTACTGCTCCAGCAGATAGGTGATCGCCTCCGGGTACTCGGCAACAGAGCACTGAACCTGGTTGATCCCGTCTTCGATGCGTTTTGCGATGTCAATTTCGCCCTCGCGGGTCAACAGTTCAACGGTACCCATTTCGCGCATGTACATGCGGACCGGGTCAGTGGTACGCCCGATTTCAGATTCCACGCTGGACAGTACCTGTGCAGCAGCTTCTTCCGCATCTTCGTCAGTGTTGTTGGAGGTTTCAGCCAGCAACAGATCATCGGCATCCGGTGCTTCTTCCATCACCTGAATGCCCATGTCATTGATCATTTGGATGATGTCTTCGATTTGATCTGAATCGACGATATCTTCCGGCAGATGGTCATTGACCTCGGCATAGGTCAGATAGCCTTGCTCCTTACCACGTTGGACAAGAAGTTTCAGCTGTGACTGCGGGTTTTGCTCCATAAGACGGTATCCACACTTAATTCGTTTGATTGGTGTCGGCGATGGGGCTGCCAACCTTTAAAGCGAGGGCGTACTTATATTTTTGCCGCTGCCTCTCAGTGCGGCTGCCGGGGGCTTCCCGATCGATATTCGGCACTTAAGCCGTTAAATACTTCATCCTTCACGTTGTCTCTGCGTTAGCTGCGTTCTCTCATCCTGGTCATGTACTTATGTACACTCCCAGGGCTTCGTTCGCTTGCTGCCTTGATACAACGCGAATGATTTTGTCTTTCACTTATTTTCTTGCCAGTTCCTGGTTAATCATCCAGAGCTCCCGGCGTTCTTCGCTGCTTAAACCGTGTGTGCGCTCGCGAGCTATCAACTCTTCCTGGCGCAGCTCAAGCATCGAATCAAACATATGGTTGAGTGAGTCGGTGAACGTTTTTTCTGCAATGTCCTTATCTGCTATATCGTCCCACATCGACAATTTTTCAAGGGTAGCGGCCTCTTTTGTGCCGCGATAATGCTCTAAAAGTTGTCCGGTGGTCAGACCTGGCTGAGACAAACACGTGTTGACCAGTTCTGAAAATAAGCCAAGTCCGGGCAATTTTTCGTGGTTCAAACCCGCCAGCGACGGCACCTGTGGCGCCAGCTCGGGGTTTTGGACCAGTAACCCTATCAGTATACGCATGGTTGTGCGTTTTAGCTGAGGCGCGGGGCGAACCGTGCCGTTTTCAGCCTGTTTAGGCATTAAACGTTCAAGCTGGCTGTCATCCAGAATGCCGAGCTTGTTGCCTAGCTCCTGACGCAGGTAGATGCGCAGCGTTTCGCCGGGCACCTGACTGATTAACGGCAGCGCCAGCGTGCTGAGCTGCGCGCGCCCGTCAGGGGTACTCAAATCGACCTGAGGCATCAGGCTGTTAAACAAAAACGTGGAGAGCGGCTGAGCCTGCTCCATCCGCGCTTCAAACGCCGCTTTACCCTCTTTACGCACCAGCGTATCCGGGTCTTCACCGTCGGGCAGGAACATAAAGCGCAACTGACGCCCGTCGGTCATATAGGGTAGCGCGGTTTCCAGCGCGCGCCAGGCGGCGTCGCGTCCGGCGCGGTCTCCGTCGTAACAACAAATCACGTTGTTGGTCACGCGGAACAGCAACTGGATGTGATCCGCTGTCGTGGACGTTCCTAACGACGCCACCGCGTAGTTGATGTCGTACTGCGCCAGCGCAACGACGTCCATATAGCCTTCGACGACCAGAAGACGCGGAGGTTCCGCGTTATCCTGCTGCGCCTCATAAAGACCGTAAAGCTGGCGGCCCTTATGGAAAATATCGGTTTCCGGGGAGTTGAGGTACTTCGGCAGGGCATCACCCAGCACGCGACCACCAAAACCAATTACCCGGCCTCGCTTGTCGCGGATTGGGAACATCACCCGTTCGCGGAAGCGGTCGTAGCTTCGTCCCTGGTCGTTGGTGACCAGCATGCCTGCATCGATGAGAGATTTACGATCTTCGCTATTGCCGCCAAAACGCTTTAACACGTTGTCCCAGCCGGGCGGGGCGTAGCCAATAGCGAAACGCGCAATGACATCGTCGCTCAGTCCACGCTTGTTCAGATACTGACGCGCAGGCTCAGCCGCAGAGTGCTTAAGAGACTGTTGGTAAAACGAATTCAGGCCATCCATCAGTTGATACAGCGTTTGCCGTTGATGGCGCTCGATCTGACTTGGCCCACTGCCTGCTTCATACGGCACTTCAAGGTTATGCATTGCCGCCAGCTCTTCGACGGTTTCAACGAACTCGAGCTTGTCGTAGTTCATTAAAAAATCAACGGCATTACCGTGAGCACCACAGCCGAAGCAATGGTAAAACTGCTTTTCACCGTTTACGGTGAAGGAGGGGGTTTTTTCGTTATGGAACGGACAGCACGCATGGTAATTCTTGCCCTGCTTTTTCAGCTTTACCCGCGCGTCGATGAGATCGACGATGTCGGTTCTGGCGAGCAGGTCATTGATGAAAACGCGTGGGATTCTTCCGGCCATATGCCCCAAAATTTAAGCGACTTATAAACGAAAACAAGCCGCGCATTCCTTCCGGAAGCACGGCCTTACGACTATTACTCTGTCTGACAATTGAGGGCTGAGGCCCTCAACCAATTAGTACAGACGAGTACGGCGTGCGTTTTCGCGAGCCAGTTTCTTCGCGTGACGTTTCACAGCGGAAGCTTTAGCGCGCTTACGTTCGGTCGTTGGTTTTTCATAAAACTCACGACGACGAACTTCAGCCAGAACACCTGCTTTCTCGCATGAACGTTTGAAGCGACGCAGTGCTACGTCGAACGGCTCGTTTTCACGTACTTTAATTACCGGCATGTAACTCTCACCTTTAATAAATTCGGTTTGCCGCTGGCATCAACGCCAGCTTATTTCAAAATGGTGCGGAATTTTACTGCAAATGCTGCTGCTTTGTAAAGCACCGATGCGATTTTGAAAGGGACTTTAATAAGGGTGAGGAGTATACACGAGCCTTCTTCCTGGGGCGAACAAAGTTTTACATCAACCCGCCCAGGCTCTACACTGCGCGGTATTGAAACGAGGTAAAACAAGTCATGCGTGTACTGGGTATTGAAACATCCTGCGATGAAACCGGCATCGCCATTTACGACGACGAAAAAGGGCTTCTGGCCAACCAACTGTATAGTCAGGTGAAATTGCACGCTGACTACGGCGGCGTCGTGCCTGAACTGGCCTCTCGTGACCACGTGCGTAAAACGGTTCCCCTGATCCAGGCGGCGCTGAAAGAGGCCGGGTTGAGCTCAACCGATATTGATGCCGTGGCCTATACCGCCGGTCCGGGCCTGGTCGGCGCGCTGCTGGTCGGCGCGACGGTTGGCCGTTCGCTGGCCTTCGCGTGGGACGTGCCGGCCATCCCGGTTCACCATATGGAAGGGCACCTTCTGGCGCCGATGCTGGAAGAGAATCCGCCTGAATTCCCGTTTGTGGCGCTGCTGGTCTCCGGCGGCCATACGCAGTTGATTAGCGTCACGGGCATTGGCAAGTACGAGCTGCTGGGCGAGTCGATCGACGACGCCGCCGGTGAAGCGTTCGACAAAACCGCCAAGCTGCTGGGACTCGATTACCCAGGCGGCCCGATGCTGTCCAAAATGGCGTCGCAGGGAACGGAAGGGCGCTTTGTCTTCCCGCGTCCGATGACCGACCGTCCGGGGCTGGACTTCAGCTTCTCCGGGTTGAAAACCTTCGCAGCCAACACGATCCGCAATAACGACGACAGCGATCAGACCCGCGCCGATATCGCCCGCGCGTTTGAAGATGCAGTGGTGGATACGCTGATGATCAAGTGCAAGCGCGCGCTGGATCAGACCGGCTTCAAGCGTCTGGTGATGGCGGGCGGCGTCAGCGCCAACCGCACGCTGCGCGCGAAGCTCGCCGAGATGATGCAAAAGCGTCGCGGAGAAGTGTTCTACGCGCGTCCGGAATTCTGCACCGATAACGGGGCGATGATCGCCTACGCCGGGATGGTGCGCCTGAACGCTGGCGCAACGTCTGACCTGAGCGTGTCCGTGCGTCCGCGCTGGCCGCTGGCGGAACTGCCTGAGGCGTGAGTTTTTTTGCCGGGCGGCACGTCGTTTGTCCGGCCTACGGTTTTGTAGGCCCGGTAAGCGCAGCGCCACCGGGCAACAAACCGCACTACACCCGCAGCATCCCTTTCTCTTCCAGAAACGCAATAATCGTCCCCAGGCCGTCCCCCGCCTTCAGGTTGGTAAAGGTCCATGGACGCTCGCCGCGCATGCGGTTGGTATCGCGCTCCATCACCTCCAGCGAGGCGCCGACGTACGGCGCGAGATCGGTTTTGTTGATCACCAGAAAATCGGATTTGGTGATCCCCGGTCCGCCCTTGCGCGGAATTTTTTCCCCTTCGGCCACGTCGATCACGTAGATGGTCAGATCCGCCAGCTCCGGGCTGAACGTCGCGCTCAGGTTGTCCCCGCCGCTTTCCACGAAGATCAGGTCCAGATTACCGAATTTCTCGCTGAGCGCTTCCACCGCCGCCAGGTTCATTGAGGCATCTTCGCGGATGGCGGTATGCGGGCAGCCGCCGGTCTCCACGCCTACAATGCGCTCCGGCGCCAGCGCGCCCGCTTCGGTCAGGATGCGCTGATCCTCTTTGGTGTAGATATCGTTGGTTACCACCGCAAGATGGTAGGTATCGCGCATCGCCTTGCAGAGCGCTTCCAGCAGCGCGGTTTTACCCGACCCTACCGGGCCACCCACGCCCACGCGCAGGGGATGTTTGTAATCAGCCATGTTGACTCCTCAGGAACGGAATAGTCGTGAATATTGGGTTTCGTGGCGCGCAGAGGCGATGGCGGACAGCGGCGTTGCTGCCCCCAGCGCGTCGTCGCGACGTAAAAAGGCCTGTTCAAGCCCGGCGGCAAAATGGTCGCTCAGTTCGATAATCAGCTGCTGCGCGGCCTGCTGCCCAAACGGCACCAGCTTGACGCCCGCCATGACCGCGCTCTCAATCCAGCTGTATCCCAGGCTCAGCGCCAGCTCGCGCACGTCAATGCCCCATCGCACGCCGAGCCACGCCATGCCGCAGAGCTGGCTTTGCCTGCACAGCGCCAGCCATTCTGCCGGGCAGTCCGGCTCCCAGCTTTTAATCAGGCGCGTAAAGGCCGCCCCGCGGTTGCGTTCTTCTTCACGCAGCTCTCGCGTTTCCCGGCAGGCGAGCAGGTATGCCGTCCAGCGTTTGGCCGTTGCCAGATCGTGCCGATCGCAGGCCTGACAGAGACGGTGAAACAGCGGCAGATCGACGCAGAAAAAACTCTGCTCCATCTGCTGGATCTGCCAGCGTTTAAAGGCGTCGGCGTCCGTGACCCAGCCCGCCTCAACGGCCCACTCCAGCCCCTGCGACCAGGTAAACGACCCGACCGGCAGGCTGCTGCTGGAGAGCTGCATCAGGCGCAGCCTCTGACGGGCGTGCTCCATTAGCTCATCAGCGCCAGCAGGGCGGACACAATCAGCCCGCCGCCAAAGGTTTTACGCAGCCCGTCGTGACGGCGCAGCAGCAATCCTGCGGCGAAACTGGCGCACAGCACCGTGGCGCTGGCGAACATAAACCCGCTGGTGAAGAGCCAGAAGTTATGGCCGGACATCTCCACGCCGTGCGCCCAGCCGTGGAACATCGCCAGGGCAGGCACCGCCAGCAGCAGGCGATTTTCGGTTTTAAACATCATCACGCCACTGACCGCCAGCGAGGCGATAATCAGCATCTCCATGCCGCTAAAGCCGCCGAGCAGGCTGCCAGCAACGGCACCGACAAGCATCATCCCGAGGGTGGCAAACGGCAGCAGGAGCTTGCGGCCGCTCAGCGCTGAAAGCACGCCTGCACCGGTCAGCATCAGGAGATGATCGAGCCCGGTCAGCGGATGGAAAAAACCGGCCTGAAAGCTGTCGGCGCCGTGGCCGGGATGCGCGAGCGCGGGAACGGAAAAGGCCAGCAGTAACAGGGGGAGTAACTTGCGCATGATGGATCCTTAATGTGAATGGGTATGAGCGTGGCTATGGCTGTGGGCATCGCTGGCGTACGCGCCCGCTTCCGGTTCAAACGGCAGGCTGGCGTAGGTTACCTCCAGCCCAAACTGGCGCAGCATGTCGTCGAGAACGTGATCGTGGTGATAGCGCAGCTCGCCGGGCATGACCTGCAGCGGCACGTGGCGGTTGCCCAGGTGGTAGCAGGCGCGGGCGAGCAGGAACGGATCGGCGCAGCGCACCACGGAGACCGACTCCGGGGCGGCGATCACTTCGATCACTTCGCTGCCGTCGTCGGTGGTCAGCAGGTCGCCCCCGCGCAGCAGCAGGCCGCGCGGCAGCATCAGCCCGGCTTCGCGGCCGTCGTTAAGCGCCACGCGGGCGCGGCTTTTCACCCGCACGTCAATCGGCAGCGTGACGCTGGCGGTAGTCTGATGCGCATGGTCCAGGCGTTGGGTCAGATAAATCATCATCACTCCTCAAAACAGGAAATAGCGTTGCGCCATCGGCAGAACGTCAGCCGGTTCGCTGGTAATCAGTTCGCCGTCGACGCGCACCTCGTAGGTTTGCGAATCGACGGTGATGTTCGGCTGCAGAGCGTTGTGGATCATGTCGGCCTTTTTCACCGTCCGGCAGCCTTTCACCACCGCCGTGGCGCTCTGCAGGTTGAGCTGCTGGGGGATGCCGTTCGCGTGAGCCGCCTGCGAGACAAACGTCAGCCGCGTGGCGTGGCGCGCGGCGCCCAGCGCGCCAAACATCGGGCGGTAATGGACCGGCTGCGGCGTGGGGATTGAAGCGTTGATGTCACCCATCGGCGCGCAGGCGATCATCCCGCCTTTGACGATGGTGGCGGGTTTTACGCCGAAGAACGCCGGGGACCAGACCACCAGATCTGCCAGCTTGCCCGCCTCAATCGAGCCCACTTCATGGGCGATACCGTGGGTCAGCGCCGGGTTAATGGTGTATTTGGCGACGTAGCGCTTCACGCGGAAATTGTCGTTCTCGCCGATCTCTTCCGGCAGCGCGCCGCGCTGGACCTTCATACGGTGCGCCACCTGCCAGGTACGGATAATCACTTCCCCGACGCGGCCCATGGCCTGCGAGTCTGACGACGTGAGCGAGAACGCGCCGATGTCGTGCAGCACGTCTTCGGCGGCGATGGTCTCCCGACGAATGCGGGATTCGGCAAACGCCACGTCCTCGGCGATATCCGGGTCGAGGTGATGACAAACCATCAGCATGTCGAGATGCTCGTCGATGGTATTCACCGTGTAGGGCAGCGTCGGGTTGGTGGAGGAGGGCAGAATATTCGGGTGTGCGCAGGCGGTGATGATATCCGGCGCGTGGCCACCGCCCGCCCCTTCAGTGTGGAAGGTGTGGATGGTGCGCCCGCCAATGGCGGCCAGCGTATCTTCGACAAACCCGGACTCGTTCAGCGTGTCGCTGTGCAGCGCCACCTGAATGTCCATCTCTTCGGCCACCTCCAGCGAGCAGTTGATCGCCGCAGGCGTCGCGCCCCAGTCTTCGTGGATCTTAAGCCCGATGGCGCCCGCGGTAATCTGCTCGCGCAGGGCGTCCGGATTGGATCCGTTACCTTTGCCGAGCAGGCCGATATTCACCGGCAGCGTATCGGCGGCCTGCAGCATGCGGGCGATATACCACGGCCCTGGCGTGCAGGTGGTGGCGTTGGTGCCCGCTGCGGGTCCGGTGCCGCCGCCGATCATGGTGGTGACGCCGGAGACCAGCGCCTCCTCCGCCTGCTGCGGGCAGATCCAGTGGATGTGGGTGTCGATCCCGCCTGCGGTGACGATCTTCCCTTCGGCGGCGATGACTTCGGTTGCGGCACCAATCGGGATCGTTACGCCGGGCTGAATGTCCGGGTTGCCGGCTTTACCGACGGCAAAGATCCGCCCGTTCTTGACGCCGATATCGGCTTTCACGATCCCCCAGTGGTCGACGATCAGCGCGTTGGTCAGCACCAGATCCACGCAGTCGTCTGCGGTCATCTGCCCCTGGCCCATGCCGTCGCGGATCACCTTCCCGCCGCCGAACTTGACCTCTTCGCCGTAGATCGTGAGATCGTCTTCCACTTCAATCCACAGCTCGCTGTCGGCCAGCCGCACTTTATCGCCGGTGGTGGGGCCAAACATATCGGCATAGGCCTGGCGCGAAATCTCAGCCATGTTTCACCTCGCCCATTACCTCGCCGCGAAAGCCGACAATGCGCTGCGCACCCGTGACCTGAACCAGCGTTACTTCGCGCTTCTGGCCGGGCTCAAAGCGCACGGCGGTGCCTGCCGGGATGTTCAGCCGGTAGCCCCGGGTCACCTCACGGTCAAACTTCAGCGCCGGGTTGACCTCGTAAAAGTGATAGTGCGATCCGACCTGGATCGGCCTGTCGCCGTGATTTTCGACAATCACGGTTTGGGTTTCGCGCCCGACGTTGATCGCAATCGCGCCGGGCTGGATCTGGTATTCGCCTGGGATCATCACGCGCTCCTTAGACGATCGGGTTGTGGACGGTCACGAGCTTGGACCCGTCCGGGAAGGTGGCTTCCACCTGAATGTCCGGGATCATCTCCGGTACGCCCTCCATCACCTGGTCGCGGGTCAGGACGTGGCGGCCTGCCTCCATCAGCGAGGCGACGGTTTCACCATCGCGCGCGCCTTCCATGATGAAGGCGCTGATCAGCGCGACCGATTCCGGGTAATTGAGCTTTACCCCGCGCGCAAGGCGGCGTTCGGCAACCAGCGCGGCGGTGAACAGCAACAGCTTGTCTTTTTCTCTGGGGGTCAGTTCCATAACGTTTCTCTTATGTCTGCCAGATACGCGGCGAACAGGCGGTTTTGGTGGTGAGAAGCGGGCGAAGCGACTGCCAGACGTCGCGCATCACCCGCTGACAAATCAGGTTATCGTGAGAGAGAAAGCGCACCGACATGAGATCGTCCGCGAGCGTGGCGCCCGCAAACGTATCCAGCGGGGCGAGCAGCGCACGCGCCGCGTCGAGATGTTCTTCTCTGGCCGGGTAGAACAGCAGCGTGCCAATCCACGGATGCCCGGCGACGGGCGTGAGATCGCCGTCGGCAAGGTGCTGACGTTCAATCAGGCGTGGCTCGTCCTCAACCCAGACTTCAAGGCGGCTTTCCAGCGTGCCGTGGCTGAAGGTCTCATTGATTACCGGTCGTCCCAGGCAGTACAGTTCCCACGCCAGCAGCGTGCTGGAGGCCTTCAGGTGGAAGACGGAGCGCAGCGCGGCATTCGCACCGGGGAAGATAATGGTGTCCTGCGGCAGCCACTCCAGCGTGGATCCCTCATCGAGATAAAAGTGCTGATGCAGGCGAGCCTGCGGGCCGCTGCTACGATAGAACTTGCTGGCGCCGGGCATGGTGATAAGCGCATGGCTTTTGGCGTCCAGACGCACGGTGATATCCAGCGTATCGCCGCCCACAACCCCGCCCGGCGGGTGCAGAAGATAGAGGTGGCAGGTCTCGCCTTCGGGATAAAATGGACGCTGAACGGTAAGCGGCCCGACGTGATGAGCGGAGTGCAGGAGGGTTTTCTCAGGGGTGTGACAAAACTGCAGGGCAAGCGACGCCTGCCAGCCTTTGTATGAATTATCAGTGACCTGAGCTGCTAACATGCTGCATCCATCTGCTCATCATCGGGTCGTTTCAGTATGCCCTGGCAGAAATGAAGGCTGTCATATGAGTCGCTTATGGATAGCGGTTAAGACGAAACAAAAAAGCACGCCCGGAGGGCGTGCTGTCTGACAAACATCGCGATGCCGTTATTTCAGGTGCTCATGCAGCGCTGCGCCAGCCTGCTCCAGGGCAACCTTGACCGTAGGCTCTTCGCTCAGTGGATTGAGCAGGCCATAATCGTGGATCATGCCGTTATAGCGCGTGACGGTCACCGGGACGCCAGCCGCATCCAGCTTACGCCCGAATGCTTCACCTTCATCCCGCAGAACGTCCAGCTCTGCTGTCTGAATCAGCGTCTCCGGGAAGCCTTTCAACTGCGCGGCGCTGGCGCGAAGCGGAGAGGCAAGGATATTCTTGCGATCGGCCGCGTTGGTGGTGTAATTATCCCAGAACCATTTCATCATGTTTTTCGACAGGAAATAGCCGTTCTCGAACTGGTTATACGAGGCAGTATCAAAATTCGCATCGGTCACAGGCCAGAGCATGACGTTGTAGCGAATTTTTGGCCCATTAAATTGTTTTGCCTGCAGCGCCACGGAAGCCACCATATTGCCGCCCACGCTGTTACCGACCAGACCCAGACGGCTACCGTCCACGCCAATTTCCTGACCGTGCTCGGCTACCCATTTTGTCGCTTCAAAGGCCTGATGAATGGCCACCGGGAAATGGGCCTCAGGTGACGGCGTGTAATCAACGTAAACCGCTGCGGCACCTGACGCGCGAACCAGATCTCGGATTAAGCGTTCGTGGGTTGGGAAATCACCCAGCACCCAGCCGCCGCCGTGGAAGAACATAAATGCCGGGAGCGTGCCGGTCGCGGTTTCAGGTTTCACTATTTTCAGTTTGATCGCCTGACCATTTACCTGGATCGTTTTTTCTGAAACCTGAGCGGGTGGCAGTTTTGCGCCTTGCTGCGCACCGATCAGTACCTGGCGGGCCTCCTGCGGGGTCATCTGTTCCATTGGCTTACCCTTGCCCGAATTCAGAACATTAAGAAATGCCTGTACGCCTGCGGTCGGGGTAGGGGTATTGGTGGTGTGAGCGGACGCTGCAGCAGACGCGAACACGGAAGAAACCAGGATGGCGGCTAATGTTTTCATGGTAGTACCTCTTTAAGCGAGTGTTAGACAGTGATGTTATTTAAGTAGTGCGCTATTAAGTTGTTGTTGTAATACTTGCGCGCAAGATACTTTTAGTCAAACTTTATTTATAATTTTTTTATAAAACTGACTAAGGGTTGAAAGAGAAATGAAAGAAAACAAGACGTTAGATGATTTACTTTGCTTCTCACTGTACTCGGTCACCAACGCGTTCGTTCGGCAATATCGTCCCTTATTGCAGGAAATGGATCTTACCTATCCGCAATTTGTTGTTTTGATGGCGCTTTATGAGAAAGACAACATTCCACTTCGCGACCTCAGCGATAAGACGTTTTTTGATTCGGGCACATTGACCCCGCTGGTGCAAAAGCTTGAGGTAAAAGGGTTTCTCAACCGTATCGCGGTTGTGGGTGACGAAAGAATGAAAAATGTCGTTCTGACGGAGAAGGCTAACGCACTGAAAAAGCAGGTGATGGCGCTGCCGGACCAGATACGCTGCAGCATGCGGATGAATGATGAAGAGCTTGAGATGCTGAAAAAACTTTCCCGAACGCTGCTGGATGATTTGTAAGAATCCTTCGGTGGGGTTAACCCACCGAAGCGAGGTCATTATCGGTAATCCTCCGCATCCACATCATACCCCGACGGCTCCCAGCGGATCGCCAGCAGCGAGGCCAGGCCGATAAACGGCGCCAGCGCAATTACCCAGAACACGGCGGTATCCAGCGAGGCGACCAGCAGCGGGAACAGGAACAGCGACAGCGTCGAGCTGCTGCGCATCAGCGTCTGGTTAAGGCCCACGCCAACGCCGCGCAGCGAGGTCGGGTAGCTCAGCGAGGCAAACGTCATGGTATGTGCGCCCGGGCCGAAGCCCTGGCCGAACAGGAAGAGCGCCAGCATCGCCACGGCAAGCACGCCTTCGGTGGCGCCTTCCGGACGACCAATCAGCCCCAGGCCCAGCAGCGCGACCAACTGGCAGGCGTAACCCGCCAGCGACATTCGCCATGCGCCGAAGCGTGGCACGTATCGTACCGCCAGCAGTCCGCCAACGAAGGCAAACAGCAGGTTAAGCGCCAGAGATATCAGGATGGTGGTCAGCATCGACTGGACAAAGAAGCTGGAGATGATCACTGGCAGACCAAACGCCACCGCGTTATAGGCGAACGAGGAGACGACGGACAGCAGCGTGGCGAGCGTGGTGCGCCGCAAGTAGATCCCGCGGAACAGGTTCAGGTAGTTTGACCATTTCGCTTTATTCACGACGGGGGCTGGCTGGCTCAGCGCATCCTGCGGCACGTGGGCATTGATGTTGTATGAGTGGCGTAAAATGGACGCTGCCTCCTTCAGGTTGCCCTGATTTGCCGCCCAGACCGGCGATTCGCTCATATAGCGGCTGCGGATGGCAATAATCACCAGCGCCGGCACGGCACCAAAGCCGAGAATCAAACGCCACAGCCAGTCGCTGTGGCTTTCCGGCAGCACGGCGTAGAAGAAAAGCACCAGCAGGTAGGAGATACTGATGGCGGCATACCAGGTGGGGCACCACATGGCGACGCTGGAGGCCTTATTGCCGGGGCCTTTCAGCCTGGCGAACTCGCTTAGAAACGCCATCGCCACGGGCAGGTCGATCCCAACGCCAAGCCCCATGACAAAGCGGGCACCCGCCAGCACATATTCGTTCGGAGCCAGCGCACAGGCAATAGCCGCTACGACGAAGAACACCATATCAGCCATAAAGACGCGATAGCGCCCGATTTTATCCGTGAGATAACCGCCGAGCAGCGCCCCGACAATGGCGCCAAAGGTAATGGCCGAGGCCACCATGCCGGTACCGGCGGGCGTCAGGTTAAATTCGCGGGTGATGTCTTTAATGCCGAAGGCCAGCGCGCCCAGATCGTAGGCATCGAGGAAAATCCCGCCCAGCGCGATACCGACCACGATACGGGCGTTGGCCCGACCCTGAGAACCGTCATTAACGAGGCGTGAGACATCCGAGGCGCTGCGCACCCACTGGATGTCGCCATCGGGGTGTTTTCCTGCCGTTGAAAGGGGAGTGGTTTCTGTGATTTCTGCCATTTTCTTCTGATGTGGTTGTGTTGTGTCATTAACAGTTACCACAGGCAGAAGGTGACCAAAATCACATTTGGCTATAAGGCATAACTAACCTTACGGGGCGTCTTTTTTCTTCCTCTTGAGCTTCGTCCAGATTTTTGTCTCCTGACGACGCCACAGCCGCTGAATATTATCGTGATGACGCAGCAGGATAAGGCAGGAGAGCATCGACACCGGGAAGGTAAACTGGGGCTTGAACCACCAGACGTAGAACGGCGCGATCAGCGCGCTGACGATGGCGCCCAACGACGAATAGCCGCTCAGCAGAATGGTCAGTAGCCAGGTCCCGGCCATCACGCCGGTTAGGTCCCAGCCGATAGGCGCAATGGCACCAAAGGCGGTCGCCACACCTTTGCCGCCTTTAAAACCGAAGAATACGGGCCAGATGTGGCCGACACAGGCAGCAATCGCAATAAGCCCCAGCCAGAACGGCGTGACGCCCAGCGCATACGCGCCCCAGACGGGCAACATCCCTTTCAGAACATCAAAAATCAAAACCGCTACGGCTGCTCCCTTGCCGCCAATTCGTAGTACGTTGGTCGCTCCCGGATTCCCGGAACCACTTTCACGCGGGTCAGGTAACCCGGCGATGCGGCAGACCAGAATGGCGCTGGAGATTGAGCCGCAAAGATAGGCGAGGAGGATCATTCCAGGCGCGATTGCACTCATAACGCTGTTCCGTTTTGAAAATGTATCTGTATTCTCAGCATCTGTGGATAATACGCATAATTCGCCGGAAGTGGTATCCGGTTTAGCCAAAAAGCAGGCAGGTCGTGATGGATATTGTATTTATAGAGCAACTTTCGGTAATCACCACTATTGGTGTTTACGACTGGGAACAGACCATCGAGCAGAAGCTGGTGTTCGATATCGAAATGGGCTGGGATAACCGCAAGTCGGCAAAAAGTGATGACGTGAATGACTGTCTGAGCTACGCCGATATCAGTGAAACGGTCATCGCCCACGTTGAAGGGCAACGTTTTGCGCTGGTCGAACGGGTGGCGGAAGAAGTCGCAGAACTGCTGCTGAAAAAATTCAACTCACCGTGGGTGCGCATCAAGCTGAGCAAGCCGGGCGCGGTGGCGCGCGCCGCCAACGTTGGCGTCATCATCGAGCGTGGCACAAATCTGAAAGGCAAGATTTAACGTCATAATAGCTAAACCCTTTTAGGTTATATCTGTCTTATAGCTGTATCTTTCACGGTAGCCGTTGGGGCGACCGTTTTTTTTATATTTTTTTAGGGGTTTATAGATGAGCGATATGCACTCGCTGCTGGTGGCGGCAATACTGGGTGTGGTCGAAGGATTGACGGAGTTTTTACCGGTTTCCAGTACCGGCCATATGATTATCGTTGGCCATCTGCTGGGTTTTGAAGGCGATACCGCCAAAACGTTCGAAGTGGTTATCCAGCTGGGTTCGATTCTGGCGGTGGTGGTGATGTTCTGGCGCCGTCTGTTTGGCCTGATCGGTATCCATTTTGGCCGTCCGCCGCAGCACGAAGGGATGAGTAAAGGCCGCCTGTCGCTGATCCATATTCTGCTTGGGATGGTCCCGGCAGTGGTGCTGGGTCTGGTTTTCCACGACGCCATCAAATCGCTGTTTAACCCGATTAACGTGATGTACGCGCTGGTGGTGGGCGGCTTCCTGCTGATCGCCGCGGAAGTGCTGAAGCCAAAAACGCCGCGCGCGGAAGGGCTGGACGATATGACGTATCGTCAGGCGTTTATCATTGGCTGCTTCCAGTGTCTGGCGCTGTGGCCGGGCTTCTCGCGTTCAGGCGCAACCATCTCCGGCGGGATGCTGATGGGCGTAAGCCGTTACGCCGCGTCAGAGTTCTCTTTCCTGCTGGCGGTGCCGATGATGATGGGTGCCACCGCGCTTGACCTCTATAAAAGCATCGGTTTCCTCACCACGGGCGACATTCCCATGTTCGCCGTTGGCTTCATCACCGCGTTTATCGTGGCGCTGATTGCCATCAAAACCTTCCTGCAGCTGATTAAGCGTATCTCGTTCATTCCGTTCGCGATCTATCGCTTCATCGTTGCCGCTGCGGTATACGTGGTCTTCTTCTGACCGATGGCCCTCAGTCTTTTGGCTGAGGGCAATGCTTTTCCTTCCAGTCAGAGACCGCCTGAATTCGCCGTTTCGTGAGTTCTTCGCGAATTTCCGGTCCTTTGAATCCCGCCTCGACGACGTCCTTCGTCGGCACCGCTTTCGCTACCTCCCAGGCTTTACGCAGTAAACGTCCCTGCGGGTAGTCGCACGCTTCAAACCCGGTACGCCCGCGCACGTCAGCTTCGCTGGTCAGCGCGATTTGCTCCACGCGCTGGGGTTTGCGCCAGGCGTCGATGTTATCGAAAAGCTTAACGATGGTGGCCGGTTTCAGGATGGGGAAGGTGTGGATCAGATCGTGGAATTCGGCCACCAGTTTCGCCAGATCGCGGATTTCGTTCGGCACGCGCAGACGCTGGCACAGCCCCTCGACCAGCTTCACCCCGGCCGGACCGTGCCCGTGGTGCCGTGGCCAGAGCTCTTTTGGCGTTAAGCCTTTGCCCAGATCGTGGCACAGGGTGGAAAAACGCACGTCCACGTCAGGGCTGAGCATGGCCGCCATGCTCAGGGTCATCAGCGTGTGCACGCCGGTATCAATTTCCGGGTGCCATTTCGCCGGAGCCGGGACGCCAAACAGCGCGTCTATTTCCGGGAACAGCACCTTCAGCGCGCCACAGTCGCGCAGGACCTGGAAAAAGACCTGCGGGTTACGCGTGGTGAGGGCATTCTCCGTCTCTTTCCAGACGCGCTCTGGCGTCAGGTGTTCAAGCTCGCCCGCCTCGGTCATGGCGGTCATCAGCGCCATTGTCTCATCGGCAATACGGAAGCTGAGATGGGCGTAACGCGCGGCAAAACGCGCCACGCGCAGCACGCGGAGCGGATCTTCAGAAAACGCCGGGGAGACGTGGCGTAAAAGACGGTTGCGCAGATCGTCTTGGCCGCCATAAGCGTCAACAATCTGGCCGTGCTCGTCCTGCGCCAGCGCGTTAATGGTCAGATCGCGACGCAGGAGATCTTCCTCCAGCGTGACGTCAGGCGCGGCATAGCAGGTGAAGCCCGTATAGCCCGAACCTGATTTCCGCTCGGTACGCGCCAGGGCATACTCTTCGCGGCTTTTCGGGTGCAGGAACACGGGAAAATCGCGGCCTACCTGCTGGTAGCCCGCGTCGAGCATCTCTTCCGGGGTGGCGCCCACCACCACCCAGTCTTTATCTTTGACCGGCAGACCTAACAACGCATCGCGAACCGCACCACCGACCAAATAACTCTTCACGCCTGACACTCCCGTTTTCTCTTTTCCAGAATGATACGTAAGTCTGGCAGAGAAGACGAATTAGTTCATCCAGCGATCTTTACGCTTACGGCTTGGGATCAGGTGCGGCAGAACCAGACCCAGCACCAGACCGACGCCCAGCACGCCGCCGCCATACATAAACCACTGCATGATGATGGTGCGCTGTTTGTCATCGAGCTGCAGGTTGGCGGCATTCACTTTCTTCTGCGCGACAATCAGCTCGTTTTTCAGCTTCTGGTTCTCTTCTTTCAGCCCGTTAATCACACCGTCGCTCTGCGCCACTTTCTGCTGCATTTCGGCGGTACGCTGGTTCCAGGTTCCGTCGATGTTGTTCAGCTTGTCGGTCAGGGTTTTCACCTGATTTTCCAGATCCGGCACGCGGGTGCGCAGGCTTGGCACGGTGCTCAGCTCTTTCAGCGGGATCCAGGACGTACGGCCAGAGCTGTCGCGAACCTGACCGTAGTTGGTGTCCGCGTTGGTCTGTAACAGGGTGACTTCCTCGCCGGCATTGACCGTGCCCACGAGGCGATAATTATCTCCGGGGCCACTGCGTACCCAGGTGTTCAGTTCGTCAGAAACGTAACGCTTCTCTTCAGCGTGCACGGCTGTTGCGGCGCTAAAAGCGAGTAAAGTAAGTCCAATCAGGCGTAATTTAAGCATCATTAGTCGTTATTTTCATAAATAGTGGAACGATAGTAGTGGCAACAGTGTCTCTACGCAAAGCATTCGTCAGCAATCAGAATCATCTGTGTCACGACTCTGGACATTTACGCCCGACAAATTGCTCATTGCATGGCAATTTGGCGCAAAATACTATGTACTGACAAACAAATGGCGAGGAAGTTCGCCCTCATTGACGCGTCTGTGACGCCCGCAAAAGTACAAGGCTATGGCTCAGGAAATCGAATTAAAATTTATCGTCGAAAAAGACAGCGTTGACGCACTCCGCCAGCATCTGCATACGCTCTCCGGCGAACACCATGCACCGGTACAACTGCTTAATATCTATTACGAAACGCCGGACAACTGGCTGCGCCGTCACGATATGGGGCTGCGCATCCGTGGCGCGAGCGGGCGCTACGAGATGACGATGAAAATTGCCGGCCGCGTGGTCGGCGGGTTACATCAGCGTCCGGAATACAATATCGACATCAGTCAGCCAGAACTTGAGCTTGAACGCTTCCCGACGGACGTCTGGCCGGAAGGCGAGCTGCCTGCCACGCTGGCAGAGCAGGTGCAGCCGCTGTTCAGCACCGATTTCTGGCGCGAGAAATGGCTGGTGACGGAAGGTAAAAGCCGCATCGAAATCGCTCTCGATCTCGGTGAGGTGAAGGCGGGGGAGTTCCAGGAACCCATTTGTGAACTGGAGCTTGAACTGCTGGAAGGGGACGCGAATGACGTGCTGAAGCTGGCGCGCAGGCTGGTGAGCCAGTCCGGACTGCGTCAGGGAAGCCTGAGTAAAGCCGCACGGGGTTACCATCTGGCGGCCGGAAATGCGCCGCGCGTCCTGAAAGAGACGACCATTTTGCGCGTTGCGCCGAAAGCCAGCGTTGAGCAGGGGCTGGAAGCCGCGCTGGAGCTGGCGCTTTCGCAGTGGCAGTACCACGAAGAGCTGTGGGTGCGAAATGTGAAAAACGCCAAATCCCACGTGCTCGCGGCGATAGCCCTGGTGCGCCATACCCTGGCGCTGTTCGGCGGGATCGTCCCTCGCAAAGCGAGCGCTCACTTACGTGATCTGATGACGCAAACCGAAACGCTGATGCTCTCGGACGTCTCGGCGCAAACGGCGATTTACAGCCCGCAAGCCGCTTCGGCAAAACTGGCGCTGACCGAGTTTCTGGTCACGCGCGGCTGGCGCGCGTTCCTGGATGCGAAAGCCGAGGCCAAAATCGCGGAAAACTTTAAGCGTTTCGCGGACATTCATCTTTCCCGCCATGCCGCTGAACTGAAGAGCACCTTTGCGTATCCGCTCGGCGATAAGTATGGCGATCAGCTTCCCCGTCTTTCGCGCAACATCGACAGCATGCTGCTCCTTTCCGGTGCCTACGACGGGCCACAGGCGCAGGCGTGGCTGGAAAACTGGCAGGGGCTGAAGCATGCCATCGAAACCCGTCAGCATATTGAAATTGAGCATTTCCGTAATGAGGCCATTTCGCAGGAGCCTTACTGGCTGCACAGCGGAAAACGTTAACTCTGGCAAGGAACCCCTAGAATGCCGCTTTCTTCACCGTTACAGCAGCAGTGGCAGACCGTTTGCGAACGTCTGCCTGAGTCATTACCGGCGTCATCGTTAAGCGAGCAGGCGAAAAGCGTACTCGCCTTCAGTGATTTTGTGCAGGAAAGCATCGCCGTCTACCCGGACTGGCTGGCGGAGCTTGAGAACGCACCGCCGCAGGCGGACGAGTGGCGGCACTATGCCGGCTGGCTGCAGGCCGCGCTTGAAGACGTCGCGGATGAGGCGACGCTGATGCGCGTCCTGCGTCAATTCCGCCGTCGTGTGATGGTGCGCATTGCCTGGGCGCAGGCGCTGGAGCGGGTGAGTGAAGAGAGTACGCTGCAGCAGTTAAGCGAGCTGGCGCAGACGTTGATTGTCGCCGCGCGCGACTGGCTCTACGCCGCCTGCTGTAAAGAGTGGGGCACGCCGTGCAGCGAGGAAGGGGTTCCTCAGCCGCTGTTGATTCTGGGGATGGGCAAGCTGGGCGGTTGCGAGCTGAACTTTTCCTCCGATATCGACCTGATTTTCGCCTGGCCTGAGAACGGCTCCACGCGCGGCGGCCGTCGCGAGCTGGACAACGCCCAGTTCTTTACCCGTCTCGGTCAGCGTCTGATTAAGGCGCTGGATCAGCCGACGCAGGATGGTTTTGTCTACCGCGTGGACATGCGCCTGCGTCCGTTCGGCGATAGCGGGCCGCTGGTGTTGAGCTTTGCCGCGCTGGAGGACTACTACCAGGAGCAGGGGCGCGACTGGGAGCGTTATGCGATGGTCAAAGCGCGGATCATGGGCGACAGCGATGACGCCTACGCCAACGAGCTGCGTGCCATGCTGCGCCCGTTCGTGTTCCGTCGCTATATCGACTTCAGCGTCATCCAGTCCCTGCGCAATATGAAAGGGATGATTGCCCGTGAGGTTCGCCGTCGCGGGCTGAAGGACAACATCAAGCTTGGCGCGGGCGGTATTCGCGAAATCGAATTTATCGTCCAGGTCTTCCAGCTGATTCGCGGCGGGCGCGAGCCGTCGCTACAATCCCGCTCGCTGCTCCCGACGCTGAGCGCCATTGAGCAGCTTCACCTGCTGCCGAACGGCGACGCGCAAACCCTGCACGAGGCCTATCTGTTCCTGCGTCGTCTGGAAAACCTGCTGCAAAGCATCAACGACGAACAAACCCAGACCCTGCCGGGGGATGACCTTAACCGGGCGCGTCTGGCCTGGGGGATGCGCGTGGATGACTGGTCAACGCTGACCGAACGGCTCGATGCCCACATGGCAGGCGTGCGCCGCATCTTTAACGAACTGATAGGTGATGATGAAAGTGAATCGCAGGACGATGCGCTTTCCGAGCACTGGCGCGAGCTGTGGCAGGACGCGCTCCAGGAAGATGACACCACGCCGGTGCTGACGCATTTAACCGACGACGCGCGCCATCGCGTGGTGGCGCTGATTGCCGATTTCCGTCTTGAGCTGAACAAGCGCGCCATCGGCCCGCGCGGTCGACAGGTGCTGGATCACCTGATGCCGCACCTGCTGAGCGAGGTCTGCTCGCGGGCGGATGCGCCGGTGCCGCTGTCGCGCATGATGCCGCTGCTGAGCGGGATCATCACGCGTACCACGTACCTTGAACTTTTGAGCGAGTTTCCGGGGGCACTCAAGCACCTGATTACGCTCTGCGCCGCCTCCCCGATGGTGGCCAACAAGCTGGCGCGCTATCCGCTGCTGCTGGATGAACTGCTCGACCCGAATACCCTGTATCAACCCACGGCGACGGATGCCTACCGGGACGAGCTGCGTCAGTATCTGCTGCGCGTGCCGGAAGAGGACGAAGAGCAGCAGCTGGAGGCGCTGCGCCAGTTTAAGCAGGCCCAGATGCTGCGCGTGGCGGCGGCGGACATCGCCGGAACGCTGCCGGTAATGAAAGTGAGCGATCACTTAACCTGGCTCGCGGAGGCGATCATCGACGCGGTCGTGCAGCAGGCGTGGGTGCAGATGGTGGCCCGCTACGGCCAGCCGAAGCACCTTGCTGATCGTGAGGGGCGAGGCTTTGCCGTGGTCGGTTACGGCAAGCTCGGCGGCTGGGAGCTGGGATACAGCTCCGATCTGGATTTAATCTTCCTGCACGACTGCCCGGTTGACGTGATGACCGACGGCGAGCGTGAGATTGACGGGCGTCAGTTCTATCTGCGCCTGGCCCAGCGCATTATGCACCTGTTCAGCACCCGCACCTCGTCGGGCATTTTGTATGAAGTCGATGCGCGCCTGCGTCCGTCCGGCGCGGCGGGCATGCTGGTCACCTCAACGGAATCCTTCGCCGATTACCAGAAGAATGAAGCCTGGACGTGGGAGCATCAGGCGCTGGTGCGCGCCCGCGTGGTGTATGGCGATCCGCAGCTCAAAACGCAGTTCGATGCCATTCGTAAGGATGTCATGACCACCCCGCGCGAGGGCAGTACGCTGCAGACCGAAGTGCGCGAGATGCGCGAGAAAATGCGCGCACACCTGGGTAATAAACACCGCGATCGCTTTGATATCAAAGCCGACGAGGGCGGGATTACCGATATTGAGTTCATTACCCAGTATCTGGTGCTGCTCCACGCGCACGACAAGCCGAAGCTGACCCGCTGGTCCGATAACGTGCGCATTCTGGAACTGCTGGCGCAAAACGACATCATGGACGAGCAGGAGGCGCAGGCCTTAACCCGCGCCTACACGACGCTGCGCGACGAGCTTCACCACCTGGCGCTGCAGGAGCAGCCGGGCCACGTGGCGCTGGACTGTTTTGTCGCAGAACGCGCTCAGGTAACGGCCAGCTGGCAGAAGTGGCTGGTGGAACCGTGCGTAACAAATCAAGTGTGATATTATCGCGCGCAAATTGTGAATCTTTCTGGAGTCAGGAATGAAAGTAACACTGCCAGAGTTTGAACGTGCTGGAGTAATGGTTGTTGGGGATGTGATGCTGGATCGCTACTGGTATGGACCGACCAGCCGCATCTCTCCGGAAGCACCGGTACCGGTGGTTAAGGTAGACACCATTGAAGAGCGTCCCGGCGGCGCGGCAAACGTGGCGATGAACATAGCCTCTCTGGGCGCGCACTCGCGTCTGGTTGGCCTGACCGGTATCGACGATGCGGCGCGCGCGCTGAGCAAGTCGCTGGCGGACGTGAACGTGAAGTGCGACTTCGTTTCGGTTCCGACCCACCCAACCATCACCAAGCTGCGCGTGCTGTCACGCAACCAGCAGCTGATCCGCCTCGACTTTGAAGAAGGGTTCGAAGGCGTTGATCCCGAGCCGCTGCACGAGCGTATTAACCAGGCGCTGGGCAATATCGGCGCGCTGGTGCTGTCCGACTACGCGAAAGGCGCGCTGGCCAGCGTGCAGACGATGATCCAGCTGGCGCGTAAGGCCAGCGTACCGGTGCTGATCGACCCGAAAGGCACCGACTTTGAGCGCTATCGCGGCGCAACCTTGCTGACGCCAAACCTCTCCGAGTTTGAAGCGGTGGCGGGCAAATGCAAAACCGAGGAAGAGCTGGTTGAGCGCGGCATGAAGATCATTGCTGACTTCGAGCTCTCTGCGCTGCTGGTGACCCGCTCCGAGCAGGGGATGACGCTGCTGCAGCCGGGCAAGGCGCCGCTGCATATGCCAACCCAGGCGCAGGAAGTGTACGACGTGACCGGTGCCGGTGATACGGTGATCGGCGTGCTGGCGGCGACGCTGGCCGCGGGTAACTCCCTGGAAGAGGCGTGCTACTTCGCTAACGCCGCGGCGGGTGTGGTCGTCGGTAAACTCGGTACCTCAACCGTGTCCCCAATCGAGCTGGAAAACGCGGTGCGCGGCCGTGCTGACACCGGTTTCGGTGTGATGACCGAAGACGAGCTTAAAGTGGCTGTCGCCGCCGCGCGCAAGCGCGGTGAGAAAGTGGTAATGACCAACGGTGTGTTCGACATTCTGCACGCGGGCCATGTCTCCTATCTGGCGAATGCGCGCAAGCTGGGCGATCGTCTGATTGTGGCAGTGAATAGCGATGCGTCGACCAAACGTCTGAAGGGGGAAACGCGTCCGGTGAACCCGCTGGAGCAGCGTATGATCGTGCTCGGCGCGCTGGAAGCCGTAGACTGGGTGGTGTCGTTTGAAGAAGACACGCCGCAGCGCCTGATTGCCGGTATTCTGCCGGACCTGCTGGTGAAAGGCGGGGATTACAAGCCGGAGCAAATCGCGGGCAGCGAAGAGGTCTGGGCCAACGGCGGTGAGGTGATGGTGCTCAACTTTGAGGACGGGTGTTCCACCACCAACATCATCAAGAAGATCCAGAAAGACAGTCAGTAAAAAAAACGGGCCAGTCGGCCCGTTTTTTATGTCGGGTGGCGGCTGCGCCTTACCCGACCTACGCGTTCATGTAGCCGCCACCGGGCACAACAGGCCGCACTTACTCCTGGTCGTCCACCGGTGGAATAGCCGGTGCCGGCTTCACTTCTTCCGGCGCATTGCGGTTTTCCAGCTCGGTCAGACGCTGTTCCAGCAGTGCCAGCTTCTCGCGGGTGCGCAGCAGAACCTGGGTCTGCACGTCAAACTCTTCGCGGCTGACTAGATCAAGGCGAACCAACTGCGCCTGCAGCGTCTGGCGGATTTTCTTCTCAACGTCATCACCAAATTCACGAATGCCTTTCGGCATGGATTCATGAACCTGACGCGCAATTTGCTCAATTTTCTTCGGGTCAATCATTGTCGTTTCCCTTGATGGAAAGGTGTCAGTGTCCATTGTAGCGCGTCATGCCCGGGGTAAACAAAATTGTTTGATGCTTATGCATTGCCCAGGATAATCAATAGCGTTATAGTTATCTCGCTTATTCTCAGGGCGGGGCGAAATTCCCCACCGGCGGTAAATCAGCTTAATGTTGAAAGCCCGCGAGCGCTTTGGGTGAATTCTCAAAGGTCAGCAGATCCGGTGTAATTCCGGGGCCGACGGTTAGAGTCCGGATGGGAGAGAGTAACGATCCAGTCGGGCATGGGCCCGCTCACGTTATCTTTTTGCCGCTTATACGGCGCTCCTAAGACTGCCCTGATTCTGGTAACCATAATGTTAATGAGGTTTTTTTACCATGAATCAGACGCTACTTTCCTCTTTTGGCACTTCAACTCAACGTGTTGAACATGCACTGGATGCACTGCGCGAAGGCCGCGGTGTGATGGTGCTTGACGATGAAAACCGTGAAAACGAAGGCGACATGATTTTCGCCGCCGAAAACATGACCGTTGAACAGATGGCGCTGACCATCCGTCACGGCAGCGGCATCGTATGCCTGTGTATTACTGAAGATCGTCGTAAGCAGCTCGAGCTGCCGATGATGGTCGAAAACAACACCAGCGCCTTTGGTACCGGATTTACCGTGACCATTGAAGCGGCGCATGGCGTGACCACTGGTGTGTCTGCGGCTGACCGTCTGACCACCGTACGTGCCGCCATTGCTGATGATGCGAAGCCCTCCGATCTGCATCGTCCAGGCCACGTCTTCCCACTGCGCGCGCAGGCTGGCGGCGTCCTGACCCGCGGCGGCCACACCGAAGCGACCATCGATCTGGTGACGCTGGCGGGCTTCAAACCTGCGGGCGTGCTGTGTGAACTGACCAACGATGACGGCACCATGGCGCGCGCGCCGGAGTGCATCACCTTTGCGCGTCTGCACAACATGCCGGTGGTCACGATTGAAGATCTGGTCGAGTACCGCCAGGCGCACGAGCGCAAAGCCAGCTGAAACTGCTGATGTGAAAAAGCCGGGGAAACCCGGCTTTTTTACGTTTAGTGGTAGTTAATTTTGAACAGCACCACGGTTTCAAACGGTCCGGACTGGATCGCCTTTCCCGGCACCGGCGTCAGCTCAGCGGTATAGGTCTGTTCGTACTGCAACGTACTGCCGGTAAAATCGGCATACTCTTCGTATCGGTTAAAGGTGTAGGGCTGTGTTCCGTTCAGGATGCGTAACTTCAGGCCGTTACCGATGAGCAGGGCGGTATCTTCTTCGCTCAGCGTCTCGTTCGTATAGAACGACGAATCCATTTTAAACCCATCGGAACACTCGGCGTCCTGTATCTTGGTCGTTCTGACCGAGAACGTGCGCGTTCGCTTTCCCTGATTCATTATGTCGCGAGCGCTGAACGTACCAAAATCAATCTCCTGATTTTCCGGATAGATGCTGAAGGTCGCCCCGCAGTCCAGCACGGTGATATTGTTCAGGCCATTAATATGATACTTCAGGTTTTTCGCGTCGGACATCTGGTTGACGCCGCCCTTGCCGTCGAACTGCACCACGATATAGTCCCCGAGCGTGCTGACGTAGCCGTGCGGCGGCATGACCTTGATTCTGACGTACAGACGAAAGCGCACGATGAACGTGCGTGAGGTGTGAATGTCGTTCGCATTGCCGGAACAGATGCGGTTCTCCCAGCCCATTTGCTGGATTTGGGCGGGGGTATAGATAGTGATCTGTTTGTTATCAAGGCACTGGGAGGTATCAACCCCGTTGGGTTGCCCCGTCGCATCGTAGTCAATCCCTTCATAGGTTACGCCGAGCTCGTAGTAGGGATCGGACGCCGACGGGTAGGGGTTAACCCAGGCGTAGATGTCCTCTTTTTCAAAATTACTGGTGGTGTTGTGGTCGCAGGTCACAGGGACTTTGATATCGTCAGATTCCCATATCTTTTCCCCCACCTGCGCGTTGCTGGGAATGGCAAAAGGGGAGATCGTTTTTGTCTCCTCGACGGGCCCGCCGGAAACGCCGAGATAGCAGTCAAGCGCCAGCGCCTCTCTGACGGGCAGAAGGGCGAACAGCAGCAAAAACAGACAATTAACGAGCTTGCGCATTGTTTTGACCCTTCCGCTCGCTGAGCTGACATGGCGCCTTACCCGCACAGGTAACGTCCACTTTTTTCAGCGCGCCGTAATCATCAATGTAACCCACGCTGTAGTAGCTGCCGTGGTAGTCGCCGGTAGAGGTGGACGCTGTGGCAAACGGAGCAATCATCAGGCTGTCGAAGCCCGGCAGCTGGGTTTTCGCATTTTTACTCAGCCACGCGAGGGTGATGTAATAGGGCGTGGGGTTATGCACGCTGAGCCCCGTTGCGGTGGCGGTAATTTCCATGCGCATTTCGCTTTGATCACCCGGCTTTTTGGTGATGGCTTTTGGCCGCCAGAACAGCTTAATGCGGCTCTGCATGGCCACCTGCATAACGCTGCGCGCCTCGCTGGCGCCGCTTTTGGGCGGAACTTCGCGCAGGTTGAAGTAAAACAGCGACTCTCTGTCCTTCGGCAACTGCCCAACCGCCGCCTGCTTCACAATCCTGACCTGCGATGACGCGCCCGCTTCAATACGCTGAATGGGCGGCAGCGCCATGAAGTGGCTGTCCTCTTTGCGCCCGTTTTCGTCTTCAATCCAGGAAAGCGCCAGGTAGGGTAAGGTTTTGCTCTGGTTATCGACTTTCAGGCTGCTTGCCTTGTCCCCTTCGGGAAAAACGATCCGCGTGCGGTCCAGGTTAATGGCGGCATGCGCGTTCAATGCGGTGCCGAGCAACATCAGGCTCAGGGCCTTGAGTGGGGTGAGTTTCATCATGGTTTCTTACTGGCAAGGCAGCATGAGCTGCATACTGTTTTCAAGGTGAGAAGGTAACGAGAAGCGACACTGATGGTTGTCTCCCCACGTGACCAGGAACTGTTGCTCAGGCTGGACGGCGCCCAGCCAGACGCGGCCCTCCTCGGCGACCATGCCGACCTGCAGGCCGTTATCCTGCAGGCGGACCAGGGCGCCGAGCGGCGGTGTCCCGGAAGGCGTTCGCAAAATGCCGGCAATATCG
This sequence comes from Enterobacter sp. TCD1-1, assembly GCF_020567405.1. NCBI lineage: Bacteria > Pseudomonadati > Pseudomonadota > Gammaproteobacteria > Enterobacterales > Enterobacteriaceae > Enterobacter > Enterobacter sp. TCD1-1. Next base: position 173,632 of record NZ_JAJCXF010000002.1, on the reverse strand, counting down.
TTACCGGCTCGGGTCGCGATTTGTCGATAGCCGATGGCGCCTTCTGTCCAGGTGGAAGTGACCACCCGCGTATCGACGTCAACGCCGTCAGGCAAATTGTTCATGTTGACCCGCACGCTGGCCGGGGTATAGCTGGAAAACGACGGCAGAACGCCGATACCCGACGCGTTGGTTTCGTCATGCGATACGTTCAGCGGGATATGGCCCACGCCGTCAGTGCTGACCATGACGCGTGGCTCATTGCCGTAGCTGCGACGGTGCAGGGCAAACCCTTTCGCCGTCCCGGTAAACGATCCGTTCCAGCTGGCGCTCATTGAGTTGTACTCATTCGCCTTATAGCTGCCCGAGACGTTGAGATCTCCCAGCGAAGAATAGTGCTGATAGTTTCCGCTAACCTGTGCGCCCGCATCGGCTTTTTCGCTCTCGGTGCCAGCAGAGACGCCCCAGGTATTGTTCCGGTCAGAGGTATCGTACCAGGAGACGCTCTGGCTCAGGCTGTCGCCGTTGCGCAGGTCGTAGTTCAGGCGATGGTCAGGATCGAGCGGCACGCTCAGCGAGAGATAAAACTGGTTATCGTCCTCTTCATCATCTTCGTAATGGGTTCTGCTCAGCGACAGGGTCAGACCAAGGTTTTTCCAGCGGCCAAGGTCGAAGTTATAGCCTGCGGTGACGCTGCCGGTCGTGGAAGGCGAGTCGTCCCACCAGGTTTGGCGCAGCATGCTCAGATAAAGGTTTAGCGAGAGGGCCGATATGTACTGACTGGCGGTGACGCTGAGGGTCTGTTTTTCCGTCTGGCTGTCGCTGTTGTCGTTATCCAGATAGCGCGCATAGCTCAGGAACTGACGGTCCGAGTAGCGGTAGCTCGCCAGCGTAAGCTGGCTACCGGTAGTGTCGAATCGTTTACTGTAGTTAAAACGGTAGCTGTAGCCCGTCTGTGGATCCGCGCCCGGCAGCTGGCTGGTGGCCCGGGTGATATCAAACGAGAGCGCGCCCAGATACGCCATGTTTTGTCCCAGCCCGGCGGCCAGGGCGCGGTAGTGGTCACCATCGGCCAGCGTTCCGCCATAGAGCGAGGTTTGCGACAGCATGCCCCAGGAAAACTCGCCGCTCATGAAGGTGCTGTCCTCAACGTCATGCGATGCGTCCTTTCGCGGCTTGCCTGCCGCCAGCTTGTAGCGAACCTGGCCCTGACGCGTCAGGAAGGGAACGGATTCGGCGGAGACCTGGAACGTACTCACCCGGCCATCTTCTTCCGTCACCTTCACGTCGAGCGTGCCCTGCACCGACTGGTTGAGATCCTGAATGATGAACGGGCCCGGCGGTACTTTTGTTTGATAGATGACCCTGTCGGCGAGGCTTACGGTGACCGTCGCGTTGGTTTGGGCAATACCGGAGATTTGTGGCGCATAGCCGCGCAGTGACCACGGCAGCATGCGCTCATCGCTGATAAGCGACGCGCCGGTGTAGGTGAAGGCGTCGAAAATCGACGACTGGAAATCCGTCTCGCCGAGCGTCAGCTTTGCGCCCATGGTGGGGAGGGGGCGGAACATATAAACGCGCGAGAAGCGCCCGTTATGCTCTGAACCGCCGTCCGCGTGCGTCTGGTTGTATTGATAATCGCTGCGCAGCCGCCAGGCGCCGACGTTCGCGCCCGCCGTGCCGTAAGTGTTGGCATTATCTGAACTGCTGCCGCTGTTGGGCTGGTAGTGGCTGGCAAAAAGATTGTAGTCCAGCAGGACGCCCGCCACGCCGTTATCCCAGGTTGACGGGGGCATCCAGTCGGCAGAGCGGTACTGCAGCCACGCCTGGGGAATGGACACGTTTAGCGTCTGGCTTGCTTGTTCAAAGGTAAAATGAATGTCCGGCAGCGGGGCGAAGTCTATACAGCCCTCTTTTTCAGTGAGCGATTCCCGTATTTTATCCTGCAGGCCGAACGTGTCGGCCAGTTCGGCGGGGATACAGACCAGAACTGCATCATTCACTTTTTTCCACGTTAACTGCCAGCCGTTTGCTAAGGGGGTGTCATTAATTGAAACCGTAACAAAATAACGACCGGGGACGACGGAGGCGCGATCTTTAAACTGTGTTAAATCGACGCTGTTGCGCTGATCTTTATCGATGGCATTAATATTAAATTCGGTACCAGAGGCGACTTTCGTCATTAACAGGGCGGTAATGATGATTATGCATTTTGATTTATGTTTCATCATCCTGTTGCTCAAGGTAAATATAAAATGCCGACTGGCATAACGAGCCAGTCGGTAGATAACGAGGTAAATTCGAATTATTTATATGCCAGCACATAGTTTGCGGTGGCTTCAACCTGACCCGGCGTTGCCGTTTTGCCGCTCAGCACTTCCATCTGCGCCTTAAAGTGCAGCGTCTGGGTGGCGGAGCCTGCCAGCAGGGTAACTTCACTGGCGCTACCCAGGGTGATGTTCGCTTCCGCATTATCCAGCAGACGGACGCCCACGTTCTGCGCACCGCTGGCATACGTGTTGGTCATCAGGCTGGTATCCGTTGTATCTGTGGCGGAGCTGGTGAACGTGACGTCAACTTTGGTGATTGGGGTATCGGTTTCATCGCCTGGATCGTCCAGCTGGCAGTTTTCCAGGTTGATATCTACCGCAACGGGTGACGATTTTTTATTGGCATTAATTACGGCAGTCGTAATTTCACCCAGATCGACTTCTTTATCAACGCTATCAGGAGCAATGCTGCACGGCGCATCAATCACCACCCCTTTGAATTTGATCTTGCCTGAGCCTTGTTCTGCAGCCAATGCCGATCCAGAAATAAGCGTGGCCATTGCCACGGCTAAAAGCGCTTTTTTTCCTGTAAACATGAAAATATCCTTTTTCAGTTGAATTCATATCCTGAATATTAATCAGAATATTGCCAGGAAAGTATATCGATCTTCGGCGGGGCAATGCGATTAATCACGCTTAAAAATCATTGTAGATATAATTAAAATATAAATACGGCTTATTGTAAGTGGATGAATTTCAAGAAGTGTAAATTATAATGCCGGATGCATTGTTTAGTGTTATTACGCACAGTAATGTTCAATAAAAAACTTGATTTTTTTATAAGGAAGGAGGCGGGGCGTATATTGCGTAAAAAGTTATTCCTTTTACAAATAATAGGCGCCTCCGTTTCAGGAGGCGCCCGTCACGTCAGCCAATGCCTGCGGCCTGAAGTAAGACCAGACTTAGCCCCATCACCGACATCCCGCACAGGACGCCATAGCTTGGGTTGTTGTTTGGATCGATCTCTTTCGCCAGCGGCATCAGCTCGTCTACCGACAGCGCAACCATAATCCCCGCAACCGCGGCCATAATGGCAGCCATGACGACCGGCGAAACCAGGCTACCGAGGATGAGCCAGGCCAGCACGCCGCCAAGAATTTCCGCCATGCCGGAGATCCCGGCCCAGAAGATTGCCGTGCGCTTTGAGCCCGTAGCGGCATAGACCGGACCGGCCACCGCGAGTCCTTCAGGAATATTGTGCAACGCCACCGCCAGGGCGATGCCGAGGCCCATTTCCAGGTTGCTGCTGGCGGTGACATACGTCGCCACGCCTTCCGGGAAGTTGTGCAGGCTTATGCCGAGCGTCAGCAAAATGGCGGTGCGCTTAATGTTGCGCGGCGCGGGCGCTACGTTTTTTTGCATTAAGTCCTGAGGGTGCGCGTGGGGCAACATGCGGTCGAGCGCGAAGTATCCCAGCAGGCCAACGACAAACATGCCGTAGCCCAGCAGCGGAGACATGCCTTCCGTGCCCAGCGCCGCAGGGAGCATCTCCATCAGGGAGATGAGCAGCATGATCCCGGCAGCAAAGCCCAGCGAGAAGGCCAGCACGCGGTTTGATGGCTTTTGACCAAGCACGCCGAGGATCGCGCCGATGAACGTCGCGGCGCCCGCCAGTATGGTCAGGATCAGAGGGACTGACATGCATTGCTCCTTATGATAATGATTCTCATTAATATAAATGATTCATTTCTGGCAAAGCGAGGGGCCAACCCCGGCTTTACACATTCCTTACATTCAAATTTCCTGATGATGATCTTCACGCTTATCTGCGTTCATCTTTGCCGGATTGCGCGTAATGTAGCACCATTAAATTGACACCTTCTGTAAGGATATCATCATGACTTCTTCCCGTATGCCAGCCCTGTTTTTAGGCCACGGCAGCCCAATGAACGTTCTGGAAGACAACGTCTATACCCGCGCATGGCGTAGCCTGGGCGAGACGCTGCCGCGTCCAAAAGCGATTGTGGTGGTATCCGCGCACTGGTTCACCCGCGGCACGGGCGTGACCGCCATGGAGGCGCCAAAGACCATTCATGATTTTGGCGGTTTCCCGCAGGCGCTGTATGACACGCACTATCCGGCCCCCGGCTCGCCTGAGCTGGCACAAAGACTGGTGGAACTGCTGGCGCCTGTTCCGGTTACGCTGGATAAAGAAGCCTGGGGTTTTGACCACGGCTCGTGGGGCGTGTTGATTAAAATGTATCCTGATGCGGATATCCCGATGGTGCAGCTGAGCATCGACAGCACCAAACCGGCCGCCTGGCATCTGGAGATGGGCCGTAAGCTGGCAACGCTTCGTGATGAAGGCATCATGCTGGTGGCAAGCGGCAACGTGGTGCACAACCTGCGTACGGCGCGCTGGCACGGTGAGAATACGCCTTACCCGTGGGCGACCGCTTTTAACGACTACGTTAAAGCGAACCTGACCTGGCAGGGTCCGGCTGAGGCACATCCGCTGGTTAACTATCTGGATCATGAGGGCGGTTCGCTCTCTAACCCGACGCCGGAGCATTTCCTGCCGCTGCTGTACGTGCTTGGCGCGTGGGATGGTCAGGAGCCGGTGACGATCCCGGTCGACGGGATTGAGATGGGAAGCCTGAGTATGCTGTCGGTGCAGGTGGGGTGAAAATATGCCGGGTGGCGGCTTCGCCTTACCCGGCCTACAGGTCGAGCGTAGGCCCGGTAAGCGCAGCGCCACCCGGCAGATCTTACTCCACAAAAATATGCGGATAGAACCGTGACAGATCCTGCGTGATCAGCGCGCGATCTTCGCGAATGCCAATTCCGGCAGGCAGATCGTTGATCAGCCAGCTGCCAATCAGCGTATAGCTGTCGCCAAACTTCGGCAGTGGATAGAACGCCTGGACGATCATCCCTTCTTCGCCGTACGGCCCTTCAACCGCTTCCAGCGTTTTACCGTTTTCGATAATCGACACGTTCGCGCCTTCGCGGGAGAAGATCGGCTTAACGACGTATTTCTCCATCTGCGGGTAATTATCTTCCGCAAAGTACGCAGGCAGCAGGTTCGGGTGATTCGGGAACATCTCCCATAGCATCGGCAGCAGGGCCTTGTTGGAGATAATGCTCTTCCAGGCCGGTTCCAGCCAGCGCACGCCCGCGTCTTCCAGCTTGGTGGAAAACATCTCGCGCAGCATGTACTCCCACGGGTAGAGCTTGAACAGGTTGCTGATCACCTGATCCTGCATGTCCGTGAACTGACCTTTTTCACCCAGGCCGATATCCTCGATATAGAGGAACTCGGTCGCGACCTCCGCTTCGGCGGCGCAATCCTGCAGATACTGAACCGTGCCACGGTCTTCTTCCGTGTCGCGGCAGCAGGCGAGATGCAGCAGGTTAAAGCCAAACTGCTCGCGCAGCTCGGCGAAGCGCTCGATCAGCTTCTCCTGCAGGCTGTTGAACTGGTCGCTGCCTTCCGGCAGGTTGCCAGCATTGGCCTGGTCTTCCAGCCAGATCCACTGGAAGAACGCCGCCTCGTACAGGGACGTTGGGGTATCGGCGTTGTTTTCCAGCAGCTTAGGCTCGCCTTTGCCGTCCCACGCCAGATCCAGGCGAGAGTAAAGCGAAGGTTGATTCGTTTTCCACGACTGGCGGACAAAGCTCCAGGTGTGCTTTGGAATGCGGAACTTGGCCATCAGCTCGTCGCTGTCGATGACCTTTTCCACGACCTTTAGGCACATCTGGTGCAGCTCGGCCGTTACCTCTTCCAGCTTCTCAACCTGGGCCAGCGTGAGCTTGTAGTAAGCGTCTTCACACCAGTACGGCTCGCCGTACATGGTGTGGAAGTTAAAGCCGTACTCGGTGGCTTTTTCGCGCCAGTCCGGACGCTCGGTAATACTGACTCGTTCCATGATCAGCCGCCCATTGAGCGAGTAGAAGAGGTGCCTGTCGCGCTGCGCTGCATGCTGGTCTGTTTCGCCACAGACTCACCGAACCCGCCGCGGGTGATGGTGCTGGTGGTCGCAGGCTTCGGCGCCATCGCCGTTTTCGGTACCGTCACGGTGCGGCCAGGGGTGGCTGCGCCGTAGCCTTTGCCGCTGGCATCGGTATATTGACCGTAAGCCGGGCTGGCCGGGTTTTTCGAGCTAAACAGCGGCTGCTGCTGGTAGCCTGCACCGCCGCCCATCAGACGACCCATCATGTAACCGGCCATCAGCGGCATCCAGAAGCTGCCGCTGGACTGCGCCTGCGCCTGCGCCTGATTTTCTGGCGCAGTGCCGGCCTGAGCCGGTGCCTGCTGGCATTGACCTTCGCCAAACTCCGCTACGCAGTCTTCGCGTGAGGCATATTTCGGCGCGGTGCGTTCCGCTTCTTTCAGCGCGCTGGTGTAGGCCGTTTTACATTCGGCCGCTTTACCGGTGGCGGCGGAGCAGTCGTCCGCGTTTTGATACAGCGAAACCGTTTCATCGTTTTTTTCACAGCCTGCCAGCATAAAAACAGCGGTAACCGCCAGCGCAACAGGAGTGAGGTGACGTGCGTTCCAGCTCTTGCGGAACGACGCGTGATTGATCGTTTTTGTCCGTTTCATATTTGTCTTCCAGGACCCAGTGGTAATAACGCTCAGGATAGAGGATGAGTGGTTGAAAATGAAGCGAAGAGGGGCGGAATCAGGGGGATCTTTACGTTGGCTTACGTTCGGATGTGATTTTGCGCCGGGTGGCGCTGCGCTTACCCGGCCTACGATTCAGTAGGCCCGATAAGCGAAGCGCCATCGGGCAATGCTTAGTTACGGAACGGATTATTGCTCTTGCTGGCAGGCGCGGTAGTGCGCGCGGCAGCAGGCTGTGCAGCAGGGGTCGTGCCGTTAGCGTTGAAGTTATCAACCGCGGCAACCTGCTCCGGGTTCTCCGGCGCAACGCTGTCAGGAGAGGTAGAGACCGGTTTGCCCAATGCGCTGTTCAGCATCTGCAGGTCTTGCTCGTTCAGCGTGCCCAGAGCCTGCTTAATGTTCAGCTGGTTAATCAGGTACTGATAACGCGCGCTGGAGAGCTGCTGTTTCGCGTTGTACAGCGTGGTGGTCGCGTCGAGCACGTCAACGATAGTACGTGTACCGACCGAGTAACCGGCTTCCATCGCGTCCAGGGAGCTTTGTGCAGACACAACGGCCTGTTTATAGGCGTTGATGCTGCTGATTGAGGCGTTCACGTTGTTGAAGGATGAACGTACGGTCTGCACCACGTTGCGGTGGGCGCTTTCCAGCTGCTCGCTCGCGCCAACAAAGTTGTACTGCGCCTGTTTCACCTGGGAGTTGACCTGACCGCCCTGATACAGCGGCAGGGAGAAGCTCAGGCCCACCTTATTCTGACCCATATTGCTGTCGTCATACTGGGCAGAGTTGGTTTTAGAGCCGCTGTAGGTGGTGTCAGAGATGCCGGTAGAGGCGCTCAGGCTCAGGGTTGGCAGATGGCCGTCCTGCGCCTGACGAATTTGCTCGCGGGCCAGGTCCTGGCTCAGACGCGCCTGCAGCAACGTCAGGTTGCGGTTTTCCGCCTCTTTCAGCAGGGCGTTAACGGCCTGCGGCTTATCCGTTTTGAAGCTGTCGACGTTCAGGGAGGCCAGCTCAGGATAGTAATTCCCGGTAACCTGACGCAGGGATTCCAGCGCGTTGTCGAGGTTGTTACGCGCGGTCACTTCGTTGGCCAGCACGGTGTCGTACTGTGAACGGGCGTTCTGCACATCGGTGATCGCCACCAGACCCACGTTGAAGCGCTGGGTGGTTTGATCTAACTGGCGGTAAATGGCCTGTTTCTGCGCTTCGGTGTAGGAGAGCGCGTCAATGGCGCTCAGCACGTTGAAGTACGCCGTGGCCGTGTTCAGGATCAGCGTCTGCTGGTCGGTCTGATAGGTCACATCCTGGATGCCTGCGCTTTTTTCCTGCAGGGTCAGGGCACGCCATTTGGACATATCAAACAGCGTCTGTGTTAATTGCAGTGAGGCGCTGGTAGCATTGGAGTTTACGCCGTTAGCGTCGCGGAAACCGTTGCTGTAGGTATAATCTGCACCTAACCCTAACTGTGGCAGCAAGGGGCTACGCGCTTCGTTAATCTTTTCAAACGCAGCATCACGATCGGCCGCTGATTTACGTAAATCAGGGTTGCCCAGACGTGCCTGCTGGTAGACCTGTAACAGGTTTTCCGCCTGGCTCATTGCACTGAAGCCCGTCAGGCTCAGGCCGATAAGGATGGGGAGCAATTTCTTCATTTGCATTCCTTGTTGTGAAGCAGTATTAGCGCTGATCTAATTAAAAAATAATTGCCGATTCTAACAGAATCATCCACACCAAAAGGTTGGCGTTACGTGCCATCTGGCGGTAATTTGCACCAATCTACCATATAGCCTTACAAACGGCAGCCAAACAGCCTTGAAATTCACAATTTCATCACCATTGCTACCAGGACTCGACTCATGCAAAAACCAGATAAGTTGCCCGTGACTTTCGCCAAAAACGATGTAGAAATTATTGCACGAGAAACGCTTTATAGCGGTTTTTTTTCAATGGATCTTTACCGTTTCAGGCATCGCCTGTTTAACGGGGAAATGAGCGGCGAAATCAGACGCGAAATTTTTGAGCGCGGGCATGCGGCAGTCTTGCTACCCTTTGACCCAGTGCGCGACGAAGTTGTGCTGGTGGAGCAGATCCGCATCGCCGCTTATGACGTCAGTGAGAGCCCGTGGCTGCTGGAGATGGTGGCCGGGATGATCGAAGAAGGCGAGTCGGTTGAGGACGTCGCCCGGCGCGAGGCGCTGGAAGAGGCGGGGCTGGTGGTCGGCCGCACAAAACCGGTGCTGAGCTATCTGGCAAGCCCGGGAGGCACCAGCGAACGCTTATCCATAATGGTGGGCGAAGTGGACGCCACGACCGCAGAAGGCATTCACGGTCTGGCTGATGAAAACGAAGATATTCGGGTTCATGTGGTAAGCCGGGAACAGGCTTACCAGTGGGTAGAAGAGGGGAAAATCGACAACGCAGCGTCTGTCATCGCCCTGCAATGGCTGCAGCTGCATTATCAGACATTACGAAACGAGTGGAAAAAATGAAGCGCTATACGCCTGACTTCCCAGAAATGATGCGCCTGTGCGAAACCAATTTCGCACAATTGCGCCGCCTGTTGCCGAGAAACGACGCACCCGGCGAAACGGTAAGCTATCAGGTGAGCAACGCGCAGTATCGATTAACGATAACAGAATCAACGCGCTACACTACGCTGGTGGAGATTGAGCAAACGGCTCCCAGCATTAGCTACTGGAGCCTGCCGTCGATGACGGTACGCCTCTATCACGACGCGATGGTCGCTGAAGTGTGTTCAAGCCAGCAGATCTTTCGCTTCAAGGCGCGGTATGATTACCCGAATAAAAAGTTGCATCAACGCGACGAAAAGCATCAAATTAACCAGTTTTTAGCCGACTGGCTAAGATATTGTTTAGCACATGGAGCAATGGCGATTCCGGTTTGTTAGCGTCATAAACCTACCTAAGGACACCATTTGGAAAGCCTGTTGAACCTGACTGTTGCTGGTGGGGCGCCAGTCAGGATATTACAAATCACCGATACCCACCTTTTTGCCGAAAAGCATGAAACGCTGCTGGGGGTGAACACCTGGGAGAGTTATCAGGCGGTACTGAGCGCCATTCACGCTGAAAACCGTGCATGCGATCTGATTGTCGCAACGGGCGATCTGGCGCAGGACCAATCTTCCGCGGCCTACCAGCATTTTGCTGAAGGCATCGCGAGCTTTAGCGTGCCCTGCGTCTGGCTGCCAGGCAACCACGATTTCCAGCCCGCCATGTACAGTTCTCTTCAGGATGCGGGGATTTCTCCGGCGAAATGTGTTTTTGCGGGTGACCAGTGGCAGATCCTACTGTTGGACAGCCAGGTGTTTGGCGTCCCGCACGGTGAGTTAAGCGAGTTTCAGCTCGACTGGCTGGAGACCAAACTGGCTGCTGAACCTGAACGTCACACGCTGCTGTTGCTTCATCATCATCCTCTGCCGGCGGGCTGTAGCTGGCTTGATCAGCACAGTCTGCGCAACTCCGCGGCGCTGGATCGCGTGCTGGCGAAGTTCCCGCGGGTGAAAAATCTGCTGTGCGGTCATATTCACCAGGAGCAGGATCTCGACTGGAACGGGCGCCGCATGCTGGCGACACCATCGACCTGCGTTCAGTTTAAGCCGCACTGCGCCAACTTTACGCTGGATACGATTGCGCCAGGCTGGCGCTGGCTGGAACTGCATGCCGACGGCACGCTGACCACGGAAGTCTGCCGTTTGACCGGCGCACAATTCCGCCCGGACACCGCTTCAGAAGGCTATTGATGTCTACGCTCCTTTATCTGCACGGATTCAACAGCTCGCCGCGCTCCGCAAAAGCGACACAGTTTCGCCAGTGGCTGAGCGAGCATCACCCCGACGTTGAGATGATTATCCCTCAGCTGCCGCCTTACCCGGCAGAAGCCGCGGAGATGCTGGAATCCATTGTGCTTGCGCACGGCGGCGAAACCTTCGGTGTGGTCGGTTCATCGCTGGGCGGGTATTACGCCACCTGGCTCTCGCAATGCTTTATGCTGCCCGCCGTGGTGGTTAATCCGGCGGTACGGCCATTTGAGCTGCTGCGGGACTTTCTTGGCGAAAACGAGAACCCCTACACCGGCCAGCAATATGTGCTAGAGTCACGCCATATTTACGATCTCAAAGTTATGCAGGTCGACCCGCTCGAGGCGCCGGATCTCATCTGGCTGCTGCAACAGACGGGAGATGAAGTGCTGGATTACCGCCAGGCAGTGGCGTATTACGCCTCCTGCCGCCAGACTATAGAAGAGGGCGGAAACCATGCTTTCACGGGCTTTGAGAATCATTTCACCCAGATTGTCGATTTTCTTGGACTGCACAGCCACTGACAATCAATGCGAATTGCTAGTTTAAATCATGACGCAAACCTATAACGCTGATGCCATTGAGGTCCTCACCGGGCTTGAGCCGGTTCGCCGCCGCCCGGGGATGTACACCGATACGACGCGCCCAAACCATCTGGGCCAGGAAGTTATTGATAACAGTGTGGACGAAGCGCTGGCGGGCCATGCCAAACGCGTTGACGTCATCCTGCACGCCGATCAGTCGCTGGAAGTCATTGACGACGGGCGCGGCATGCCGGTGGATATCCACCCGGAAGAGGGCGTCCCGGCCGTTGAGCTGATCCTCTGTCGTCTGCATGCGGGCGGTAAGTTCTCCAACAAAAACTACCAGTTCTCCGGCGGCCTGCACGGCGTGGGGATTTCCGTCGTCAACGCCCTGTCCAAACGCGTGGAAGTGAACGTCCGTCGCGACGGTCAGGTGTACAACATTGCGTTTGAAAACGGCGAGAAGGTGCAGGATCTGCAGGTTGTCGGGACGTGCGGCAAACGCAACACCGGCACCAGCGTTCACTTCTGGCCTGACGAGAGTTTCTTCGACAGCCCGCGCTTTTCCGTTTCCCGCCTGACGCACCTGCTGAAAGCCAAAGCGGTGCTGTGCCCGGGCGTGGAAATTACCTTTAAGGATAACGTCAACAACACCGAGCAGACCTGGCGCTACGAAGATGGCCTTAATGACTATCTGTGCGAAGCGGTAAACGGCCTGCCGACGCTGCCGGAAAAACCGTTCGTCGGCAATTTCACCGGCGACACCGAAGCGGTGGACTGGGCGCTGCTGTGGCTGCCGGAAGGCGGTGAGCTGCTGACCGAAAGCTACGTTAACCTGATCCCCACCATGCTCGGCGGGACCCACGTCAACGGCCTGCGTCAGGGGCTGCTGGATGCGATGCGCGAATTCTGCGAATACCGCAATATCCTGCCGCGCGGCGTGAAGCTGTCGGCGGAAGATATCTGGGACCGCTGCGCTTATGTGCTCTCCGTGAAGATGCAGGATCCGCAGTTTGCCGGTCAGACCAAAGAACGCCTGTCGTCACGCCAGTGCGCGGCGTTCGTTTCCGGCGTGGTGAAAGATGCGTTTACCCTGTGGCTGAACCAGAACGTTCAGGCGGCAGAAATGCTGGCTGAAATGGCGATTTCCAGCGCCCAGCGTCGTCTGCGCGCCGCGAAGAAAGTGGTGCGTAAAAAGCTGACCAGCGGCCCTGCGCTGCCGGGCAAGCTGGCAGACTGTACCGCGCAGGATCTCAACCGTACCGAACTGTTCCTCGTGGAAGGGGACTCGGCGGGCGGGTCGGCCAAGCAGGCGCGCGATCGTGAATATCAGGCGATCATGCCGCTCAAGGGTAAGATCCTGAACACCTGGGAGGTCTCGTCTGATGAAGTGCTGGCCTCGCAGGAAGTCCACGATATCTCGGTCGCGATTGGCATCGATCCGGACAGCGACGATCTGAGCCAGCTGCGCTACGGCAAGATCTGTATCCTCGCGGATGCGGACTCCGATGGTCTGCACATCGCCACGCTGCTGTGCGCGCTGTTTGTGAAGCACTTCCGCACGCTGGTGAAAAACGGTCACGTCTACGTGGCGCTGCCGCCGCTGTACCGTATCGACCTCGGCAAAGAGGTTTACTACGCACTGACGGAAGAAGAGAAAGCGGGCGTGCTGGAACAGCTGAAGCGTAAGAAGGGTAAGCCTAACGTGCAGCGCTTTAAAGGGCTGGGCGAGATGAACCCGATGCAGCTGCGCGAAACGACGCTGGATCCGAACACGCGCCGTCTGGTGCAGCTGACGATCAGCGACGAAGACGAACAGCAGACCAACGCTATGATGGATATGCTCCTTGCCAAGAAACGTTCGGAAGACCGTCGTAACTGGCTGCAGGAGAAAGGCGATATGGCGGATATTGAGGCCTGATGCTGAAAAAGCCCTGCGATGCAGGGCTTTTTTTTGCCCGGTGGCGCTGCGCTTACCGGGCCTACGATCGATCCCCTCGCCCCTTTGGGGAGAGGGTTAGGGTGAGGGGAACAACACCCCGCACTGACATCAAAACTCCATTTTCACCGTAAACTGCACTTCGCGCGGGTCGCCAATCTGATTACCCAGATTGTTGGTGGCGATAGATGAGGTGTAGTAGGTCTTATCAAACAGGTTCTTCACGTTCACCTGCAGCGTCACCGGATACTGCAGCTTCATCTTATACGCCGCAAACGCATCCGCCACAAAATAGCCCGGCAGATAATAATCCGCGCCGTTGGTCGCTGAACGACGGCTCACGCCGTGCCCCCCGCCGCCCAGCGTCAGGGTATTCCCGGCAAACGCATTATGAATGTCGTAGGTCAGGAACAGTGAGCCGGTATGGCGCGGCACGTTCGGCAGCGGTTTGCCCGCGTAGTCCGGGTCTTCCAGCACCTTCGCGTCGGTATACCCGTAGCTGGCGATGATATTGGTGTTCTCGGTCAGCGATCCGGCAAGATCCACCTCCACGCCCTGGGAGCGCACGCGGCCCGCCGTTTTGGCGATGGTTTCACCCCCCACGCTTTCGTTGTACAGCACGTTGCGTTTGTGAATATCAAACAGCGCGATATTGGCGGTAACACCGTCGAACAGGTCGAACTTTGCACCCACTTCGTAAGCATTCGACGTTTCCGGCGGCAGGTCGCCGATGTAGCTCGCAATGGACGACTGCGGCATAAACGTCTGCGAGTAGTTGGCAAACAGCGAGACCGCTGGCGTGAGCTTATAGACCAGCCCCAGCTTCGGCGTCCACTGTTCGTCGCGGCTGTCGGTGTTGACGTTGAACGGGCGGCCTTTGCCCGCGTACTGGGTGTAATACTGATAGCGCATCCCGGCGACGGCGATCCACTTATCGGTCAGGTACAGGGCATCCTGCGCGTACGCAGAGTAGCTTTCCTGCTTGAGCGTCTGGTCGCTGTCGGACGCCGACACGGTGGTGCATTTGCCGAGATTGCCATACGTCGGGTGATAGATATTGAAATCCTTGACGTTTTTACAGCGCATCATGTCCGTGCGCAGCAGGTCGTAATTCTCATACGACACGCCGGTCAGGATCTCATTGTAAAAGCCCGCAATATCCACATTCCCCTGCAGATCCGCGCGGGTGCTGTGCATGCGCTGGGTCGAGCCCTGGGTCGCATCCACGCGGCGGGTCAGGTTGCCGGTTTTTGCATCGTAGGCCATGACGCGGGCCTGGTTATCGCTGTATTTGTCCTGGCTGTAGCTGTAGTCGAACTTCGCGGTCCACTGGCTGTTGAGGCGATATTCCGCGTTGAGCTGAGCGAGGTCGGACTGCCCGTCAGTGATGTTAAACGGTTCGTCAAAGCGGGTTTTGCGATCGACATCAACGGCTTTTTTAGTGTTGAGATCGAAGATCGTACCGCGATCGAACGGCGTCTTATAGTCACGATGCGAATAGAGCACGGTCACGGTGGCATCATCGCCGAACCAGGTGAGGGATGGGGCGATAAAGGTGCTGCGTTCGTTGCCAAAATTACGCCAGTAATCCTCGTCCTGATACTCCCCCGTGAGGCGATACGCCAGGCGCGTGCCGTCGATCGGGCCGGTCACATCGACCTGTCCGGTGCCGCCGCCAAAGCTGGAAGAGGTGGCAGAAATTGAACCACCGAAGGTCTTCTCCGGGCGTTTGGTGACGACGTTAATCAGGCCGCCCGGATCGAGAATGCCATACAGCGTGGAGGCCGGGCCTTTCAGCACCTCCACGCGCTCGGTGGCGGCGTTAAAGCTGCGCGGCAGGACGGTGCGCAGGCCGTTGGTCATGATTGACCCGTCGCGGTTCGCGCCAAACCCGCGGCGCACAAAGGCATCCTGCGTACCGCCCAGGGTATTGGTCTGCACCACGTTGCTGACGTTATAGAGCGCTTCATCCAGCGTGGTGGCGTGCTGATCCTCCAGCACGTTATCGCTGACGGTATTGACCACCTGCGGGATATCCAGCATCGGCATGTTGGTCAGCGTTGCGGTGGAGGTGTTCAGCGGCTGGTAGCCGTTGGTGGCTTCCGCCGAAGTATTTGGATCGGCGGTGACGGTAAGCGTTTCGCCGTCTTTAGCTGCGGTGGTGTCTGTTGCCTGCGCCAGCGGCGCCATAAACAGCAGTGAAAAGAGCGCGCGCCCTTTTATCCCTGAGAGTGAAGGTGTGAACGTAGCCATTACATCTGTTATCCCGAAATATCCCGCGAATGCGTTCGCGGCAAACTGTGTGAGTCATTGCCCTTTACGGTCTGTCCGTTAGCCGGAAGTGGCATCGGACATGTAATTGAGAATCATTCAATCATGCGGGAATGTAGTAGTAAATGAAAAAAAGAAAAAATCGACTACAGCAGTTAACCGCGTACGTAAGCGCAGCGGGTTGATATTTAACTCATTGAAATAAATGTTTTTAAAAGCCTTGATGGACTCATTTTTTCTCTGGTTTACCCCTGGTTTTTTCAGGGTGTTTCTTCGCTTGACTACTACATGCCGCGGCGTCAAACTCTCAAAAGAGAATGAGTTTTATTTTTATTTGTTGGTTTTTCATTACGTTGGCGTTCACGTGGCTCACAACACACACAAACCGGGTCTGGTTCTGGAGAACCTCTCTGCGGGCTATCAGAAAAAAATCATCGTTGATGATATCTCCCTTGCGATCCCTCAGCAGAAAATGACGGTGCTGGTCGGGGCGAACGGCTGTGGAAAATCCACGCTGTTGAGCACTATCGCGCGGCTGCTGCAGCCGATTGGGGGAACGGCGCTGCTGGACGGTAAAGCCATTCATGAGCAGCCTACCAAAGCGGTCGCCCGTCAGCTTGGCATTCTCCCGCAGTCGCCGCTGCTGCCGGAAGGGTTAACCGTTTTTGAGCTGGTCTCGCGCGGGCGCTTTCCCTGGCAAAACGTTATGCGCCAGTGGAGCGACGAGGACGAGCGGGCGGTGGAAGAGGCCCTGCGGCTGACCGGCACGGCAGAGTTTGCCCATATGCCGGTGGAAAGCTTATCCGGCGGCCAGCGTCAGCGCTGCTGGATCGCCATGGCGCTGGCGCAGCAAACGCCGTATATCCTGCTTGACGAGCCGACGACGTATCTCGATCTTCGCTATCAGGTGGAGATCCTCGAGCTTCTGCATACGCTGACGCGTGAGCACGGGCGTACCGTCGTGGTGGTGCTGCACGATCTCAACTTTGCCGTGAACTACGGTGATTCACTGGTCTTTTTACGCCAGGGGAAAGTCGAGGGGGTATTACATGAAGGCGACGCCTGCACGCCGGAGCTGATCAAAGCGGTGTTTGATGTGGACGTGCATATGTCCATCAATCCCCTGACCGGCAAACCGTTCTTTATGCCGTTTCGCCAGAGCCTTGAACACCCATGATGCGCGCTTCTCTCGCCTTCCTGATTTTTACTTTGCTGCTGGCGCTGGGCGCGATTGTGCATCTTGGCATCGGGGCGCGGTTTATCCCTCCCCGGACGGTAGTCGAGGCATTCTTTCACTTCGATCCGCGCAATTTCGACCATAACATCATCATCAGACTACGGTTGCTGCGCCTCTGCGCCGCAATGGTGACAGGCGCCGCGCTCGGCGTGGCGGGCGTGCTGCTGCAGTCCGTGATCCGCAACCCGCTCGGCGAGCCGCATATTCTGGGGCTCAACGCCGGGGCAGCGCTGGCGGTGGTGATCGCCAGCGCGCTTGGGCTTTCGCTGCCGTTTGGTCGCCCGCTGATTGCCGCCGTCGGTGCCGCCGCGCTGTTTCTGCTGGTGCTGATGTTCTCCTCGTCCGGTCGCACCGGGCTCACGCCGATGAAGGTCACCCTGTGCGGCGTGGCGATGTCGGCGTTTGCCTCGTCGATTACCGCCGCGGTGTTAATCCTGGATGAACAGACGCTGCTCTCTCTGCGCACCTGGCTGGCAGGTGATATCGCCGGGGTCAACGCGCAGATGCTCCAGAGTGCCCTGTGGGCTGCAGCAGCCGGTTTTGTTCTTGCTATCGGGCTGTCGCCCTCGCTCAACATGCTGGCGCTGGGCGACAGAATGGCGCAGGGGCTTGGCGTGTCGCTGCTGAAAACCCGCCTCCTTGCCCTGCTGGCCATCGCGCTGCTCTGCGGCGCGGCCGTCTCCCTCGCCGGACCGATTGGCTTTATCGGCCTTGTGGTGCCGCAGTTCATCCGCCGTCTGGTGTCGGTCGATTTGCGCGTGATGGTGCCGCTGTCGGCCCTGTGCGGCGCGCTGGTATTGCTGCTGGCGGATATCGCTGCCCGCACGCTGTTTACCCCCTGGGAGCTGGCAACCGGCATCATGACGGCCCTGGTCGGCGCGCCCGTGTTCATCTTTATGGCGTCGAGGATGTTCAAATGAACCGGGCCGGACTCCGCGCGATCCGCGTTGGCCACCTGTCGGCGCTGATTCGCCCGAAAGCGCTGGCGTATCTGTCGCTTATCGCGCTGGCGGCGCTAAGCCTGCTGGGCTTTGGCCTGACGCACGGTTCTCTGCCCATTCCAACCTCCGTCATCGGGCGTGCGCTGTTTTCGCCTGAAAGTCTGACGGCGGAGACGCGTTACGTCGTGATGGATATCCGCCTGCCGCGCCTGCTGATGGCGGTGTTGTGCGGCGCGATGCTCGGCATGGCGGGGGCGGCGATGCAGTCCATCACCCGCAACGGTCTGGCTGACCCGGGGCTTATCGGCGTGAAGGAGGGCTGTAGCGCGGCGGTACTGCTGCTGATTTTTCAGTTCCCGGCGCTGAGCCTGGCCTGGCGTCCGCTGGTCGGCATGGCCGGTGGGCTGCTCACCGCGCTGCTGGTGATCGTCCTGGCGCGCGATATCTCGCGCCCGCGGTTCATCCTGATCGGCATCGGCGTGTCGTGGGCGTTTGCCGCGGCGATGGGCGTCTTTATGACCACCGCCGACGTGCGTGACGTGCAGACGGCGATGCTGTGGCTGGCGGGAAGCCTGCATGCGGCAAACTGGACGCTGGTGGGCCTGGCCGCACTCTGGGCCGCCCCCGCGTTTGCGCTGCTGCTGTTTACCGCCCGGGCCGCGGACGTGGCGTTGCTCGGCAATCAGGCCGCTACGGGCCTTGGCGTGCGCACAACCCGGCTGGCGCTGCTGCGGGTTCTCGCTCCGGTGGTGCTGACGGCGGCCTGCGTCTCCTGCGTGGGCAGCATTGGCTTCGTGGGGCTGATTGCCCCGCACATGGCGCGCCTGCTGCTGCGCGGTGGGCAAACCGCGCTCCTGACGGGAAGCGCCGTGCTGGGGGCGCTGCTGGTGCTGCTGGCGGATAACGTCGGACGTCTGGCATTCCTCCCGCTGCAGCTGCCGGCGGGAATTGTGATTTCATTGATTGGCGGACCGTTTTTCCTGCTGCTGCTCTGGCAGCGTCGGGACAGATTTTAGGGGACTATGATGCGCGTACTGTTTTCGATGCTGTTGCTGGTGGGGTTCGCGGTGAGCGCGGCGGAGCCGACGCAGGTATTTACCGACGATTTGGGACGTAAGGTTGTTGTGCCGGTTCATCCGAAGCGGATTGTTTCCTTACACGACCTGGATATCACCATTCCGCTGATTGAGCTTGGTGTGCCGCCGGTGGCGAGCCATGGCCGCACGCGGCCGGACGGCAGCCACTTTCTGCGCTCCAGCGGCATGTTAACCGGCGTCGACTTCGATAATTCCGATATCAAATTTATCGGCACGGGCGATATCGACATCGAAGCCATCGCCGCCGCAAAACCTGACCTGATCGTTACCGAGCCGACCCGCAACACCCCGGTGGAACAGCTGGCGAAAATTGCCCCGACGGTGAGCATCGATCATCTCGACGGCGGCGCGCCGGAAATCTACCGCAAGCTGGCGCAGCTCACGGGCACGCAGGCAAGGCTAAACATTCTGGAACGCCGCTATCAGGAACAAATCAAGGCGCTGAAGGCGACCATCGACACGCGCAAAATCACCGTGTCGGTGATTCAGGCTAATCAGGGGAAAATCAACGCTATGCACAGTTACCACTCGCTGGGCCGCGTGCTGCGTGACGCCGGTTTCACCTTCCCGCCGCTGATTGAGGCCATCCCGGAAGGGGGGCGGATCGACGTCAGCGCCGAGCGCCTGCCGGAGCTGGATGCCGATTTCGTCTTCGCTACCTGGCGCGGGGATACGGGCGGTAAACCGCAGGACGAGCTGGCGGCAATGGAGGCGGTCATGCCGGGCTGGTGTCAGTTCCTGACTGCCTGCCGAACAGGGCACTACGTGCTGATCTCGCGTGAAGAGGCGATCTCGAATTCGTTCGCGTCATTAGGGCTGATGGCCGCGCAGGTGCAGTCGCAGATTGCCGGGCGTCCGCTGCCGGAGGCGTCACGGTGATCCGCAAAGAGAAAGGGCGCGTGGATGTCTATGGCGACCGCTTTCGCGCGCGGGCGCATCAGCTGACGCCGCGTCTGCTGCAGGTCGCACGCTATATCCATGACAACCGCGAGGCGGTGATGGAGCAGACCGCCATGGAGATTGCTGCCGTAGTGAAAACCTCGGACGCCACGGTGGTCCGCGCCATACAGGCGCTGGGTTTCGCCGGGCTGCGCGATCTCAAGCAGACGCTGGAGCAGTGGTTTGGCCCGGTGGTCACCTCCAGCGAAAAGATGTCCACCACGGTGAACACGCTCGCCAGCGACGTCAACGCGAGCATTGATTTCGTGCTGGAGGGACATCAGCACACCTGCGAGGTGTTATCTGAGCCCCACAACCGCTACGCGATGGCGCAGGCGGTCTCACTGCTGGCACAGGCAAGACAGGTCGCCATATTTGGCATTGGCGCCTCCGGCATTCTGGCCGAGTACACCGCCAGGCTGTTCAGCCGTATGGGGTTACCCGCCACGCCGCTCAACCGTACCGGGATAGGGCTTGCCGAGCAGTTGATTGCGCTTCAGCGCGGTGACGTGCTGGTGATGATGGCGCAGAAATCCGCGCACCGGGAGGGGCAAACCACCCTGCGTGAAGCAAAGCGTCTGGGCATTCCCACCATCCTGCTGACCAACGCCCTTGATTCGCGTTTCAGTAAGGAGGCCAGCGTGGTGATCCACGTTCCGCGCGGTGGCGAAAAGGGCAAAATCCCGCTCCACGGCACGGTGCTGCTCTGTCTGGAGATGATCATTTTGTCCGTCGCTTCTACCGAGCCGCAGCGCACCATCAAGTCCATGAAGCGCATCAACGAGCTCCATCGCGGGTTAAAACCGGGGAAGAAAAGCAGCTAAAAACAACAAAGCCCGGTGGCGCTAGCGCTTACCGGGCCTACGGTTCAGGTTTTGTAGGCCGGGTAAACGCAGTGCCACCCGGCAAATTCCAAGAACTTAAACCCCTTGCTCCAGGATGCGGATGTGGGTTTCCAGCACGTCGCCCTTCACCGCGTCGCTCCACGCTTTCATGTGCGCGGTCTGCAGATGCGCTTCAAGGTGCGCGACGGTTTCCCACTGCTCAACCATGATGATTGAGTCTGGCGCGGTTGCCTGGAAGCTGGCGTCAGTGGCGGCATCCACCATCGGCGCGTAGCCGTGGCAGCCTTCTTCTTTCAGTACGGTCGGGATAATTTTCGCGAACTGATCCAGCACCGCCTGGCGGTGATGTTGACCTGGACGAGTACGGATTTCTGCGATAACGGTAAGCATGTTTACTACTCCTTTAATTCCAGGCTACCAGTTAAGCAAAAATTTTCGCGAGATGCTTGCGATATTCTGCGATATAGCTCGGGACATCAGGCATTTTAATCACGTCGTTGACGATAAAGGTCGGCAGCGGATCCATGCCCAGGAACTGATTCGCTTTGTGGAACGGCAGGTACGCGCCGTCCACGCCCACGCCTTCGAAGAACTGATCTTTCTCGGTGAAGGCTTCCAGCGGGGCGTTCCAGGTCAGTGACAGCATATATTTTTTGCCCTGAATCAGACCGCCTGAACCGTATTTTTTAGACGCGTCAGAGCGGGTGCGGCCATCGCTGGCATACAGAGAGCCATGACCTTCCGTGAACACGTCGTCCATGTATTTTTTCACGGTCCACGGCGCGCCCATCCACCAGCCTGGCATCTGCCAGATCACCACGTCAGCCCACAGGAAGTTCTGCACTTCGGCTTTCACGTCGTAGTTGCTGTCTGCGCGCACGACCTTAACATCATGCCCGGCGTCGCGCAGGAAACCGTCCGCGACCTCGGTCAGGGTGTCATTCAGCTGGCCTTTAGAGTGCGCAAATTCTTTTGCACCGTTAATAATCAGAATGTTGCTCATTTTTTGTCCTCGACGATGAGAGTATGCCGGGTATTCTACGCGCGAGGACGGAGCGGAAAAATGAGCAAAATGTGCAAAGTCTTTTGCTGGAGATGCAATAATCCGTTACCAGCTGACCTTCACCTCAAAGCCGCCTTCCGCCGCATTGCTCAGCGAGACGCGCATTCCGTGCAGCGCGGCAATGCGCCTGACGATAGAGAGTCCCAGCCCGCTGCCCGTGGCGTTCTGGCCCGGTGGACGATAAAAACGCTCGCCGATGCGCGCCAGCACCTCGGGGTCAACGCCAGGACCGTTGTCGCGCACGCTAAAGCTACGCGCGTCCAGCGTAACGTCCACCACGCTGCCGCGCGGACTGTAGCGGATGGCATTGTCCAGCAGGTTGCGCACCAGCAGGCTGAGCAGCAGGGGCTGTCCCTGACGCTTGACCTGCGGGGCATGGTTGTTGAGGCGAATATCAATCCCTGCCTGCTGCGCCGGATGCCAGATATCCAGCACCGCCGACTGCAGTAAATCGGCAAGCGTTATCGGTTCGACATCGTCCAGGTTGTCCAGCGAGTCCAGACGCGACAGCGTGAGGAGTTGGTCCACCAGCCGGGAAGCGCGGTCGATTCCCGCATGCAGCTGCGCCAGCGCTCTTTCCCGCGCCTGCGGATCGTCCTGCGAGAGCTGCGCCACGTCAGTTTGCACCTTCAGGGCCGCCAGTGGGCTTCGCAGCTCGTGGGCCGCGTCGGACGTAAATCGGCGCTCGCGCGTCATCATCTCCTGGGTACGCGCGAAGAGGTGATTCAGCGAGTCGAGCAGGGGGCGCACTTCCGTGGGGACGCCCTGAAGCACAAGCGACTCGGTCGCATCCGGCGAGCGGGAGCGCAGGGTCTGCGCCAGCTTTTTCAGCGGCCTCAGCTCCCGGCTCAGGAGGAGAATCAGCAAGAGCAGCATCACGGGCAGCGCCACCAGCCAGGGCGTGAGCTGCGAGCTGACTACGTCCAGCGCCATATCCTGGCGGTACTCCCACTCCTGACCGACCACCACGCGGTATTTCCCGTCGGGTGAGGTCAGCCACAGGAAACGCCATTCATCGTTATCGTCCTGGAGCTGCCCGTTAGCAAACCCGTCGCGGCGATAGTGGTACGGAATATCGCGCCCGTTCTCGCCGTCGTTCAGCAGCATTTTGCCGTCGACAGCGTAAATGGCGAAAGCCAGCGCGTCGTCATCGAGACGGCCATGCTTCACTTTTTTCGGGATCTCGCGCATCCGTTCGGGGGCGCGGATCTCGTCAAGATCCATCGTCAGCAGCCGTTTGGCAAACAGCATCTGCTGCGTATCGAAGAGCTTATCCAGCTTGTGGGTGGTCTGCTGCCAGGCCACCAGGCTGGCGGCAAACCATGCCGTCAGGGAGAGCGCTAAAAAGAGGAGCGTCAGGCGCAGCTTCAGGCTCAGGCGTTGCGTCAGCTTCATGCGTCACCCAGGGTATAGCCGATGCCGTGCACGGTGCGGATAAACTCGCTGCCAAGCTTGCGGCGCAGGTGATGAACGTGGACTTCAACTGCGTTGCTGGAGACGTCGTCATCCCAGGTATACAGTTTTTCCTCAATCGTCTTGCGAGGGAGCACGCGGCCTGCATTGCGCATCAGCAGTTCCAGCAGCGCGAACTCTTTCGGCTTCAACGTCAGTGGTTCACCGTCCAGCGTGGCGACGAGTCGGGTTGGATCGAGCGTGACCTTGCCGTGGCGTAGCTCGCTATGCGTCTGGCCGTGGCTGCGGCGGACCAGCGCCTCAAGGCGGGCGCCGACTTCAATCAGCGCGAACGGCTTGCAGAGATAATCATCCGCGCCAAGACGCAGTCCTTCCACGCGCTGGTTAAGCGCATCCCGCGCGGTCAGGATCAATACCGGCTCGCTGCGCCCGCTTTCGCGCCACGCGCGCAGGATGTCCAGACCGTCGATTTCCGGCAGCGTCAGATCCAGCACCACGGCATCGTAGGGCGCAGACGCGAGCGCGGCCTGACCGGTTTTACCGTCGGTAAACCAGTCCACGCTAAAGCCCATTTTGCTTAAACCCGCCCTGATACCGTCGCCGATTAACGTGTCGTCTTCTACCAGTAAAATGCGCATATTCCCTCCTTGATGCCGTCAGTAAACCCTCTGTAAGCACCTGCTGTACAGCGATAATAAATAAATTTCTCCCTTAAGAAGTTGTTAAGGATTACCCTGTTTAATGGACTGCGAAACCAGATTAAAGGGAGAGTTAATATGAAAAAATTCGCTGCTATTGCCGCCATCATGATGATGACCACTGCCCCCGTTTTTGCCGCGCAGGGCGGATTTAACGGCCCGTCTGCCGCACAGACCCAGACCCAAACGCAGGCAGGCGGTTTTGTCGATAATGACGCCAACCTCACCACCGCGGTGAAGGTCAAAGAGATGAAGGACGACAGCTGGGTGAAGCTGCGCGGGAACATCACCCAGCGCCTGTCCGATGACCGCTACACCTTCCGCGATGAGACCGGCACGGTGAACGTGGAAATTGACCACAAGCGCTGGAACGGCGTGACCGTCAGCCCTCAGGATAAAGTGGAAATCCAGGGCAAGGTCGATAAAGAGTGGAACGATTTTGAAATCGACGTGAAGCAGGTCATTAAGCTGAACAAATAACCCGGAAAGGGCCGCATAAGCGGCCCTTTTTCTTTGTGACTCAACTCGTCAGATAGGGTAGTATCTGCGGCAATATTGCCTGAAACCCTTCGGTTTCTGAGTTGAGGAATCACACGTAATGAGCGATATGGCAGAGCGCCTCGCGCTACATGAATTCACGGAAAACGCCTACCTGAACTACTCCATGTACGTCATCATGGACAGGGCGTTGCCGTTTATCGGGGATGGCCTGAAGCCCGTTCAGCGCCGCATCGTGTATGCGATGTCCGAGCTGGGGCTGAACGCCACCGCCAAGTTCAAGAAATCCGCCCGTACCGTCGGTGACGTACTGGGTAAATACCATCCGCACGGCGACAGCGCCTGTTATGAAGCGATGGTGCTGATGGCCCAGCCGTTCTCTTACCGCTACCCGCTGGTGGATGGTCAGGGGAACTGGGGGGCGCCGGACGATCCGAAATCCTTCGCGGCGATGCGTTATACCGAATCCCGCCTCTCTAAATATGCCGAAGTGCTGCTGGGCGAGCTGGGGCAGGGGACCGTTGACTGGGTACCGAACTTCGACGGTACGCTGCAGGAGCCGAAGATGCTGCCTGCGCGTCTGCCGAACATCCTGCTGAATGGCACCACCGGCATTGCGGTCGGTATGGCGACGGACATTCCGCCGCACAACCTGCGTGAAGTGGCGAAAGCCGCCATCACCCTGATTGAGCAGCCGAAAGCCTCGCTCGACGATCTGCTGGATATCGTGCAGGGTCCGGATTTCCCGACCGAAGCCGAAATCATCACCTCGCGCGCGGAAATCCGCAAAATCTACCAGAACGGTCGCGGCTCCGTGCGCATGCGCGCGGTGTGGAATAAAGAAGACGGCGCCGTGGTCATCACCGCGCTGCCGCATCAGGTTTCCGGTGCCAAAGTGCTGGAGCAGATCGCCTCCCAGATGCGCAATAAAAAGCTGCCGATGGTCGACGACCTGCGCGACGAATCTGACCATGAGAACCCGACCCGTCTGGTGATCGTGCCGCGCTCCAACCGCGTGGACATGGAGCAGGTGATGAACCACCTGTTTGCCACCACCGATCTGGAAAAAAGCTATCGCATCAACCTGAACATGATCGGCCTCGACGGGCGCCCGGCGGTGAAAAACCTGCTGGAGATCCTCACCGAATGGCTGACGTTCCGCCGCGATACGGTACGCCGTCGTCTGAACCATCGTCTCGAGAAAGTGCTTAAGCGCCTGCATATCCTTGAAGGTTTGCTGGTGGCGTTCCTCAATATCGACGAGGTGATTGAGATCATCCGTACCGAGGACGAGCCGAAGCCCGCGCTGATGTCGCGCTTTGGCATCAGCGAAACCCAGGCCGAAGCGATCCTTGAGCTGAAGCTGCGCCATCTCGCCAAACTGGAAGAGATGAAGATCCGCGGCGAGCAGAACGAGCTGGAAAAAGAGCGCGATCAGCTGCAGGCGATCCTCGCGTCCGAACGCAAGATGAACACCCTGCTGAAGAAAGAGCTGCAGGCCGATGCCGACGCGTTTGGCGACGACCGTCGTTCTCCGCTGCACGAGCGCGAAGAAGCGAAGGCGATGAACGAGCACGACATGCAGCCGTCCGAGCCGGTGACCATTGTCCTGTCGCAGAGCGGCTGGGTGCGCAGCGCGAAAGGCCACGATATCGACGCGCCGGGGCTCAGCTACAAAGCGGGCGACAGCTTCAAAGCGGCGGTGAAAGGCAAGAGCAACCAGCCGGTGGCGTTTATCGACTCCACCGGGCGCAGTTACGCCATTGACCCGATCACGCTGCCTTCCGCGCGTGGGCAGGGCGAGCCGCTTACAGGCAAGCTGACGCTGCCGCCGGGCGCGACGGTTGACCATATGCTGATGGAAGCCGATGACCAGAAGTTGCTGCTGGCGTCTGATGCGGGCTACGGCTTTATCTGTACCTTCAACGATCTGGTTTCCCGCAACCGTGCCGGTAAGGCGCTGATTAGCCTGCCGGACAACGCTCACGTGATGGCACCGCTGGTGATCGAGAACGAAAGCGACATGCTGCTGGCGATCACCACCGCCGGACGCATGCTTATGTTCCCGGTCAGCGATCTGCCTGAGCTGTCAAAAGGCAAGGGCAACAAGATCATCAACATCCCGTCGGCGGAGGCCGCGAAAGGCGAAGATGGCCTGGCGCACCTCTTCCTGCTGCCGCCGCAGAGCACCCTGACCATTCACGTCGGCAAGCGCAAAATCAAGCTTCGTCCGGAAGAGCTGCAGAAGGTGGTGGGTGAGCGCGGTCGCCGCGGCTCGCTGATGCGCGGTCTGCAGCGTATCGATCGCGTGGAGATAGACTCTCCTGCACGCAGCGCTGCGGGTGACAGCGAAGAGTAATGTCGTGATATCCCCCTCTGTCCGGAGGGGGAATTTCAATAAAATTTCCCGTAAAATCGTTGTTAATTCGTGCGTTGCGATTAACAATACGCGCTCGTAATAAAGTCCTTACCTGGCCACAGGTGAAGTATAATTGTCAGCTGTTAGGGCTTCAGAGGTCGCTATGCTATATATTGTTCGTCTTATTCTTACCGTTATCTACTGCATTCTGGTCTGTATTTTCGGCTCTATTTATTGCCTGTTCAGCCCGCGTAATCCGAAGCATGTCGCCACTTTTGGCCATATGTTCGGCCGCCTTGCGCCGCTGTTTGGTCTGAAAGTTGAAAAACGTCTGCCGGAAGGGGCGGAGAATTTCGGTAACGCCATCTATATCGCCAACCATCAGAACAACTACGATATGGTGACGGCCTCTAATATCGTGCTTCCACCGACCGTGACGGTGGGCAAAAAAAGCCTGCTGTGGATCCCGTTTTTTGGTCAGCTGTACTGGCTTACCGGTAACCTGCTGATCGACCGTAATAACCGTGCAAAAGCGCACAGCACCATTGCGGAAGTGGTGAATCATTTTAAAAAGCGCAAAATTTCAATCTGGATGTTCCCGGAAGGGACGCGTAGCCGCGGCCGCGGCCTGCTGCCGTTTAAAACCGGTGCGTTTCATGCCGCAATTGCGGCAGGTGTTCCAATTATTCCTGTGTGCGTTTCCAATACTTCGAATAAGATTAATCTTAACCGCCTGAATAACGGGCTGGTGATTGTCGAAATGCTGCCACCCGTCGATACCAGCAAATACGGTAAAGACCAGGTACGCGAGCTGGCCGCGCACTGCCGTGATCTGATGGCTGAGCATATTGCGCTGCTCGACAAAGAAGTCGCAGAGAGAGAAGCCGCCGGTAAGATTTAATCCGGCGTTGAAGGGGAAACGAATTCCCGCGTTGTTAGTCGTTTCAGATGGAGCTTATATGTCACTCAGTCGGCGTCAGTTTATTCAGGCTTCGGGGATCGCCCTTTGTGCGGGTGCGATGCCGCTGACAGCCAGCGCCGCCGGGCAGCAACAGCCGCTGCCTATTCCGCCACTCATTGAATCCCGTCGCGGTCAGCCGCTTTTCCTGACGCTGCAGCGCAGCCACTGGTCCTTTACCCAGGGGACGCGTGCGCCGGTCTGGGGCATTAACGGACGTTATCTTGGGCCGACCATACGCGTGTGGAATGGCGATGACGTTAAGCTCATCTACAGTAACCGTACCCCTGAAAATGTCGCCATGACCATCAGCGGCCTGCAGGTGCCTGGCCCGCTGATTGGCGGCGCGGCGCGCATGATGTCACCCAGCGCCGACTGGGCGCCCGTTCTGCCGATTCGCCAGAGTGCGGCGACCCTGTGGTATCACGCCAACACGCCTAACCGCACGGCGCAGCAGGTCTATAACGGCCTGGCCGGCATGTGGCTGGTGGAAGATGAAGTCAGCAAATCCCTGCCGATCCCGAACCACTACGGTGTGGATGACTTCCCGATTATCATCCAGGACAAACGTCTGGATAATTTCGGCACGCCGGAATATAGCGAGCCGGGCAGCGGTGGTTTCGTCGGCGATACGCTGCTGGTTAACGGCGCGCAGAGCCCGTATGTCGAAGTGTCCCGTGGCTGGGTGCGCCTGCGCCTGCTCAACGCGTCTAACTCGCGCCGCTATCAGCTGCAGATGAGCGATGGCCGTCCGCTGCACGTCATATCCGGCGATCAGGGCTTTTTACCGGCGCCGGTGTCCGTCAAACAGCTGGCGCTCGCGCCGGGTGAGCGTCGCGAAATTCTCATTGATATGACCAATGGGGATGAAGTGTCTGTCACCTGCGGTGAAGCGGCCAGCATTGTCGACCGCATTCGCGGCTTCTTTGAACCGTCGAGCATACTGGTCTCGACCCTGGTGCTGACCCTGCGTCCAACCGGTCTGCTGCCGCTGGTGACCGATAGCCTGCCCATGCGTCTGCTGCCGCAGGAGATCATGAGCGGCTCGCCGGTGCGCAGCCGTGATATCAGCCTGGGCGATGATCCGGGCATCAACGGCGCGCTCTGGGACGTCAACCGCATTGACATTACCGCGCAGCAGGGCACCTGGGAGCGCTGGACGGTGCGTTCAGATATGCCGCAGTCGTTCCATATTGAAGGGGTGTCGTTCCTGATCCGCAACGTCAACGGCGCGATGCCGTTCCCGGAAGATCGCGGCTGGAAAGATACCGTCTGGGTGGACGGTCAGGTGGAACTGCTCGTCTACTACGGCCAGCCTTCGTGGCCGCACTTCCCGTTCCTGTTCCACAGCCAGACGCTGGAGATGATGGACAGGGGGTCGGTGGGGCAAATGCTGGTCAACCCGGCGCCGTAAAACGAGTCGGGTGGCGGCTTCGCCTTACCCGACCTACAGCCCCCCAGGCCCGGTAAGCGTAGCGCCACCGGGCAATAAATACCCCTTCATTTCCCACAATGATCCAGCGTATAATCCCCGCCCTTTTGTCTATTTTTTCTTCGGAAGCATTATGAGCGCAATTTCCCTGATCCAGCCGGATCGTGACCTCTTCTCCTGGCCCCAGTACTGGGCGGCCTGCTTTGGACCGGCGCCGTTCCTGCCGATGTCCCGGGAAGAGATGGACCAACTGGGCTGGGACAGCTGCGACATCATTCTGGTCACGGGCGATGCCTATGTTGACCACCCGAGCTTCGGCATGGCCATCTGTGGCCGTATGCTTGAAGCGCAGGGCTTCCGTGTGGGGATCATCTCCCAGCCTGACTGGAACAGCAAAGACGACTTTATGCGTCTGGGTAAACCCAACCTGTTCTTCGGCGTGACCGCAGGTAACATGGACTCGATGATCAACCGCTATACCGCCGACCGTAAGCTGCGCCATGACGACGCCTACACGCCGGATAACGTGGCGGGCAAACGTCCGGACCGCGCGACCCTGGTCTATACCCAGCGCTGCAAAGAAGCCTGGAAAGACGTGCCGGTGATCCTGGGCGGCATCGAGGCGAGCCTGCGCCGTACCGCGCACTATGATTACTGGTCTGATACCGTGCGCCGCTCGGTGCTGGTGGATTCCAAAGCCGACATGCTGATTTACGGAAACGGCGAGCGTCCGCTGGTGGAAGTGGCGCACCGTCTGTCGCAGGGCGAGCCGGTGAGCAGCATCCGCGACGTGCGCAATACCGCGATCATGGTAAAAGAGGCGCTGCCGGGCTGGCGCGGCGTGGATTCCCGCATCATCGATATGCCGGGCAAAATCGACCCGATCCCACACCCGTATGGCGACGATCTGCCGTGTGCCGATAACAAACCGGTAGAGCCAAAGAAAGCGGAAGCGAAGGCTATCGTCGTGCAGCCGCCGCGCCCGAAGCCGTGGGAAAAGACCTACGTGCTGCTGCCGTCCTATGAGAAGGTGAAAGCCGACAAGGTGCTCTACGCCCATGCGTCCCGTATTCTGCACCATGAAACCAACCCGGGCTGCGCCCGCGCGCTGATGCAGAAGCACGGCGAGCGCTTTATCTGGATCAACCCGCCGGCCATCCCGCTCTCCACCGAAGAGATGGACAGCGTCTTTGCGCTGCCGTACAAGCGCGTGCCGCACCCGGCGTACGGCAACGCCCGTATCCCGGCGTATGAGATGATCCGCTTCTCGATCAACATCATGCGCGGCTGCTTCGGCGGGTGCTCCTTCTGCTCCATTACCGAGCACGAGGGGCGTATCATTCAGAGCCGTTCGGAAGAGTCGATCATCAACGAGATCGAAGCCATTCGCGACACCGTACCGGGCTTTACCGGCGTGATTTCCGATCTTGGCGGTCCAACCGCGAACATGTATATGCTGCGCTGCAAGTCGCCGCGCGCGGAGCAAACCTGCCGCCGTCTCTCCTGCGTCTATCCGAGCATTTGCGAGCACATGGATACCAACCACGAGCCAACGATTAACCTCTACCGACGCGCGCGCGATCTGAAAGGCATCAAGAAGATCCTCATCGCGTCCGGGGTACGTTATGACATTGCCGTGGAAGATCCGCGCTACATCAAAGAGCTGGCGACGCACCACGTCGGCGGCTATCTGAAGATTGCGCCGGAGCATACCGAAGAAGGCCCGCTGTCGAAGATGATGAAGCCGGGCATGGGCAGCTACGACCGCTTTAAAGAGCTGTTCGACACCTACTCGAAGCAGGCGGGCAAAGAGCAGTATCTGATCCCGTACTTCATCTCAGCGCACCCCGGCACGCGTGATGAGGACATGGTCAATCTGGCGCTGTGGCTGAAGCAGCGCCGCTTCCGCCTGGATCAGGTGCAGAACTTCTATCCGTCACCGCTCGCCAACTCGACGACCATGTATTACACCGGCAAGAACCCGCTGAGTAAGATTGGCTACAAGAGTGAAGAGGTGGTGGTGCCGAAAGGGGATAAACAGCGTCGTCTGCACAAGGCGCTGCTGCGTTACCACGATCCGAAAAACTGGCCGCTGATCCGCCAGGCGCTGGAAGAGATGGGTAAAAAACACCTGATCGGCTCGCGCCGCGACTGTCTGGTACCGGCCCCGACGCTGGAGGAGATGCGCGAAGCGCGTCGCCAGAACCGCAATACGCGCCCGGCGCTGACCAAGCACACGCCGATTGTGCATCAGCGTTCGAACGGTGGAGCGGGAATGAAGAAGAACGTAAAACGTAAGATCGGTTAAACCTGTAACAAAGCCCGGTGGCGCTAGCGCTTACCGGGCCTACAGGTCAGCGCGTAGGCCGGGTAAGGCGCAGCCGCCACCCGGCTTTTTTCTGCATAAGGGTAGGAGGCCCAAAATGAAAATTAGGAAGTTAACAGGAGCGATGCTGATTGGCCTTACGTTATGCGGTTGTGTAATGCACCGCCAGACACAGCCAGAAGTGGAAGGACGTCTAATCGACAGCGCAGGTAAGCCAGTCCCGGGCGCTAAAATAACATTAGAGAGGGAGCAAACGCTTTCTGACGACAACGGTCGTTTTGCTTTTCAGAGCCAGCATGAGTGGATCTTTTTTCTGCCAATAGGTCCGATGGACTGGATTTATCACACCCCGCTCCAGATAAGCGTCAACGGAAAGGAATATCGTGCAGAAGTAGGCGGCGGTCTCGGTGGGCCACATAAACTGGAAGGGAAAGCGTACAACGTTATTTGCACATTACCTGATCTTCCCGGAGAAGCGAGATGTCAGTCCGGTTTATAAATTAAAACGAGCCCGGCGGAAGACCGGGCTCGTTTTAAGTATTATCCGCCAAACTGATCCGGATCCGGCCCTAAACGCTTGCCCTTATCCAGCTTCGCAATCTCGCCCAGCTCATCTTTGTCCAGCCGGAAATCCCAGACGTCGAAGTTCTCGGCGATGCGCGATGGCGTGACCGATTTCGGGATCACCACCAGGCCGTTGTCCAGATGCCAGCGAATGACGATTTGCGCCGGGCTTTTGCCGTATTTATCCGCCAGTTCACGGATAATTTTTTGATCGAACACGCCCTGGCCACCCTGCGCCAGCGGACTCCAGGACTCGGTCTGGATTTTATGCGTGGCGTTCCAGGCATGAAGCTGCCGCTGCTGCAGCAGCGGGTGCAGTTCGATCTGGTTAATGACGGGCGCGACGCCCGTCTCGTCAATCAGCCGCTGCAGGTGATGAACCTGGAAGTTACAGACGCCGATACTTTTCACCAGCCCCTCTTTCTGCAGTTCAATCATCCCTTTCCAGGCATCAACGTAATGGTCGATGGCCGGAACCGGCCAGTGCATCAGATACAGGTCGACGAAATCGAGCTGGAGTTTCTCCAGGCTCTCCTGCAGGGCTTCGCGGGGACGCTTTTGATCGTCATTCCACAGTTTCGTGGTGATGAACAACTCATCGCGAGGGACACCGGCGCTGGCCAGTGCGGTACCTACGCCGTCCTCGTTTTTGTACGCGGCGGCGGTGTCAATCGACCGGTAGCCGACTTCCAGGGCTTTATGAATGGCGGAGACGACCTCGTCGTTACCGGCTTTCCATACACCTAGCCCCAACTGGGGCATCACGTTGCCGTCCTGCAGCTTGATTACGGTTTGGTTTGCCATTTTTCCTCCTTCAGGTGCGCATCGCCGGAGGGAGACTCCGGCGATGGGGTGTGCATTAAGTCTGGACGAAATGTCAAAAAACGAAAGTCGGGGGGACAAAAACGCTTAGCGTGCCGCCTCGTAAATACGACGGCTGACGTCCAGCGTGATGTCGCCGTGCTCGCCCAGATGGGTCATGCCGTGCTCTTCAAGTTTCGCCAGCAGGGCAGGGATGGAGCTGCCGTCCAGGCCGTAGCCAGACAGACGCGTTGGCACGCCCAGACCTTCAAAGAAGCTGCGGGTCGCTTCGATGGCAGCATCAATGCGCGCGTCGTCAGAACCCTCGGTAATGTTCCACACGCGCTCGGCGTACTGCAGCAGCTTGGCGCGTTTGGTGTCGCGTTTTTCGTTCCACAGTGCAGGCAGCACAACGGCCAGCGTTTGCGCATGATCCAGACCGTGCATCGCCGTCAGCTCGTGGCCCAGCATGTGGGTCGCCCAGTCCTGCGGCACGCCAGCGCCGATCAGGCCATTCAGCGCCTGTGTAGCCGCCCACATCACGTTGGCGCGAACGTCGTAGTTTTCCGGCTCTTTCAGCGCTTTCGGACCCTCTTCGACGAGCGTCAGCAGAATGCCTTCCGCGAAGCGATCCTGAATTTTGGCATTCACCGGATACGTGACGTACTGCTCAACGGTATGTACAAAGGCATCGACCACGCCGTTCGCCACCTGACGCGCTGGCAGGGTGTAGGTGTAAACCGGATCCAGAATGGCGAACACTGGCTGAACGTGTTCGTTCATGAAGGCCTGCTTGTCACCGGTGGTTTTACGGGAGATCACCGCGCCCTTGTTGGATTCGGAACCCGTCGCTGGCAGGGTCAGCACGGATCCCATCGGGATGGCGCTTTTGATATCGCTGCCGCGGGTTTCCAGGATGTGCCACGGATCGATGCCGTCAGCGTAGTGCGCCGCAGCGGCGATGAATTTAGTACCGTCCAGCACGGAGCCGCCGCCGACCGCCAGCAGGAAGGTGATGTTTTCTTCGCGGGCGATTTTTACCGCATTCATCAGCGTTTCGTAGGACGGGTTTGGCTCAATGCCGCCGAACTCACGCACGTCCAGACCGTCCAGCGCGCTGTAAACCTGATCCAGCACGCCGGTTTTTTTCACGCTGCCGCCACCGTAGGTGATCAGCACGCGGGCGTCAGCAGGGATCTGTGCGCGCAGGTCAGCGATAGCGTCTTTACCAAACAGAATGCGGGTTGGGGTGTGGAGATTAAAGTTGTTCATTGCTCGTTCCCTTTAGTGGGTGAAAAACCGTGGTGCGCAGAGGGCGACCTGATGCTGCTCATTGTGGCGATCCGGGGCTACGCCCTCAATGCACATTCCTGCCGATGTCTTGCCCATTTCTACAGAGCGCTGGAGAAAGCGCGGAAAACAACGCACACTGTCAACGTCGAAAACCGCACCCGGAGTAACGCAAGATGAACCGTGAGGCTATCTGCCAGCAGCTCACTGTGCAGATTAAGAGATTGATAGATAATGAAAATCGTGCCAGCGAGCTGCTGCCGGACATTCGCCTGCTCTATGGTACGCAGCCGGGGACACGCACGCCGGTCATGTACCAGCCGGGCATCGTTTTTCTCTTCTCGGGCCATAAAATTGGCTATATCAACGAGCGCGTGTTCCGCTACGACACCAATGAATATCTGCTTCTGACGGTACCTTTACCCTTTGAATGTGAAACCTTCGCGACAGAGGCGGTTCCGCTGGCGGGTATTCGCGTTAACGTCGACATCCTTCAGCTGCAGGAGCTGCTGATGGAGATTGGCGAAGATGAACTCTTCCAGCCTTCGATGGCCTCAAGCGGGATTAACTCGGCGACGCTGTCGGAAGAGATCCTCTGCGCCATTGAGCGTCTGCTGGATGTGATGGAGAGGCCGCTGGACGCGCGCATTCTGGGCAAGCAGATCGTCCGCGAGATTCTCTACCACGTGCTGCTGGGCCCGGGCGGTGGCGCGTTACTCGCTCTGGTGAGCCGACAGACCCACTTCAGCCTGATAAGCCGCGTGCTCAAGCGTATCGAAAGCCAGTACACGGAAAACCTCAGCGTCGACCAGCTGGCGGCGGAAGCGAACATGAGCGTCTCGGCGTTTCACCATAACTTTAAATCGGTGACCAGCACTTCGCCGCTGCAGTACCTCAAAACCTACCGGCTGCATAAGGCGCGGATGCTGATGATCCACGATGGCATGAAGGCCAGCGCGGCGGCGATGCGGGTGGGCTATGAAAGTGCCTCGCAGTTCAGTCGGGAGTTTAAGCGCTATTTCGGCGTCACGCCGGGAGAGGATGCGTCACGTATAAGAACGATGCAGGGAGTCTGACGAAAAACGTAGGCCGGGTAAGCGATAGCGCCACCCGGCTTTGTTGAATTATGCGCTACAGTACTTCTTCTTAATCACCACCGCGATGGTTCCCACCAGACCCGCCACCAGCAGGAACATCGGCAGCACCATCAGGAAGGTCATCACCTGATCTTCGTGGTGTTTCACGAAGGGGATCATATTCAGCGCGTAGCCGAGCGTTGTGACCACGCCAACCCACAGCAGGGCGCTCAGCCAGTTGAAGAACTGGAAGCGGCGGTTCGACAGACCGGAAATGCCCGCCATCGTCGGCAGAAGGGTGCGAACGAACGCGAGGAAACGTCCGGCCAGCAGCGCCAGCAGGCCGTGCCGGTCAAACATGCAGGTCGCGCGCTGATGATATTTATGCGGCAGCTGCGCCAGCCAGCTTTTGACGACGCGCGTGTTCCCCAGCCAGCGGCCCTGCAGATAGCTCAGCCAGCAGCCCAGGCTGGCAGCGGAGGTCAGGATAACCATCGTTGGTGTGAAGTCCATGACGCCTTTACCGATTAACGCCCCGGCAAGTAAAAGCAGGCTGTCACCGGGTAAAAACGAGGCTGGCAGTAATCCATTTTCCAGAAACAGAGTTGCGAACATCACGAAATAGACGATACCGACGACGTGAGGATCCGCCAGCGCGGCAAAATCGTGGTGCCAGAGCGCCGCGATAATATCTTGAATAACAGCCATGGACTTTCCTGTGGAACAGCAGATATAGCGCTATTGTACTCCCTTATTCGCCCGTCGGGTTTGATCCCGGGCGCAACTCATGCAGACTTTTCCGCTTGCGGTGTTCACAAAAGCGTCCAGGGAGTACATTTTCAGCCAGCACTCTACACGATACGCTCGAACCCTGCTGCTAAATCCGCAATCAGATCGTCAACATTTTCTAAACCGATATGCAGTCGAATCAGGGTACCGCTGAAGTCCACGTCGCCACCGGGGCGCAGGGCCGCAATCTGTTCCGGCTGGTTAGCCAGGATCAGGGATTCAAAACCGCCCCACGAGTAGGCCATGCTGAAGAGGGTAAAATTATCCAGATAGCTGGCCAGCTCGTCATTATTCAGCCGTTTTTTCAGCACGAACGAGAACAACCCGCTGCTGCCTGTAAAGTCACGCTGCCAGAACTCATGGCCTTTACTGCCGGGTAGCGCGGGGTGATTCACGCGCTCAACCTGTGGATGCTGCGCCAGCCATTCG
Source organism: Enterobacter sp. TCD1-1 (assembly GCF_020567405.1). Classification (NCBI taxonomy): domain Bacteria; kingdom Pseudomonadati; phylum Pseudomonadota; class Gammaproteobacteria; order Enterobacterales; family Enterobacteriaceae; genus Enterobacter; species Enterobacter sp. TCD1-1. The sequence goes on along the minus strand of NZ_JAJCXF010000002.1, from coordinate 137,447 downwards.
GCCACCGTCAGACTGCTTTCATGGTGCTGACGCAGGCGAACGCCCAGCGTGCGAAGTCCGCGGCTGGTCATGTAGGCCGTGTCGGCATCCACCATCTGGCCCATCAGGTAGGCATTTTCACGCAGCTGATCCCAGCAGCGCGCGTTGGAGACCGCCGTGCCAATCATCCCGTCAGAGTGGCCAATCAGGTACTTCGTCGCTGCCTGAATCGAAATATCAATGTCGAAGTCCAGCGCTTTGAACAGCACGCCTGCCGCCCAGGTGTTGTCAATCATAACGATCGCCTCTGGCGCTTTACTGCGCACGGCCTTCACGATAGCCGGCACGTCGTGGACTTCCATGGTGAGTGACCCCGGCGATTCCAGGAACACAATGCGCGTGTTTGGCTGAATAAGTTCGGCAATACCTTCACCAATCAGCGGGTCGAACCAGCCGGTCGTCACGCCGAGCTTGCTGAGGATTTTGGTACAGAAGTCCTGGCTGGGCTCGTAGGCGGTGTTGGTCATCAGGATGTGATCGCCCTGTTCCACAAACGCCAGAATGGTATTGGCGACCGCCGCCGCCCCGCACGGGAACAGCGCGCAGCCTGCACCGCCTTCCAGCTCGCACATCGCTTCCTGCAGAGAAAAATGGGTTAGCGTGCCGCGACGGCCATAAAACAGCCCGCCTTTTGCGCGGTTGCGCGTGGCGATTTTTTTCTCCTCAACGGTGTCAAACACCAGCGAGGAGGCGCGTTGAATCACGCTGTTAACCGATCCCTGGGTATATTTTTTGCTGCGTCCTGCCTGTACCAGCGTGGTATCAAGATGCTTCGTTGTCATGTTCGCTAACCCTGTTTTTATACGTCTGGACGTCCAGACTACCACGATTGGAAAAAACTGCACCCGCAGGCTTATCGAATAAGCAGAAAATATTAGCAAAAAACCGCATAAGAAATTTTTACTGCGTAAGCGCAAGGAAAGTGAACGAAAATTGCGGCACTATGCAAATACTAATGAGAACTACTATCAATTCGACGACGTTTTGATATTATTACGTTCAGATTTTGTGATTTGCGTCCTGGAGATACAGAGTGGGTAATAATTTGATGCAGGCGGATCTCTCCGTTTGGGGCATGTATCAGCATGCTGACATCGTGGTTAAGATTGTGATGATCGGCCTGATTCTGGCGTCCGTTGTCACCTGGGCTATCTTCTTCAGCAAGAGCGCCGAGCTGCTGTCGCAGAAGCGTCGCCTCAAGCGGGAACAGCAACAGCTGGCAGAAGCTCGCTCTCTGGATCAGGCTTCAGATATGACCTCATCCTTCCACGCGAAAAGCCTGACTACCCTGCTGGTGAATGAAGCACAGAACGAGCTGGAACTCTCCGCGGGCAGTGAAGATAACGAAGGCATCAAAGAACGTACCGGTTTCCGTCTGGAGCGTCGCGTGGCGGCCGTTGGCCGACACATGGGGCGTGGTAATGGTTATCTGGCGACCATCGGCGCGATCTCACCGTTTATCGGTCTGTTCGGTACGGTCTGGGGCATCATGAACAGCTTTATCGGTATCGCGCAGACTCAAACCACCAACCTGGCGGTTGTGGCCCCGGGTATCGCAGAAGCGCTGCTGGCGACGGCGATTGGTCTGGTCGCGGCGATTCCGGCGGTGGTTATCTACAACATCTTCGCGCGTATGATTGGCAGCTACAAAGCGACGCTCGGTGACGTTGCCGCGCAGGTACTGCTGCTGCAGAGTCGCGATCTCGACCTGAATGCCAGCGCCGTTAAGCCGGTGCACGCGGCGTCCAAACTGCGCGTGGGTTGATATTATGGCGATGCGTCTAAACGAAAATCTGGACGATAACGGCGAAATGCATGAGATCAACGTGACGCCGTTTATCGACGTCATGCTGGTTCTGCTGATTATCTTCATGGTGGCCGCGCCGCTGGCCACGGTCGACGTGAAGGTGAATCTGCCGGCCTCGTCCAGCCAGCCGCAGCCGCGTCCGGAAAAGCCTGTCTATCTGTCCGTGAAGGCCGATAAATCCATGTTCCTTGGCAATGACCCGGTAACGGCCGACTCTGTCATCCCGGCGCTGGATCAGCTTACCGGCGGTAAGAAAGACACTACGGTCTTCTTCCGTGCGGATAAAACCGTGGATTATGAAACCATGATGAAGGTAATGGACACGCTGCATCAGGCGGGTTACCTGAAGATTGGGCTGGTCGGCGAAGAGAAAGCGGCCAAAAAATAGAACGAAAGCTGGCGAAAGCCAGCTTTTTTGTTTTCTGCCACGCAACATCGTTATTATTTTCTGCTGTATATCCCTATTCTTCATATTTCTTTATCAATAAAGCCAACGTTAATAATGTATTGATAGTTAAGTAAATATCAGTATTCGGCTGCGCCATTAAAATATATCTTTTGCTGAAATGGCGTCGTGGAATATCCCCACTACGCTTAAAAAAAGATAATAAAAACAGTCCTTCTTCGAAGGATCTTTTCACCTGCACAGCAAGAGACTCCCTATGGCTACGATGACATGGCTGTATCCGCACGCGCCTCAAAACGATCTGTTTTCGCTTTCTGCCATTCGACGACGCGCCGACAGGCTAATACTGGTGCTCATCTGGTCGCTGTGGGCCATCTCGCTGGGCGTGGGCTATATCAACGAAAACATCATGCAGGGGGCGATTGTCGGCACTTCACTGGCCTGTTTATCGACGCTGCTGACGATGGTGTTCCCCGGCGCGCTGTTGCTCCGCCTGAGCTCTGCGTGTGTGCTAATGGCATTTTCCGCGCTGCTGATTCATCTGGGCGAAGGTGAAACCGAATACCATTTCTCGGTTTTCGTCCTGCTTTCCGCGCTCCTTGCCTGGCGAGACTGGCGCCCGCTGGTGATGGGGGCGGCGGTCATCGCATTACATCACCTGGTGTTCAACTATCTGCAGGAAAACGACCTGTACGGCGTCGTGGTGTTCATGCACACCGGCTTTCATATGGTGGTTTTCCACGGGCTGTTTGTGGTGGTCCAGACCGCGATCCTGGTTCTGCTGGCGATTCGTATGGAGCAGGACGCCCGCTCGGCGAGCGAGGTGGCAAGGCTGGCGGGGGTGATCAATCGCGAACCGGGGTATCTCACGCTGGCCGTCGATGCGGCACCCGCAGAGTCTCCCTTTGCCCGTACGTTCAGCCTGACGCTGGGCACCATGCGCGCCACGCTTGAGCAGGTCAGCGCCAATATTGGGCAACTGCTGGAGGCATCCCGCGCGTTAGGACAACGCAACAGCGCGCTGTCGGAACGTACCGATCACCAGGCAAGTTCGCTGGCGACGGCGGCCAGTGCGATGGAACAACTGAGGGCTGTCGCCACCCTGACCAGTGAAAAAGCCCGCCAGGTTCGGGAGGTGGCATTCAGTACCAGTAATGTGGCGGAGCAGGGAGGCCATAACGTACGGCAGGCGATTGCGGCGATGGAGCACATTCGCGAGGAGTCGCAGCGCATTTACGCCATTCTGGAGCTGATCGACGGGATTGCGTTCCAGACCAATATCCTGTCGCTCAACGCCTCGGTCGAGGCTGCCAGAGCGGGGGAACATGGCAAAGGCTTCGCGGTAGTTGCCTCGGAAGTGCGCGTGCTGGCCCAGCGCAGCGAGGGGGCTGCAAAAGACATTCGCCAGCTGCTGACCGCATCGCAGGCAACCACGCTGCAGGGCGTCGAGCAGGTTGAGCAGGCCGGTATGACAATGAAGTCGATCATTGAGAGCATTGAAGGGCTCCGCTCGCTTCTGGAGCAGCTGTCGCAGATGAGCGAGCAGCAGCGGGCGAGCATTGCGCAGATGAACGACAGTATTGCCAGCATCGATGCCAGCGTGCAGGAGAACGTGCGTCACGTAGCGCAAACGCTGCAGGTGGCTGAAGCGCAGCGGCAGCAGACGGGGCAGTTAAAAGAGGCGATTGCCGTATTCAGATTTAATTAGCGTTGCGGTTCGGAAGGGGCGCTGGCGCCAGACGCCAGCGCGTCCTCATCAAGCGCAACGCAGGTGACGTTTGAGGTGCGGTACTCACCGTCTGACAATTTGCGCGTCAGGCGCAGAGTGGCGATTTCTCTGGCAAGCAGATACTGGTAATTGGCCTCGAGGCGACCCAGAAGCTTCTCTTTCAGCTCTGGCCGCTGTTCCATGATGGCGTTCATCACGGCACCGTAAATTTCTTCTTTGACCTGTAGCGGATAAATTTCACGGCGATTCTGCCATTTCAGCCGCACCAGCGTTGCCGGGATCGATACCAGGTCCTGGGTAATACGCGTCATCTCGTCATTTTTTGTGTTTCGCAGCGCATCGAGATTTTGCTTTAAGATAAATTCATCACTTTTCTTATCATCTAAAGTCAAATAAACGTCGTTGTTTTTAACTTCCTTCACGTTAATCCTCCCCCAGGCTATAAAAAATTGGGTTGTTTTTTTCACGCGTAATTAAGTTAAGCCAAATTTCATTGCCCGCTTCGTTAATTTCTTTGGTTTTTTCGGCCAATATTTGACTTAGTTTCTGAGCATCTATTTCTCCTTCGGCCTGCAGATCGTTCAGCAGGTGGACGAAGGCTTCAATTTTTATGGCGCGAAATAAGCGGTCTTTAATATGGCGATCGTGCTCTTCCAGCAACATATTACGGGATTTGCCGGTGCGGGAAACACCAATTAATATATCAGGCTCGAAATCAGAGAGCTTTCTTTTCCCCTGAGTGAAACTGACCTCTTTTTCTGCTTCCGTCGGTTGCTGTTCCACAGGCGTAATGTGGTACTTAGCCGGGACGAGATAGTCGGGCAGCATTTTTAATTTCCTTTAATTTCAACAGGGTGGGGTTGGTAAAGGCGTGAGATTCGTTGACAATATCATGAGGCAAATTTAAAATCAAAAAAAATGGAGCCTACCCATGAACAGCATCTTTTTTACGGTCATCACATTACTATTACTGACCGCTGGTGTGCTTTTATTGATGCAGGAGTTCAATAAAACGAAAGTGTCGAAAGACGCCAGTGAACCGCCGCAACCGGAACTCATGACAAAAGAGGAAGGAGAAGACCATTTCTCTGTATTGATGAACTCCGTTACACCTGTCTGGTACTGGCGGGTGAACCATGAATATATCGACTTTTTACACGCGACAATTAAACGCATGAAAATGTCGGAAATTAATGACACGCCAGGACTGTTTGAGGCACAGCGTCGCTGTAGCGACCTGAATTCAGCCGTGTATAAATATTATGACAATATCAAAAAACGCTGCCTTAACGGCGAGAAGGTCTCTTATTCCGATCTGGACGTATTAAATTTGCGTCAGTGTTTTCGTGAGTTCAGCCTGGAAGCCTACCCGGAGCTGGTGGTGCTGGTCTGGCCGGAGTACGCCCGTCCGGAAGTTAACCCCGACAACGTCTGAGTCACCAGACTGGTGAGTTATTGCAAACAGTCAGCGCCATTGGGATATACTGGGCGCTGGTTTCTTTTGCAAACAGGACTTTATGGAACGCTTTTTTGAAAACGCCATGTACGCCTCTCGCTGGATACTGGCCCCCGTCTATTTTGGCCTTTCGCTGGCGCTTATCGCGCTGACGATTAAGTTCTTTCAGGAAATCCTGCACGTTCTGCCGAACATTTTTTCTATTGCCGAGGCGGATTTGATTCTGGTTCTGCTGTCGCTGGTGGATATGACCCTGGTGGGCGGACTGCTGGTGATGGTGATGTTTTCCGGCTACGAGAATTTTGTCTCCCAGCTGGATATCGACGAGCGTAAAGAGAAGCTCAGTTGGTTGGGCAAAATGGATGCCTCGTCGCTGAAGAATAAAGTGGCCGCGTCGATTGTGGCGATCTCTTCTATCCACCTGTTACGCGTGTTTATGGACGCGAAGAACGTGCCGGATAACAAACTGATGTGGTATGTCATTATCCATCTGACGTTTGTGCTGTCTGCGTTTGTGATGGGGTATCTGGATAAGATTAGTAAGAAGTAAAGTACACCCTAACCCTCTCCCCAAAAGGGAGAGGGGACTGCTCTGTGCGGCCTTATTTATCCGACGACGCCTGCCACAGATTCAACTCTCCATCCGCGACATGCTGGTCAATCCGCTTGAGTTCGTCCTCAGTAAAGTGCAGGTTATCCAGCGCCCGAACGTTCTCCTCAATCTGTTCCGGACGGCTTGCGCCAATCAGCACTGACGTCACGCGCGCGTCTTTCAGCAACCAGCTCAACGCCATCTGCGCCATGGTCTGACCCCGCGCCTGCGCCATCTCACTCAGCAAACGCAGGCTGTTCAGGTTGGCTTCGGTCAGCATTTTTTCGTTCAGACCGCGGACTTTCTTGCCTTCACGCTGCATGCGTGAATCTTCAGGAATACCGTTCAGGTATTTTCCGGTCAGCAGCCCCTGCGCCAGCGGGGTAAAGGCGATACACCCGGTCCCGTTTGCTGCAAGCGCATCCAGCAAACCGGTCTTATCGACCCAGCGGTTGAGCAGGTTATAGGACGGCTGGTGGATCAGCAGGGGGATCTTCCACTCGCGCAGCAGCTCGGCCATTTTTTGCGTGCGCCCGGTTGAGTAGGAGGAAATGCCCACATACAGCGCTTTCCCACTCTGCACCGCCTGTGCCAGCGCAGAGGCTGTCTCTTCCATCGGCGTGTTTTCATCCACGCGGTGGGAATAGAAAATATCCACGTATTCGACGCCCAGGCGCTTCAGGCTCTGATCGAGGCTGGCGAGCAGATATTTGCGTGACCCGCCCGAACCATATGGCCCCGGCCACATGTCGTAACCGGCCTTGGTGGAGATCACCAGCTCGTCGCGGTACGCGGCAAAGTCCTCCCGCAGCAGGCGGCCGAAATTCTCTTCCGCGCTACCCGCCGGAGGTCCGTAGTTATTGGCCAGATCGAAATGGGTGATGCCGAGGTCGAAGGCTTTGCGCAGCAGCGCCCGCTGGGTTTCAAGAGGCTGGACGTGACCGAAGCTGTGCCACAGTCCCAACGACAGCGCGGGCAAGCGCAGGCCGCTCTTGCCACAGTGGCGGTACTGCATGTTTTCGTAGCGGTCAGGGGCAGGGTACCAGGACATGATGTCTCCTTTTCTTATCGATAATTTTTTGAAACGTCGTTTTCATTCTGTCCTTATCAAAACACAAATCCCGGGGAGAAGCGATGGCAGAACTCCCTGCCAGCAATTTTCCCCGGGATGCGTCAGACATTGAGCCCTGCACTGCCCGGTACACGCAGGTCACCGGGCAATCAGACGACTATCAGAAGCTATAGCTCATCCCCGCCTGTACGCTGGCATCGTTATCCACATCGCCAGTACCGACATAGACGCCAGTGGTCAGGGTGAAGTTATGGGCGATGGTGGCGTTGATGCCTGCCCCAAAGATGCCCATGGTGTTGTTGTGACCGGCGGTATTGTGATAATCCGCCGCCTGAATGTCGGTGTTATCGCTGAACTCTTTCTGGAAGCGCGCGTCGATCCACGGCATCACCTTCACGTTTTTGTTCGGATCGCGAAGGGTGGTGGTGAGCCTCACGCCCGCGCCGCCGTTCCAGGAAGAGACCTGGCTGTCGGCAAAGGTGACTTCGCTGTCAGAGAAGCCGTTCGCTTTGGTTTGATCCCAGCCAAGAGTGGCGTAGGGTTGCAGCAGCGTTTCGCCTGGCAGCAACACGTTCACCCCGGTGCGGGCCTGCGCCAGATACAGACTGCCATCGGTGGAGCCGTGCAGCGCTTCCGTCATGCCGCTGGTATCGCCCGTCACGTTGTTGGCAGACAACGAGTAACGCATATCGCCGTAGCTGAAGCTGCCGTCAGCAAACAGACCCCAGGTTCGGCCGTTCAGCGCCTGCTGCCAGCCGCCATACAGGCTGTAGTAGTTACCGTAAACGCTGTCTTTGAAGCTATCCGCACCGTCGCTGGTGTCCTGCACGCGGCTGCGCGTCCATGCCAGCGCGATACCGCCGGTGACGCTGTCGCCGTTGTCCAGATGCGCCGTCCAGTCTACGCCGCCCTGCGCACCCTGAGTGATGCTTTTATAGTTGACGTCGTTGCTGAAATTACCGTTCTGATAAAGGAAATCGCCCCAGACCTGCGCACCGTCCTGCTGTTCTCCCAGCAGGTTTGCCAGATGCACCTGGTTCATGTGGTTGCTGATGTCATCCGCTACCTGATGCCCGGCCTGTTCCGCTGCATCCAGGCCGGCTACCAGCCCCTGAACGTCGCTCGCAAGGTTGCCCTTCTGGCTATTAAATTCAATATTCCAGCTCTGGCTATTATCTGCAGTCAGCTGAGCCTGAGGCACGCTGTCGGCTGCAACAATATTCAGACTGTTGTTGTAGTTATACGCGCCGCTACGGTTCTCCACGGTCTGGTCGCCGTTGGTAAATGTGGCTGCTGCATAATTCTGCGGCGCACTGCTGCCCGACGTGGTGAAGGTCCCCAGGACTATCCCCTGCTGATTTTGCGCTGACGGCGTAATGCTGTTCACCACCACGGCGTTATTTGCGCCGGTAATATTACCGAAATTCACGTAGCTGTCGGTGCTCATGGTAACCAGCGCATTGCTGTTATCGCTGGTGGTATTTACCGTTTCAAACTGGCTTATTTGTCCGGAAATGGAGCTGCCCGCATCCATTGACAGAGTATCGCTGCCGTCACCACCGTTAACATTGCCATTGACATGTGAATCATTGGTCAGCACGACCGTATCATCACCTGCACCCGTTGTAATATCACCGTTGACGGTTGCGTTGTTCTGCAGCGTAATTGTGCTATTGCCCGTATTCTGGCTGGTATTTATCTCGCCATTCACGGTGCTGTTATCCACCAGAACGGAATTTGCGGAGTTGCCATCGACGGTCACATTGCCATTTACCACGCTGTTATTGGTCAGTGAAATCAGCGTGGTGCCGTTTTCGTTAAAGGCCCCAATGTCGCCGGTGACCGTGCTGTTATTCAGCGCCAGCGAATCAGCCTTCGTTCCGTACATCGCGATGGCGACATCGCCAAAAGCATCCAGGTTGATGTCGCTGAAGGGCTTGTATTCGCTCAGTTTTACCGCCAGCGTGTCGATGTTCTGCGCGATTTCGCTCTGCGAGGCATCCACGGAAGCGTTAGTCAGCGTAATATTGGTATCAGATTTATCGCTACCCGCGTAAATACCGCCTTTATCCATTGTGCTGTTGCTGATGGCAATATTTTGTGCACCGGCTCCAGCACTGAGAATACTGCCGTGCAGCATGCTGCCGTCCTCAACGTTGACGGTGTGGTAACCTTTATCCATGGGGTCGAGGTAAATGGCGGAACCCATCATATAGGCTTTCTTGCCCTCGTAGCTTCCGGCGTCATTTTCGCCATTCAGCGTGGCGTCATCGATGGTTACCGTCGTATTGGTGGTCGCACCGGTATTGCCCACTTCGATCATATCGACGGTGGCGCCGTTATTCACCGTAATATTAGCCGTCCCCCCGTTGCTGCCCTGAATATAATGGCCGGACATGTCGGTACCAGAAACGGTTAATGATTGAGTATCCCCTGATTCACGGCTTCCATCCATAAAGATATTATTTGCGTTGGCGTCGGCCATAATGGCATTAGTCACGCCGGGATCTTCATAGAAACTATTATCTTTATATTTCGATAAGCCGCAGGTCTGCGACGTCACGCCAGGCTGGCAGGGCGTAGCGGGAGTGACGGCAGCCTGGGCACCAAATGACGTTAAAGCCACTAAGACACATTGCGAAAGCAACGTACGATTCATTAATTTGCGCATTTTAAGTTCTCTGGATGAGTCGAAAATTGTCCGGCTCTTTTTAATTGAATTTATTTAAAATAAGAACTTTCTTAGCGTCTAAGGATGTAATGAAATCTGAAGATATATATCGAGCAATAATTGACGTTTAAATAATTAAATCTAATTAATAAATTTGAATTAATTCATGTGCTAAATATTTTTGAATGATTTGCATACAAATTAAAGGGTTTCTTGACCGGTCGTGCGGTTCTTTGACCTTCTTATTCACCGGGATATTAACCCTTTCGGATCATGAGGTTAATTAACTGTTTGCCTGTTTTACATTTTGACGGCTGCTGAAATATGAAAACACGTATTGTGCAGTTAGATTTACCCCGCGGCGATTATCCTTCTCCGGCGAACGGCAGGGTAGTGAAGATTTTTATAAAATTACGCGCGAAATAGTATAACTTCGCCAGTTTCTGCCGATAACGAGGGTAAGACTCGCCTCTGGGCGAATTCACCCTCACGGCAAGGAAGACTTATGAATATGCTCCGTAATTTCACGATCCGTTTCGTCATGCTGACGATTCTCGGGATCTTTTGTGTAATGTGGGCGGGTGTTGGCTTGTACAGCACCTGGTCCCTGTCTCGCGTTTCAGATGGCAACGAGGTGGACCGCCAGCTGGTCAAGCAGATGACGGTGCTCAGTCAGGGCAACGATCAGTATTTCCGCTTTGTGACCCGTCTGAGCCGCGCAATGGAAGTCAAAGCCGCAGGCGGCACGCCGGATCTGGCCTCTGCCCAGCAGGCGCTGGATAACATGGGCAAGAAGCTGGCTGAGATGAAAGCCATTTCTCCAGGCCCAATGGATGAGCAGGTCTCTTCACGAGCGATCGGTGCCTGGCAGGCGCTGCTCGAACAGGGCGTGACGCCGCAAATGCAGCAGGCGAAACTGGGCGCGCTGGACGGCTATCGTCAGCAGGCTAACAACGTCACCCCACCGCTGAGCCGCGCGTTCGGTGCGGCGGCTGAAGAGTTCAACAATGCTGCCGCGAAGTCGCTCGACAGTACCCGCGTGGTGGTGGACGGCCTGACCAGCATGACCCGCACGGTGATTATCATCGCCACGATCGTCGGCCTGCTGCTCCTGCTCTTCACCGACCGTTATCTGGTGGCGATGCTGGTAAAACCGCTGGATCGCATTCGCCAGCAGTTCCGCCAGATTGCCCAGGGCGATCTCAGCCAGCCCATCGAGCCGTTCGGCCGCAACTGCGTGGGCCAACTGGTGCCGCTGCTGAGCGCCATGCAGGACAGCCTACGCGAAGCGGTCAGCACGATCCGCTCCGGCAGTGAAAATATCTGGCGCGGCGCGACGGAGATTTCCAGCGGTAACAACGATCTCTCCTCCCGTACCGAAGAGCAGGCGGCGGCGCTGGAAGAGACGGCTGCCAGCATGGAGCAGCTGACCGCCACGGTGAAGCTGAACGCGGAGAGTGCGCGCCAGGCAAGCCAGCTGGCCGATGTAGCCTCAACCACCGCCAGCCGCGGCGGCTCGCTGGTGGAAGAGGTGGTGACCACCATGAGCGGTATTTCGGAAAGCTCGAAGAAAATTGCTGAAATCACCAACGTCATTAACAGCATTGCCTTCCAGACCAATATTCTGGCACTCAACGCGGCGGTTGAAGCCGCACGCGCGGGTGAACAGGGCCGAGGCTTTGCCGTCGTCGCAGGCGAAGTTCGCAACCTGGCAAGCCGCAGCGCCAACGCGGCAAAAGAGATTGAAGGGCTGATTACCGACTCCGTGTCCCGCGTCGAGCAGGGGGCGAAGCTGGTGGGCGATACCGGCACCACCATGGATGCGATTTTGCGGGACGTGACGGAAGTGACGACCATTATGAAGCAAATTGCCTCGGCCTCTGAGGAGCAGAGTAAGGGTATTTCGCAGGTCGGAATTGCCATTACCCAGATGGACGGTGTTACCCAGCAAAACGCCTCGCTGGTGGAGGAGGTTTCCGCGGCGGCGGCGGCGCTGGAGCGTCAGACCGAAGATCTTCAGCGCTCGGTGCAGAAGTTCCGCCTGACGGCATAACGCAACGTGATAAGGCCGCCTTGTGCGGCCTTATATTATTAACGCCTTCCTCATTCAGCGGCGCTGAAACTGCTATTCTTTTGCTAACCCCTGACGTTCTGGGCTCTCTTCTACGAGGTGTTGCTATGAACAGATCGTTATCTTTTATCCCTGTCCTTTCTCTCATTTTTCTGACGCTTTTCTCGGTTTCCGCCAGTGCGACCCAGCAGGCGCAAGAACGGCGCGTAGCGCGTGATGTCAGGCAGGAAACCCGCGATGCGTCACGGCAGGTGAAGCAGACCTGCGTGGCGAACAATAACCAGAGTAATCACGACTGCCGCCAGGACAAGCGTCAGATGAAACAGGCCGGACGGCAAAAAGCGCGGGATATTAAGTATTAACATAACAGGTGAGGCGGCATGCAAGCGTATTTCTTGCCGCCTTTTTAAAAAAACGTAAGTCAATATTTTTTAAATATTAAATTATTTGCTTGTAACAATATATTTGGCATTTTCTGCACATTCCAGAACATGAAAATTAATATTGTCTTAAGATTCGGTCGACATAATGAATTATCTTCTTGATACCGGAAATAATTCAATTTATGAAAAACCGTATTATTTTATTTGCTGCCCTGGCAGGTTTTGCCGTGGTCAATACAGCGATGGCCCAGAGCGTCACGGTCGATGTTCCTACCGGGTATAAGGTCGTGATTGTTCCGCAGTCAGCCACGGTTCCTGAGGCGGTAAGCGTTGCGCCTGCACCTGCACAAACAACGTATGCCGCCCCTGCACCGGTCTATCATCCGCGTGCACGCCATGTGGCGAGCGTGGCGGAAGGGATGGTGATTGAGCATCAGTATGACGATCACCATTGATGTATTGCCCGGGTCGCACATCCGGGCCTATTTTGGAGTGGCTCTCACGCTGTTGTGTTTAATCCTGCTGTTGCAATTCGGGATATTGGGTATCCCGTTGCAGATGCCACTTCGGCGATACGCTTAAATGAAGGATTACCTTTTGGTGACAGTGATTTGTAGAGTGATTCGCGAGAAATGCCTGCGCGTTTTGCAATGACAGTCATCCCGCCGGAGGCTTCTATAACATGCCGTAAAGCCAGCATGAATGCCTCATAGCCTCCGGGCTCGTCAATTTCAATGAAAGCCTGATGAAGATATACGGGCGCGAAATCCGGAGAATCTTTCAGGAGCTGTACCATTGCGTCATCATGGAGTACTGATTTAGCCATTGCGATTTCCTTTTATATCCTGCGCTTGTAGTCGTTGAGGTACTCAACGGCTCTTTCAATATCTGCACTTTGCTTTTTTTTCGTTCCAGTCAGTAGCACCAGACTCACTGCGCCATCTGCCGGATCGGAGACTTCGCTGAAATAGACACGGTAACCCGGCCCCTGGTTAATTCTGAGCTCTGAAACGCTCTCTCTGCATGGTTTACAATCACCATAGTTACCCGTTGATATTCTGGCGACACGCGTGGCAATCATGGCTTTTGCTATGGGATCTTTCACACTTCTTAGATATGCATCAAAAGGGTCATACCCGTCAGCTGTGATGTAGTGTTTAACCTTAGCCATTATTGTAGCCTGTAGTTTACGATAAGCAAATACATTGTAATCTTCAGGCTACGACTGGCAATTGTTAACATCGCTGCGACAGAGGGGAAATGCTATTTCGGAAAGCGGCTCGCAAAAATGCGAGACTGGGTGCGGGGTTATTACTGAACAGCCATGAGGCCGGGCACGCGCTGCGACGCCCGGCGAAGTTTATCAGTGCGTCGCTTCACCAATCAGCGCGCCCGTGCCTGCGCCAACGGCTGCACCTTTCAGCACGCTCTTGCCGGTAACCGCCGCGGCACCTGCGCCCACGGCAGCCCCTACGGCGCCGCCTTTACGCGCGGCTTTACCTTTGTCGCCGTTTTTGAACATGGCACCGGTGCCTGCGCCAACAACGGCACCGCCAACGGTGGATTTCAGATCTTTGCCCGTGGCCGCGCCAATGGCAGCGCCTGCTACCGCGCCAGCGGCGGTTTTATCGATGGCCATTCCCGAGGTGGAAAAAATGAGGGCGCTGATAACCAGCGTTGTTTTAATAACTTTCATAACAGATCCTTTGTGACTGCTGTCGGTTGATACGTTGCTTCTCACTCTGAGGTGAGAAAAACGCACAGATAGTGCCAGCAATACCGACTCAACCTTTAGGCCAATCATGCCCTGAGCAAGGATCTCTGTTGCCGGGCGGCGATCCGCCCGGCTAGTCGTCACGCCTGACGCTTATCTTCCGTATTGGTCTCGAAGTCGCTCGACGCGTGGCGTTCGTGGAGCTGCTCGTTCAGCTCGCCGCTGGTGCGGTTAACGATGCGTCCGCGCTTAACGGCATGGCGATTCGCCACGTCTTTCGCCCAGCGCTGCACGTTGGTGTACTTCTCTGCATCCAGGAACTCGGCGGCGTTGTACACGCTGCCCAGCGCCACGCAGCCGAACCATGGCCAGATGGCGATATCCGCGATGGTGTACTCCTCACCCGCCACGTAGCGACCGCGCGCCAGCTGTTTATCCAGCACGTCGAACAGGCGTTTGGCTTCCATGGTGAAGCGGTCAATCGCGTACTCGATTTTCACCGGGGCATAGTTGTAGAAGTGGCCAAAACCGCCGCCGAGGAACGGCGCCGCGCCCTGCAGCCAGAACAGCCAGTTCAGCGTCTCGGTGCGTCCCGCCGGATCTTTCGGCAGGAAGTGGCCGAATTTCTCTGCCAGGTAGAGCAGGATATTGCCGGATTCAAATACGCGCGTTGGTGGGTTCGTGGAGTGGTCACGCAGCGCCGGGATTTTCGAGTTCGGGTTCACCTCAACGAAGCCGCTGGAGAACTGATCGCCCTCGCCGATGCGGATCAACCACGCGTCGTACTCCGCGCCCGTCACGCCCAGCGCCAGCAGCTCTTCAAGCATGATCGTCACTTTCTGGCCGTTCGGTGTGCCCAGCGAGTAGAGCTGCAGCGGGTGAGAACCGACAGGAAGATCTTTCTCATGGGTCGCGCCGGAAATGGGGCGGTTGATGTTGGCGAACGCGCCGCCGTTGTTCTTTTTCCATTCCCACACTTTGGGTGGCTGATAGGTGTTGTCTGACATGTTGGCCTGCCTTTTTTGTGATGTGTTGAGGCAGTGTAGCAGGAGATTGGTGAACCGTTTAACGTTGTGAGCGCAAGCAATTAACCGCTATTCCTTCTGCTGCTTATATATATCAAATCCGGCATAAGCTTAATCGAAAATCGCATTTTCATAACTAATGCGTTAATGGATAAAGCTGCATATGATGCTTCAACATAAATAAAAGATGCAGTCATAAACACTTTATAAGGCAAGGAGTTAGTGAGATGCGCAAGCTTCTGTTATCGGCAGTGGTCGTTTCGATCGCGTTAGGCCTGGCGGGCTGTGATGATGCGAAAAATAAAGAGACCAATACGCCCCCTGCGGCAAAAAGCGACGCGCCAAAAGCGGGCGGTTCGCTGATTATCGGGATTACCTCCGGCGATCCGTTAGCCGTGAATCCGCTCTATGCCAGCGACCGTACCACGTTAACCATCATGCAGGCGCTCTATGCCCCGCTCTATAGCTTCAACAACGGTAAGATCGAGTGGGGCCTGGCGGAAAGCCTGACGCCCTCCGCCGACAACCTGAGCTACACCCTGACGTTAAAACCCAACCTGAAATGGCAGGACGGACAGCCGCTGACGGCGGACGATGTGGTCTTTACGTTCAATAAGCTGCTGGATGCCAAACAGCACAGCTTCTTCCGCAGCATGTTCACCTACGGCGATAAGCCGGTACAGGTAAGCAAGGTTGACGACCGCACCGTTAAGTTCACCTTACCGCAGGTCAGCGCGGCCTTTACCGGCACGCTGGTACAGATCTACCCGATCCCGCAGCACGTGTTCGCCAGCGAAGGCGACCTGGAAAAGAGCAGCAAAAACGATGCACCGGTCGGCTCCGGGCCGTTCAAATTTAAAGAGTACCGCGCCGGGCAGTACTACGCCCTGACCCGTTTTGACGATTACTGGAACGGCAAAGCGAAGCTCGATTCGGTCACCTACCGTTTCGCCAAAGACAGTAACGCCGCCAACCTTGCGCTGCAAAACGGTGAAATCAACCTCAAGATGGTTGATCCGCAGGATGTGAACCGTCTGAAAAATACCGGTAAGTTTGACTTCGTGGTCTATCCGGAAGGCCGCCTGGCCTATATGACGTTCAACCAGAACGTGCCGGTGATGAAGAGCAAAGAGCTGCGTCAGGCCATTGCTTACGCCATCAACAAAGACGAGCTGACCCAGACCGCGTTTACCTCGCTGGACTACGCCAAACCAGCGACCTCGTTCCTGACGCCCGATACGCTTTACAAAACGGATGACGTTGAACAGTACACATTCGATCTGCAAAAGGCCAAAGAGCGGCTTAAAGCATCCGGCGCGCCGGACAACCTCAAGCTGCGCCTGGCGTATGTGAACACCAGCAAAACCCAGGAGAGCATGGCGCTCTATATTCAGCAGGCGCTGAAGGCTATTGGGGTGAACGTAGAGCTGATGCCGCTGGATTCCAACGCCATGTCCCAGCGCAGCCTCGATATGAACAACACCGCGTGGGAGCTCAACCTGGGCGGCTACATCATGGGCTCCGAGCCGGACGGCTACAAATCGCTGTTCATGAGCAATGAAGCCTATAACTACGCGCACTACAAAAATCCGCAGTTTGATGCCCTGTGGGATAAAGGCGCCGTGGAAACTGACGCCGCGAAACGGGCTGAGATCTACAAGCAAATTCAGCAAACGGTGGCAAACGACATGACGTACTACCCGATCGCCTATACCAATGCGACCGTCGCGGTGGACAAGCGTTTTGGCGGTACCGAGGAAGCGGAGCCGAAACCGGTCTATCTGTTCCAGGATCTGTCAAAAATCTATCAGAAATAAGCGATTGCCCCGACCGTCGGGTCGGGGCCTTGGTAAGGGCATGTCGTGAACACACTTCTCACGCGTCGGCTGCTGCAGCTGCTGCCGATGCTGTTCTTTATTTCACTGGTGGCGTTCTTGCTGGTCAAGCTCGCGCCCGGCGATCCGGTGGCGGCGTACATTACGCCGCGTATGGCTCCGGAAGATATCGAACGTATTCGCCAGAGCCTGGGGCTGGATAAGCCCCTGGTTACGCAGTACGTCCTGTGGCTGAAAAACGTCCTGCAGGGCGATCTCGGCTATTCGCTGATCTACCACCGCCCGGTGCTGGAGATGATCGGCGAACGCATTCCGGCCACGCTGGGGCTGATGGGCGCGTCGCTGCTGCTGGCGATCGTGCTGGCCATCCCGCTCGGCCTGCTGGCGGGGGCATTTAAGCACCGCTGGCTGGATCACGTGCTTAATCTGTTTGCCTATATCGGCATCTCGGTGCCGATTTTCTGGTTCGGCATCTTGCTGATTACGGTCTTTGCCGTGCAGCTTAACTGGTTCCCCAGCATGGGGATGCGCACCATCGGCATGGAAGATAATGCGCTGGACGTGCTGCGTCACGGCGTGCTGCCGTGTATTGCCCTCACGTTCTACAACCTCTCCAGCTATGTGCGCTACATCCGCTCCAACACCATCTCGCAGCTCTCGGCCGACTACGTGCAGACCCAGCTGGCTTACGGCGCCACGCGTTCCAGCATTCTGTTCCGCCACGTGCTGAAAAACGTGCTGCTGCCGGTGATCACCCTGTTCGGCCTGTCGTTTGGTGAGCTGATTGTGGGGGCCTATGTGACGGAAAGCGTCTTCTCGTGGCCGGGGATGGGGCTGCTTGGGATCCAGTCGATCGCCTCGCTGGACTATCCGCTGATCATGGCGATCATCATGCTCTCGTCGATGATGCTGATCGTCGGTAACCTGATCGCCGATCTGCTTTATCGCTTCGCCGATCCCCGCATTCGTACGCTGAGGTAACCCGGATGAGCAGACGCTGGCAGCAGGTTCGTCACCAGCTGCGCCGCAATCGTCCGGCGCAGTTCTCCCTGTTTGTGCTTTTTATTTTCGTTGTCGCCGCGCTCTGTGCGGGGTTAAGTCCGTACGATCCGGATCGGATGGCGCTCGGCGCACGCACGCTACCGCCGGATGCCGCACACTGGTTCGGCACCGACGAGTATGGACGCGACTACTTCACCCGCGCGCTATATGGCGGCCAGATCTCCCTGATGGTCGGTTTTCTCGCCATGCTCTTTTCCACGCTTATCGGTACGGTGGTGGGAACGGTAAGCGGCTACTTTGGCGGCTGGCTGGATAACCTGATGATGCGCGCCGTGGATATCCTGATGGCCATTCCGGCCTTCTTCCTGCTGCTGGTGGTTAATGCGTACCTCAAGCCGGGCGTGGATAACATCATTCTGATCATCAGCCTGCTGACGTGGATGAACATGTCGCGGCTGGTGCGCGCAGAAACCTTATCGGTGAAAGAGCGCGAGTATGTGCTTTATGCCCGCGCGTCGGGGGAAAACCCGCTGCGCATTATCGTGCGCCACATTATTCCCGGCGTGCTGCCGACCATTATCGTGGCCGCCACGCTCAATATCGCCTCGGCCATTCTGATGGAGTCGACGCTTAGCTTCCTTGGGCTCGGCGTGCAGGCACCGGCGGCGTCGTGGGGAAGCATGCTCAACAATGCCCAGTCGTATATTGGCGAAGCGTCGTGGCTGGCGATGTTCCCCGGCATTCTGATCCTGCTGACGGTGTTTAGCTTTAATGTGCTGGGCGATGTGTTCCGTACCGCCTTTGAACCAGGAGCGAATCGCGATGAGTAACTTATTAGCGCTTGAGAACCTGCAAACCACCTTCCGCACCCGCGAGGGCGAGGTTCACGCGGTGCGCGGCGTGAGCTTTCAGGTGCAGCCGGGCGAACTTGTCGGCATTGTTGGCGAGTCGGGCTGCGGGAAAAGCGTCACCTGTAAGTCGATCATTCAGCTTCTGGGGAACAATGGACGGATAACCGGCGGCAGCATTCGCTTCCAGAATGACGATCTGGCGCAGAAAACCTCTGCGCAGATGCGCGCTATTCGCGGCAACGAGATCGCGATGATTTTCCAGGATCCGATGACCGCCCTGAACCCGGTGCTGACCATCGGCAAACAGATGGCAGAGATCCTGATGCGCAATAAAGGACTGACCAAAAAAGCGGCCAAAGCGGCGGCGATCGCCATGCTGGAACAGGTGGGGATTGCCGAGGCGGAACGCCGATACGACCAGTATCCCCACGAGTTTAGCGGCGGGATGCGCCAGCGGGTGATGATCGCCATTGCGCTCTCCTGCAACCCTAAGCTGCTTATTGCCGATGAGCCGACCACGGCGCTGGACGTTACCATTCAGGCGCAGATCCTGCGTCTGCTGAAAAGCCTGCAACAGCAGACCCAAACCGCGATTCTGCTGATCACCCACGATCTCGGCGTGGTGGCACAGGTCTGCAGCCGCGTGGTGGTGATGTACGGCGGGCTGGTAATGGAAGAGGGGAGCGTGGAAGACATTTTTTATCGCCCTGCGCATCCTTACACCCAGGGGCTGCTGGCCTCGCTGCCGCGTCCGGACGAGGTTAATCAACGTTTATCGCCCATTGAAGGCGCACCGCCTGGCCTGCTTAACCCGCCGCCGGGCTGTCCCTTCGCCGAACGCTGCCCGAAACGCATGCCCCAGTGTGAACGGCAGCCCGCTTTTTACGCCATGGGAGAGGGCCATCGCGCCGCCTGCTGGCTATGGGCCGATAAGGAGATTCAGGCATGAGTGAACAACAGGTGCCATTAGTGAGCGTGCGCGATCTGCGCAAACACTATCCGCTTAACGGCGGTTTGCTGCGTAAAGGCACGGCCGTGAAGGCGGTTGATGGCGTGAGCTTTGATATCCAGCCCGGCGAGACGTTTGGCCTGGTGGGGGAGTCCGGCTGCGGGAAATCCACCCTCGGGCGCGCCATCCTGCGCCTCTTCGATATCACCGCGGGCGAAATCCACTTTGCCGGACAGGCGATCGCCCACGCCCGCGAAAAAGAGCTCAAGCCGCTGCGTAAACGGATGCAGGCGATTTTTCAGGATCCTTACTCCTCGCTTAACCCCGGCATGACGGTACGACAGCTGGTGGCCGAGCCGATGCAGATCCACGGCTACAGCCGTGAAGAACAGCGCGAACGGACGGAAACGCTGCTCTACAAAGTGGGGCTGAAGCAGGAGCACCTTGAGCGGTTCCCGCATGAGTTCAGCGGCGGGCAGCGCCAGCGCATCAGTATTGCCCGCGCGTTGTCCGTACGCCCTGAATTTGTGCTGTGCGATGAGCCGCTCTCGGCGCTGGACGTCTCGGTGCAGGCGCAGGTGGTGAATATTCTGCAGGATCTGCAGCAGGAGCTGGGGCTGACCTATCTGTTCATCGCCCACGATCTCTCGATGGTGCGTCATATCTCCAGCCGCATTGGGGTGATGTACCTTGGTAAGCTGGTGGAGGTGGCGCCGGCGAATGAGCTGTATCAGCGTCCGGCGCACCCTTATACCCGCGCGCTGCTGGCGGCGGTTCCCCAGCCCGACCCGCGCATTCGCAACCTCGAAGACGCAACCCTGCGCGGCGAAATGCCCGGCCCTACGTCCGCGCTGCCGGGCTGTAAGTTCTGCAGCCGCTGCCCGCATAGCATGCCGGTTTGCCAGACACAGGAGCCAGCGATGCAGGAGATCGCGCCAGGACATTTAGCGGCATGCTGGTTGTTTAAGATGTGAGCCTTAAACGTGTCGGGTGGCGCTTCGCTTACCCGACCTACAGGGTTTATGTTTTGTCGGCCGGGTAAGGCGAATTATTTACCACGCAGGTGTATGATAAACGTTCCTCTGTCAGGTTAATTACAACGTGCAGACGACGACAACCTATAAAAATTGCCGCCTGCCTGTTTTAGGTTGGATACATGCGTAAAGGAACGTTAAGCAGTGATGCGCCATTCGGGACATTGTTAGGCTATGCGCCCGGTGGCGTGGCGATTTACTCTTCAAATTACGGCAGTCTGGACCCGCGCAACTACCCGCAAGACGCGGATTTTCGCAGCTACATCGGCAACGAATACATGGGCCACAAGTGGCAGTGCGTTGAGTTTGCTCGCCGTTTCCTGTTTCTCAACTATGGCTTCGTGTTTACCGACGTCGGCATGGCGTGGGAAATTTTCTCTCTGCGCTTTTTGCGTCAGGTGGTGAACGATAACATTCTGCCCCTTCAGGCTTTTGCCAACGGCTCAAAACGTGCGCCGTGCGCCGGGGCGCTGCTGATCTGGCAAAAGGGCGGCGAGTTTCATGAGACCGGCCACGTGGCGGTGATCACCCAGCTTCTGGACGATAAGGTGCGAATTGCGGAGCAGAACGTCATTCACTCTCCGCTGCCGCTCGGGCAGCAGTGGACGCGCGAGCTGCGCCTGAGCGTGGAAAACGGGTGTTATACAATCCATGACACCTTCAACGACACGGAAATTCTCGGCTGGATGATCCAGACCGACGATACGGAACACAGCATTCCCCAGCCGGAAATCGACGGCGAACTGCTGAAAATCAGCGGCGCGCGGCTGAAAAACAAACGTCAGTTCGACGGCAAGTGGCTCAACGAAAATGACGCGCTGCAGCAGGCGTATATTCGCGCCAACGGTCACGTGATCAACAAAGATCCCTGCCAGTACTTCACCATTACCGAAAGCGCCGAGCAGGAGCTGATCAAGGCCACCAATGAACTGCACCTGATGTACCTGCACGCCACGGACAAGGTGCTGAAAGACGACAGCCTGCTGGCGCTTTTCGACATCCCGAAAATCCTCTGGCCGCGCCTGCGCCTCTCCTGGCAGTGGCGTCGTCACCATATGATCACCGGTCGTATGGATTTCTGTATGGATGAGCGCGGCATCAAGGTCTACGAGTACAACGCCGACTCCGCCTCCTGCCATACCGAGGGCGGGCTGATTCTCGAAGAGTGGGTGAAAAACGGCTATCGCGGCAACGGGCATAACCCGGCAGAAGGCCTGCTGGAAGAGCTGACCGGCGCCTGGAAGCACAGCCACGCCCGGCCATTCGTGCACATCATGCAGGACAACGATGTTGAAGAGGACTATCACGCGCTCTTTATCCAGCGTTCGCTGATGCAGGCCGGGTTCGAGACTAAAATCCTCCACGGGCTGGGGGCGCTCAGCTGGGATGCCGCCGGACAGCTGATTGACGACGAAGGTCGCCACGTCAACTGCGTGTGGAAAACCTGGGCGTGGGAGACGGCGATTGAGCAGATCCGTGAGGTCAGCGAAACCGAATATGCCGCCGTGCCGATCCGCACTGGACATCCTGAAGGCGAAGTGCGCCTGATTGACGTCCTGCTGCGCCCGGAGGTGCTGGTCTTTGAACCGCTGTGGACCGTCATTCCCGGCAACAAAGCGATTCTTCCGGTGCTGTGGCAGCTGTTCCCGAATCATCGTTACCTGCTCGACACCGATTTTGAGGTCAACGATCTGCTGAAGCAGACCGGATACGCCGTCAAGCCGATTGCCGGACGCTGCGGCAGTAATATCGACCTGATTAGCGCCCAGGACGAACTGCTGGATAAATCCAGCGGCAAGTTTGTCGACCGTAAAAACATCTACCAGCAGCTGTGGTGCCTGCCAAACGTCGACGGTAAGTACATTCAGGTCTGTACTTTTACCGTGGGCGGGAACTACGGTGGGACCTGCCTGCGCGGAGATGACTCGCTGGTGGTGAAGAAAGAGAGCGATATTGAGCCGCTGATCGTGGTTAAAGATAAGTAGCTCTTACCCGCAATAAAAAAGCCCCCGCAGGGCATCCTGCGGGGGCTTTTTGTTACTGTTCTTCCTCTTCCTGCCCGTTGATCTTCAGATCGATGATGCGGCCAATCTGGTCATGATAGACCGTCAGCAGGTTGTACTGGCTCATCTCGGAGATGATCTGCGGTGAAACATTAAAGCTGCGGGCCAGCTCCTCCTGATGAAAATAGCCCGGCTGACGCCGCCTCACGTGGGCCCGACGGCGATTGTACTGATACCACAAAATCAGCAGCCAGCCGTTGAGCGCAGCAAACAGCAGGTAGAGCAACACCGTATTAAAAGACGCAATAATGACGCCCCAGTGGTAGTCGCTCTCCTCGGTGAGCTGCATCCAGAGCCGGGCATACAGGAAAAACAGAAAGCCTCCCCACGCCACCAGCGTTAACGCGGCATCGAAAAGACGTGGCAGCAGCCGATGTTCGGTCAGAATTAAGGTATTTTCGTTCATTAAATGCGTCCTTTTCCCCGGTCCGGACTGATCCAGCGCGCGCGGGCGCGCTGGCGTTTAAGCATGACTTTTGGAAATGCGACAAGGGTGGTGAACAGGCCGATCATCCAGTACACCATCGGGAACCAGATCACCCAGAAAAGCGAGCTGGCCACCTTCCGTTCATAGCGCCGTTCGATGTACAAACTGACGAGGAACTGCAGGAGGCACATCACGCCCAGCAGTAGCCCGGTAAACTCCGGTGGAAAAAGGCTCTCCACGGTCAGCCTGGCAGGAACAGGAGCGATATGGCTGAGAATAAATAACAGCACCGTCATCGCGTAGGCGAAGGCCCACAGCGTTGACAGGGCATACTCAAGAAACAGGGGCCACATGCGGTGATGCTCCCAGCGCACAATCCTGCGAAGGTTGACCAGAAACACCTCCGCGCCGCCCTGGGCCCAGCGCAGACGCTGTTTCCACAGGCCCTTGAGCGTCTCCGGCATCAGGATCCAGCACAGCGCCCGCGGCTCGAAAAAAATATCCCAGTGGCGCAGCTGCAGCTTCCAACTGATGTCGATGTCTTCGGTGATCATGTCCGGGCTCCAGTACCCGACATCTGCCAGCGCCTGTCGGCGAAAGGCGGCGATGACGCCCGAGACGGTAAATACCCGGCCATAGATCCGCTGCGTCCGCTTGATGAGCCCGATAATCGATGAGAACTCACCCACCTGAATGCGGCCGATCAGCGTGGAGCGCGTGCGAATACGCGGATTCCCGGTGACCGCCCCGACGTGGGGATACTGAATCAGCGGTGCCACCAGATACGCTGCCGTATCGCGATCGAGCAGGGCGTCGCCGTCAATGCAGACCAGCAGATCGCCCCGGGCCGCCGCTGCCCCGGCTTTGAGCGCCAGCGCTTTCCCCTGGTTTTCCGCGAGATTAATCACCCGCAGGCGCGGCTGCTCCTGCGCCAGCGCCTGCAGCACCTGCGCGGTGTTGTCAGACGAACCGTCGTTGATGGCGATAACCTCGATATTTTCATACCGCTGATCCAGCGCGGCGCTAATCGTCTCCCGGGCATTTCGTTCCTCGTTGAAGCAGGGGATCAGAATGGAGATGAGCGGCTCACCGGCGAGCGTCGGGGCGGGCGTCTCTTTATCCCACGACCAGTGGCGTTCAAGCTGAAACCAGAAATAGAGCCCGCCGGTTATCCAGAGCACGGACATGAACAGCGGCCAGAAGAACACAAAATCCAGAATCAGCTCGCCGGTAAAGAGGGCGGCCACGCCTAACGGCAACCCGAATACCAGACATAAAATGGAAAAGGCGATAATGCGATCAGTCATTGTCAGGGTACCAGTACGAAGAAAATACAGGCCTGATGTGTGAGATATCAGGTTGGTTGTTGATGAAATCATCGGGGTAGTAACCGTAATTTTTGACGCCGTTCAGCTGGAGCACGCGCATCCACTGTGCCAGCTGGCTGTCGGAAACGGCGCGCTGCGGTTTCCGCTCCCAGTCCCTGGCCTGCAGTTCAAAAATGGTTTTATCGAGCGCGCCGGGACGCATGGCGACCGCTTTCACCAGACGCGCCAGCCAGGCATCACTTTCGTCTGCCGGGACGGACTCCATCAGCGGCATGGCCATCGGCACCGTCCAGTCATACTCCGCCAGAAAATCGTCAAGATTCTGCGCGAACCACGCTTCGCTTTCGGGCTGCAGAATGGGTAAGGCAAACATATTGCGGGCGGTTTTTATCTGCGGGCCGCGAATGTGCTTCACCGCCAGGCTCAGGGCGTGGGTAAACCCGATAAGCGTCTGGCTTTTCTGACGTGTTGTGCTCTGAGGGCCATCGTCCACGTCCGTCAGCACCGCATCGTCATGGAATAAGATCCCGTTGAAGCTGGCATAGCGGGCCAGATCTTCATAGATGTCCGTCACCTGCTGGCGCACCTGCGGGTTCCACGGAGAAAGCCGGATATAGGGCTCGGTGGCATCGCTTAACCGGCTGGTCTGACGATCCCGACGCTGCACGCGCGGCAGGGCAGGATCGAGATCGAACGAGAGCACCGGCATCCACGCGAAGACTTTCACACCCGCGCGGGTCTGCAGCTGCCAGGAGACAAAATTAAACAGGTCGGCCCGGACCGGCAGCTGGCGGTTGGGAAAATAGAGCGCCTTGATCCTGCCGTCGCCCTGCGGGTCGGCAAATGCCTGCAGGAAAACATGGCTGATTTTCATGTCGTAGACCCGCTGGATCAGCCTGTTGATATTTTGGGTCTGCTGGGCCGGATCGGGATCGTAAACGTAGTCGAGATCGACGTGCATGACGCGCACGGGTTCGCGCTCCTGAACCTGGCTGACCGTACTGGCAAACGCCTTGAGCGAGGGATTGCCGGCGATCAGCAGACGAGGAATATTGCCCAGCTCCTGCACGTTCCCCAGCCCGTCCTCAAGGGTAAAGGCCAGCTGATAACCCTGCTGTCTGGCGATGGCAAGCGACGTACCGTTGGCCGCACCATAGGGCCAGACCCAGGCGCGCGGCGCCTTGCCCGTTACCTGCGTGATTTTGTCTGTCACTTTGCGAACGTCATCGCCGATCCGCTGGTTGAACTGCCGATCGGTTTCATAGCGGCCCGTCGCTTTATCATAAAAGCGGTTGGCGATGGCCGGTTCGCGGCTGCCCTGCGGGTTAGCCGGGATGCCGTAATGCGAGGCCCAGGTGTGCGATCCGATCTCAATCAGCGGAGACCGGCTGAGCTCGCGCACCATGTCCCACGTCGCGAAGCGATCGCGGGGCGTCATCAGACCGCCGAAGTTAACTTTTTGATTTTCCGGCGTATCCACCCAGCTGCCCACCGGCGCCCACAGCGCAGGAACGTTCCACGCCTGAAGCAGTGGCCAGACGCGGGTGTAAAAGCTGCTGTAGCCGTCGTCAAAGCTGAGCAGAACGGCTTTGGGCGGCAGCGTTTTTTTTCCGTCATGGGCATCGAGAATGTCCTGCACGCTGATGACGTGATACCCGTTGTGCAGCAGCCAGCTTATCTGCTCGTTTAGCGCGCTGGTTCGTACGGAGAGGTAGCGCTGATCGGCGGCATCGTCTTCGACGTCGTGGTAGGCCAGCACCAGAAACTGGTTCTGCGGCCAGGGTTTGCTCGCCTCCAGCTGCGGCCGATCTTTGGGCGCAATAAACGAAAATGCCTGCGCGCAGACGCTCGCGCTGAGGCAGAGCCAGCCGAGGAGTATCAGGCTCGCGGAAAAACGTGTGTTCATCATCATCATCCTTAAAAGCGTAAAGTCGCATCAAACGTGACGGAGAGGTTGCTCTCGCGTTTGCCGTCGTAAGGGCGCTTGTCCCAGTTCAGCATCACGCCGGTATCCATGACGTTGTTCCACTGAACGCGTTGTCCGTAACCCAGCAGAGCGATGGCGCCAGCGGACTGATTTTTCTGCCAGTAGCGGCCGCCTCCCGCCACGAACTGCTGGCTCCAGAGGGTGTCGTAATGGCGGAGCATCTCATGGTCAACGGCCAGGGCGGCCGTCACGGAAAGATCCCGCGCCGGGTTGTAATAGAGGGTGTCCCGCAGGCTGTTTTTGCTGGCAGCGATCCCCGGTTCGAGATCCAGCGTCAGGGACGGTGTCTGCCAGAGACGCTCCTTGCCCGTGAGGGTGTATTCCTGTCGGCGGTTATGGTCCGAAAAGCGGCTGAGGGCGGCGTTGAACTGGTACTCACGACGCTCGTTTTGATACCAGCGCACCCCGCCTTCCCCCCGGTTGGCGCTGATCCCGTTGCGTAATGCCCGCAGGGGCGAGGTGCGCGACAGGCGCTCAAGGCTGCCGCTGACCTGCCAGTTATCGGTGACAAAGTACGTTGTTGAGAGGCGAGCGCCCGGCTTGTTCGCCCCGTGATAGCGGTTGCTGGAGAGCTCGGCTTCGAGCTGGAGATCGCGTGGCCGCCATTCGATACCGCCCAACAGGTGGCGGCTGGTGCCTTTGCCTTCATCGAAATTACCCTCTGCATAGCGGGTGCCGGCAAACAGCCGCCAGTTATCCGCTACGGGCGGGCCATAGAGCGTGGCGTCCCAGTTGAGGTCGTGTGTCCCGCTGACGGGGCTATCGGAGTGCAAACCCTTGCTTGCGTTGAGGCGCAGCTCGGACATATGGTGGACGGTGCGGAGCCTGTCCAGACGCCTGGCGCTGCGATCGCGCGGCGCGCGGGCAACGACGTCGTCAGTCAGTAAATCCATCTGCCGCCACTCCTGCAGATCCATGGCGACGTAAGCCTGCTGCTGCTCAAGCTCCAGATTCGAGGGCTCCAGCGCCTCCGCCATTTTCAGCGTTTGCTCCGCCGCGCGCGGCAGACCCCGCGCCTGAAGCAGCGTAGCGTAGTCAATCTGCAATCCCTGATTGCCCGGCGCGGTTGTCGCCAGACGGTGCGCCAGCTTTTCGGCTTCCGGCAGGGCATTCGTCGCCAGCAAATAGTTAAAACGGAGCGACTGACCGGTAAGCCATCGATCGTTCGGCTGAGGAGTAGGGGAGCCGAAATCGTAACGGGTCCAGGGAACGTTGCGGGTCTGGCGCTCTGCATACCGGCGGGCGGACGGATACTCTCCCGTATCCAGCCAGGCGTAGAAAAGCGCGTGCTCTTCGTCCTGCGGGTCAGATGCGTATTGCGGATAGCGTTGCAGAAGCGCGAAGGCGGCGGCAGCGTTTTTCTCCTGCAGATATGAGGAGATCACCCAGCCGATTGCCCAGCCCGGCACCGGATGCCGGGCTGCCGTCAGATCCTGATATTCGCTGATGACCTGTGGGTAATCGGCATGAGCGTAGAGCGCGCCGAGCCGGTCGATACGCGCAAGGACGATGTCTTCCGCCGCCTGTGGCTCGCTTCGCCAGCGAGAAAGCAGCGCGACGTAACGATTCAGCGCAGATTGCGCAAGCTGCAGGCGCTCTTTTTCTGTTCTGCCTGGCACATCTGCAAGGCGCACGCTTTCGGCGGCGGCATTCAGCTCAAGACGACGACGCTCCGCGGGAGACAGCGCCACCTTTTGTGAAAGCAGGAGCGCGGGAGTATTGACCCGGTTATCCGTTAGCGCGTCGATCAGCTCGCGAAGAAGCGCGTGATTTTCTGGCGCGATATTCAGCGCGCGCGTGTCGGCTAAAAGCCGATCCCAGCTTTTTCCCTGGCGTAGCCAGACATACGCCAGCGTCTGAAGATGTGCTTGCGAGGGATCCTCCGCCACCAGTTGTCTGGCCTCCTGCAGGGCAATCGTATCTTTACGGGCATCGGCCAGGGTTTTGATATAGCCGATACGATAATCGTCGTTATCCGGCGCAAGGCTGCGCGCTTCTTTCCAGAGCGCCAGAGCGGGCTGCCACGCTTTCTGATTTCGCCTGGCCTGTGCGACAGCCGCAACGCCGCGGGCGGGAAGCGGCATATAAATGCTGTAGCGCTGCCAGACCTGAATAACCTCGTCATCATGGCCTGCCCAGGCTGCCACCTGTAACCAGTCCGCAACGTGTTCAGGCGTCAGGGCATGCTGCTGCTGATAACGCTGAAGATAATCGAGAAACGACGTGTAATTACCGTAACGCGCCTGTTGAATCTGTTGCTCATAAACGGATTCCGTAGCCTGAACCAGAACAGGAAAGAGTAATAACAGAAACAATAATGTTGGGGTGCGATAAAAGAATAATGTACTGAAGCTAAGTGATCTTTCCATATCTATTTGCCATTTGTTTTTCATGAATCCATTGCATAACACGGCCGCCTTTAAGCTCAGCGTAAAAGGCCATAAATGAGAACATTAAATCTGAATGCAGTGATGTTACGGGGTACTTACTTAAAGGTAATTATGGATCCTCATCTCAGTAGACTGGATGGGAGGTAATGTACACCTGATATGTTGCCGGATAAATATGCTGAAAAGCGGCTGCGTAGTTTTGAGATAATTCTGTAATGAGCCGTTTTTTGTGTTTATTTTGAATTGAGTCATTAATTGTAATGCATTGAAATATAATGGTTTTATTTTTATTATGACAGTTTTGTATATATTTTTAATGACGCTTATATGCCTCAATTAAAGTACTTTCTGGTGCATGTTTGGGAAGTTTCATGACAAAAATTCTTAATGTTTAGAGAAGTGACTTTTCTGCGATTTTTTTTTATTTATAATTAATGGCAGCCATTGAATGATAGTCTACAGGAAGTCTTACTCATCAATGTGTGTATTGAGGGATGTCCAAAGCCAGAATACATTTATCGTTAATCTAACAGCGCTATAAAACGAAGGCGGTCTTCTTTTCGCAGGATCGTTCTTGCTTTAATCTAAAAGGGATGGTTAGTGGCAACTTCAATAGTGTTAGTGACTCAGGATCGCTACCTTGTCAGGGGCATGCGGATATTTTTTCCGGATATTATCCTGCTTGATTCGATTGACAGAAACATATTTGATAACGGTGCAGATGAATATTCTGTATTGATTGATAGTCGTTGTCCGCTCCGTTTATATGATTACCTGATACGCCATCCGGCCAGAACGAGAAAAACGATCTGCTGCGTTATGCTTGATATGCGCCACCGCGAGGAGAATCTGCTCAGTATGAAGCTGTTTATGAACACGTCGCTGACGGCGCCGGATATGGCCTCGCTGTTTAACCTGGTGCTCAATATGAAGGGCCGTCGCCTGACCACGAAGTGGCTGCTGAATTTACGGCTGAGCACGCATGAAACGATCATGTTGCGGTTGCTGAGAGCAGGGATGTCAATGGAGGAGATTGCAGGCGAGCTGAATACGTCGGTGAAAAGTCTCTATCGCAAACGGACGGCGCTCTCAGAACGGCTGGGGGCGGAGAACTTTAATGAGGCGTGTTTGTTTATCTTCAAAAACAAACTGCTTGGCACAGGTGGGAACGATCCCTAAAGTTGTCAGGAATTCAAAAGCAAAAAACCGCCACGAGGGCGGGTTCGTTAATAAGGTGCGTGTTAACGCGCTTATCTCGATACCGGCGGATGTAAGGTGGCAAAAAATGAGCGGGTGGCGGTTGGATTTTGGGGGAGAGGAAACGCGTATTATAATGAAAAACGAATAGTATCTTCTGCTCTTTAACTCCGTTTATGAACTGCCTGAGGCTAAGCCAAGTGTTTTATCCTGAGCGGGTGATACCAGAAGGAGACTCCTGGAAGTGATTGAAAAATTTAAAAGGACGTTAGAAATGAATAAATATCTGTCTGGTCTGTGTGTTGTTTCTTTTTTTTATTTTTCTTCAATAGGTTACGCGCACTCTGCGGGTCTAAATAAAGTTCAGGTTAGTATCAAACCCAGCAGCGGTAATATAGGATATATCCCGGTAATTTCTGATGCA
This sequence comes from Enterobacter sp. TCD1-1, assembly GCF_020567405.1. Classification (NCBI taxonomy): domain Bacteria; kingdom Pseudomonadati; phylum Pseudomonadota; class Gammaproteobacteria; order Enterobacterales; family Enterobacteriaceae; genus Enterobacter; species Enterobacter sp. TCD1-1. The sequence goes on along the minus strand of NZ_JAJCXF010000002.1, from coordinate 106,995 downwards.
GATGAAATCGAGCCTTCTGATTTCAGGGAGTCGGATCTACAGGAGATGCAGGATAGCCTGAGGAAGATGAAGTCCAACAACCGCAAAGTCGATGAGCTAACTCAGAAGGTTTCACAGCTTGAGAGAAAGAATTCTGAGCAGGAGAGTAAGATCGAGCGATTGCAAAGAAGCCTTGATGACATGAAGCGGAGCAACGACAACCTTTCAAATCAGGTCAGCAATTTATCCGGCAAAATTAAGTGATAAAAAAGAACCACCACCTGTATTAACTTACCGGGCTATTAGCGTAAGCGTGCCTGCATGAAAGCCACGCTTATCAGCGCCCAGAAATCGGCCGTAGCCATATAGCAAAAACCCAGCCATAGGCTGGGTTTTCTAAATAGTGGTGCCCGGACTCGGAATCGAACCAAGGACACGGGGATTTTCAATCCCCTGCTCTACCGACTGAGCTATCCGGGCAACGGGGCGCATTAAACCCGATCTGCCCGGTGGCGTCAACGAAAAATGTTGTTTTCGTTACGGACTGCGCAATCTCTCACCATTTCGCCGCATCCTTAAGCGAAAAAGTGCGTCCAGAGCGCGGAGAGCGGCATGGCGAGCAGCAGTGCGGGCAGCATGTTCACCACGGCAAACATCTTGATCCCACAGATGCGCAGCCCGGTAGCCAGCAGCAGCAGGCCGCCGACGGCGGTAAAGTCTGCCATCATCGCCGGCGTAGTGAGCGGGAGAATTAACGTGGCGCAGGTAGCCAGTGCCAGCTGGATAAGCAGCATCGGGACGCAAATCGCCGCCACGGCAATGCCGAGCGTGGTGGCAAAAATAGTGGCGGTGAAGAAATCAAGAAACGCTTTTGCAATCAAAATGCTCGGGTCGCCCGTCATTCCTTCCTGCATCGAACCGAAAATCCCGGTGCCGCTGGCGCAAAACAGAATAATGATGGCGACATAGTTCTGAATAAACGTCTCGTGCGTGCCGTGTTTCGCCTTGCCCGGTCGGGCTATCAGGTTTTTGGCTTTGCTCACCGCGCTGTTAATGCCTTTTTCCAGATAGCAAAATTCGCCAATCAGCGCGCCGAGCAGGGTGGTCAACACCATCACCGGCAGGTTGGCGCATTTGACCACCAACAGAATACCGATCCCTAACGATGCCAGGCCGAATATTGAGGGCATGGAGGTGCGAATACGCTCCGGCAGCCGCTGGCTTAGCACTGCGCCGAGTACGCCGCCCAGCAATACGGCTCCTGCGTTGATAAATGGCCCGATAACCAAAGTTAACTCCTGTTATTTAATCATTGATATTGCATTATTATGGCACGTCAGCGCTGCGCGGGCCTTAGCTTTGGGTGGTTTCGTGCATACTGATTCCTTCTTGCACCTCAAAATAAAAGGTGACATTATTGCGCGAATTTTCTCCTCCCTGTCTCACCGTTCGGTGAGGGTAATTGCGCTTATGAAAACCATGAAAATCGCCGTCAGCCGCGAGCTGCTCTCAACTGTGTCTACGCACCGCGAAAAGGTGACGCTGGACAGCACGGATTTCACCGATGTGGCAGCCGTCGTCATGACGACGACAGAGAGTCGCAGCGGCATCCTTGCATTGCTGAAACGAACGGGCTTTCATTTACCGGTGTTTATTTTCTCGCAGGAGCCAACGGAGGTGCCCGATGGCGCCACCGCGGTCATCTCGGGTAAAGCTCAGGAGTTTCTGGAACTGGAAACTGCTGCCAGCCGCTACGAAGAGAACCTGCTGCCGCCGTTTTTCGACACCCTGAGTCAGTATGTGGAGATGGGCAACAGCACTTTCGCCTGTCCAGGACACCAGCACGGCGCCTTTTTCAAAAAACATCCGGCAGGGCGGCAGTTCTATGATTTCTTCGGTGAGAACGTATTTCGCGCCGACATGTGCAATGCCGACGTGAAGCTGGGGGATCTGCTGATCCACGAAGGGTCCGCCAAGCATGCGCAAAAATTCGCGGCGAAAGTGTTCAACGCGGATAAAACCTACTTCGTGCTGAACGGGACGTCGGCGGCCAACAAGGTGGTGACCAACGCGCTGCTCACCCGCGGCGATCTGGTGCTGTTTGACCGCAACAACCATAAATCTAACCACCACGGGGCGCTGATCCAGGCGGGTGCCACGCCGGTTTACCTTGAGGCCGCGCGTAACCCGTTTGGCTTTATTGGCGGGATTGACGACCACTGCTTTGATGACGCGTATCTGCGGGATCTGATCCGCGAGGCGGCGCCGGAGAAAGCCGACGAGGCGCGTCCGTTCCGCCTGGCGATCATTCAGCTAGGCACCTACGACGGGACGATCTACAACGCCCGTCAGGTGATCGACAAGATCGGCCATCTGTGCGACTACATCCTCTTTGACTCCGCCTGGGTGGGCTACGAGCAGTTTATTCCGATGATGGCGGAAACATCCCCGCTGTTGCTGGAGCTGAACGAGAACGATCCGGGGATTTTCGTGACCCAGTCGGTGCACAAACAGCAGGCCGGATTCTCGCAAACCTCGCAGATCCATAAAAAGGATAATCACATTCGTGGTCAGGCGCGTTTCTGCCCGCACAAGCGGCTGAACAATGCCTTTATGCTGCATGCCTCCACCAGCCCGTTTTACCCGCTATTTGCGGCACTGGATGTCAACGCGAAAATACATGAAGGGGAGAGCGGACGCAGGCTGTGGGCGGAGTGCGTCGAGCTGGGCATTGAGGCGCGCAAGGCGATCATTGCCAACTGCCATATGATCAAACCGTTTATCCCACCGGTGGTGGCGGGGCGGCCGTGGCAGGATCATCCGACGCATGCCATTGCCAGCGAGCTGCGCTTCTTCAGCTTCGAGCCGGGGGCCAAATGGCACGGGTTTGAGGGCTATGCAAGCGAGCAGTACTTTGTCGACCCGTGCAAGCTGCTGCTGACCACGCCGGGCATCGATGCCGAGACGGGGGAGTACACCGATTTCGGGATCCCGGCAACGATTCTGGCGCACTACCTGCGTGAAAACGGCATCGTGCCGGAAAAATGCGACCTTAACTCGATTCTGTTCCTGCTGACGCCTGCCGAAAGCAGCGAGAAGCTGGCGCAGCTGGTGGCGATGCTGGGGCAGTTTGAACAGCATATTGAAGACGATACGCCGCTGGCAGACGTGCTGCCGACGATCTTCCAGAAATACCCGGTGCGCTACCGGGATTACACCCTTCGCCAGCTGTGCCAGGAGATGCACGATCTCTACGTCAGCTTTGACGTGAAGGATTTGCAGAAGGCGATGTTCCGCAAGGAGAGCCTGCCTGAGGTGGTGATGAACCCGCAGGATGCCAATCAGGCGTATATTCGCGGAGACGTGGAGCTGGTTCGCATACGGGATGCCGAAGGGCGAATTGCGGCCGAAGGGGCGCTGCCCTATCCGCCGGGCGTACTGTGCGTGGTCCCGGGTGAAGTCTGGGGCGGGGCGGTACAGCGTTACTTCCTGGCGCTGGAGGAGGGCATCAACCTGCTGCCGGGCTTCTCGCCGGAGCTGCAGGGCGTTTACAGCGAGAAGGATGCCGACGGGATTAAGCGGCTGTATGGGTATGTGTTGAAGTAGACCCCCTCACCCTAACCCTCTCCCCAAAGGGGAGAGGGGATTGCACGGAGCCGTCTTTTCACCCTCGCCCCTTTGGGGAGAGGGCCGGGGTGAGGGGAGTTAAACCGCACTACGCTTGTACATCCTCCTCGGATGCCCGATCTTCCCGTACAGCATCTCCACGCTGAGAAACCCCGTCTCCACGCAGTGCTCCAGATAGCGACGGGTGGTGGTTTTACTCAATCCCGTCTCGCTCACCACCTCATCCACGGTAAAGCAGTGCGTTGCCTTGTCGTTAAACAGCGACTGCACCCGCGCCAGCGTATTTTCCTCAATGCCCTTGCTGCCGTTGTCCTGGCGGTAATTTTTTGCCTGAAGCTGATACAGCGAATCCACGTTCTGCTGGTCGACAATCTTCCAGACCCGCTGCTGTTCGGCAAATTGCACGAACCGCTCCAGCGACTGGCTGAGCCGCTTCCAGGAGACGGGCTTGAGGATGTAGTCGAACGCGCCGTTGCGGATCGCCTGGCTGCAGGTGTCCATATCGCTGGCGGCAGTGATAAAAATCACCGAGCAGTTGGCGCGGGCCAGCATGGGGTTATTGATCAGTGAGATCCCTTTGCCGTCCGGCAGATAGTTATCCAGCAGCACCAGCTGCGGCTGTTTGTTTGCAAGCTCTGCCTGGGCCGCAGCCAGCGACGAGGCAATGCCCACCAGCCTCAGACGCGGATGTTTGCCTATCAGCTCCGCGTGCAGTTGCGCCAGTTCGTTCTCGTCTTCAACAATCAGTACGTCGATAAGTTCATGTTGCATAGTCGGTGTCTTCCAGTTGCCGGGCGGTTCCCGTGGCCGGGATAAACAGGGAGAAAATGGTGCCGCGCGGCGTATTATCGGCAACTTCTATCGCGCCGCCAGCCTGTGTGACATAGCTTTCGATCAGATACAGACCAATCCCATGATCGCCGCGTGTTTTGGTGGTGATGCCGCGCTCAAAGATCCGGTCACGGATCTCCGGCTTGATGCCCACGCCCTGGTCGGCCACTTCAATGATCAGCTCCTGTTCGCTGAGCTTTATCAGCACCTCCACCGGCGCGTGGGGAAGCGGCGACCGCTGTGTCGCTTCGATGGCGTTATCCAGCAGGTTGCCAATAATCGAAATCAACTCTTGCTCCCCCAGCGGCAGGAACGGCCTGTCCAGCCGACATGCCGGGTCGAAACTCAGTTCGACCCCTTTCTCCCGCGCACGGGCGGCTTTGCCCAGCAGCAGACCGCACAGGGTCGGGGAGCTAAAGCGCGAAGAGATAAAGTCCAGCAGCTCCTGGGCGTGTTCAGACTGCGCCTGAATGTAGCCAATCGCCTCTTCATAGCGGCCCATGTGCAGCAGGCCGGAGAGGGTGGTCATCCGGTTTAACTGCTCATGACGCATGATGCGAAGGTTATCGACGTAGCGTTTGACCTGGCTGAGCTGGGCGCTCAGCGAGTCGATCTCGTTGCGATCGCGGAAGGTGATCACCCAGCCCTGCAGCGATCCCTCAAGCATGATGTGGACCCGGCTGGCAATCACCGTGAGATCGTTAAAACGGCAAATCTCATCATGGGTATCTTTCGCCAGCATCGTCTGCGTGTCGAAGAACGGGACCGGATCGATCACCTGGCTTATCAGCTGCCCGCGCAGCTCACGGGCCGGCTGGCTCAGCCCCAGCAGCTTGCGCGCCGCCTGGTTGATGACTTCAATCCGCCTTTGATCGTCAATGGCAATTACGCCTTCATAAATAGACTCCATCAACGCCTTCTGCTGGCGCACCAGCAGGCCGATCTCGCGCGGCTCGAGGGAGAAGATCTGCTTCTTAATACTGCGGGTAAAGAACCAGGAGAAGATAAAGAGAGCAATCAGCAGCAGCACCGCGGCAATCAGGATATTGACCACTTTACTGACGGTAATGGTGTCCAGGTAGCTGGTGAGATAGCCGACCGAAACAATGCCGACCACCTGTCCGGCAGCGTTGAAGATGGGGGCCTTACTGCGCAGCGAAATACCCAACCCGCCTTTGCGGATGGTGGTGGTGCTTTTACCCTGCAATACGGCGTCGTTGTCACCGCCTACCAGCGTGGTGCCCACTCTGTCGGCGAAGACGGAGTGAAAAAGATGCTGGCCCTTATTATCGCCAATCACAATAAAGCTGGCGTCACTGTGCGCAGAAATCTTCTGCATAAAATCATGGATGGCGATGATATTCTTTTGTTCAACTTCATGTCGCAATGTTGGAATAAGCGCAATCTCTTCAGCCTGTATTTTGGCGCGCGTGCTCATTTCCTGATAAAGCTGTTTCCCGACATCGGCATAATAATATCCGCCCAGTAACGCAAAAAGCACTGAGAAAAAGGCAACCAGCGAAATAAACAGCTTTATCTGGAAAGAGACTTTCATAACTCTCACGCAAGGTAGCGACAAAGAACGCCAATATATCATCTTTTTTCGCGCGGACGTCCGCTTTGCCGAAAACTTGTGATCCCTTGCACAGCGGGCGTTGTAAAAGCATCATCCCAAAGACGGGTGGCCTCTGGCTGCACGAATAAATGTTATTTGTTTGTTCAATTCAGAAAAGAAACCATAAAAACCACGACAATAAATAAGGCATAAATCACATTAAATAAAAGAAACCATTAAAACCATAGCTGCCATTAAAACTTCGCTTTTAATATGTCATTCCTCACATAAAGTAAGCCTTTGTGACTCTAAGCTGAACGCACAAAATAACCAAGGGGCTTATTATGAGCACAACTGACGATTCTTTCTCTGTTACCCACGACCCGATTGAAATTCAGCGGCCTTCGCTTAAAGAGCGCTGGTGGCATATTATGGATACCTGGAAAATCGGGATTATTCCTCTGCCGCTGTTCGTTCTGGCGGGCGCGCTGATCGCCATTGATTGCCTGGGCGGAAAACTGCCGAGCGATATCGTGGTGATGGTGGCGACGCTGGCCTTCTTCGGCTTTGCCTGCGGTGAGTTTGGTAAACGCCTGCCGATTGTCGGCAAGCTCGGCGCGGCGGCGATTTGCGCCACCTTTATCCCTTCCGCGCTGGTCTATTACGGCCTGCTGCCGGACGTGGTGGTCGAGTCCACCACTAAGTTCTACAAATCCACCAACATTCTCTACCTCTACATCTGCTGCATTATTGTCGGCAGCATCATGAGCATGAACCGCACGGTGCTGATTCAGGGCTTCCTGCGCATCTTCTTTCCGATGCTGTGTGGCGAAATCGTCGGCATGCTGGTGGGGATGGGCGTCGGCCTGGCGCTGGGTCTTGAGCCATTCCAGATCTTCTTCTTTATCATCCTGCCAATCATGGCGGGCGGCGTTGGGGAAGGGGCGATCCCACTTTCCATCGGCTATGCCACCCTGCTGCATATGGACCAGGGCGTGGCGCTCGGTCGCGTGCTGCCGATGGTTATGCTCGGCGGTCTGACGGCGATCATCATCTCCGGCTGCCTGAACCAGCTCGGTAAACGCTACCCGCATCTGACCGGTGAAGGCCAGCTGATGCCTAACCGCGCCAATGCCGATGCCACCGTCTCTCAGCCTGCATTCTCCGGCAAAGCGGACGTGACCACGATCGCCTCCGGCGCGCTGCTGGCGGTGCTGCTCTACATGCTGGGCATGCTCGGCCACAAGCTGATTGGCCTGCCTGCGCCGGTCGGCATGCTGTTTATGGCGGTACTGGTGAAGCTCTGCAACGGCGCCTCTCCGCGCCTGCTGGAAGGCTCTCAGGTGGTGTACAAATTCTTCCAGACCTCTGTGACCTACCCGATTCTCTTTGCCGTTGGCGTAGCCATCACCCCATGGCATGAACTGGTGGCCGCCTTCACGCTGACCAACCTGCTGGTGATTATCAGCACCGTCTCCGCGCTGGTGGCGACCGGGTTCTTCGTCGGCAAAAAGATTGGCATGCACCCGATTGATGTCGCCATCGTCTCCTGCTGCCAGAGCGGCCAGGGCGGTACCGGCGACGTGGCGATCCTGACCGCAGGCAACCGCATGAGCCTGATGCCGTTCGCCCAGATTGCTACCCGTATCGGCGGGGCGATTAACGTCTCCATCTCACTGCTGATTCTGGGCAACTTCCTCGTTTAAGTTTTCAGGAAAGAACAATGAAACTCGCAAGCTTTTTATACCAGGGAAAACGCAGCTACGGCATCGTGCAGGCCGACGGCGTGATTGATTTAGGCCGCCGTCTGGGCGACCGCTTCAGCGACCTCAAGGCGCTGCTGCAGGGCAACGGGCTGGCGCAGGCCACCCGCTACCTGAACGATGCCGTGGACGTGCCGATGAGCGCCATCACCTTCTTACCGGTGATTGAGCAGCCGGAAAAAATCCTCTGCGTGGGCATGAACTACGCCGACAAGCGCAAGGAGTTTGACCAGCACAACCCGGCCCCGACGCTGTTTGTCCGCTTCCCGGATTCACAGACCGGCCACAACGAGCCGGTGCTGAAGCCGCGCCACTCCAGCGAATTCGACTACGAAGGCGAACTGGCGGTGATCATCGGTAAAGGCGGGGAGAACATCAGCCGCGACGACGCCCTGTGCCACGTGGCGGGCTACAGCTGCTACATGGACGGCTCCGCCCGCGACTGGCAGCACACCTGGTTCACCGCCGGTAAAAACTGGCGTCAGACCGGCGCGTTTGGCCCGTGGATGGCGACGGCGGATGAGATCCCCGATCCGCACCAACTGGCGATTCGCACCTGGCTGAACGGCCGCATGGTGCAGGAAGACAACACCAGCAGCATGATCCACAAGGTTGCGGAGCTGATCGAGTACATCAGCACCTTCACCCGCTTAAGTCCTGGCGATGTGATCATCACCGGATCCCCGGGCGGGGTGGGTAAAAAGCGTAACCCGCCGCTGTTTATGAAAGAGGGCGATCGCATTGAGGTGGAGATCGAGCATATCGGTCATCTGAGCAACGTGATCGTGGAAGCGCCAGCCGTCGGGCTTGCGGCAGCACACTAAGTAAGGCGGCAGCATGCACTCGCAACTCATCGATTTTCGCCACACGCTGGTGGCGAAACATCCGGAACGCTTAAGTCAGATCCGGTATCTGCTGGCAGACAGCGGCCTTGGCCTGGACAACGACATCACGCTGTTCGTCGAAGCCTGGTCCGGCTCGCAGCTGGTGGGTTGCGCAGGGCTTGCCGCCAACGTCATCAAGTGCGTGGCGGTTAACGAGCAGCTTCGCGGCGAGAACCTCAGCGCGCGGCTGCTGGCAGAGGTGGAACATGCGGCGCTGGAGCGCGGCCATTTTCACCTCTTCCTCTGCACTCGTCCGTGCAACCGGGAGCGTTTTGCCCGCAGCGGCTTCTGGCCGATTGCCCAGAGCGGGAACAACGCAGTGCTGATGGAGAACACCCCGCAGGGGATCGCGCGCTACTGCCGTTCTCTGCGCGCGAACCGCAAGTGCGGGGAGAAGATTGGCGCCATCGTGATGAACGCCAATCCGTTCACCCTCGGCCACCGCCATCTGGTGGAGCAGGCGGCGGCGCAGTGCGACGCCCTGCACCTGTTCGTGGTGCGTGAAGACGCCTCGTTCTTCCCGTTCAGCGCGCGGCTCGAGATGGTGCGCGCGGGCGTGGCGCATCTGCCGAACGTGGTGGTGCATGAAGGCTCGCAGTACATCATCTCTCGCGCCACGTTTCCGGCCTACTTCCTGAAGGAGACCGGCAAAGTGCAGCAGGCGTGGAGCGAGATTGACGTGCTGATCTTCCGGGACTTTATCGCCCCGGCGCTCGGCATTACGCACCGCTTCATCGGTTCGGAGCCGTTCTGCGATATCACCCGCCAGTACAACCAGACGCTGCACGACCTGCTGGCCTCGCATATCGAGGTGGTGGAAATGCCGCGCATCAAGGCCACCGGCAACGCCATATCGGCGTCCGAAGTGCGCCGATTACTGAAGACACAGCAGTTTTCCCGGATCCGGGAGATTGTCCCGGACTCCACCTTCGCGCATCTCGAAACGCATTACCGTGCGAGTGCGGAAGTCGCTTAACTACCAGGAATTTATCATGAAAATTGTAAGGGAGGCGCTGGCCGGAACGCAGGAGTCCAGCGACCTGATGGTGAAAATCGCTCCTGCTCACGGCGAGCTGGAGATCGTCATCCACAGCGAAGTGATTAAGCAGTTTGGCGAGCACATTCGCCAGGTGGTCAACGACACATTGCGCGCCATGAACGTGCACCAGGGATTAATCATTATTGAAGACAAAGGGGCGCTGGACTGTGTGATCCGCGCCCGTCTGCAAAGCGCGCTGATGCGTGCCGCCGATGAACAGGCCATCAACTGGGGGGCGCTGAAATGAGCAAACTCCGCCGCAGCATGCTGTTCCTGCCGGGCGCTAACGCCGCTATGCTCTCCACCGCCTTTATCTACCGTCCCGACTCCATCATGTTTGACCTGGAGGACGCCGTTGCCCTGCGCGAGAAGGATACGGCGCGCATGCTGGTGTTCCACGCGCTGCAGCATCCGATGTATCAGGATATCGAAACCGTGGTGCGCATTAACCCGCTGAGCACGCCGTTTGGCCTGCTGGATCTGGAAGCCGCCGTGCGGGCAGGCGTGGATGTGATTCGTCTGCCGAAAACCGATACCCCGGACGACATCTATGAGCTGGAGGGTCACCTCGAGCGCATCGAGCAGGCGTGCGGCCGCGAGATCGGTTCCACCCGCGTGATGGCGGCGATTGAGTCGGCCATTGGCGTCATCAACGCCGTGGCGATTGCCCGCAGCTCTCCGCGCCTCATCGGCATTGCACTGGCCGCCTTTGACTATGTGATGGACATGCAGACCGAGCGCGGCGACGGCACCGAGCTGTTCTACGCTCGCTGCGCCGTGCTGCACGCCGCCCGCGCGGCGGGTATCGACGCCTTCGACGTGGTGTGGTCAGACGTTAACGACGAGGCCGGGTTCCTGCGCGAGGTCGATCTGATCCGCAAGATGGGCTTCAACGGCAAATCGCTGATTAACCCGCGCCAGATTGACCTGCTGCACAACGCCTACGCCCCGACGCAGGAAGAGGTGGATCACGCCAGAAGGGTGATTGAGGCAGCAGAAGAGGGCGAGCGTAACGGCCTGGGCGTGGTGTCGCTTAACGGCAAAATGGTGGATGCACCGATTATTAACCACGCGCAGGTGGTGCTGGAGCGCGCGGCGGCCTCCGGCGTGCGTCGGTAAGGATAAGACAATGAATCAGACAGAACTTCTTCATGTGAATTTTCCCCATCTGCGGGACTTAAAACCCTTTGATACCGCCCACAGCACCACGCCGTGGCTGGCGGACAGCGATGCGAAGCACAGCCGCAAGCTCTGCGCCTCCATTGAAGAGGCGGTTAAGCGCTGCGGCCTGCAGGACGGGATGACCATCTCCTTCCACCATGCGTTTCGCGAAGGCGACCGGGTGATCAACACCGTTGTGGCGCTGCTGGCGCGGATGGGCTTTAAAAACCTGACGCTGGCCTCCAGCTCGCTGATGACCTGCAACGACGCGCTGATCGAGCATATCGAAAGCGGCGTCATCACCCGGATTTACACCTCCGGCATGCGCGGCAGGCTGGCGGACGCCATCTCCCACGGGCTGATGGACGAGCCGGTGCAAATCCACTCCCACGGCGGTCGCGTGAAGCTGCTCCAGGACGGCGAGCTGAATATCGACGTGGCATTTCTCGGCGTGCCGTGCAGCGATGAGTTTGGCAACGCCAACGGCACGCACGGCAAATCGTGCTGCGGCTCGCTGGGCTACGCCATGGTGGACGCGCACTTTGCCCGCAAGGTGGTGCTGCTGACTGAAGAACTGGTGCCGTTCCCGAATATGCCCGCCAGCCTGGTGCAGGACCAGGTGGATTACATCGTGCAGGTCGAGAGCGTGGGCGACCCAGCGAAAATCAGCGTCGGCGCGGCGCGCGTCACCAGCAACCCGCGCGAGCTGATGATCGCCCGCTATGCGGCGGACGTGATCGAGCATTCCGGCTACTTCAAACCGGGCTTCTCGATGCAGACCGGCTCCGGCGCGGCGGCCACGGCCTGCACTCGCTTTATGGAAGAGAAGATGGAGCGCAGCGGCGTGAAGGCGCGCTTTGCGCTCGGCGGCATCACCGGCAGCCTGGTGGATCTGCACGAGAAGGGGCTCATCGAAAAGCTGCTCGATACTCAGTGCTTTGACGGTCAGGCTGCGGCCTCGCTGGCGCGCAACCCGAATCACGTGGAGATTTCCACCAACGTTTACGCCAACCCCGGCAGCAAGGCGGCAAGCTGCGACCAGCTCGACGTGGTGATCCTCAGCGCGCTGGAAATCGACGTCGAGTTCAACGTCAACGTCATCACCGGATCCGACGGCGTGATGCGCGGCGCGTCCGGCGGGCACTGCGACGTGGCCGCCGCGGCGAACCTGACCATCGTCGTTGCCCCTCTGCTGCGCAGCCGCATTCCGACTGTCGTGAAGCGGGTTACCACGCGCCTCACGCCGGGCGAAAGCATCGACGTGCTGGTGACCGATCACGGCATCGCGGTCAACCCGGCGCGCCCGGAAATCCGCGAGCGGCTGCTGGAAGCCGGGCTGAAGGTGGTGGATATCAACGCGCTGTACGAGCGGGCGATCTCCCTGACCGGCGTCCCGAAACCGATTGAGTTTACCGACAAAATCGTCGGGGTGATCCGCTACCGCGACGGCAGCGTGATCGACACCGTCCGACAGGTGAAGGAGGAAGTATGACTTTAGCGACACCCGTGCGGGCGGGTGTCAGCCTTGACGAACTGCTGGCGGCGAAAGAGCGCCGCGCAGCGCGCCAGGCTGACATGCTCGAGCACTATCAACAACCGGTGATTTCCCTCACGCTGGTCACGCCAGGGGAAATCAAGGACAGCCTGCGCTACCGCAATACCATGGGCGTAGCGCTGCAGATGTGCGACCAGCTGCTGTGGGAAAACCGCTGGCAGGTGCTGGACCGTCAGGTGCTGTGGCTCCCGACCGGACCTGAAGCCCTCTGGTGCGTGGCCCATCCGGCGGTGGAAATCAAAGCGCACTGTGCGGATCTGGAGCAGACGCACCCGCTCGGCAGGCTGTGGGATCTGGACGTGATCTGTCCTCAGCACGGCCACGTCGGGCGTCAGTCGCTGGGGGCGAATCTCAGGCGCTGCCTGATCTGCGACGCGCCCGCCCACGCCTGTTCCCGTTCGCGCAACCACCCCGTTGAGCAGGTGGTTTCCCGCGTGGAGAAGACGATCGATGACTGGTTTGCTCGCGACTAAACCACGCCCGGCTGACGTGCCCGCGCTTGCCGAAGCGGCGCTGTGGCAGGAGCTGGAGCTGACGCCCAAGCCAGGGCTGGTGGACACGCTCAACAACGGTTCCCATCGCGATATGGACCACGCGCTGTTTGTCCGCAGCATCGTGGCAATTACGCCGTGGTTTTCGCGCTTTGCCGAGCTGGGCAGCGTGCATGCGGATAAACCCGCTGGCGAACAGCTACGCCTTCTCCGCCCTATGGGGCTGGCCTGCGAGCAGGCCATGTATGCCGCGACGAACGGAGTGAACACGCACAAAGGCGGGATTTTTGCCCTGGGTTTACTGTGCTTCGCCGCCGGTCGTGTGAAAAATATCTCCGCAGAGAGCCTCTGTTGTGAGGTGAGTAACATTTGCAGCGGGCTGGTATCGCGGGAGCTGGCCGCTCGCAGCGGACAGGCGACGGCGGGCGAGCGACAGTTCCAGCAGTACGGCTTAACCGGCGCGCGCGGTGAGGCGGAGAGCGGCTTTGCGACGGTGCGTAAGGCGCTGGCGCAGTGGAATGGACATTCACTTCACGGCCTGCTGTTACGCCTGATGGCCGTCAATCAGGACAGCAATCTGGTATCTCGCGGCGGCATGGAAGGGCTGCGCTACGTTCAGGGCTACGCGCGGGAACTGCTGGCTAACGGCTGGGACCGCGAGGCGTTGATCAGAATGGATAACGCACTGATTGAACGGAACCTGAGCCCGGGCGGCAGCGCGGATTTATTGTCGGTAGGGTGGGTGCTGTCTGGAATAAAATAGCCGGGTGGCGGCTTCGCCTTACCCGGCCTACGGTCTGGTTTTGTAGGCCCGGTAAGCGTTAGCGCCACCGGGCACAACAATCAATGCGCGATCGGCTGGGCACCGTGCGGTTCACGTACGTGCTTGTACTTGAACAGCGCGATGAACGCGAATAACAGCACCAGCGAGTACGCCGCGAAGATCAGCCACACCGGCTGCCAGTTGGTGATGCCGTTGGTGGTGTACATCTCAACCACTTTACCGCTCACCACGCCGCCCAGAATACAGCCGAAGCCGTTGGTCATCATCAGGAACATACCCTGCGCGCTGGCGCGGATTTCAGGCTTCACTTCTTTTTCCACAAACACCGAACCGGAGATGTTGAAGAAGTCGAAGGCGCAACCGTAAACAATCATCGACAGCACCAGCAGCACGGTGCCGAACGGGCTTGGGTCGCCGTAGGCGAACAGACCGAAGCGCAACATCCACGCCGCGATACTGATCAGCATGACGTTCTTGATGCCGTAGCGGCTCAGGAAGAACGGGATGGTCAGGATGAACAGCGTCTCAGAGATCTGAGAGATGGACATCATCACCGACGCATGTTCAACGATAAAGCTGCCGGAGAACAGCGGATTGTTATCGAAGCTGTGCAGGAAGGTGTTGCCGAACATGTTGGTGATCTGCAGCTCCGCGCCCAGCAGCATGGAGAAGATAAAGAAGATCGCCATGCGTTTGTTTTTGAACAGCGCGAAGGCATCCAGGCCGAGCATGGTGCTCCAGCTCTGGTTTTTCTGCTGGTTAGACACCGGAATGGTTGGCAGCGTCAGGGTGAAGATCGCCAGCAGCACGGAGAGCGCCGCACCGATATAGAGCTGCATATGGCTCAGTTCGAAGCCCGCGAAGCTCACGCCCCACATCGCCATGATAAAGCCGATGGTGCCCCAGATACGGATTGGCGGGAAATCGGTCACGATATCCATATCCGCGGATTTCAGGCGGTAGTAGGAGATGGTGTTGATCAGCCCAAGCGTTGGCATATAGGCCAGCGAGTTAAGCAGGATCACCATGAACATTGCCCCCGGCGTGGTCACCTGGGCTGCCATAAACAGCGTCCCCGCGCCCACCAGATGGCAAAGCATGTACAGCCATTTGGCGCTTAGCCATTTATCCGCCACGATCCCCAGCAGCGTCGGCATGAAGACCGCCGCAATACCGAGCGAGCTGTATACGGCACCGATTGACGCACCATCGAACTTGAGCGTCACAAACATATAGGAGCCGAGTGTAGTCAGCCAGCTACCCCACAGGCAGAACTGCAGAAACGACAATATTTTAAGCTGCAGCTTAAGGTTCATGTTACTTTCCTCACAAGTGAGCGGGAGATATGTTGTTATAGGAACATTCAGGGTTGTTATTTGATGCAATTCTATCAGTTGGCAACGATATGTTTTGTTACCTCCCGCAAAAAAATGCAATCCACATTAATTTGCAGTTTGGATTGTGATGCAAATAACATTTTCGTATGGGTGGGGGGAAGCAGAACACCTTCTCCTTGCAGGAGAAGGTGTGTTGATTATCGACGACGATAGTTTTTCTGCGCCGTATTCACCTTATACAGGTACCGGCGGGATTCCGCAGACGGGTGGCGGGTGGTGAGGGTGGAATAAACATCCCCCGGTGCCATGCTGTTGATGATGTTCGCGGCCTGCACTTTGTCATTCGAGAAGACGCGCAGCACGCTGCCCGCGCCGCCGTTATAGGCGGTGATCACCGCATAGCGACGCGACGTTGGGTTATCGATACCGCCGAGGTACACATTGTTCAGCATCGCCAGATAGGCGGTACCGGTATCAATGTTGCTCTGCGGGTCGAACAGATAGCTGCGGCTCGGCGTGCCGGATTTCCCCTGCGCGCGGAAGACGTCTTTCCCGGCGCTGTGCTGTACCACCTGCATCAGCCCCAGGGCGTCGGAACGGCTTACCGCATACGGGTTAAACGAGGATTCGGTCTGCATAATCGCCAGGATCAGCGACTCATCCACGCCGTACTTACGCGAGG
The DNA here is from genome assembly GCF_020567405.1 of Enterobacter sp. TCD1-1. NCBI lineage: Bacteria > Pseudomonadati > Pseudomonadota > Gammaproteobacteria > Enterobacterales > Enterobacteriaceae > Enterobacter > Enterobacter sp. TCD1-1. The sequence goes on along the minus strand of NZ_JAJCXF010000002.1, from coordinate 91,307 downwards.
CCTGACGCACCATGCCCAGATACTTATGCGCACGCTTGTCGAGGTGGTTCGGGACGAGGTTGATGGTGACGCTATAGATGATCTTCAGACCGTTAGAGCGGCTCTTCAGGCGCGTCTGCAGCAGGTAGTCGGCAAATTTCGTGGCGCGACCTTCCCAGCGGATCGGCTGACCGGTCTGATCGACAACCTGACCGTACAGGAACGGCTCTTTCGAGATGGTGATATCGTCGGCATCGGAGTAGAGATCGATAGAGCCCGGATCGTCACCCATCAGCAGGGTTTTGATAATCGCCTGACGGAGTCGTGCCGCAGGGTCCGTGCCTGCGATGGTCTCAATCGTGATCGTCCCCTCATCAAAGTTGATGTGGCTACGGGTCAGATAGGCGTCGGTGTACTTAACGTAGTCCTTAGGTCCGGCAATAAGAACTTCGTTAAATCCCCATATATTCTCGATGTTATGGGCAAACTGCCCCATCAAAATGTCAAAACCGTTGGTGTCCTTGATCCAGGCCTCGTTGTAATCATCGCCTTTTTTTGACGAACACGAGACCAGCAACGGCGCAACAAGGGCTAGCGCTAAAAGTTTTTTCATCATTCCGGGAGTGCGTGTTGTGTTTGCCTGGTCGTTGCTGTTGCCCGGCGGCGCTATGCTTGCACGGGCCTACGGTTTTGTAGGCCGGGTAAGCGTAGCGTCACCCGGCAACAGCCGCTCGATATTATTTTTCCGGTGGCGTATAGCCTTCGATGTGCACGTCTTTACCTTCGAACAGGAAGCTCACCATCTCCTGCTCCAGCAGCTTGCGGTGTTCCGGGTTCATCATGCTGAGTTTCTTCTCGTTGATCAGCATGGTCTGCTTTTTCTGCCACTGTCCCCAGGCTTCTTTGGAGATTTCATTGTAGATGCGTTTACCCAGCTCGCCCGGATAAAGCTGGAAATCCTGGCCTTCAGCGTCACGCTGCAGGAAAGTACAAAAAATCGTTCTGGCCATACTCATTCCTCTTTTTTGACCGATGCTAAACCATTGCACCGGCACGTAATTGCTGTAACAGGCGCTCCACGGGAGCCGCCAGCCCGACTGATGGCGGTTGCGCTAAGTTATACCAGAGAGCGGTGCCTTCATCCATGCACGAGGCGAAGGAGGACACGGGAAGCCACATCGGCACAATATCCAGATGGAAATGGCTGAAGGTGTGGCGAAACGCGGTCAGCTGCGTCAGGTTATCGGCAGCAATTCCACGCTGTTTAAGCCATTCACGCAGCAAGTCTTCATCTTCAAACTGTGGGAAGCAGTATAGACCACCCCACAGACCGCTCGGCGGACGCTGGGCCAGGAAGACCTCGTCACCGTGCTGCATCAGCAGCATGTAGCCGGTGCGCTCCGGCAGCGTCTGTTTGGGTTTCTTGCCCGGATACTGCGCCCAGGAATGGTTGGCATACGCCACGCAGAGGTTACTCACCGGGCAGAGTTCGCATTTGGGTTTTGAGCGCGTGCAGACCATGGCGCCAAGATCCATCATCGCCTGGTTGAAGCGCTCGACGCCGTTGGCCGGGGTGACCGCTTCACTGATTTCCCACAGGCGTTTTTCAACGTCCTTCTTCCCCGGCCAGCCGTCAACGGCATAGCAGCGTGCCAGCACGCGCTTCACGTTGCCGTCGAGGATCGGGAAATGCTTGCCTAAAGACAGGGAGAGAATAGCGCCTGCGGTTGAGCGTCCCACGCCGGGGAGATCGGCCACCTCGTCGAAGGTTTCCGGGAATTTCCCGTTGTGGCGCGTGGCGACCTGCTGTGCGGCCTTGTGAAGGTTACGCGCGCGGGCGTAATAGCCAAGACCGGTCCACAGGTGCAGCACCTCGTCCAGCGGGGCGTTGGCCAGATCGGTCACCGTCGGGAAGCGCGCCATAAAACGCTCGAAGTAAGGGATTACCGTGGCGACCTGCGTTTGTTGCAACATCACCTCGGAGAGCCATACTTTGTAAGGCGTTTTTTCAATTTGCCAGGGCAGGGTTTTGCGCCCGTATTTGTCGTACCAGTCCAGCACCTGGGCTGAAAATTGAGAGGCTTGCATGGTCATCGATTCGCATAATCAGGGACGCAGATTGCAGCACAGCGTCAATCTGCTGTAAACCGGATCTTTCCCATGCTTGCATAGAAGCCTTAACTTTGGATAATGCCCGTTTCCCGAACATTCTCACAAGCAGACAACTCTTTTATGAAAAACGACGTCATTTCACCGGAATTTGATGAAAACGGTCGCCCGCTGCGCCGTATTCGCAGCTTTGTCCGTCGTCAGGGCCGCCTGACAAAAGGTCAGCAACACGCGCTGGACAACTACTGGCCGGTGATGGGCGTTGAGTTCAGCGAGCAGCCTCTGGATTTTGCCGAGCTGTTTGGTCGCGACGCGCCGATCACGCTGGAAATTGGCTTTGGTATGGGCGCCTCGCTGGTGACCATGGCGAAAGCGCGCCCGGAGCAGAACTTCCTCGGTATCGAAGTCCACTCCCCGGGCGTTGGTGCGTGTCTGGCAACGGCCCATGAAGAGGGCGTTGAGAACCTGCGCGTGATGTGTCACGACGCGGTGGAAGTGCTGCACAAAATGATTCCTGACAATTCTTTAACCATGGTTCAGCTCTTTTTCCCTGACCCGTGGCACAAAGCGCGTCATAATAAACGCCGTATCGTTCAGGCGCCGTTTGCCGAGCTGGTTAAAAGCAAGCTGAAGCTGGGCGGTGTCTTCCATATGGCGACCGACTGGGAACCGTATGCGGAACATATGCTGGAAGTGATGTCGTCGCTGGACGGTTACAAAAACCAGTCTGCGAGCAACGACTATGTACCGCGTCCGGAATCGCGTCCGGTAACGAAATTTGAACAGCGTGGCCATCGTCTTGGTCACGGTGTATGGGACTTAATGTTCGAGAGGGTGAAATAATGGCAAAGAATCGTAGCCGTCGTCTGCGTAAAAAGATGCACATCGAAGAATTCCAGGAAGTGGGCTTCTCCGTTGCGTGGCGTTTCCCGGAAGGCACCAGCGTTGAGCAGATCGATCAGGACGTGGATGCGTTCATCAACGAGGTGATCGAGCCAAACAAACTGGCCTTCGACGGTAGCGGCTATCTGGCCTGGGAAGGTCTGATCTGCACCCAGGAAGTGGGTAAATGCACCGAAGAACATCAGGCTCTGGTCCGTAAATGGCTTGAAGACCACAAGCTCGAAGATGTCCGCGTCAGCGAACTTTTCGACGTTTGGTGGGACTAATTAAGCAGTAAGGGGCCAGCATTAGCTGGCCTGTTTTGTCTGAGGGAGTGTTTAAGATGCGCAAAACGTTGCTGGCTGTTGCTTTAATGGCAACCGGATTCACCGCCCATGCGGATTATCAATGTAGCGTCACCCCGCGTGATGACGTGGTGTTAAGCCCGCAAACCGTGCAGGTCAAAGGCGAGAACGGCAATCTGGTGATTACGCCAGAAGGGAACGTCACCTATAACGGCAAGCAGTACAACCTGACTGCCGCACAGCGCGAGCAGGCGAAAGACTACCAGTCCGAATTGCGTACCGCGCTGCCGTGGATTAATGAAGGTGCCCTGACGCGCGTCGAAAAGAGCCGCGTGGCGCTGGATAAGATCATCACCAAAGAGGTGGGGGAGAGCAGCAACATGCGCACCCGCCTGACGAAGCTGGACAAGCAGCTTAAAGAACAGATGAACCGGATTATCGAGACGCGCTCCGACGGCCTGACGTTCCACTACAAGGCGATTGATCAGGTCCGTGCCGACGGGCAGCAGCTGGTGAACCAGGCGATGGGCGGCATCCTGCAGGACAGCATTAACGAGATGGGCGCCAAAGCGGTGCTGAAAGGCGGCGGTAACCCGCTGCAGGGCGTGCTGGGCAGTCTGGGCGGCCTGCAAACCTCCATTCAGAACGAGTGGAAAAACCAGGAAGATGATTTCCAGCAGTTCGGCAAAGACGTGTGTAAACGCGTGGTGTCGCTGGAAGACAGCCGGAAGGCGCTGGTGGGGACGCTGAAGTAAGAGCTCTGCGCGCTGGGCCCTCACCCTAACCCTCTCCCCAAAGGGGCGAGGGGATGATTTGCTCCCTCTCCCTTTCAGGGAGAGGGCCGGGGTGAGGGTTGCAGCATTTGCAGTGTCTCAAGGATCTTTTCCAACACAGCCTCTTCATTATTCCAAAGTTCGTTGTTCCAGAATCGAATAACGTGCCAGCCCTTTTGGTTTAACCACAACGTCCTTTGACGATCGTATTCCTGATTTTCATCATGCTGTCCGCCATCCAGCTCAACTGCCAGACGTGCTTCGCAGCAGGCGAAATCCAGTATGTAGTTTCCTACCGGATGCTGTCGGCGAAATTTATAATTTTCGAAACGGCGGCTGCGCAGTAGATACCAAAGCCGCCTTTCTTCCGTTGTCAGCTCGCGTCTGAGCTGTTTTGCATATGAACGCGTAATTTCCATCCCCACACTCTGCCAGCCTTTCCCTCAGCCGGCAGAACGGGATGCAAAATCCTGAATCAGCCTTCAGGAATCTTCGGCGAGGAACAGCTCAAGAAGGGAATTGAGGAACAGTTTGCCGTGCTCGGTGATCTGCCAGTAATCATCACATTCCGTGAGATATCCCTGGGCCAGCGCCTCGTCGATCTGCGGGCGAATCACCGATTCCGGCAGCCCGGTAAACAGCGCAAACTCCGCGCGCGGCGCGGCTTCCAGCAGGCGGAAGCGGTTCATAAAGAACTCAAACGGTTTATCCGCCGCCTCGACGTCGTGCTGACGCTCCAGGTAGCGGCCTTCCATATACCCGCGCGGGTGACGGGTTTTGGCGGTGCGCAGAATGCGCCCGTCCGGGAAAGTCACCTTACCGTGCGCGCCGCAGCCAATCCCGAGATAGTCGCCAAAACGCCAGTAGTTCAGGTTGTGCTGACACTGGTAGCCCGGCTTCGCATACGCCGACGTTTCGTACTGCTGATAGCCCGCAGCGGTTAAAAGCCTGTGACCCTGCTCGAAGATATCCCATAGCGCGTCGTCATCCGGCAGCACCGGCGGACGCGAGCCAAACAGGGTGTTGGGCTCGATGGTGAGCTGGTACCACGACAGGTGCGGCGGGTTCAGTTCGATTGCCTGACGCAGGTCGTCCAGCGCCTCGTCCAGAGACTGATCCGGCAGACCGTGCATCAAATCGAGGTTAAAGCTGCGAAGATTAAGACCGGTCGCCAGGTTTGCCGCGCGCTTCGCCTCTTCCGGGCCGTGAATACGCCCCAGGCGCTTCAGTTTCGGCTCGCTAAAGCTCTGCACGCCGATGGAGATGCGGTTCACGCCCGCGCGCTGATAGTCGACAAAACGGTCGGCCTCAACGGTGCCGGGGTTGGCTTCCATCGTAATTTCAGCATCCGCTGCCAGGTTCAGGCGCGCACGCACGCCGTCCAGCAGCGTTTGCATCGCCGGGCCTGACAGCAGGCTCGGCGTACCGCCACCAATGAAAATGGTCTTAACTTCACGTCCCTGTGCGTAAGGTACATCGGCGTCCAGGTCGGCCAGCAGATGCGCAACGTAGTCATCGTGCGGCACTTCGCCCTTCAGCGCGTGCGAGTTGAAATCGCAGTACGGGCATTTCTGCACGCACCACGGGATGTGAATATAAAGACTCAGAGGTGGCAAATTAGCCATTACGCAGTGCTTCCAGTAACAGTTTCAGCGCGCGTCCACGGTGGGAAATCGCGCTTTTCTCTTCGCGGGTCAGTTCCGCAGCGGTTTTGCCCTCGGAAGGGACAAAGAAAATCGGGTCGTAACCAAAGCCGCCGTTGCCAGCCGCTTCACGGGTAATCACGCCTGGCCAGCTGCCGTGGCAGACGATCGGCGTCGGGTCCTCCGCGTGACGCAGATAGACCAGCACGCAGTGGAACTGCGCGGTGCGCTGCTCGTCCGGGACGTCTTTCAGGGCGACAAGCAGCTTTTCCAGATTCTGCTGGTCGGTAGCGTCAACGCCGGAATAGCGCGCGGAGTAGATCCCCGGCGCGCCGTCAAGGGCGTCTACGGCCAGGCCGGAGTCGTCGGCAATCGCGGGCAGGCCCGTAATCTGCGCGGCATGGCGGGCTTTGAGGATCGCGTTTTCGATAAACGTCAGCCCCGTCTCTTCGGCGGAATCCACGCCAAGATCGGTCTGGGCGACCACGTCCAAACCAAAATCATTTAATAGCGAGGCCAGCTCGCGCACTTTACCGGCGTTGCCGGTCGCGAGAACAACTTTCTGCATGGTTTAGTCCTGTTCTGTCAGAGCCGCGACTTCCGTCGGGATAGATTGCGGATTAAGGATTTTTACCTGTTTATGTCGCCCCAGTTCGCCTTTTTCAATGATGACCTGGCTTTTGGCGACGCGAAACTGTTTTGCCAGATATTTGGTCAGATGCGCGTTCGCCTGGCCGTCAACCGGCGGGGCAGTGATGGCGACTTTTAACTCGTCGCCATGCAGTCCAACAATATTGTCACGGCTGGCTTTCGGCTGAATATATAGCCGTAAAACCAGCCCGTCAGCGCAGGTGCTTACTGCACTCATAGCGCCATCCACAGCCCCGGCAGCAGCATATCGCCCGTGGACTGCAGCAGTTCAGCGATCCCCATGTTGATCACATAGAGCAGCAGAACCAGGATCATCGGCGAAAAATCGATGCCGCCCATAGACGGAAGCAGGTTACGGATTGGACGCAGCAGCGGCTCGGCCAACTGAATCAAGGCATACTCTACCGGGCTACGGCCCTGGCTGACCCAGCTCATGATCGCCATAACCAGCAGCACCCAGAAAATCAGCAGGCCGACGGTTTTGATCAGAATCAGAACGGCGGCAATCCAGATAATCGGCTGGAAGGTGATGACCATAAACAGCACGATCGCTTTGATAACGCTCAGAATAAACGCCACCAGCAGAGACGAGCTGTCGATGGGACCCATGGCCGGGATAATACGGCGCAGCGGTCCGACAACAGGTTGCGTGATTTTCACGACAAACTGCGAGAACGGATTGTAAAAATCACAGCGGGCCCACTGCATCCAGACGCGCAGCAAAAGCGCCATCGTGTACAGCTCAATGACCGTTGAGAGCAGGAAAGTCAACGTCTTCATGGCGTTCCTCAGGTTTCCTTATTATTTTGAGTAATCGCGCGCACCGAAAATTGCCGTGCCGATGCGCACCATCGTGCTGCCTGCCGCAATGGCGGCTTCCATATCATCCGACATGCCCAGAGAAAGCGTGTCTACCGTGTGATAGCGCGCTTTAAGCGCCTCAAATGCTACAGCCATTTGCTGTGCCACGGCAAACTGCCTTTCATAACTTGACTCAGGCGCCGGGATTGCCATCAAACCACGCAGGGTTAAGCGCGGCAGTTCGGCCACTTCGGCTGCCAGCGCATCCAGCTCGCTCAGTGCAATGCCGGACTTGCTGTTTTCGTCACTGATGTTGACCTGAATCAGCACGTTAAGCGCTGGCATCTCTGCCGGACGCTGGTCGTTCAGACGCGTCGCAATACGCAGGCGATCAATGGTGTGACACCAGTCGAAGTGCTCTGCCACCAGACGGCTTTTGTTCGACTGCAGTGGGCCAATAAAGTGCCACTGCAGATCCGTCTTCCCCTGTTCCTGGAAGTAGCGAATTTTATCCACGCCTTCCTGCACGTAGTTTTCACCAAACGCCCGTTGGCCTGCGTCAATGGCTTCTGCGATGGCGCTCGCAGGCTTGGTTTTACTGACTGCAAGCAGCGTAATTTCTTCTGAAGCCCGGCCGCAACGCGCTGCGGCGGCTGAGATTTTGTCCCGGACCTGTGCCAGGTTATGCGCAATGTCGTTCATTTTCCGAGGAGTAGTCTATGGATGTGGAAGAAATTGTGGCCCTTAGTGTAAAGCATAACGTCTCCGATCTACACCTGTGCAGTGATTCGCCACCCCGCTGGCGCAGAACGGGCCGCCTTGAACCGGCACCGTTTCCTCCTCCCGACGTCGGGGCGTTGTTAAAAGCGTGGCTCAACGATGAGCAGCAGGGGATATGGTGGGCCAGCGGGCAGGTGGATTTTGCCGCGACGGTGGCGGGAGGCCAGCGCCTGCGCGGCAGTGCCTTTAAGCAGATGCGCGGTGTCTCTGTGACGCTGCGGCTGTTGCCGCGTACCTGTCCGCAGCTCGCTTCACTGGGTGCGCCGAGGGCCATCCCGGAACTGTTAACCAATGAATCCGGGTTGATTCTGGTGACGGGGGCGACCGGCAGCGGTAAATCCACGACGCTGGCGGCGATGGTCGATTTTCTCAACCACCATACTGACGGCCATATCCTCACGCTCGAAGATCCGGTGGAATTTATCTACCAGAGCGAGCGTTGCCTGATCCAGCAGCGGGAGATCGGTCAGCACAGCCCGTCATTTGCCGACGCGCTGCGCAGCGCCTTACGCCAGGATCCTGACGTGATTTTGCTCGGGGAGCTGCGCGACAGCGAAACGATCCGTCTGGCGCTAACGGCAGCAGAGACCGGGCATCTGGTGCTGGCGACCCTGCATACGCGCGGGGCATCGCAGGCGATTGAGCGGCTGGTCGATACGTTCCCGGCGCAGGAGAAAGATCCGGTGCGTAACCAGCTGGCCGGCAGCCTGCGTGCGGTGCTGGCGCAGAAACTGCTTCCCGATCTTCAGGGCGGGCGCGTCGCGCTGTATGAGCTGCTGGTGAATACCGCGGCGGCGGCGAATCTGATACGTGAAGGAAAAACGTGGCAGCTGCCCGGCATCATTCAAACTGGTCAGCAGGCAGGCATGCAGAACTTTGACCAGAGCCTGGCGGAGAGACGGGCGCAGGGGCGGCTGTAGGCCCCTGTGCTTAAAAGCCCTGCTCGAAATAGCTTTCGAGGATGATGACGGCAGAAGCGGAGTCGACGCTGCCTTTGTTCAGCGCCCGGAAGCCACCGTGCTCAAACAGACCCGCGCGCGCTTCGACGGTGCTCAGACGCTCGTCGTGCAGCTTCACGGAGACGCCAAAGCGGCCATGGATTTTATTGGCAAACTTACGCGCCCGGGCGGTCAGCGGCTGTTCGGTACCGTCCATGTTCAGCGGCAGCCCTACAATCACGTCATCCGGCTGCCACTCCTTGAGCAGGCGCTCAATGAGGTTCCAGTCCGGCGTACCGTCGTTGGCCTTCAGGGCCGTAAGCGGGCGCGCGGTACCGGTGATGCGCTGCCCCACGGCGACGCCGATGCTTTTGGTACCAAAATCGAAGGCCAGAAGCGTTCCGCTCATCAGGCGTGCCCCGCTACGCCAGGCATGGTCAGAATATCAATTCCAATCAGTTTCGCCGCGTCGCGCCAGCGATCGGCTATCGGCGTTTTAAACAGGATATTCATGTCCGCAGGCGCGGTGAGCCAGGCGTTATCGAGGATCTCCTGCTCAAGCTGGCCTTTCTCCCACGACGAATAGCCCAGCGCCACCAGCACTTCAGAAGGCTGCTCTGCGGTGCCCAGCGTTTCGAGCACGTCACGCGAGGTCGTGATAACGGTGTTGTCGGAGATGCGAATGCTGGAAGAGAATACCGGCGGCGTATGCAGGATAAAACCGCGATCTTCTGCGAGAGGTCCACCCAGCATCACGGGCTTATCAAGCCGGATTTCCGGCAGTCGCGCTTCAGCCGGGATTTTCAGCTTGTCCAGAATCCCTTCAACCTGAAGATTTTCCAGCGGTTTATTAATGATAATACCCATCGCGCCGTCTTCATTGTATTCACAAATATAAACCACGGCGCGGCGAAAAATCGGGTCCTGGAGAGCAGGCATGGCAATAAGAAAGTGATGCTGTAAATTCATTGTCAGAGGTACTGTTTCCTGGTTTAAAAAGCGACAGCGCCCAGTATGGGGACAAACTCAGGCGCTGTCACTAATAGTATTGTTAGGTTATTTTTGTAAACGTTTTTCGATAGCGTCCATCAGCATGCCGGTGATTGAGACAGGGAATTCCGCCTCAATTTCACGAATGCAGGTCGGGCTGGTGACGTTCACTTCGGTCAGACGATCGCCGATGATATCCAGACCGACGAAGATCAGGCCTTTGGCTTTCAGCGTAGGGCCAACGCGGCGGGCAATTTCCCAGTCGCTTTCGGTCAACGGACGCGGCTCACCACGGCCACCGGCCGCCAGGTTACCACGGGTTTCGCCACCCTGCGGGATACGCGCCAGGCAGTAAGGGACCGGTTCGCCATCCACCACCAGAACGCGTTTGTCGCCGTCTTTGATCGCCGGAATATAGTTCTGCGCCATGCAGTAACGCGTCCCCAGTTCGGTCAGCGTTTCGGCAATCACGCCAATGTTCGGATCGCTTTCCTTCACGCGGAAAATCGACGCGCCGCCCATGCCGTCCAGCGGCTTCATGATGATGTCGCCGTGCTTCTGCCAGAATTCCTTCAGCTGCGTTTTGCTGCGGGTCACCAGGGTTTCCGGCGTCAGGTCAGAGAACCAGGCGGTATAGAGCTTCTCGTTACAGTCGCGCAGGCTCTGCGGCTTGTTGACGATCAGCGTTCCCTTCTCTTCGGCACGTTCGAGAATATAGGTGCAGTAGATGTACTCGGTGTCGAACGGCGGATCTTTACGCATCAGAATGACGTTGAGATCGGCCAGCGCAATGTCCTGCTCGGTGCCGAACTCATACCATTTGTCGTAGTTCTGCTCGACGTTAACGATGCGGGTGCGGGCGCGGGCTTCGCCGTTGATCAGGTAAAGATCGTTCATCTCCATATAGTGGAGTTCATAGCCGCGACGCTGCGCTTCCAGCAGCATGGCGAAGCTGGAATCTTTCTTGATGTTGATGTTTGCGATGGGGTCCATCACGATGCCGAGCTTGATCATCTTTCTCTCCAATAATGCGTCAACCCAGATCGCCAAACCGTACCTGTAGCGCGGTAATGGCCGTGAGTGCCGTTGTCTCAGTGCGCAGAACGCGTGGTCCCAACAGAATATCAGTAAACTGGTAACGTGCCGTCATCGCAATTTCGTCCGCCGACAGGCCGCCTTCGGGGCCAATCAGCAAGCGAACGCGCTCAACGGGCAGCGGCAGCGTATTGATGCTGGCGCTGGCGCGCGGATGAAGATTGAGCTTCAGCCCACTGTCCTCTTCAGCACACCACTCCTCCAGGTCCATCGCCGGGCGGATCTCCGGAATCCGGTTGCGGCCACTCTGTTCGCAAGCCGCGATGGCAATTTTCTGCCACTGCTGGATCTTTTTGTTCAGACGTTCCGCATCCAGTTTAACGCCACAGCGCTCAGAAAAAAGTGGCGTAATGAGGCTTACACCCAGTTCAATGGATTTCTGGATCGTGAACTCCATTTTCTCGCCGCGCGACATCACCTGGCCCAGATGGATGTGCAGCGGTGATTCCCGGTCATCCACTTCACCGCGCAGGACGTTCACGTGTACGCTTTTTTTATCTGCCCGCGTAATTTCGGCGTCGAAAACCTGGTTCGAGCCGTCGAACAACTGTATTGCCTGACCGGCGCCCATGCGCAGCACGCGGCCAACGTGGTTGGCGGCGTCATCAGACAGGGCGATTTCGCGGCCTGCGGTAATCAGTTCAGGATGGTAAATGCGGGGAATGCGCATAGTCAGAAATTCCGTGTCTCATACGATGTAAGCGAATTGCCGCTAGTGTAGGTTAGCTCTTTTGCGCCTGGCAAGCCCGCTGGACGTAAGGGTTGTGATTCCCCTGGACTCTGGCGATACGTTCGTCGCGCTGGCATTCCCACTCCGTCACCGGGTACTGCTTGTCCCAGGCGTTGAACAGCTGCGTCTGCTGGCGGGACAGGTTGAGATCGTAACGGTCACGCATATAGAAATAGGTGCGGGCAATGCTGCCGCGCGCGCGGGCAGGGGGCTCGGCGACTTTCTCTTTAAAATCAATCTTCATACCGCACTGGCCGTACTGGCCTTCGCCACCGTTCCACTGGCTGTACATGAAGTTGCCGCGATCGCCGTTCACTTCGCCCACCGCGGGCTGTAGGTTATGCATGTCGCTTTCCATCTGGCGGTAAACCGGATCTTTGGCGCAGTTTTTACGTCCGCCTTCCTGCCAGCACTGGCGCTGGTGGCCAAACTGCCATGCCGGAACGACATGTTCCCATTCAATACGGCTGGCGCGGTTTTCGTTTTTACGCACCTTGTAGCCGCAGGATTCAAGGTCAACGACCCCTTTTTTACCCTGCCAGTTAATTTTACAGCCGCAGTAGAAATCGCCCGGCACGTCGGCGTTGACCTTAACACCGGCCGCTTTGGCCTGAGAGAAACTGTTGATACCGTCGGCCAGGGCGTGGCCTGAGAGCGCTGTCGTCAAAAAGGCGACCGCAAGAGAAAAATTACGGGACATCTTACACTCCGTGTCAAAACGAGCCCGCAACGTAACGAATGTTGTTCCTGTATGCAATCAGTCAGATCAGGAAAGTTCCTAAAAGTTCAGATAATTATTCCGCCACCAGCGGCTCGCCGCATTTGACGCAGCGGTAGGTCGCCTCGCCGCGCACCACGCGATTATGGCGACGGACGGTAAGCTGGTGCTGCTGGCACTGACAGCGGTAGGGGAAGGTATTGCGGCGTACCGATTCCAGCTCGAACTGATGCGTGCGGCGGGCCGGAACGCCGAGCACCTCCTCCATCATCCACTTCCACTCTTTTCCATGCGGCGCGACGCGGCCAAAATGTTTCCACACCAGCAGATGCGCCAGCTCGTGCGGTACCACCTCATCGATAAACGCCTGCTGGTTTTCTATCATCAGCACCGGGTTAAGGCGGATCTCATACGACTCAAGCCAGGCGGTGCCCGCCGAGGTACCACGCTGCTGGTAGACGAGTTTGGGTTCAGGGTAGTTGCGACCGAGCTTCAGGTTCGCCTGGGCGAGTTTTTCCCGCAGGCTGCGCATAACGGCCTGCTGAATGGCGATGGGGAGACGGGGTGCTTTCATAGGGGCAGAGCATAAAGCGCGAAGCGGGGAGGCGCAAGAGGCGCCTCCCGTAAGAGGATCAGTCGTGGGCGCCGATTTCGCGCAGAGGACGACCTTTCATCAGGTTACGTTCAATATGTTCCAGAGACACGTGTTTGGTTTCTGGAACCAGCCAGATGGTCAGCACAATAAAGAAGATGTTCAGACCGGCGTAGACCCAGAAGGTGTTGGCATTGCCCAGGGTATTGAGCATGGTCAGGAACGTTGCGCCGACGATCATGTTCGCAATCCAGTTGGTTGCGGTAGAGCAGGTGATACCAAAATCACGCCCTTTCAGCGGCTGGATCTCAGAGCACAGCACCCAGATCAGCGGACCGGCGCTCATCGCAAACCCGACGATAAACATCAGCAGCATGCCTACCGCAAAGTACTGGGCGGTTGGGGAGTGAATGCCCACATGCATCATGGTACCGAGGACGCCCATACCGGCCGCCATCACCAGGAAGCCCAGCGTCAGGGTTGGCTTACGTCCCCAGCGGTCCACCAGACCGATGGCGATAAAGGTCGCCAGCACATTGGTCAGACCCACGATGACGGTCCCCCACATCTGCTCGGTGGTGTTGGTATAACCCGCCAGCTCAAAGATTTTTGGCGCGTAGTACATGATGACGTTCATCCCCGTGAACTGCTGCATCACCTGCAGCAGTACGCCGAGGAAAACGGCGCGACGGAAGTTGCTGTTCTCTTTAAACAGCGCCCAGCCGGACTGTTTGACCTTCAGGCTTTCGCGGATCTCTTCCAGCTCGTTTTTCGCTTCTGCGCTGGTATCGCGCAGGCGCATCAGCACGCGTTCGGCATCGTGGAAGCGACGTTTTGCAGCAAACCAGCGCGGGCTGTCCGGCAGGAAGAAAACGCCAATCAGCAGCAGAACTGCAGGGATGATGATCACGCCGAGCATCCAGCGCCATGCGCCGCTGTAGCTAAACGCCGTATCGGAAAGGTACGCGCCCAGGATACCGATGGTGATCATCAGCTGGTACATCGAAATCATACTGCCGCGGATTTTCTCCGGCGCGATTTCAGACAGGTAAAGCGGGGCGGTATAGGACGCCACGCCCACGGCCAGACCGAGCAGCACGCGGGAAACCAGCAGGACCTCAACGTTAGGCGCTGCGGCAGAGAAGAGTGAGCCGGCAACGAACAGGATCGCGCCGATCATCAGGCTCTTTTTACGTCCGAGCTTGAAGGAGAGCCAGCCGCTGCCGACGGCCCCGACGGCCGCGCCAAACATCATGGAGCTCACCACCCACTCCTGGGTGTGAGCGCTGATCTGGAACTCGTCAGTGATGAAAGGTAATGCACCGGCAATCACGCCGATATCCAGGCCAAAAAGTAATCCTGCCAGGGCGGCGAGGAAACAGACGAAGAATGTCATCGCCTTGTTGGACGTACGCCCCTGTTTTTTATTGTCAGGCATTATGCCCTCCAGTTGGGTTATCAGTTTTATTGATGTTAAGGGTAGGTGAGCGACCCGTAAAAATATGTGAGATTAATCACATTGGTGTAATCGGTTACACTCGTGTGTAACCGTAAATAAAATTAAGGCTTTGAAAATATAGAGGTAAATGAGGTGATGCGCATCGCGAAAGGACACATTTCAGACTTAACTGAAAGGGAATGTAACAGCAGAAGAAAGGCGATCACGCAAAGAGAATATTCTGAAAGCGGAAGACATCCGCTGCGGTGTAATCGGTTCCAAACGGTGCGCCTTTCAGCCGGGTGGCGGCTGCGCCTTACCCGGTCTATAAAAACTCCGTACCCCGTAGGTCGGGTAAGGCGTAGCCGCCACCCGACAAAAAAAAGGCCAGCCCGAAGGCTGGCCTTTTAAAAGCGATGTCAGTCGATTACTTCAGACCGGCAGCTTCACGCAGCAGCGCGGCTTTGTCGGTTTTTTCCCATGGGAAATGTTCGCGACCAAAGTGACCGTATGCAGCGGTTTCTTTGTAGATTGGGTGCAGCAGATCCAGCATCTGAATCAGGCCGTATGGACGCAGGTCGAAGAACTCGCGCACCAGCAGGGTCAGCTGTTCTGAAGGCACTTTCTCAGTACCGAAGGTTTCCACCATGATGGAGGTGGGTTCAGCCACGCCGATAGCATAGGAAACCTGAATCTCACAGCGGTCAGCCAGGCCGGCAGCCACGATGTTTTTCGCCACATAACGTGCCGCGTACGCTGCAGAACGGTCCACTTTTGATGGATCTTTACCGGAGAATGCACCGCCACCGTGACGCGCCATGCCGCCGTAGGTATCAACGATGATTTTACGACCGGTCAGGCCGCAGTCACCCATTGGGCCACCGATAACAAAGCGTCCGGTTGGGTTGATGAAGAATTTGGTGGCGCTGCTCAGCCATTCGGTTGGCAGAACCGGCTTGATGATCTCTTCCATCACTGCTTCCTGCAGGGATTTCTGATCGATCTCTTCGGAATGTTGGGTGGACAGAACGACCGCATCAATACCGACAATTTTACCGTCGTCGTACTGGAAGGTGACCTGGCTTTTTGCATCCGGACGCAACCACGGCAGGGTGCCGTTCTTACGCACTTCAGCCTGACGCTGCACCAGACGGTGTGCGTAGGTGACCGGTGCTGGCATCAGCACGTCGGTTTCGTTGGTTGCATAGCCGAACATCAGGCCCTGGTCGCCCGCGCCCTGTTCCAGCGGATCGGCACGGTCAACGCCCTGGTTGATGTCCGGAGACTGTTTGCCAATCGCGCTCAGTACCGCGCAGGAGTTGGCATCAAAGCCCATATCAGAATGCACATAACCGATCTCACGCACCGTGTTACGGGTGATCTCTTCGATATCAACCCATGCGCTGGTGGTGATCTCACCGCCAACCAGAACCATGCCGGTTTTGACATAGGTTTCACACGCGACGCGCGCTTTTGGATCCTGCGCGAGGATCGCATCCAGCACCGCATCGGAAATTTGGTCAGCAATTTTATCAGGATGTCCTTCTGATACGGACTCGGACGTAAACAGGTGTTTTGCCATGTTTTATTTCACCTAAGAGGAATTTGGTTAGCTCAAGCTGCTGTGTGGAATAGCCAAAGGAGATAATTCTACCAAGGCCTGCAGGTTTTTGACACTGGCAGTATGAGTGTTAATCAGTATAGATGGATTAACATCTGGATGGCTATTTTAGGTCACTTCTTCACCCGATTTCCAGTTTTTTTTGACTCATCTCTCACTCAGTTGAAATTGCTGCTGGCAAAAATTCCTGACGGTGCTGGCAACACGCGCATTTTTGTTTTGCTTTTTAGCCCCCTTCTCGGTATAAAACGCGGCGCGCGGCTCATATAAAATAAGCGCTCGATGAACTCATCGTGTCGCCACTTCCAGCCGGGTAAAGCAGTGAACTTTTAGCTTTGGCTTGGGGTCCGTTTCAGCAGAGGCGGCCGTGGAGGTGATACGAGATAATGAACCATCGTTTTCCGCTAATTCAGCGCAGCCGTTCTGGCGCGCATTTGATTCCCGCAACCCGCATTTCTAGTCTGCAAACCTGCCGATGTTATACCCATCTCGGCGCTTCTCAGGATTCCAGGGCCGGTCACGCTTTGTGAAAACTGAACAAGGGCGCTCTTGTTAATACAAGAGTTTTCTCGTGGTTTCGCCGAACCTTGTCATACAGAGTTCGGATACGTGTTTTACAATGATATGAATAAGAAACCGGTCGCACGGTCTGGATTTCAGCATACTCTGCTGGAAAACGGAGCCGTTTATGGGTTGTTATCGCCGTATAACGCTGCGATAGTAGTCAACTGTTTTACACTTAATACAAAGAGTTGAGGTTCGCTATGTCTGACGACATGTCTTCTTTTTCGCCTTCGTCAGCGGGCGAACAGGGTGTACTACGTTCTATGCAGGAGGTTGCGATGAGCTCCGAGGAAGCCAGCAAGATGCTGCGCACTTACAATATTGCCTGGTGGGGCAATAACTACTACGACGTCAACGAACTGGGCCACATCAGCGTTTGCCCGGATCCGGACGTCCCTGAAGCGCGCGTGGATCTCGCCAAACTGGTGAAAGCCCGTGAAGCTCAGGGCCAGCGTTTGCCTGCACTGTTCTGCTTCCCGCAGATCCTGCAACATCGCCTGCGTTCGATTAACGCCGCGTTCAAGCGCGCGCGTGAATCCTACGGCTATAAAGGCGACTACTTCCTGGTTTACCCCATCAAGGTTAACCAGCACCGCCGCGTGATCGAATCTCTGATCCACTCCGGCGAGCCGCTGGGTCTGGAAGCCGGCTCCAAAGCGGAGCTGATGGCGGTTCTGGCCCATGCGGGCATGACCCGTTCAGTGATCGTCTGTAACGGCTATAAAGACCGTGAATACATTCGTCTGGCGCTGATTGGCGAGAAGATGGGCCACAAGGTCTATCTGGTTATCGAGAAGATGACTGAAATCGCCATCGTGCTGGAAGAGGCCGAGCGTCTGAACGTGGTGCCACGCCTTGGCGTGCGTGCGCGTCTGGCGTCACAGGGTTCCGGCAAATGGCAGTCCTCCGGCGGCGAAAAATCCAAGTTCGGCCTGGCGGCGAACCAGGTGCTGCAGCTGGTAGAAATTCTGCGCGAGCGCGGGCGTCTGGACAGCATTCAGCTGCTGCACTTCCACCTCGGCTCGCAGATGGCCAACATTCGCGATATCGCGACCGGCGTGCGTGAGTCAGCGCGTTTCTACGTTGAGCTGCACAAGCTTGGCGTGAATATTCAGTGCTTCGACGTGGGCGGCGGCCTGGGCGTGGACTACGAAGGGACCCGCTCGCAGTCTGACTGCTCCGTGAACTACGGCCTGAACGAATACGCGAACAACATTATCTGGGCGATCGGCGATGCCTGTGAAGAGAACGGCCTGCCGCACCCGACGGTGATCACCGAATCCGGTCGCGCGGTCACCGCGCACCATACGGTGCTGGTCTCAAACATCATCGGCGTTGAGCGCAGCGAAACCACCGAAGCGACGCCGCCGGCAGACGATGCGCCGCGTTCCCTGCAGAGCATGTGGGAAACCTGGCAGGAGATGCACGAGCCGGGCACGCGTCGTTCCCTGCGCGAATGGCTGCACGACAGCCAGATGGACCTGCACGACATCCACGTGGGGTATTCCTCAGGCACCTTCAGCCTGCAGGAGCGCGCGTGGGCGGAGCAGCTCTATCTGAACATGTGCCATGAAGTGCAGAAACAGCTCGACCCGAGCAACCGTGCGCATCGTCCGATTATCGACGAGCTGCAGGAGCGAATGGCGGATAAGATCTACGTCAACTTTTCGTTGTTCCAGTCGATGCCGGATGCCTGGGGTATCGATCAGCTGTTCCCGGTTCTGCCGCTGGAAGGGTTGAACCACGCCCCGGAACGTCGCGCGGTGCTGCTGGACATCACCTGTGACTCTGACGGCGCAATCGACCACTACGTTGATGGCGACGGTATCGCAACGACGATGCCAATGCCGGAGTACGATCCGGAGAACCCGCCGATGCTGGGCTTCTTTATGGTCGGCGCGTATCAGGAGATCCTCGGCAACATGCACAACCTGTTCGGTGATACCGAGGCGGTTGACGTGTTTGTCTTCCCTGACGGCAGCGTGGAAGTTGAGCTGTCTGACGAAGGGGATACCGTGGCGGACATGCTGGAATACGTTCAGCTCGATCCGAAAACCCTGCTGACGCAGTTCCGCGACCAGGTGAAAAACACCGGGCTGGACGATGCGCTGCAGCAGCAGTTCCTGGAAGAGTTTGAAGCGGGTCTGTACGGTTATACGTACCTGGAAGACGAATAACGCACGAATGGGGCGTTAAAAAAAGGGTCTGACGAAAGTCAGACCCTTTTGTTTTAGCTGTACTGCTGGTCGGTGAAGGTGATGGTCACCGGGGCATAGATATTAATCGGTCGATCGATTTGCAACGCCTTCCACTGGGGACGCACGTTCATCGCACCTTTGCTCATGTCACCGTTCCACTGCTTGTGTTCCGGCGTTTTCGGCATATCCATCCCGGTTTGACCGGTGGACGATCCCGGAGAGAGCTTAACGTCATCGCCTTTGGTGTTGCTGGACGGCGCAACGCCATTGGTCATGTCGCCATTCCACTGCTTGTGCTCCGGCGTTTTCGGCATATCCATCCCGGTTTGACCGGTGGACGACCCCGGAGAGAGCTTGACGTCATCGCCTTTGGTGTTGCTGGACGGCGCAACGCCGTTGGTCATGTCGCCATTCCACTTCCTGTGGTCCGGTGTTTTCGGCATGTCTTTACCGGTTTTAGCCGTCGCGGAGCCCGGAGAAAGCACCGGATAGTGAGTTTCCGGTACGGCCCATTTCTTCACTGGCGTAACCGTTGCGGCCTCTGGTTTTGCTTTTGGCGTCAACGGCTGAGACGCTGACGGCACGACTTTCGGCACGGCTTCACTGTGTGCTGTTTCAGACGCGACGGCCTCTTTATGCACCACCGAAGAGGCGGACGTGGAGGTCGTTGACGCCGTCGTTTTCTCAACCGTCATGTGCTGAGAATCGGACGTGGTGCGCGTCGTCGTTGTCGTGGTCTGCTGCGCTGAGCCCGGCTTAGTCGGCGTACACTTGTGTGGACAACCGCCACCGCCCGTATGGCCGTCATCCGGCACCGCTGGCGTATCGCTGTCTGCGTCAGCGCCGTTTTTCTTCTTCTTGCGGATGCCCGGATCGGCGAGCGTGTAGGAGATGTTATTTCCTGCTTCTTTCTCATCACGCGTCACGGTCGACATTGCCTCTTTATCGGCGTTGAGCTCACCGTTTACCGCCGCGCTGGTCGTGTCACCCACTGCGATGGTGGATTTCTGCGTTTCGTTGTAGTGAATTTCATCCACGGTATCGACGTAGATGTTCGCAGACGGCACGACGGCCTTTTTGTCCTTCACGCTCAGGCCGATACCGCCACCGCCGTACAAACCATCCTGCTCAACGTGGTCTTCCAGCGTTTTCGCATTGATATCGCCTGCAACGTTCACCGAGCCCGTGCCGTCCTGAGACACCAGGTTGGCCCCGGTCATGTTCAGGTCGCCGCCGGTTTTGACATTCAGTTCGCCCGTGGTATTGATACCGGATTGCTTCGCTGTTTTAGCCGAATCGTAACTCTCGGAGCCTCCGCCCCCGTTTACGGATACGTTAGGGATAACGCCTGTCGACGTGCCCGATATGCCCACCGAGGCGCCCCAGTTACCGCGGCTGCTTTCGGTGTGCTCGGTATCCTGCACGGAGGTGACAGTCATGTCGCCCGCGACATTCACATCGGCCTTCGCAGCATCAATGTTAGCGCCCTTCATGTGCATATCACCGCCCGCGTTCACCGTCACATTTTCGCCGGTGAGGGTACTGTTCTGGTACGACGTCGAGCCGCCGGAACCGTGCTCCGTACTGCCGTTGTAATCGACCGAAACGCCGCCGCTTATGCCGGTAATATCCACGCCTACGCCTGCGGTAATACCGCCTTTGTGTTTGTCGGTTTCACTGGTGTAAGAGGTCGTTGATTTCGCCGCGTTGATGTCCACATCGCCACCCGCATTGATCTCCGTATTCTGCGAGTTCACGTTCACGCCGTTGAGCGTGGTATCGTTGGTCGAATTAATGCTGACGTTTTTAGCATTGATATTGGTGATGTTCTCCGCCGTTGCGGTGCTCGTTTCTTTCGTTTTCGTCGTATTACCGCCGAAAGTGACGGAGGCGCCAGCAAGATCGTTCAACAGGATGTTGGACACATCGCCCAGCACTTCCGCCGTCGTGGTTCCGCCGTTAATTGACTGACCTTTCTGCGATTTATCAATCAGATTACCGGTTTTGTCGATCGCGTCAGCTACGGCACTGTGGGCCTCACCTGAAATACCGACAAAGCGGTCTTTGTGGGTGGTGGTGGTTTTGGTTTCATCCTCGTATTTGGTGCTGGCGACATCCTGCGCGTTAATGCTGAGCTTATCGCCGGCTGAAAGGTCAGCGCCGCCAATATCCGCCGTTTTTCCTGCATTCACGGAACCGGAATCGGCAAAATTAATGGACGCGTTGGTGTTCTGCTTGCTCTGGGTCGACACGGTATCGGTCGTGTCTTCCATACCCACCCTGAAGCCTGCCGTATCGGTGATCGGCGCGCGGCCCGGTTTGTCGCCAACCGCGGAGGTTTCAGAGCTACCGCCCGCGCTGGAGTAGTCGCCAGAAGTGGTATTTTTTGTGGTGCCCTCGTTTTTGCCGTAGGACACCGAGGCGGATTTACCGCCGCCGCTGATAGAGGCATCAGCAATAAACTGGCGAGACTGCGTGGTTTGTTCCTGAACGGACACGTTTTCAGAGGTTTTAATCTCAACGTTTTCTGCCGCATTGATGGCGCCGCCGTTGGCGTTAATGCTGCCGCCTTCCATGACCACATTCTTGCTGGCATCAATCTGAACGTTACCGCCAGCCTTAACGGTTGAGCCGATAGCTTCCCCGCTGACCGTTTTGGTGTCGGTGGTGGTATAGCTGGACAGACCGGTGATCTCGGTATTGATGGTACGGGTAGAATCAATCTGATGCAGGTCGTTGAAGGTGACGTCACCTTCGCTTGCCTTCATGGTCACGTCCTGACCTGCCGTAATATCCGCCGCGTTGGAGGTGATAGTTTTCGCCTGCATATTGATACTGCCGCCAGCGGTGACGCCGTCATCGTGCGCATGAATCATCTGCTTGCCGTCTTCGCCGTGGCCGACAGACGCGGTCAGAGTGATGTCGCCTTGTTCAGCCTTCATGTCAATGTCGCCACCGGCGTTCACTGCTGCACCGTTAGAGGCAATGCTGCCCTTTTCCGACGTCATTGAGACGTTATTACCCGCAGAGATGCCGGCATTCGTCGCGTTACTGATGTTTTTGATATCACCCTCGGCCACCAGCGTAACGTCACCCCGGGAGGAGAGGGTACCGTTCACATTGTTGATGGCGGTGGCATCAACAGACAGGCTATTCCCGGCAGCGATGGACGCTGTGCCATTGCTGATATCACCGGAAGCCAGCTGGCGAAGGGTTTCAGGGCAAAGGTAGACTACCGGTACCAGCACTTCCGTCCCTTTGATGTTTTGGCTCACGAACCAGACGATATCCTGGGTCAGTCCATTGCGCTGCTCTTCGCTCAGAGGCTGGCCCACCACCAGATTCAGATCGCTGTTTTTCGCCGCAATTCCGGCGTTATCCATCAGATTCTGCACCAGCGCATCGCCTTCGAGACCGTCTCGTATCGCAAACAGGCTGCCCACGGAGCGGCTGATCTCTCGACGAATCAATTCGGAGATGAAGTAG
Source organism: Enterobacter sp. TCD1-1 (assembly GCF_020567405.1). Taxonomy (NCBI): domain Bacteria; kingdom Pseudomonadati; phylum Pseudomonadota; class Gammaproteobacteria; order Enterobacterales; family Enterobacteriaceae; genus Enterobacter; species Enterobacter sp. TCD1-1. Next base: position 69,014 of record NZ_JAJCXF010000002.1, on the reverse strand, counting down.
TTATCCCCAATGACGTTAACGGTTTCGGTGGTGGTGTAATCCACCTTGTCGAAATAGTAGTCAGAGCCGCTGTACTTGCTCTGGTCGATCATTTCCGGGCGCGTTTCGAAAATTGGAATGATGTGGTTGGCCGGGCCGCTGTATTCGGTACCGTTTTTCGCCGCCGCGGAGGCTTTTTTGAATTCGTCTGTGACTTCAAACATCCCCGGCAGGGAGACCAAATCCTTTATGGTCGGCAGCGGGCTAATCCCCATGGCCAGCTCTTCCAGCGTTTTGGTATTGACGGCAACATCATAGCCCGCAATGACCGTATCTACGCTGTAGTCACCCACGTCGATATTCTGAACAGTGGCGTTCTCTCTGATCGTACCCGCGTTCGCCAGGCCGTTATCCAGGGTGCCGCCATTATGCGTGAAGTTACGACCCGCCGTGATTTCGCCTTTTTCAGACGGCACAAAGTAGATCATATTTTTCTTCAGTGAGTTAGTGCTGGCATCACCGTCGTTGAGACTGTGCCATGCTGCGCTCAGGGTACCGTACTCCTGCGCGTTCCACGTTTCGCCAAACACTTTGCTCATGACATAGCTGAGCTGGGTTGAGGTATTTGCGGCGTCGATCAGGGATTTATAGCTACGATCTCTGTTCGGATCCTCGCTGCCGCTTTTGGTCTCGGGCTCGCCGTCGCCAAAGACGAAATCGAGGTATTGATACAGCGAGCTGAAGGTCAGCGTCGTGTAGTGCTCCGATGCCACCTTCCAGAAGTCGGTCAGCACGATCGGTTCATTGAGCGTGAGGTGCAGATAATCATACATCGATTCCGACGTATATTTTGGCGAGTTCAGAAGATTACCGGTAATGGTGATATCACGTCCCGCCTGGATCAGGCCGCCGGTATTTTTGATCTCTTTGTCCGCGAAGATATCGCGCTGGTTGATATTGATATCTTTGCCCGCGCTGATTTCGCCAAGTTTGTCCATGGCGATATCGGAGCTCAATACCGGAATGTGCAGCACCGTGGTGATGCTGACCTGCGTCATCACGTTATCTACACCGGACCACTGGCCCACTGCGTCCTGCGTTTGGGTTTGCGAAATCGTGCCGCCCGTATAGGTACTTTGGTTTTCCAGATAGGCTGCATCAATATTAATATTTTGCTCGGAACGAATGATCCCGGCGTAGTTAATCAGGCTTTTCGCGATGAGCGACATGTCGCCCATGCTCAGAATGTTGCCCGTAAAGTCATTCACAAAGGTGCCATTGCGGACATCAATATCCATCTGCCCCAGCGACCAAAGCAGGCTGTTACTGTTGTTCGTCATCCCACCGGCATGGATGTGCATATCCCCGCCCGTCACGACAGACTTGCTGTTGACAAATTTACCGTCTGCCTGCAGCGTCAGGTTGCCAATCACTTCCATCATGGTGTTATTGAACAGGGAGCCTTCGGTGCTCAGCGTCATATCATGACCCGCGCGGATATTGCGGGTCATGTCATCCAGGGTGAGGGAATCTTTCACCCTGAGCATTAAATCATGACCCGCTTCGAGGATGCCGCTGGTGTTATTTAGCGTGTCAAGGTTGAGATTCATGTCGTTTCTGGCGACTGTTACGCCAGATTCATGATTATTCAGTTTCGACGCGTTGATCGTGACGTTATTACCGGCGATCAGACCATTTCTTTCGTTGGTGATCGTTCCTCCGGCCACATTAAGGGTGGTGTTATTTGCCCCAGAGATCACTGCCGCGTCAGAGTTGATCACATTGTGAGCGACGTTAAGAGACAAGTCGCTTTGCGTCGACACAATCACCGCCTGTTCGGTGTTGGCCAGGTTTTGCGCGTTAATCGTGATGTCGCCGCCCGCCACGATAGTGGACACTGACTGCTGTCCATCATCAGCGGTGATGCTGCCGAGATTGCTCAGCGTGTCGGCAACTATCTCCAGCGGTCCATTAACGGCCTGGATGATGCCCGCCGTGCGGTTTGTCACAACGCCAATGGCGTTCAGGACCGTTTTCATATTGGCGGAGATCACCGCGCTGTCGCTGTTGACGAGGGACTCAACGTCTTCAATCGTCAGATTACGCAGCGCAACCAACACATGGTCTTCGCCTTTGTTGGTCAGGTTTTTAACGTTGCGAATGATCAGATCCAGGCCCGCCTGAACAACTCCTTCGTTTTTCAGGTCGTCAACGTCGTCGATCGCAATGGTCCCGTTGCCGATCATAACGGCGCGGTTGTTTAACGTCTTCACGCCGCTGATAGTCAGATCGCCAGCAGAGGCAATCACCGCATCGCTGCTGTTGTTAAGCGTGGTTGCTCCCGCGATGGAGAGAGCGGCATCCGATTTAATCATCGAGGCGCCGCTGTTATTCAGGGTACCTACGTTTCTCAGCGTGGTGTTTTCTGCGCCGAACAGGGTTGCACCTTCAGTGTTATTGAGGGTGTTCACATCGGACAATGACAGCGTGCCGTCAGAAATCACAAAGCTGCCGGTGTTATTGAGCGTGTTAAGATGGGTCAGTTGCAGCGTCTTGCTGGCATACAGCGTGGCGGCGTTCAGGTTATCGACGGCGCTAACGCGATCGAGCGTCAGGCTACCGGCCTGAATCGTTGACGCGTCGTTAAGCAACGATGTTGCTGAAACGGAGAGGTTTTCTCTTGCCGCGATCAGTGCGTCATGCGTGTTTGCGAGGGTGGAAATTCCGCTGGCATGGACATTTTCGCCCTGGATCAGCCCATCGTTATTGTTTACAGCCAGCGCGCCGTCGCCATTTAGGGTCAGATTCTTTCCGGCAACAATGCTGCCTTTTTGACTGTTCAGCAGCGCTTTTTTGACATCAAGCTGCATGTCTGTGCCCGCACTCAGCGTGCCGCCCTGGTTTTTCAGATTCTCGGTGGCGATGGTCAACTTCTCGCTCGCGCTGACGCTGCCGCGGTTACTGACGGTTGCACCGGCCTTACGGGTACTGGCGGAGACATTACGCCCTGCAATACGTCCGGTATTGCTGAGGGTGTCACCGCCGGATGTCAGCGTCACGTCATGCTTGTTGCTGGCAATGGTGCCGTCGTTGACGATATTACCGTCGGCATCAATAAAGATCAGCGCATCGTTACCGCTCAGGGTACCGCTGTTTGACAGATCACCGTTGACGTTAATGCGCACCTCACCGCTATCCGCACCGATATGACCACTGTTGTTAAGGGCGCTGGCGGTCATGACCAGATTGTTATCCGCGTAGAGGCGGCCTGCATTGTCAAGATGACCGACAGACAGCGTCTGGGCGTTGCTGGCATAGAGAATGCCATTGTTCTTCATCGAACCTGATGCAATCCGGATATCCCCTGTGGCGCTGACGGAACCCTTGTTTTCAAACGCGCCGGTCAGGTTGAACTGAAGTGTTCCTCTCTTCGCGAGAATAACGCCTTCATTGTTGGTCATGCTGCCCGCAGTGATGTTGATATCACCACTGTTGCTGACGACCTCCGCGTCGGAGACGAGAGTGCTGAATGGCACCTGCTGGCCATTCTGAATGACGACAAAATCGCCATTTTTTAACGTAACGACGCCACCGGAAATGACGGCTCCGTTAGCATCCAGCGCCTTGAGTTTGCCGGAAAGGGTGTACTGCCCGGCAACATTAATCTGAATCGCGGGAACCGCTGTCGACGCACTGTTTTGCGTGAGGATCGCCGCCGTGTTTTGCAGCAGGGTAGACGCATCAATGCGGATGGTACCGGTACGGGAGATCAGGTCGTTATTCACCGTCAGGCCGGAGAGGGCATGCAGGATAATATTATTCTGCGCTTCGGTGCTCCCGGCGCCGCTGCTGTTTTTATTGAGGGCAATATTGTTGCCGCTGACGGTGACGTTTTTGTCGCTGCGTATGCCCGTCAGCGTCACGTCGCCGTTAGCGCTGATCTCAATATCATCCGTGGCTATGATACTGCCCTGGTGACGGACGCCCGCGCCGGACTCGGTACTGATAAGCTGAATTTTACCGCCGTACATCGACCCCATTGCCCGACCATCAATCGCGACATCCGGTGCGTGTCCGTCACCCGCATTGCGAACGCTATGCACGCGGCTGGAGAGGTCGTAATCGTTCTGGCCCGCAACAACCTTGATATCGGCCTGACCCGCAATTTCACCTTCCAGTTGAGCGCTGCGGCTGACGATGTCGAAGTAAGTCAGCCCTTCGGTAGAAATACCTTGTCCCGTAACAGAAACGTTACCTTTCTCAACCGCAAGCTTATAATTGCCGTCCTCTTTCATCTGTACCTTACCGGTACTCAGCGTCAGGCTGTTGGCATTAATGGTGGTGGCGCCGTTAACGCTAATGCCGTTTTCGTTGGCAACGATCACGTCCGCTTTTCTGCCAAAGACTTCCATCGTGCCGTTAATATAGGAGGCCTGGGCGCCCGTCACTTCACTGATAATGGCTTTTGCTTCATGCTCAAGCTGGGCGTTTTTAACCGTATAGCCCCCGATCTTAGACACGCCATCCTGCATGCTGTTGTTAAAGATCAGACCATTTTTATCAACGTTAAACTGGTCAAATTTATTCAGTGAAACACCTTTCGCATTCGGATCGGTGATATTCACGACTGGCGTGCCGTTAGCCGCCTGGCCCATGGTTGGCCCTTTGCTCTGGCTGGCATCCGGCACCGTCGCGGCTTCGGCATTAGCGGCGAGGATACCCGCTATCGAAATAAAAAGGGGACAAAGGTGTTTATGCAAATTCCCAGCGGTTAGCTTCGTTTTTGAAGTTTTATTATTGCTCATAAAAATTCCTTAAATTAGAAAGTTACTTCCATCTTGTAATAAACGACCGTGTTATCGACGGTATTCTCTTCCAGTGAATCTGGTTTTTTTATAGGCCAGCCCGCGAGGACATATGTTGAGAAATGGCTACCGGTAGCTTTAATTCCGACCGAGCCACCCATCATGAATTGGCTGTCACATACGTTGACGCCTTTAGGGCAATTATCTTTGGCAAAGCCCAGGTCATAACCTAAATAGGGAATAAGCTGATAAATACCGCCGATGCCAATATCAAAAGGAAACTGCAGCGTATTGGCGATCCAGCCGCCGCTATCAACCAGCAGGCTATCGTCCTTAAATCCGCGCACAGTGAATTCATCACCCAGCGTTAATTTTGCATCGCTGACCAGGACGTGCGGGGTGTACTGGAACCCGGCGTTGAGTTCATAGACGCCACCCAGACGGCCAGCCTGAAAAAGCGGACGCGTCCAGCTGGCAATGCCGTTGTACTTGACGTAATCAAGGTCAAATCCTTTGAGGTCGGCATCGTTTTTCCAGGCAGAACCGAACCAGGGAACCGCCGCCGTCACGCCCACATCGCCATAGAACCAGCCGTTCATCAGGGCGCCGACCCACGTTGCGCCTGACGAAATCGCGGTATAGGTTTTAGAGCTCACGTCTATACGGTGGTTTTCAATGCTGTTGTCGCTGTTACGTCTTTCGACTTTTGCCCACCAGCTGGTTTTACCCGTGGCGTTACGGCCCAGCATGCGGCTGATACGCAGTGAAGCGCGGTCTGAATCTCCGTCAGACGCGTAGCTGGCGTTATTGCCGGCAAGGGTTTTATCGTAGCTGGATTTGTAATAAAGCGCGTCGAATGACCAGTAACCCAGCGGGATGCTGTAACTCGTTGACCACGAATCCTGATTATCCTGGTTATTTTTCAGGTTATTCCATGAATAATATACGTTGAAAATATCATTGATACCGGCAATGTTTTTAGCGGTTACGCTGCCATAATACTGCTGCCAGCCGTCAGCCTTAATGCCAGAGTTGTTAAGGCCCGCGGCAACGGAAAGGGGGAACTCAGGCTTGTGCAGCAGATTAAGATCGGAATAGCTGTTTACAATCGACGGCTGAATATCAATATTGTCTTTGGGATAAACGCGCAGCAGGTTTTCGACCATCTGATCGATATCCTGCATGTTCAGAATCTTGTCTTTCGCAAAGGGGTAGGCAGTGAACAGGCGCGTGCGTTCACGGAGAGACGGTTCATGCCCGTTAACCTTAAGATTGTTTATTTTCCCCCACAGCACCCGTAGAGAGAGCGTACCCGTTTTTATATTGCCTGGCTCAATACCAATAAGCGTTGTGGCATAACCGCGGGAAATATAAAAATCGGTCAGCTCTTTAACCAGTTCAAATATTTCTGTTCTGCCGAGCATTTTGCCCTCATAGCGATCGATAATCGCCTGACGCAGTGGCGAACCGTCAAACAGGACATCATCAAGAATAACGATATGATTGATCTGAAATCGCCAGCTCGAGTCGCTGCTGGTCAGGGTTTCTTCTCCGGCTTCATGCAATTTTTTTTGTTGCTGGATTAACCGTTCGTTCCGCTTGGCTTCTTCTATTAATGCCTGGCTGGTTTGTCTTTCGAGACGATCCAGTTCCTGTTTATTTTGCTGGCCGGGAAGTGCCGCCGTAGCGTGAGCCGCAGGAATGAGCGGCACTAATAAAAGCGCATATTTTGAAAAACGCTGAAGCACGAATCTCTCCTTGAAAATTATTGTATAGCCATGGTGTATTGAATTGCGCCGACCACCCTGCCAGCACTTAATGAATTTGCGCGATTAACTTCTGTAGGAACGTAAATCTGAGCCTGATAGTTTTTCGTTACTCGGGATGAAACCGGGAAAACAATGAGTTTCTCAAGAATAAGGGGCGTTGAAACATATGTGCTCGATTTTTCGTAAACCATAATCGCGAAGTTTTGGGCGTAGCCTTCGCCGGTCTCCACCCCCAGAATACCGCTCGATTCTGCGAATTTTGTCCCGATCATAGAAGAGATAGTTAAGCCAACCTGTTCCTGTTTCGGGCAAGTGATGGTAATAGAAAAGTCTTTTTTATCGCCCTGGTAATTTTGCGTGTTCTGGAATGAGGCAATACTGTAGGTCCCTAAATTGACGTTTGTCGACGAGGGATAAATGGAGCATGAACGCGTATTCACTTTAATCGGTACTGATAAATTGATAGTAAGAATACGAAGCTCATCCTCTGGCGTGAGCAAAGGTTTGACTTTTACGTTAACCATTTCACCGGCAGGGATCTCGGTTTCACCCTGATTAATGGTGCCGGTCTGAACAAACTCCAGTAGCACCGTGCTGTTATCGATTGAACAGCTCGGACTACAGGTCACAGGAGAGCCGGAGTTACCCGGTACCCAGGCGTTTCCGGTATTGGCTGGCCATTTCATCCGAATACCAATGCCTGGAATTTCGGTTGCATAGACTTTATCTATCGAGGAAGAGAGATAATTTCGGCTGTATGCAGTGTGCCACTGCGTTTGCGTTGATTCATCACAGCTATATTTGATGTTAGGTGCGGTATAGGTTTTAGACCATAATACCGTTCCTGCGGAGCCTTTATCCGCAGGGTTCAGCGTAATGTTGTCTGTGATATTTAACACCTTTTCCACACCGTCGATTCTGCACGCTGAGGCTTTTACTTCAAGGCTAAATATCCATAACAGTGATAATATAAGGAGATAAAGCAGAGTCGTAATGTATTTATTCATTTTCTCTTAAAGGCCTTTGCAGATAATATCTATTGCATCAAAGGAGATGGCTTTACTCATATTGCGGTTTTTTCTGTTATCAGAAAGTTGATTGACCTCTGCTGAGCACGTGTTCATTACCTTATTGCTTTTCCATTTAATAACGATCGGCTTGCCAGATTCAGGCAAGGTCAACATTGCCAGGCCACCCTGGCCGACCATACCGAGCGTGGCGTCGCTACCGTCGGAAATGGATGCGCCGAAGGGTATCTTCTGCCCGGAGGCATGTGTGAAGCGCACAAAGGTCTGTTGCTTCTGCTGCGTTTCCATTTTGATATGCACGGCGGCACCCGCGGTGGGCACAATGCTCTTGCGCGTATCCTCGACGTCGACGCTCATTGATGTACCTTTTGGATCAATGAAGACATCGTTGTATCGGTAAGGTGTCAGATAGCCGACAATGCCATAGCCGTTATCTTTAATGACCGCATTTGAATCAGGGTAAACTCTTGCCCCTTCAGCGCCTTTGGCCTCGATTACGCCAATGGTGTCGCCTAACGTTGGGGTCAAATTGATGCCGCCACGGTGCACAACCACGCCACCGTTCATATTCAGACCGCCCATGAAGCTGTGGAGGGACTGGCTGAACGCGACGCCGCCGGAAGCGCTATCGCCCACGTAAGAAAGGTTGGTACCGAAGTTGGTTTCCGGCCTGCTGGACTCGCTGAAGTAGCCGCTGAAGCCATACTGTGAGCGCTCGCCAGCCGAGCCGCTGAGCGAGGTGCGGATGGTGGCCTCATCGCTGTTGTAGCTAAAGTTCGCCCCCAGGCGGGCCTGTTTCTCATAACGATGGCCAAGCGGCATGGATACGCTCAGGTAGATCGTATCGTCATGACCACCGTCTTCATTATTGGTTCGGCCAAGTGAAATACCCCAGGTCGACGTGCCAAACCGGTTGTTGTATCCCAGCGCGTAGTTGGATTTTTCCGTTCGGCCCAGTTCATCGTTCCAGACGTTGCCGATGAAACCACTGACGTAAAAACTTCCCCAGCCCGCAGGCAGCATCTGGTTGATGTTTGCTTCCAGGCGTTCACGGTAGCGCTCGGGTAAATATCGGTCGTTACCGTGCTCCAGCGCCTGCTTCACGCTGACGGCATCCGCCAGCGAGTAGTAATCTTTACTGGAGTAGCGGTAACCTACCAGGCTGAAGTTTGTACCGGTTTCTGAAAGGTTTTTAGCAAGACTGATTCGCAGGGACATGTCACACAGTGAACCGCAGTCATCGCTCCCCATACCTGTGTTAAAGTTCGTATAAGAGCGGGTAACGTCCAGACCTAATGCCCCGAGCGGGGTATTGATGGCCACACCACCCAGCAGGGCGTTGTAATCGCCATCAAACGCGGTTTGCGCACCCACGTACCCCGTCAGATTATTCAGCAGACCGTACTGAAGCGTGCCCTCGGTCATCCATGGCGCATCGGCAAGATACGTATTACGCATTTCCCCCGACGAGAGCGAATAGCGGAAGTAACCTTCGCGCAGCAGCTGCGGAACGCTGGAGTAGGGGACCGTAAAGGTATTGATGGTGCCATCCGTCTCTTTGACGGTGACCTCCAGATCGCCGTTGTAGCCTGTTGCATAGAGATCGCTGATGGCAAACTCACCCGGCGGCACCACTTTTTCGTAGAGGGTGCTGCCGGACTGCTTGATGGTGACCGTGGCGTTGCTGTTGGCAAAACCTCGTACAACAGGCGCGTAGTAGCGCACGGAGTCCGGCAGCATGCGATCGTCGGTGGCAAGCCTTGCGCCGCGAATGGCCGTTGTATCAAACATCTCCCCGCTGGTGTTGAGATCGCCCAGCACCACTTCAGACTGCAATGCTGCAATCCCCCGGCTGGCAAATGCCTGCAGATGATCGACCCCCTCATCGTCAATATCGTTGCCGAGGTTCAGGGTGTCATAGGTCACAAAACGCCACGCCCCGAGGGTCATCGCCGTTTGCAGGTTACCAAAGAGATAGTTGCTGGTTTCGCCCAACTCACGGTTGCGCGTGCTTGAACCACTCAGCGCATAGGAGGCCATGAGGGTAGGTTCACCGTCGTCCCATAGCTCAGGGCTGATGTATCCCTCCGGCGTATTAAGCAGCATCGCCTGCGGGACGGTGACGTCCAGACGCTCATCATCCTGGTTGTAGGTCACGGTTGCGCCGGGCACAAGCGTTTCAAGGATCAGGCAGCCGCCCGTCTTCCAGTTTTCCGGCAGTTTGCGGGTGTCGACGTCAAAGCGGATAATCATTTCCGGCGTCATGCAGGCATTTACGCCCTGCTTATTTTTTGCCGGAATAAATGAAATGGGCCAGGTGCCTAATTTCCGCAGGTTACTAAATACTTCCAGTTTGTAATCTCCGGGCTGGATTTTATCTACCCCGTCGAACTGGCTAAGGTCTAACCCACTGTTATAGAAATTCATAAAGCCGCGAGAAAAGTTTACCGCTTTTTTCTCTGCTTCGGCGTTAGCCTGGCCTGAAACGCACAATGCCAGAATAATGATCTGGCCAAGGGTACTTTTCGCTTTTTTGAGAAGCCTGTATTTATTATGGCGTGCGGACATTTAACCTTCCCAAAGGTAGAACGTATAAAATATTAAAAGTTATAAGTGCGCTTAATATATGCGCCTAAATCAGTGATATAGTTGTATTTAAATATGCCGCGTCCGCTCACTGCGCTGACCTGCGGAAAGTGATAAACCAGCGTTCCATAAGGGACAATCATGTCACCCGGGATCTCGATGTCTTTATTTTCGGCATTCGTCAGCCAGACGCTGGTCATGCTCACGTGGAAAGGTGAGTTATTGGTTCCCACCACGTCGTAGCCTTTTGCCGCTTTACGCAATTCCCACTTCAGATCGTCGCCCGCCTGCATGGGATTGCCCTTCAGGCCCGCTGGGCGATAGAAAAATTTGATCATTGTGCGGAACGCCATTTTTATCTGGTTCTGATCCGCCTCTTCAGGCAGTTCTGGTGGAATATCCAGCACGTTTAGCCAGAGCAGCGTTTCGCGATCTTTCGGATATTTTCCTGCGGCTTCCGCTGTCTGGAAGATACGGAAAACTTTCCCTTTTTGACCGTTAACGCGCGCAGCGGGAGGGTTGATAAAGAACGGAAGGTTTTCCTTCTCTGTTCCATCGGTTTTATCGGTGCTGGAAAGCCATACCTGCACCAGCTCCGGGTTTTTGCTGAGGTTATTCACGCGAACGGTTTGTTCACTCTCGTTTGCATTGAATGCCACGCGAGTCGTTAAAATTTGTATAGTGGCGTTGGCGCAGGGGAACCACGTCAATGTCACCATTAACATCACTTTCAAAATATTACTGACCATCAGGCTCAACGTTCCTATATGTGGCAGGGAAAGCAGTGGGATAAATCCCACTGCTTAGAGGTATTACTGGTACTTAATGGAATAAACGACGTCAGTGGTGACTTTACCGGCCGTCGCCGCACCGCCGGTGGCAACGTATTGCGCCCAGTAGTCGAAGCGAGCGGTATTACCTGTAATGGTCGCTGTTTTCGGGCTGTTGTTTGCGGTGTTCAGGTTCATAACCGCTTTGCTGGAATCTAACAGACCGATTTCAACTTTATCGGCACCGCCCGTCGTGACGGTGTTTCTCAGGTTACCGGTGGTGGCGTTGATATTGGTGCTCTGTGCCAGTTCGAAGAAGACGCTGGCGACTTTGTTGTTGGTGCAATTTGCACCGCTCAGTTTAATGAAGAATGGCGTGTCACCCGCGCGTTGACCAGCTGTTGCCAGCGCGGTGGTGCTGACGCTTGGCAGATGCACGGTGAAATCAGGAGAGGTGGATTCACCCTGTGCATCACCGCCTGTAATAGCACAGGTTGCGTCACTGATAGTACCGTCAAAGGTAATCGTGCCATCTTCTGCCGCTGCTGCAGAACCCGCTCCCGCCAGAATGGTAAAAAGACCTATTTTTAAATATTTGTTCATAAGTAATTCCATTTAGAAATAAATTTTAATAAAGCGGCCGGATTGTAGGGAGTAAAAAAAGAGAAAACTACACGCTATAACTAAATAAAATCCGAATTCGGACTATCTCATGCTGTTTATGTATGTATGAATGTGTTATGGAAAGACTTTACTCTTGAATTATAAGGGGTGAGCCCGTAATGGGAGCATTTAAATATTCATTGGGAAAATATTAGGGATGTAAAGATTATAATATTTTTATGGCTATTGTTTTATTCGATGAATGGTAAGGCTTGGCTATATAATTTGTATTTATGAGTCGCTTGAATTTAATGGAGTCAGGCGCTATTCTTAGCGCCATACAGCATTACGATATGAAACGATCCCTTCCTCGTCGGGCTTAACGACGCGGAAGGGATTTTTTTTCACCTTTAGCAACGATCGTCTATCTATGATACGAGGACAGGACATGAGCACTTTAGGTCATCAGTACGATAACTCTCTGGTATCTAACGCGTTTGGTTTTTTACGCCTTCCGATGAACTTCCAGCCGTACGACAGTGACGCGGACTGGGTGATCACCGGCGTGCCGTTCGACATGGCAACGTCAGGCCGTGCGGGTGGGCGTCATGGCCCGGCGGCGATCCGTCAGGTTTCCACTAACCTGGCCTGGGAGCACAACCGTTTCCCGTGGAACTTCGACATGCGCGAGCGCCTGAACGTGGTGGACTGCGGTGACCTGGTGTATGCCTTTGGTGATGCGCGTGAGATGAGCGAAAAGCTGCAGGCCCACGCCGAGAAGTTGCTGGCAGCCGGTAAGCGCATGCTCTCCTTCGGCGGCGACCACTTCGTGACCCTGCCGCTGCTGCGCGCCCACGCGAAGCACTTCGGTAAAATGGCGCTGGTACACTTTGATGCGCATACCGACACCTACGCCAACGGCTGTGAGTTTGACCACGGCACCATGTTCTTTACTGCGCCGAACGAAGGTCTGATCGACCCGAATCATTCCGTTCAGATCGGTATTCGCACTGAGTTCGACAAAGATAACGGCTTCACCGTGCTGGATGCGGGTCAGGTTAACGACCGCGGCGTGGATGACATCCTCGCGCAGGTCAAGCAGATCGTGGGTGATATGCCCGTGTATCTGACCTTCGACATCGACTGCCTGGATCCGGCATTTGCACCGGGTACCGGTACCCCGGTAATTGGTGGCCTGACCTCAGACCGCGCCATCAAGCTGGTGCGCGGCCTGAAGGATCTCAACATTGTCGGGATGGACGTGGTGGAAGTGGCGCCTGCGTACGACCAGTCCGAGATCACTGCGCTGGCCGCAGCGACCCTGGCACTGGAAATGCTCTACATCCAGGCAGCCAAAAAAGGCGAATAAGCCTCTTCTGGTGTAAAAAAACCTCTCCCTGGAGAGGTTTTTTATTGCCTTTAGAACACGTTAAACGGGTATTCCACGTAAGCGCGGATCTCGTCCCCGCCTACGTTATAGTCGCTGGCGTTGCTGGAGACGCGCAGCACGGAATAGCGCAGTTTCAGTTTCAGATCCTTCGCCGGGCCATCCTGCACCTGGTACTGGATCTGGTTAAACCACTCGTGCTCTTTGCCGTTGCTGGTTTCCGCGGTTTTGATGTTGTCCCCGCGCACGTAGGCGGTGGTCCAGCTCAGACCCGGCAGGCCAAGGCCGCCAAAGTCCAGACCGTAGGATGCCTGCCAGGAACGTTCATCTTCGCCGTTAAAATCAGACCAGTAGGAGTTTGCCAGCCAGATGGTGTTACCGCCATCACCCACGCCGCCCTGGTCGCGGTAGCCGCCGTAGTTGTAGCCGGTGCTGCCGCTGCTATGCTGGTACGCCACTTTGAACGTGTGAATATCCCAGATGTAGCTCGCCGCCAGGCTCCAGATAGCGTTGCTGCGGCCCGTATCGAGGCTGTTCGCGTAACTCTGATCGAGACGGGAGTTATAGCCGTTGAAGTCGAGCACCAGCTGCTGCCCGGTGCTGAACGGCTGTTTGAAGTTCAGGCCCAGATACTGCTTGTTCATCACCTCTTCATTGTGAGAGGCGTAAAACGCGCCGCTGAACTGATCGTTGAACTGGTAGCTCGCGCCGCCGAAGGAGAGGCTCTTCAGCCCGCTGTCGTGGCGGTCGTCACTTTTACGCTGCTCGTCGGTGAAATAACCGGCGTTGATTTCCAGACCGTCGATCTCTTTTGAGGTCAGCATAGCGCCGGTGTAGCTTTCAAAGAGCAGGCGAGAGCTGTCGGCATTGACGATGGGCAGCTCAGGACGCTGATTCCCGTAGCTCAGCACGGTATTCGATATGCGCATTTTGGCGGTTGCGCCAAACTTTGCCAGATCGGATTTTGCCCGGCCGTCGTCTTCCTGCTTAAAGAAGTCGATGCCGCCTGCGCCGCTCTTGCCGCGACCGCCGTCCAGGCGCACGCCGTATTGAGCAATACCGTCCACACCAAAGCCCACCAGCCCTTCGGTATAGCCGGATGCAAACGTGGCGATGATCCCCTGACCCCATTCGGCTTTGTCCTGCTGGCCCTGATGATAATCACGGCTGATATACGCATTGCGTAAAAACAGGTCCAGATGGCTGTCGTCAATAAAACCCTGGCTGTCGGATTGCTGGCTTGCAGCGGCAGGTAATGCGGAAAATAAACTTAAAGCAATTAATGATAATTCTTTTTTCACGGAGGGAACGTCTCTGTCTGGATATATTAATTGAATAACTGCAGGGGTGATAATTACCGGAAAAAGTGACCTTTGCAATAATTATGTGACCAGACATTTCAATGTGACAGGGCAGGTTTGGCGGGGCTTTCAGAGGTGTTATCGATACGTGCTGTTAAGTTAACAATTCATGCGAAATAAAAAGGAGGCAAAACTGCCTCCTTCTGAAATTATTTAATTCCGTCTGCGGCCATACGGTCGCGAATATGCTGTGCGCGCTCTTCTGAGGCAGGGTGATCGTCAAACATTGAGCTTTGACGTCCTGCTTCCAGTTTGGCCAGTTTTTCAAAGCTGGTGGCTAAACCGGATGGATTAATGCCGCGTTTGCGCAACAGATCGTAGGAGTAGTCATCCGCTTCGGACTCCTGACGCTGGGAGAACTGGGAGTTCACCAGTTTTTCACCCACGTCGCCAAGCTGTGACTGGGACAGGCTGCCAACGATACCGCCTGCTGAGGCCGCCGCTGCGCGGATGGCATTGGTGCCTAAGGCAACCTGCATCCCTTTCTTCACGTGGCCCAGCGCAACGTGGCCCATTTCATGGCCGATGACCGCTTCCACTTCGTTGTCGGTCATCATATCCATCAGGCCGCTGTAAACGCGGATACAGCCGTTCGCCATCGCGAAGGCGTTGACGTCTTTCGCCATGTAAACCTTGTAGTTCACCGGCTGACCGTTGATGTTATCGCCCAGCGCGGAAGCAATCTTATTCAGACGCTGCGTGTAGGTACTGTTAGCCGGCGCAAGCGTCGCTTTTCCGTCCATATCTTTACAGGCCTGGTCGCTCAGCGCTTTTACCTGCGCATCGCTCAGGGAATAGGCCTGAAAGGCCTCTGCGCCTGAGGTCATCAGGCCGTTAGAATCCATATTCTGACAGCCGCTCAGCAGGAGCGTTGTACCCAGGGCCAGCACTATTGCACGCATTTTCATGAGGTTGCTTCCGTACTCGTTAATCTGAATAAAATCCGAAAAGTGCACCGTCAGCGAAGCCGGTGTCGCGCTAAGTATAAGGAATATCTACAGGGCCGGGCGAGCAGATTGCGCAACATGCGAGCATGATCCAGAGATTTCTTAAGCTGCAAAAGAATGGTCCATGTACATGGCATGCCGCTTGGGTTACATTGTTGGCACTTTTTTCCGGCGTAGCCCAAAACGCGCTGTCGTCAAGGGCATGGCCTTTAACAGTCCGATCTGGAGTTAAAATGTCCTCACGTAAAGAGCTTGCTAATGCTATTCGTGCGCTGAGCATGGACGCAGTACAGAAAGCCAAATCCGGCCACCCAGGGGCCCCTATGGGTATGGCTGATATCGCCGAAGTCCTGTGGCGCGATTTCCTGAACCACAACCCGCAGAACCCGTCATGGGCTGACCGCGACCGTTTCGTACTGTCTAACGGCCACGGCTCTATGCTGATCTATAGCCTGCTGCACCTCACCGGCTACGATCTGCCTATCGAAGAGCTGAAAAACTTCCGTCAGCTGCACTCCAAAACTCCAGGTCACCCGGAAGTGGGCTACACCGCTGGCGTAGAAACCACCACCGGCCCGCTGGGTCAGGGTATTGCTAACGCTGTGGGTATGGCGATCGCTGAGAAGACCCTGGCGGCGCAGTTCAACCGTCCTGGCCACGACATCGTTGACCACTTCACCTACGCGTTCATGGGCGACGGCTGCATGATGGAAGGCATTTCTCACGAAGTGTGCTCCCTGGCAGGTACCCTGAAGCTGGGTAAACTGGTTGCGTTCTATGACGACAACGGTATCTCCATCGACGGTCACGTTGAAGGCTGGTTCACTGACGACACCGCTGCACGTTTCGAAGCCTACGGCTGGCACGTTGTGCGTGGCGTTGATGGCCACGATGCTGACTCGATTAAACGTGCAGTAGAAGAAGCGCGCGCTGTGACGGACAAACCGTCCCTGCTGATGTGCAAAACCATCATCGGCTTCGGTTCTCCGAACAAAGCGGGTACGCACGACTCCCACGGCGCGCCGCTGGGCGACGCGGAAATCGCACTGACCCGCGAAGCGCTGGGCTGGAAATACCCTGCATTCGAAATCCCATCTGAGATCTATGCTCAGTGGGATGCAAAAGAAGTAGGCCAGGCGAAAGAAGCGGCGTGGAACGAGAAGTTCGCGGCTTACGCGAAAGCCTTCCCACAGGAAGCGGCTGAATTCACCCGTCGTATGAAAGGTGACATGCCGTCTGACTTCGACGCGAAAGCGAACGAGTTCATCGCTAAGCTGCAGGCGAACCCGTCTAAAATCGCGAGCCGTAAAGCGTCTCAGAATGCCATTGAAGCGTTTGGTCCTCTGCTGCCGGAATTCCTCGGCGGCTCCGCTGACCTGGCGCCATCTAACCTGACCCTGTGGTCCGGTTCTAAGCCAATCAACGAAGACACTGCCGGTAACTACATCCATTACGGTGTACGTGAATTCGGTATGACTGCGATTGCCAACGGTATCTCCCTGCACGGTGGTTTCCTGCCGTACACCTCTACCTTCCTGATGTTCGTCGAATATGCGCGTAACGCCGTGCGTATGGCGGCGCTGATGAAACAGCGTCAGGTGATGGTTTACACCCACGACTCCATCGGTCTGGGCGAAGACGGTCCAACTCACCAGCCGGTAGAGCAGGTGGCTTCTCTGCGCGTGACCCCGAACATGAGCACATGGCGTCCGTGTGACCAGGTTGAATCCGCGGTAGCGTGGAAATACGGCGTTGAGCGTCAGGACGGTCCTACCGCGCTGATCCTCTCCCGTCAGAACCTGGCACAGCAGGAGCGTACGCCAGAGCAGCTGGCGAACATCGCTCGCGGTGGTTACGTTCTGAAAGATTGCGCGGGCCAGCCAGAGCTGATCTTCATCGCTACCGGTTCTGAAGTTGAACTGGCTGTTGCCGCATGGGAAAAACTGACTGCCGAAGACGTGAAGGCGCGCGTGGTCTCCATGCCGTCTACCGACGCGTTCGATAAGCAGGATGCCGCTTACCGTGAATCCGTACTGCCTAAAGCGGTTTCCGCTCGCGTGGCAGTGGAAGCGGGTATCGCTGACTACTGGTTCAAATACGTGGGCCTGAACGGCGCTATCGTCGGCATGACCACCTTCGGTGAGTCTGCGCCGGCAGAGCAACTGTTCGAAGAGTTCGGCTTCACCGTTGAGAACGTTGTCGCGAAAGCGAAAGAACTGCTGTAATCGCCGTTTTGCCCGGTGGCGCTACGCTTACCGGGTCTACAAATGGCTCGAAAGTAGGCCGGGTAAGCGCTAGCGCGCCACCCGGCTTTTTTTGCGTCATTATTCCACCGAAAATGTGACGCAAGTCATATAGCTCGCTTATTCATCTGGACAGACATTCCTTTTATTCCCCGATTCGCTTATTCTTGCTGAAGCGTTTCAGTCGATTAAATGTTCGACAATTGACCAATCAATCGCAGTTTGTGACAGCAAGGATTCCCCTTCGGGCGTAGCTGGATTACTCTTTCAGCCACCTCACACTCAGGGATTGCTTTGCAGGAGATCTATGACCGTACGCGTAGCGATTAATGGCTTCGGTCGCATCGGGCGTAATGTGGTTCGTGCTTTGTATGAATCCGGACGTCGGGCGGAAATAACCGTGGTGGCAATCAATGAACTGGCGGATGCTGCGGGCATGGCGCATTTATTGAAGTATGACACCAGCCACGGACGCTTTGCCTGGGATGTGCGTCAGGAAAGAGATCAGCTTTTTGTGGGTGATGACGCGATTCGTGTGCTGCATGAGAACAGCATCTCCGGGCTACCCTGGCGTGAACTGGGTGTGGATGTCGTACTTGACTGTACCGGTGTGTATGGCAATCGCGAACATGGCGAAGCGCATCTGACAGCCGGCGCGAAAAAAGTTCTGTTTTCTCATCCCGGCAGTAACGACCTCGACGCGACCGTCGTGTTTGGCGTCAACCAGCATGAGCTGCAGGCCGAACACCGCATTGTTTCCAACGCCTCCTGTACCACCAACTGCATTATTCCGGTCATCAAATTGTTAGACGATGCGTATGGCATTGAGTCCGGCACCGTGACCACGATTCACTCCGCCATGCACGATCAGCAGGTCATTGACGCTTACCACCCGGATTTACGGCGCACGCGTGCAGCGAGCCAGTCAATCATTCCGGTGGATACGAAACTGGCGGCAGGGATCACCCGAATTTTTCCGCAGTTCAATGACCGTTTTGAAGCGATTGCCGTGCGTGTCCCAACGATCAACGTCACCGCAATCGACCTTAGCGTAACGGTGAAAAAACCGGTAAAAGCCTGTGAAGTCAACCTGTTGCTGCAAAAAGCGGCACAGGGGGCATTTCATGGTATAGTTGACTATACGGAATTACCGTTGGTCTCAGTAGATTTTAACCACGACCCGCACAGCGCCATCGTCGATGGCACGCAAACGAGGGTCAGTGGCGCACACCTTATCAAGACGCTGGTCTGGTGTGATAACGAATGGGGCTTTGCTAACCGAATGCTCGACACCACGTTAGCAATGGCTGCTCAAGGTTTCAGGTAAGACGCATCGTGCGTCTGCAAAACTTTAAGAATCAACGAGAGGATTCACCATGTCTGTAATTAAGATGACCGATCTGGATCTGGCTGGTAAACGCGTTTTCATCCGTGCCGATCTGAACGTACCGGTTAAAGATGGCAAAGTGACCAGCGACGCGCGTATCCGTGCATCTCTGCCAACCATCGAGCTGGCTCTGAAGCAGGGCGCGAAAGTGATGGTCACCTCCCACCTGGGTCGTCCAACTGAAGGCGAGTACAACGAAGAGTTCTCTCTGCTGCCAGTGGTTAATTACCTGAAAGACAAACTGTCCAACCCGGTTCGCCTGGTGAAAGATTACCTGGATGGCGTTGACGTAGCAGCCGGTGAACTGGTTGTTCTGGAAAACGTTCGCTTCAACAAAGGCGAGAAGAAAGACGATGAAACCCTTTCCAAAAAATACGCTGCACTGTGCGACGTGTTCGTGATGGATGCCTTCGGTACGGCGCACCGTGCTCAGGCGTCTACCCACGGTATCGGTAAATTCGCAGACGTTGCGTGTGCCGGTCCTCTGCTGGCTGACGAACTGGAAGCGCTGGGTAAAGCACTGAAAGAACCTGCTCGTCCAATGGTGGCTATCGTTGGTGGTTCTAAAGTTTCTACCAAACTGACCGTTCTGGATTCCCTGTCTAAAATCGCTGACCAGCTGATCGTTGGCGGTGGTATCGCGAACACCTTCGTTGCCGCTCAGGGCCACAACGTGGGTAAATCCCTGTACGAAGCAGACCTGGTTGACGAAGCCAAACGCCTGCTGGGTACTTGTGATATCCCGGTTCCAACTGACGTTCGCGTCGCGACCGAGTTCTCCGAAACCGCAACCGCGACTCTGAAGTCTGTAAACGACATCAAAGACGAAGAGCAGATTCTGGATCTGGGCGACGTTTCTGCACAGAAACTGGCTGAAATCCTCAAAAACGCAAAAACTATCCTGTGGAACGGTCCGGTTGGCGTGTTCGAATTCCCGAACTTCCGCAAAGGGACTGAAATCGTTGCTAACGCTATCGCAGACAGCGAAGCGTTCTCTATCGCAGGCGGTGGTGACACCCTGGCAGCAATCGACCTGTTCGGTATCGCTGACAAGATCTCCTACATCTCCACTGGTGGCGGCGCATTCCTCGAATTCGTGGAAGGCAAAGTACTGCCAGCAGTAGCAATGCTCGAAGAGCGCGCTAAGAAGTAAGCCATTCAAGGGCAGGGAAACCTGCCCAATTTTCAGCGCGCTTTTAAGAGCTCGCACCTTTTCTAACGGCCGAAGATACAGGACTAAGCAACATGTCTAAAATTTTTGATTTCGTAAAACCTGGCGTTATCACTGGTGATGACGTACAGAAAGTGTTCCAGGTAGCTAAAGAAAACAACTTCGCTCTGCCAGCAGTTAACTGCGTGGGTACCGACTCCATCAACGCCGTACTGGAAACCGCTGCAAAAGTTAAAGCACCGGTTATCGTTCAGTTCTCCAACGGTGGCGCTGCGTTCATCGCAGGTAAAGGCGTGAAAACTGACATTCCTCAGGGTGCTGCAATCCTGGGCGCTATCTCTGGTGCGCACCACGTTCACCAGATGGCTGAGCACTACGGTGTTCCAGTTATCCTGCACACTGACCACTGCGCGAAGAAACTGCTGCCGTGGATCGACGGTCTGCTGGACGCGGGTGAAAAACACTTCGCGGCAACCGGTAAGCCACTGTTCTCTTCTCACATGATCGACCTGTCTGAAGAGTCACTGCACGAAAACATCGAAATCTGCTCTAAGTACCTGGCGCGCATGGCCAAAATGGACATGACCCTGGAAATCGAACTGGGTTGCACCGGCGGTGAAGAAGACGGCGTGGACAACAGCCACATGGACGCTTCTGCACTGTACACTCAGCCAGAAGACGTTGATTACGCTTACACCGAGCTGAGCAAAATCAGCCCACGCTTCACCATCGCAGCGTCCTTCGGTAACGTACACGGCGTTTACAAACCAGGCAACGTGGTTCTGACCCCAACCATCCTGCGTGATTCTCAGGAATACGTTTCCAAGAAACACAACCTGCCGCACAACAGCCTGAACTTCGTCTTCCACGGCGGTTCCGGTTCTTCTGCTCAGGAAATCAAAGACTCCGTAAGCTACGGCGTTGTGAAAATGAACATCGATACCGACACCCAGTGGGCAACCTGGGACGGTATCCTGCAGTACTACAAAGCGAACGAAGCTTACCTGCAGGGCCAGCTGGGCAACCCGAAAGGCGAAGACCAGCCGAACAAGAAATACTACGATCCACGCGTATGGCTGCGCGCAGCGCAGACGTCCATGGTGACCCGTCTGGAGCAGGCTTTCAAAGAACTGAACGCGATCGACGTTCTGTAATTTGTGCTGCTAGCAGCATCAGAAGGCCCGCAAATGCGGGCCTTTTTTTATGCTTTTTCAATACCCTGTCAGACCTGCTTTTGTGATCTGTTTGGCAAAACCGGTGCTTTTTGTTTACCCTTTACAGACCTGCCTGTCTCCATGGGGGATGGATTTTGTGTTTTGGTTTAACAAAAGGAAGAATAAATGGAACAACTCGATGTTGTAGACAGCATCAATAACGCCGGTAACTGGCTGGTGCGCAACCAGGCCCTGCTGCTGAGCTATGCCGTGAACATCGTCGCGGCGATAGCCATCATCATCGTCGGGATGATCGTGGCGCGTATTGTCTCGAATACGGTTAACCGCGTGATGCTGGCCCGTCACATTGACGCCACGGTGGCTGACTTCCTCTCCGCACTGGTGCGTTACGGCATTATCGCCTTTACGCTGATTGCGGCGCTGGGCCGTGTTGGAGTGCAAACCGCCTCTGTCATCGCCGTTCTCGGTGCCGCCGGTCTGGCTATTGGTCTGGCGCTGCAGGGCTCGCTTTCAAACCTGGCGGCAGGCGTTCTGCTGGTGACCTTCCGTCCGTTCCGCTCCGGCGAGTACGTTGACCTTGGCGGCATTGCCGGAACCGTGCTGCAGGTACAAATTTTCTCAACGACCATGCGCACCGTCGATGGCCGCATCGTGGTCGTGCCGAACGGGAAAATTATCGCAGGCAACATCATCAACTTCTCCCGTGAGCCGGTGCGTCGTAACGAACTGATTATCAGCGTGGCATACGACTCCGACATCGATCAGGTGAAGTCGCTGATTACCAACATCATTGCTTCAGACGAGCGTATCCTGAAAGACAAAGAGCAGACGGTTCGCCTGAATGAACTCGGCGCTTCCTCCATTAACTTTGTGGTGCGTATCTGGAGCAAAAGCAGCGATCTGCAAAACGTGTACTGGGACGTGCTGGAACGCATTAAGCGCGACTTCGACGCCAACGGCATCAGCTTCCCGTACCCGCAGATGGACGTAAACGTCAAAAAAGTCAAAGAAGCAGAATAACGTCACCCGTAGGCCCGGTAAGCGCTAGCGCCACCGGGCTTTACTTTCATAAGCTCCGCTAATACCCAATTAATATTATCCATTTCCTCTTATGTAATTCGCGCAGTATAGTCGGCTTCCAGAACAACACTGCGAGAAAAACGTCATGCTATCTTATTATTTTCAAGGGCTTGCCTTAGGTGCAGCCATGATCCTTCCGCTAGGACCGCAAAATGCGTTCGTGATGAACCAAGGCATCCGCCGCCAGTACCATCTGATGATTGCCCTGCTGTGCGCGGTAAGCGATTTGCTGCTGATCTGTGCCGGGATTTTTGGCGGCAGCGCGCTGCTGATGCAGTCTCCGTGGCTGCTGGCGCTGGTCACCTGGGGCGGCGTGGCGTTTCTGCTCTGGTACGGATTCGGCGCGCTGAAAACGGCGATGAGCAGCAACCTCGAACTGGCGAGCGCGGAGGTCATGAAGCAGGGCCGCTGGAAGATTATCGTCACTATGCTGGCGGTGACCTGGCTAAACCCTCATGTCTATCTCGACACCTTCGTCGTGCTGGGCAGCCTGGGCGGTCAACTGGACGTTGAACCGAAACGCTGGTTTGCGCTCGGCACGGTCAGCGCCTCTTTCCTGTGGTTCTTCGGTCTCGCCATTCTGGCGGCATGGCTGGCGCCCCGCCTGCGTACGGCCAAAGCCCAGCGCATCATTAATACCCTTGTGGGGCTGGTGATGTGGTTTATTGCCTTTCAGCTGGCGAAAGAGGGGATTCATCATGTCCAGGAATTGTTCAACTAATCCTTGTCTTATGGACAACTGAACAAGACCCGCTAAGCTTGCTGGCATGCGCCCTGTTAATGGGCACTCTTCGCAACATGGAGGAATGACAGTGAAGTTTAAAGTGATGGCCCTGGCGGCATTAGTAAGTTTCGGTGCGGTGTCGGTGCAGGCAAGCGAATTGCCGGATGGCCCGCACATCGTCACGTCAGGCACCGCAAGCGTGGACGCGGTACCCGATGTTGCAACCCTGGCAATTGAGGTGAATGTGGCGGCGAAAGATGCGGCGACGGCCAAGAAGCAGGCTGACGATCGCGTTGCGCAATACCTCTCTTTCCTCGAGCAGAACGGTGTCGGTAAAAAAGATATCAACTCTGCGAACCTGCGTACTCAACCCGATTACGACTACCAGAATGGCAAAAGCATCCTGAAAGGCTACCGTGCCGTGCGTACCGTTGAAGTGACCGTGCGTCAGCTGGATAAGCTTAACTCGCTGCTGGACGGTGCGCTGAAGGCGGGCCTGAACGAGATCCGTTCCGTGTCGCTGGGCGTTGCGCAACCGGAGAAATACAAAGACGAAGCGCGTAAAGCGGCGATTGATGATGCCATTCACCAGGCGGAACAGCTGGCTTCTGGCTTTAAGAGCAAGCTCGGTCCGGTTTACAGCGTGCGTTACCACGTCTCTAACTACCAGCCAAGCCCGATGGTTCGTATGATGAAGGCTGATGCAGCCCCGGTGTCCGCTCAGGAAACTTACGAGCAGCCAACCATTCAGTTCGACGATCAGGTGGATGTGGTGTTCCAGCTGGAACCCGTTGCAGCACAGCCGAAACCGGCTCAGTAATCTGTAGGCCGGGTAAGGCGTAGCCGCCACCCGGCTTTTCTTTTTAATCCTGTCTCAATACTTTATGCCCGTACGCCAGCAGCGCGTCGGTGACGTTGCGCATCATCCGGCTTTCCGGCGCAAAACGGTGCCAGTAGAGCATCCGGCGCTGATACAGCCCCGGCGTCAGGTCAATCAGCTCACCGCTTTTCAACTCTTTTTCAATCTGCAGGTGCGGGATCATGCAGCAGGTCGTGCCCTGGCGCGCAAGCTGCACGAAGGCTTCAGACGAGTTAACGATATGGCACGGCACGCTGCCCGGCGGCAGATCGAAGTTTTGCTGCAGGAACGCCTGATGCATATCGTCCAGATGGTCGAACGCCACGGCAGGGGCTTTCAGCAGCGCAGCGCGGGTGACGCCGTTCGGGAAGTAGCGCTCTGCAAAGGCTTTTGAACCCACAAACAGGTAATCCAGGGCGCCTAACTGATCGACAAGACAGCTTGGCAGCGCCTGAGGCTGAATACTGACCGCCCCAACTACCTCACCGCGACGCAGGCGCTCCTGAGTACGGGTTTCGTCTTCGACCTGCAAATTCAGACGGATAGGGGAGTCCGCGAGGACCGGCGCCAGGGCCGGCAGCAGCCAGGTTGCCAGACTGTCGGCGTTGACCGCCAGAGAGAGCAGCAGCGGCGTAGAGCCCGTTTGCTCGTCACCTAGCCACTCGTCTTCCAGCAGTTCAACCTGGCGCAGCAGGGCGAGGAGCTTTTGTCCTTGCTCGGTTGGACGTGGCGGTACGGTACGTACCAGCAGCGGCTGGCCGAACATATTTTCAAGCTGTTTGATACGCTGAGAGACGGCGGACTGCGTGATGCAAAGCTTTTGCGCCGCGCGCTCAAAACCTCGTTCACGAATAACTGCATCAAGTGCCTGTAGTGTTCTGTAGTCCGGACGTTTCATTGCTCTGGCTGGCTCCTTAATTTTGCTTATTCTGCACTATGACACAATTTTCCCTTTGTGGCAGACGAATTCCATTCGACGTGTTCTATAATGCGCCCTGAGTTTTCACACCACAGGCAAAACGATCATGACGCAGGATGAACTGAAAAAAGCAGTAGGATGGGCCGCTCTCCAGTACGTACAGCCGGGTACCATTGTCGGTGTCGGTACGGGATCAACCGCGGCACACTTTATCGATGCGCTGGGCACGATGAAGGGGCAGATCGAGGGCGCGGTTTCCAGCTCTGATGCTTCCACGGAAAAGCTGAAAAGCCTCGGCATTACCGTTTTCGATCTCAACGAAGTGGATCGTCTGGGGATTTACGTTGATGGTGCGGATGAAATCAACGGCCACATGCAGATGATCAAAGGCGGCGGCGCGGCGCTGACGCGTGAAAAAATCATCGCTTCCGTTGCGGACAAGTTTATCTGCATCGCCGACGCCTCCAAGCAGGTGGACATTCTGGGGAATTTCCCGCTGCCGGTTGAAGTGATCCCGATGGCCCGCAGCGCGGTTGCCCGTCAGCTGGTGAAGCTGGGCGGTCGCCCGGAATATCGTCAGGGCGTAGTGACCGACAACGGTAACGTGATCCTCGACGTTCACGGTCTGGAAATTCTCGACGCGATTGCGCTGGAAAATGCCATCAACGCCATTCCTGGCGTCGTGACCGTAGGGCTATTCGCCAACCGTGGCGCGGATGTGGCGCTGATCGGCACCGCTGACGGTGTGAAAACCATCGTAAAATGATCTGACGGGGGGAGTCCTCCCCCCGCTAAAAAATTTTTGATACGCTAAATTCGGTGACTTGTGTCACGTTTTTATGCCTCTTTTGCCGATCCTTCCGCATTTGTAAATTTCCATAGCATTTTCCTCTGCCATTTTGCGCTGTATGACTTTCCTTCAGTGTGCCGACGCAAACGTTCATATTGCTGCAATAGTTTTTTTTGATATGTTGGCTACAGCGGATTTATATCCAGCACAACATCAGTTCAGACAAAAACAGGGTCGGGTAAATGGCAAAGGTATCACTGGAGAAAGACAAGATTAAATTCCTGCTGGTCGAGGGCGTGCATCAAAAAGCAATCGATAGCCTTCGTGCGGCAGGTTACACCAACATCGAATTTCACAAAGGCGCGCTCGATACCGAAGAGCTGAAAGCGTCCATCCGTGATGCCCACTTCATTGGCCTGCGATCCCGTACTCACCTGACTGAAGATGTGATTGCCGCGGCGGAAAAGCTGGTGGCTATCGGCTGCTTCTGCATCGGTACCAACCAGGTTGACCTGAATGCTGCCGCGAAACGCGGTATTCCTGTCTTCAACGCCCCGTTCTCCAACACCCGTTCCGTGGCGGAGCTGGTGATTGGCGAACTGCTGCTGCTTCTGCGCGGCATTCCGGAGGCTAACGCCAAAGCACACCGCGGCGTCTGGAACAAACTGGCTGCGGGTTCCTACGAAGCCCGTGGAAAAAAACTGGGTATCATCGGCTATGGCCACATCGGTACCCAGCTGGGGATTCTGGCGGAATCTCTCGGTATGCATGTCTATTTTTACGATATCGAAAGCAAGCTGCCGCTGGGCAATGCCACCCAGGTTCAACACCTGTCTGACCTGCTGAACATGAGTGACGTGGTGAGTCTGCACGTGCCGGAAAATGCGTCCACCAAAAACATGATGGGTGCAGAAGAGCTGGCGTTGATGAAGCCGGGTTCACTGCTGATTAACGCCGCGCGTGGCACGGTTGTCGATATCCCTGCGCTGTGCGATGCGCTGAAGCGTAAGCATCTGGCGGGCGCCGCCATCGACGTTTTCCCGACGGAGCCTGCGACCAACAGCGATCCGTTTACCTCTCCGCTGTGCGAGTTCGACAACGTGATCCTGACGCCACACATCGGCGGTTCAACCCAGGAAGCGCAGGAGAATATCGGTCTGGAAGTGGCGGGTAAGCTGAGTAAATACTCCGACAACGGTTCTACGCTTTCTGCGGTGAACTTCCCGGAAGTGTCGCTGCCGCTGCACGGCGGTCGTCGTCTGCTGCACATCCACGAAAACCGTCCAGGCGTGCTGACCGCGATTAACCAGATCTTTGCCGAGCAGGGCGTTAACATTGCCGCGCAGTATCTGCAGACCAACTCGCAGATGGGCTATGTGGTTATTGATATCGAAGCGGATGACGATGTGGCCGAGAAAGCGCTGCTGAGCATGAAGGCCATTCCGGGGACGATTCGCGCGCGTCTGCTGTACTGATGGTGCGGTCTGTGGTGTCGGGTGGCGCTTACGCTTACCCGACCTACAATGTTCGAGGATTTATGTAGGCCGGGTAAGGCGTAGCCGCCACCCGGCTTTATTCTACCAGGTCCAGGTTTTACTGGGCGTCACCACCGCCGGTAACGGCACATCCCATTTTTCTACCGGCAACGCCTTCACGCCCTGGCAATCATGCGCGTAGCCCACCGGCTGCAACCCATACTGCTGCCAGTTTTGCAGCGTCCGGTCGTAAAAACCACCGCCCATTCCCAGGCGCTGTCCTTGCTCATCAAACGCGACCAGCGGCGTAATCAGTACATCCAGCTGTGACAGCGGGAGCACGTCGCGCACGTCGAGTTTCGGTTCGGTGATTTTCAGACGATTCACCACCAGCTCGCTGTGCGGGTGATAGTGCAAAAACAGCAGATTGCCTTCACTGAACGGGTGCAGCACCGGTAGGTATACCTTCTTCCCGGCGCGCCAGAGCTGCTCTATCAGCGGTTGGGTGTCCAGCTCGCCGTCAAACGACAGAAACAGGGCAACCGTGCGCGCCATCACGACAGGGGGATACGCCATCATACGGGCGGCGGCCTGCTGGGCAAAATGCGCTTGCTGAACGGGGGTTAACGCACGACGGCGTTGACGAATGAGCTGACGAATGTCCTGGCGTGAAGCCGAAACTTCAGGGAATTGAGTCATGGTAGTCGGTAGAAGAAAAGAGAGGGAATCTCCGAGATGCCGCCGCAGGCTGTAACCCTTGAACCCTTGGTTCAAGGTGAATGTGTCGTCATAGTTTTAAGGCTTCTCGGACGGACCGAGCATGCTCACCAACCATGGAGCGCCACATTCTTGTGGTATGAAATATCGGCTCAGGGGACTGGCCCGCTTGCGAACATCTCAGAGAAATTTTGTCTTCACAGTTACTCTACCATAGTCAACTGAGAAGTGTTATTCAAACTTGGGTCCCGGTCTTTCGGGATTGCGACCTTGATCAAGCAATGCCTGTTCTATGGTCTGCTGGAGCATTTTAATGCGCTGCTCCATGCTTGCCGCGTAGTCGCGGGTCTTCGCTTTTTCCTGAGTCAGTTCATAGCTGATGTTCAACGCGGCGATGAAAACCAGCTGCTCAGTATTTGTGACTCTAGTGCGTTCTTTTAGATCTTGCAACCGCTGATTCAAATCGTCCGCAGCCTGATTCAAAGCATCCCTTTGTTCAGGCGGACAATTCACTCGCAGTGAACGGCCAAAAATCTGGAGATCGACGGGTTGTGCAGACATGCCACCTTCCTGCTGATTGACTGCGCTGCCTTCGCCTGATGCCCCGGGGGCTGCGAAGGGGCGACACTATAGCTACCCTGATGTGAAGATACAAGCCCTTTTCTGGTATCACCAGGGTCCAAAGTGGTAGCATATCATGAAACTTCCCCCCAATGATGACGAATGCGCATGTCTATACAGAACGAAATGCCTGGTTACAAGGATTTAAACCAGTTACTGAACCAGCAGGGAGTCGGTTTAACCCCTGCCGAAATGCACGGTCTGATCAGTGGCATGCTGTGCGGCGGAAACAGCGACAGCTCATGGCAGCCGCTGATCCACGACCTCACGAATGAAGGGCTGGCGTTTGGTCACGAGCTGGCGGAAGCGCTGCGTAAAATGCATGCCGCCATCAGTGATTCGCTGGAAGACGATGGCTTCCTTTTTCAGCTTTATCTGCCTGAAGGCGACGACGTCAGCGTGTTCGATCGCGCCGATGCGCTGGCGGGGTGGGTAAATCACTATCTGCTGGGTCTGGGCGTCACGCAGCCTAAACTGGATAAAGTCACCGGTGAAGCGGGTGAAGCGATCGACGATCTGCGCAACATCGCCCAGCTTGGCTACGATGAAGACGAAGACCAGGAAGAGCTGGAAATGTCTCTCGAAGAGATCATCGAGTATGTGCGCGTGGCGGCACTGCTGTGCCACGACAACTTTACGCGCTCACAGCCGACTGCGCCGGAAGTCCGCAAGCCAACCTTACATTAAGAAAAATAACGCACAGGAGGGTGTCATGGTTATCTCGAGTCAAGAGTATTCGCGCCGCCGTCAGGCGCTGCTGGCAAAAATGCAGCCGGGCAGCGCCGCGCTGATTTTTGCCGCGCCCGAAGTGACGCGTAGCGCCGACAGCGAATATCCCTATCGCCAGAGCAGCGACTTCTGGTACTTCACCGGTTTTAACGAGCCGGAAGCGGTACTGGTGTTGATTAAGAGTGATGACACCCACAACCACAGCGTGATTTTTAACCGCGTGCGCGATCTGACGGCCGAAATCTGGTTTGGTCGCCGCTTAGGGCAAGAGGCCGCACCGGAAAAGCTGGGCGTTGACCGTGCGCTGGCGTTTAGCGAAATCAACCAGCAGCTGTACCAGCTGCTTAACGGCCTCGACGTGCTCTATCACGCGCAGGGCGAATATGCTTACGCCGATGAGATTGTCTTCACCGCGCTGGATAAGCTGCGCAAAGGCTCGCGGCAGAACCTGTCCGCACCGGCCACGCTGACGGACTGGCGTCCGGTGGTGCATGAGATGCGCCTGTTCAAGTCTGAAGAAGAGCTGAACGTGATGCGCCGCGCGGGCGAAATCAGCGCGCTGGCGCACACCCGCGCGATGGAGAAATGCCGTCCCGGGATGTTCGAATACCAGCTGGAAGGCGAAATTCACCACGAATTTAACCGCCACGGCGCGCGCTATCCCTCCTACAACACCATTGTTGGCGGCGGGGAAAACGGCTGCATTCTGCACTACACCGAAAACGAAAGCGCGCTGCGCGACGGCGATCTGGTGCTGATTGATGCCGGTTGCGAATATCAGGGCTATGCGGGGGACATCACCCGGACCTTCCCGGTGAACGGTAAATTCTCGCCGGCACAGCGCGCGATTTACGACATTGTTCTCGAATCCCTTGAGACGGCGCTCAGGCTGTATCGTCCGGGTACCTCCATCCAGGAAGTGACCGGTGAAGTGGTGCGCATCATGATTACCGGTCTGGTCAGGCTCGGTATCCTGAAAGGGGACGTAGATACCCTGATTGCTGAAAATGCGCATCGACCGTACTTTATGCACGGCCTGAGCCACTGGCTGGGGCTGGACGTGCATGACGTTGGCGCCTACGGCACCGACCGTTCGCGCGTGCTGGAGCCGGGCATGGTGTTAACCGTGGAGCCGGGTCTGTATATCGCGCCGGATGCCGACGTGCCTGAAGCGTACCGCGGGATTGGTATTCGTATTGAAGATGACATCGTGATTACCGAGACCGGTAACGAAAACCTGACCGCCAGCGTCGTGAAAAACGCTGACGATATCGAGGCGCTGATGGCAGCGGCGCGCGCATGAGCGTGATTATCGTTGGCGGCGGCATGACCGGGGCCACGCTGGCGCTGGCCATTTCGCATTTGACGCAGGGGCAGCTTCCGGTGCACCTGGTGGAAGCCGTTGCGCCAGAGGAGTCCAACCACCCCGGTTTTGATGCCCGCGCCATCGCGCTGGCGCAGGGCACCTGCCAGCAGCTTTCCCGCATTGGGATCTGGCAGGCGATTGCCGACCGTGCTACGGCGATCGGGACCGTTCACGTCAGCGATCGCGGCCATGCGGGCTTTGTCACGCTGGACGCGCAGGATTACCGGATTGATGCCCTGGGTCAGGTTGTTGAGCTACACGACGTCGGATTGCGTCTGTTCCGCCTGCTCCAGGACGCGCCGGGCGTCACGCTGCATTGCCCCGCGCGCGTGGCCAGCGTGAGCCGAAGTGAAGCGTCGGTCAGCGTGACGCTGGAAAACGGCTCTGTTCTTGAAGGCCAGCTTCTGGTCGCTGCGGACGGTTCGCGCTCGTCGCTCGGCACCCAGTGCGGCGTGGAGTGGCGCCAGCAGCCTTACGGCCAGGTGGCGGTCATTGCGAACGTCGCTACCGCAGCTGACCACAACGGCAGGGCGTTTGAGCGCTTTACGCAGCATGGCCCACTGGCGATGCTGCCGATGTCGGACGGGCGCTGTTCCCTGGTCTGGTGCCATCCGCAGGATAAGGCTGAAGAGGTGAAGGACTGGTCCGACGAACGTTTTTGTACCGAGCTGCAGAAAGCCTTTGGCTGGCGGCTGGGGCGTATTACCCATGCCGGCAAGCGGACGGTCTATCCGCTTTCGCTGACCACGGCATCTCAGTCCATCTCCCATCGTCTGGCGCTTGTCGGTAACGCCGCGCAAACGCTGCATCCCATCGCGGGGCAAGGCTTTAACCTTGGCTTACGCGACGTCATGAGCCTGGCCGAATCACTGGCGCAGGCATGGGGCGAGCAAAAAGACTGCGGGGCGTATTCGGTGCTGAGTCATTACCAGAAGCGCCGTCAGGCCGATAAAGAGGCCACCATTGGTGTGACCGATGGCCTGGTCCATCTTTTTGCCAATCGCTGGGCACCGCTGGTTGCGGGCCGCAATCTCGGGCTGATGGCGATGGAACTATTCATTCCGGCACGTGACGTGCTGGCGCAGCGGACCCTGGGTTGGGTTGCGCGTTAAGGAGTTATCACCGTGCAAAATGTTGATGTCGCCATCGTTGGCGGCGGAATGGTCGGACTGGCATTGGCCTGTGGATTACAGGGCAGCGGCCTGCGTGTGGCGGTACTGGAGCAAAAACAGCCCCAGCCCGTTGCCCCGGATGCGCCGCCGGAACTCCGCGTCTCGGCCATTAATGCGGCCAGCGAAAAGCTTCTGACGCACCTTGGCGTCTGGTCAGATATTGTGGCGAACCGCGCCAGTTGCTATCACGGCATGGAGGTGTGGGATAAAGACAGCTTTGGTCATATTGCTTTTGATGATGAAAGCATGGGCTATAGCCATCTGGGCCACATCGTTGAAAACGCGGTGATCCACCACGCGCTGTGGCAAAAAGCACAGCAGTGCAGCGACGTGACGCTGATTGCGCCTGCGCAGATCCAGCAGGTGGCGTGGGGCGAAAACGAGGCGTTTATCACCCTGCAGAGCGGCGACATGCTGACCGCGCGCCTGGTGGTCGGTGCTGACGGTGCCAACTCCTGGCTGCGTAATAAAGCCGATATCCCGCTGACCTTCTGGGACTATCGTCATCACGCTCTGGTCGCGACGATCCGCACCGAAGAGCCGCACGGCGGCTTGGCGCGCCAGATTTTCCACAACGACGGCATACTGGCGTTCCTGCCGCTTGCCGATCCGCACCTGTGCTCGATTGTCTGGTCCCTGGTGCCGGACAAAGCCCGGCAGATGCATGAGGCGACGCCGGAGGCCTTTAACCAGGCGCTGTGCGTGGCCTTTGATAACCGCCTTGGCCTGTGCACGCTTGAAAGCGAGCGTCAGGTGTTCCCGTTAACCGGCCGCTACGCGCGTCAGTTTGCGGCGCACCGTCTGGCGCTGGTGGGGGATGCGGCACATACCATTCATCCGCTGGCCGGGCAGGGCGTTAACCTTGGCTTTATGGACGCGGCGGAGCTGGTCGAGGAGCTGCGTCGCCTGCATCGCGAAGGAAAAGACATCGGCCAGCATCTCTATCTGCGTCGCTACGAGCGCAGCCGCAAGCACAGTGCGGCGATGATGCTGGCGGGGATGCAGGGCTTCCGCGAGCTGTTTGCCGGGGCAAATCCGGCGAAAAAACTGCTGCGCGATATCGGTCTTAAACTGGCCGATACGCTTCCTGGCGTCAAACCTCAACTTCTCCGTCAGGCGATGGGTCTTAACGATCTCCCTGACTGGCTGCGCTAACTTAGATCCCCGTCACACTTTATTTTCCCGGCCTCTGCGCCGGGGAAATCCCCTCGTTTGAAATATTCTAATTTCACGTCATTTTTCGCATTAGATAATCTAATGTCGCGTTTTTCGCGTTACGGAAATTCGGCCCGATTTTCCGCACGAAATATCACCATGTGCTAAATCCTGTTAGATCATTGTTAATTTTGTGCGGGGTTAATCGCATTTTTCCAGTGAATAACT
Organism: Enterobacter sp. TCD1-1; assembly: GCF_020567405.1. Taxonomy (NCBI): domain Bacteria; kingdom Pseudomonadati; phylum Pseudomonadota; class Gammaproteobacteria; order Enterobacterales; family Enterobacteriaceae; genus Enterobacter; species Enterobacter sp. TCD1-1. The sequence continues at coordinate 35,968 of NZ_JAJCXF010000002.1, read as the reverse complement.
CTGTAGGCTTTTTAGCGTTTTTTGGTCATAAGCTAATGTGATGACCCATTTTGCCTTATGGTTAACCGCCGGTTTCGGTGGTAAGTTCAGGTAAAAGAGAACGTTTGCGTCGGTGCCCGAACGCGGGGCCGATACCGGGTTTCACGGTGAATTTTTCAACGAGGACAAGATGGCTCAACAGACTCCTTTGTACGAACAACACGTGTTATGCGGCGCCCGCATGGTGGACTTCCATGGCTGGATGATGCCGCTGCACTACGGCTCGCAGATTGATGAGCACCACGCGGTGCGCACCGATGCCGGTATGTTCGACGTGTCCCACATGACAATTGTCGATCTGCGCGGTAGCCGCACCCGGGAGTTTTTGCGTTATCTGCTGGCAAACGACGTCGCCAAACTGAAGACGCCGGGTAAAGCGCTCTATACCGGTATGCTGAATGCCTCGGGCGGCGTGATTGATGACCTTATCGTCTATTACTTCACTGAAGATTTCTTCCGCCTCGTTGTAAACTCCGCCACCCGCGAAAAAGACCTCTCCTGGATCACCCAACACGCCGAACCTTATGCCATCGACATCACCGTCCGTGACGATCTGTCGCTGATCGCCGTGCAGGGACCAAACGCGCAGGCGAAAGCCGCCTCTCTGTTTAACGACGAGCAGCGCAACGCCACCGCTGGCATGAAGCCGTTCTTTGGCGTGCAGGCGGGCGATCTGTTTATTGCCACCACCGGCTACACCGGTGAAGCGGGCTACGAAATTGCGATGCCAAACGAGAAGGCCGCTGATTTCTGGCGTGCGCTGGTGGAAGCGGGCGTGAAGCCTGCGGGTCTGGGCGCGCGCGATACGCTGCGTCTGGAAGCAGGCATGAACCTCTACGGTCAGGAGATGGATGAAGGTGTCTCTCCGCTGGCCGCCAACATGGGCTGGACCATCGCGTGGGAACCGGCTGACCGTGACTTTATTGGCCGTGAAGCGCTGGAGATGCAGCGCGAGAAGGGCACTGAACAACTGGTGGGCCTGGTGATGACCGAGAAGGGCGTGCTGCGCGGCGAACTGCCGGTGCGCTTTACCGATGCTGACGGCAATCCTCGCGAAGGCGTGATCACCAGCGGAACCTTCTCACCGACGCTGGGCTACAGTATTGCACTGGCACGCGTGCCGGCGGGGATTGGCGAAACGGCGGTGGTGCAAATCCGCAACCGCGAAATGCCGGTCAACGTGACCAAACCGATTTTTGTTCGCGCCGGTAAGCCGGTCGCCTAATCATTTTTATCAGGAGAACTTCAATGAGCAATGTGCCAGCAGAACTGAAATACAGCAAAGAACACGAGTGGCTGCGCAAAGAGGCGGACGGCACTTACACCGTAGGGATCACCGAGCACGCGCAAGAGCTGCTGGGCGACATGGTGTTTGTTGACCTGCCTGACGTGGGCACGACCGTGAGCGCGGGCGACGACTGCGCCGTGGCGGAGTCCGTAAAAGCAGCATCCGATATCTACGCGCCGGTAAGCGGTGAAATTGTTGCCGTCAACGACGCGCTGAGCGATTCGCCAGAACTGGTCAACAGCGAGCCTTATGAAGGCGGCTGGATCTTCAAGATCAAAGCCAGCGACGAATCCCAGGTTGCCGCGCTGCTGGATGCGACCGCATACGAAGCACTACTGGAAGACGAATAACGTTGTGCCGGATGGCGCTGCGCTTATCCGGCCTGGAGATCAACGTAGGCCCGGTACGCGTTAGCGCCACCGGGCAACAGCGTTACAGATAACTACGATTCACTGCACGTTTCAGGAACCATCGCTCATGACACAGACTTTAAGCCAGCTTGAAAACCGTGGCGCCTTCATCGAACGTCACATTGGGCCGGATGCTCAGCAACAGCAGGAGATGCTAAAGACAGTTGGCGCGGATTCATTAAACGCACTGATCGGCCAGATTGTGCCAAAAGACATCCAGCTTGCCACGCCGCCTCAGGTGGGGGAAGCCACTACGGAATTCGCCGCGCTGGCGGAGCTGAAGGCCATCGCCGGCCTGAACAAGCGCTATAAGTCTTACATTGGCATGGGCTACACCAACGTGCAGTTACCGCCGGTGATCCTGCGCAACATGCTGGAAAACCCGGGCTGGTACACCGCCTATACGCCGTATCAGCCAGAAGTCTCCCAGGGCCGTCTGGAAGCGCTGCTGAACTTCCAGCAGGTGACGCTGGACCTGACCGGCATGGATATCGCCTCCGCTTCTCTGCTGGATGAAGCGACAGCTGCCGCCGAAGCGATGGCGATGGCTAAGCGCGTGAGCAAGCTGAAAAACGCTAACCGCTTCTTCGTGGCGGCGGACGTGCATCCTCAGACGCTGGACGTCGTGCGCACCCGTGCGGAAACCTTCGGCTTTGACGTGATTGTCGACGACGCTGACAAAGTGCTGGATCATCAGGATGTCTTTGGCGTGCTGCTGCAGCAGGTGGGCACCACCGGTGAAGTTCACGACTACGGCGCGCTGATTGCCGAGCTGAAATCCCGCAAGGTGGTTGTGAGCGTTGCCGCCGATTTTATGGCGCTGGTGCTGCTGACGGCGCCGGGCAAACAGGGCGCGGATATCGTATTCGGCTCAGCACAGCGCTTCGGCGTACCGATGGGCTACGGCGGCCCGCACGCGGCGTTCTTCGGCGCGAAAGATGAATTCAAACGTTCCATGCCTGGCCGTATTATCGGCGTCTCCAAAGATGCTGCCGGTAATACCGCGCTGCGCATGGCGATGCAGACCCGCGAGCAGCATATCCGCCGCGAGAAAGCGAACTCCAACATCTGTACCTCACAGGTGCTGCTGGCTAACATCGCCAGCCTGTACGCCGTGTTCCACGGCCCGGCTGGTCTGAAACGCATTGCCAGCCGCATTCACCGCCTGGCCGATATCCTGGCCTGCGGCCTGCAGCAAAAAGGTCTTAAGCTGCGCCATGCCCACTACTTCGACACCCTGTGCGTGGACGTGGCGGACAAGGCCGCCGTGCTGGCCCGCGCGGACGCGGCAAAGATCAACCTGCGCAGCGACATCCACAACGCCGTCGGCATTACGCTGGATGAAAGCACCACCCGCGACGATATCCTGAACCTGTTCAGCGTGCTGCTGGGTGACGCGCACGGTCTGGACATTGATGCGCTCGACAAAGAAGTTGCGCTCGACAGCCGCTCCATTCAGGACAGCATGCTGCGTAACGACGCCATCCTGACGCACCCCGTCTTTAATCGCTACCACAGCGAAACCGAGATGATGCGTTACATGCACTCTCTGGAGCGCAAGGATCTGGCGCTGAACCAGGCGATGATCCCGCTGGGATCCTGCACCATGAAGCTGAATGCCGCGGCAGAGATGATCCCGATCACCTGGCCTGAATTCTCCGAGCTGCACCCGTTCTGCCCGCCGGAGCAGGCGGAAGGTTATCACGTGATGATCAACCAGCTTTCCGACTGGCTGGTGAAGCTGACCGGCTACGACGCGCTCTGCATGCAGCCGAACTCCGGCGCGCAGGGTGAATATGCGGGCCTGCTGGCAATCCGTCACTATCACGAAAGCCGTAACGAAGGCCATCGCGATATCTGCCTGATCCCAAGCTCCGCCCACGGCACCAACCCGGCCTCTGCCCAGATGGCGGGCATGGAAGTGGTGGTTGTGGCGTGCGATAAAAACGGCAACATCGACCTGGCTGACCTGCGCGCGAAAGCCGAGCAGGCGGGCGACAGACTCTCCTGCATCATGGTGACCTATCCATCCACCCACGGCGTGTACGAAGAGACCATCCGTGAAGTGTGCGACGTGGTGCACCAGTTCGGCGGTCAGGTATACCTCGACGGCGCAAACATGAACGCGCAGGTAGGCATTACCTCGCCGGGCTTTATCGGCGCGGACGTATCGCACCTCAACCTGCACAAAACCTTCTGTATTCCGCACGGCGGTGGCGGCCCGGGCATGGGACCTATCGGCGTGAAAGCGCACCTGGCGCCGTTTGTGCCGGGCCACAGCGTGGTTCAGATTGAAGGCATGCTGACCCGTCAGGGCGCGGTTTCTGCGGCACCGTTCGGTAGCGCCTCTATCCTGCCAATCAGCTGGATGTATATCCGCATGATGGGCGCGGAAGGGCTGAAGCAGGCGAGCCAGGTGGCCATTCTGAACGCCAACTACATTGCGACGCGCCTGAAGTCTGCCTTCCCGGTGCTCTATACCGGCCGCGACGGTCGCGTGGCGCACGAGTGCATCCTTGATATTCGTCCGCTGAAAGAGCAGACCGGCATTAGCGAGCTGGATATTGCCAAGCGTCTGATCGACTACGGTTTCCACGCGCCTACCATGTCGTTCCCGGTTGCGGGCACGCTGATGGTGGAGCCAACGGAGTCGGAAAGCAAAGCCGAACTGGACCGCTTTATCGACGCGATGCTGGCCATCCGCATGGAGATCGACCGCGTACAGGACGGTGAGTGGACGCTGGAAGATAACCCGCTGGTTAACGCCCCGCACACCCAGCACGAGATGGTGGCGGAGTGGAACCACGGTTATTCCCGCGAGCTGGCGGTCTTCCCGGCAGGTGTGGCGAACAAGTACTGGCCGACCGTGAAGCGTCTCGATGACGTCTACGGCGACCGTAACCTGTTCTGCTCCTGCGTACCGATGAGCGAATACCAGTAACATTGCTGCTGTAGTAACGTAGGCCGGGTAAGGCGAAGCCGCCACCCGGCTTTTTTATTGGGAGAAGATAATGGCAATTGCACTGGTCACCGGTGCCAGCCGCGGCATCGGGAAAGCCACCGCGCTGCAGCTGGCTCGCGAAGGCTACACCGTGGCGGTGAACTATCATCACAACATTAACGCCGCGCAGGACGTCATCAGGCAGATTGTGGATGCGGGCGGTCAAGCCTTTGCCGTACGTGCAGACATCAGCGATGAAGCTCAGGTGCTGGCGATGTTTAACAGCCTCGATCGCGAAGGCGAGCCGTTGACCGCGCTGGTCAATAATGCGGGGATCCTGTTTGAGCAGTCCACCATCGAGAATCTCTCCGCCGAGCGCATTAACCGTGTCCTGGCGACCAACGTCACGGGCTATTTCCTCTGCTGCCGGGAAGCGGTAAAACGCATGTCCTTCAAACATGGCGGCAAGGGCGGGGCGATAGTAAATGTCTCTTCCGCGGCGTCCCGTCTGGGCGCGCCGGGTGAATATGTGGATTACGCCGCGTCCAAGGGGGCGGTGGATTCGCTGACAACGGGTTTATCGCTGGAGGTCGCAGCGCAGGGCATTCGCGTTAACTGCGTCCGTCCGGGTCTGATCTATACCGATATCCATGCTTCCGGCGGAGAGCCGGGGCGAGTGGATCGCGTAAAATCGTTACTGCCGATGCAGCGCGGCGGCCAGCCGGAAGAGGTCGCCCAGGCGATTGTCTGGCTGCTGAGCGAAAAGGCGTCGTACGTAACGGGGAGTTTTATAGAGCTGGCGGGTGGGAAGTAAACCCCTCACCCTAACCCTCTCCCCAAAGGGGAGAGGGGATCAATCGTAGGCCGGTGCAAGCGTAGCGCCGCCCGGCGTTACGGCGTTAAAGTTTCTCGCCGTTGCTGGCAATCACGCCTTTATACCACTCGAAGCTCTTCTTACGGGAACGCGACATGTCGCCCGTGCCGTCGTCGTGCTTGTTCACGTAGATAAAGCCGTAGCGCTTGCTGTACTGGCCGGTGGTAAACGACACGCAGTCGATACAGCCCCATGGCGTATAGCCCATCAGATCCACGCCATCGTGGGTGACGGCCTTGATCATCTCTTCCACGTGGGCACGCAGGTAGTCGATGCGATAGTCATCGTTAATGCTGCCGTCTTCTTCTACCTTGTCGTAGGCGCCGAAGCCGTTTTCCACGATAAACAGCGGTTTCTGGTAACGCTCGTACAGTTCGCACAGGGAATAGCGCAGGCCTACCGGGTCAATCTGCCAGCCCCAGTCGGAGGCCTTCACGTGTGGGTTCGGTACGCTGCCTTCGAAACCGGAAATGGCATCGCCGGTGCCGCCTTCCGCCTTCACTGCGTTGGTCATGTAGTAGCTGAAGCCTAAGTAGTCGCAGGTGCCTTCACGCAGGATCTGCTCGTCATCCGCTTCCATTTTGATGGAGAACCCGCGGCGCTCCCATTCGTTCAGCACGTAGGACGGGTAGTAGCCGCGCAGCTGGACGTCGGTAAAGACGTAGCGCTCGCGCATTGATTCCTGGGCGAACATCACGTCTTCCGGTTTGCAGGAGAACGGATAGAGCGCCACCATCGCCAGCATGCAGCCGACTTTCATCTCCGGGTTGATGTGGCGCGCGGCTTTCACCGCCAGGGCGCTGGCCACAAACTGGTGGTGCAGGACCTGATACATGGTCTCTTCCGGATTTTCATGTTCGGTGTAGACCACGCCCGAGCAGCAGTAGCCGAAGAGCGGCGCGCGCCAGTTACGCTGGTTGTTGATTTCGTTGAAGGTCATCCAGTATTTGACCTTGTTTTTGTAGCGCTCAAAGACCACTTCCGCGAAGCGTACAAAGAAATCGACCACTTTACGGTTGGTCCAGCTACCGTACTCCTTCACCAGGTGCAGCGGCATTTCGAAGTGGGAGAGGGTGATCACCGGTTCGATGTTGTATTTCAGCAGCTCATCGAACATGTCGTCGTAAAACTTCAGCCCTTCTTCGTTTGGCTGCGTTTCGTCACCGTTCGGGAAGATACGCGTCCAGGCAATCGAGGTGCGGAAACACTTGAAGCCCATCTCGGCAAACAGCTTGATGTCTTCTTTGTAATGGCCGTGGAAATCAATCGCCTCATGATTGGGATAATATTTCCCCGGCACCACGTCCTGCGTGATTTCGCGCGGTACGCCGTGTGCGCCGCCGGTTAATACGTCGCAAATGCTTGGCCCTTTGCCGCCTTTGTTCCAGCCGCCTTCAACCTGGTGAGCGGCAACCGCGCCACCCCATAAAAAATCTTTTGGTAAGGTCAATTTTTTCATCGCTGCTATTCTCAATAAATGGCTTATTGGCATCGAGTCTAGCAAAGCGAAATTAAATGTCACGATATAACAAATTGGGCATAATGTGATTTGTTACATCAAAAAAACAGGATGTTTTATTCTGCAAGTTTCTTCGCCAGCTTACGGCCGAGAGATTCCAGAATATAGATGACGGGAATTTGCGTGGTGATATCGTAGACACCTGCAATACGCGTCTGGGGAACGTGCCAGGAGAGATTAAAGTCGGCCAGTTTTGCGAGACGCGAGTGCTCGTGGCTGGTAATGGAAAGCACCTTGCAGTGATGCAGGCTAAACTGGCTGGCGAAGCGCAGGATCTCCTCGGTCTCACCCGAGACGGAGAGCACAATCGCCAGCGCATTTTTCGCCATGTCATTGGTGACCGGGAAATAAGGGTCATCAATATGGTTACTGAATTTTCCGATATTAGAAAAGAAACGTGCGCCATATTTTGCCAGCGAGCCTGACGTTCCTGCGCCGACAAATATAATGCGTTCCGACGATAAAATAATATCGACCGCACTATCTAATAACGCGTCGAACTCTTCATTATTTACGCTTTTAAAGAAGCTGATAATTTCGCTGGCGCCGAAATTCGCCTGCTGGGGCTCGTTCTGTTCAAGATAAAGCTTAAAGCGTACGCGAAACTCCGAGTAGCCTTCGCAGTTAAGCTTGCGGCAAAAGCGCAGGATAGTGGTCGTCGAGACACCCGCCGCATCTGCCAGCTCGCGGATGGTCATGTACATGACTTTGTCACGGTTTTTAATGACATAGTTGTAGACCATCATCTCCAGGTTATTGAGACTGGCAATGGCGGAGTGGGTAAACATACTCACAATGGCATAACTCTTATTCAGACCTCATGTATTCATCATAACATGCGGCCAGACGGCAGGATCCATTTTTATGCTCTTGATTCTTAATGGTTAAATTTTAATGTGAACAAATGTTAGGTGAAAAATTCATTTATGCCTATGATTTTTAGGTATAAATCCTGAGGTGAAATTATTTTAGCTAACAGGTGTTCACTGGAATCATTCTCAGTTAGCATAGTGATGCGATGAATAATCATCTTTTGTTTTCCCGGAGTTTTGTATGGTGAGTAGACCATTAATCGCACAGGGATATTCGCTGGCTGAGGAAATAGCCAACAGCATCAGCCACGGCATTGGCCTGGTGTTTGGGATTGTCGGTTTAGTGTTATTGCTGGTGCAGGCGGTCGATGCCAATGCCAGCGCAATGGCTATTACCAGCTACAGCCTGTATGGCGGGAGCATGATCCTGCTGTTTCTGGCCTCGACGCTGTATCACGCGATCCCGCATCAGCGGGCCAAGATGTGGCTCAAGAAGTTTGACCACTGCGCTATCTACCTTCTTATTGCAGGCACCTACACGCCGTTTCTGCTGGTGGGGCTCAACTCACCGCTGTCGCGCGGCCTGATGATTGTTATCTGGAGCCTGGCGCTGCTCGGGATCCTGTTTAAGCTCACCATTGCGCACCGGTTTAAAGTGCTGTCGCTGGTCACCTATCTGACCATGGGCTGGCTGTCGCTGATCGTGGTGTACCAGCTGGCAATCAAACTGTCGATAGGGGGCGTCACGCTTCTGGCCTTAGGCGGCGTGGTGTATTCGCTCGGCGTCATTTTCTACGTCTGCAAGCGTATTCCGTACAACCATGCCATCTGGCACGGCTTTGTGCTGGGCGGCAGCGTGTGCCACTTTTTGGCGATTTATTTGTATGTGGGGCAGGCGTAGTTTTTTGTCGGGTGGCGGCTTCGCCTTACCCGACCTACGGGATAAGTAGGCCCGGTAAGCGCAGGGCCACCGGGCGATACAGCATCACTCTTCCAGTGAATAGGGCAGAGGCTCGATGCTCAGTGTGTTCACATCGTCACGCACGCGGAACACGCTGTCCGCTTCCATGTCGTTGTTCATAACGGCCTGCACCAGAAGACGTCCATCATCCAGCTGTACGGCGGCTAATACGGTGCCGGTACGGCGCCAGTTTTCACCCATCTTCAGCTCTAAATCTTCCCCTGCTTCAGGTACCCGGCTGGCATGGCCCGCGAGTGTCCATAGCGCGCGTTTGTTTGCCCCGCGGAATTTTGCTCGTGCGACCATCTCCTGGCCGGTGTAGCAGCCTTTTTTAAAGCTGATGCCGCCCAGCGCCTGCAGGTTCGTTGCCTGAGGAATAAACTGCGCGCTGTTTGCGGCGTCAATGATCGGCAGACCCGCTTCGATGTTCAGCGCCAGCCACTGCTGACTGTTGTTAAGCTGCGCTTCGCCGCGCAGCGCCTCGGTGACGCGCTCGGCGGTTTCAGCATCGGTGACTAACAGAAAACGCTCTGCCGGGTGTTCAAACCACAGGATAGAGGTAGCGCCTTCGCTGACGAGCTGCTTTTCGGCATCCGGCAGTTCGCTGAACAGATTTTTCAGCGCCGCACGCGCCTGGAAGCCGGCCACACCCAGCAGGACATGTTCGTCGTCCGGGGCGATAGTGACTTTGGAGAAGACCGCGTATTTTTTCAGCTCTTTGAGCTGGGCGTCGCGCAGGCTGCGGCGCTCAATAAAGGCAAAACCGTCCTGACGGCGGAACAGACGCAGGTTGCTCCACATTTTGCCTTTTGGGTCGCAATGGGCGGCCAGCAGGTGCTGGTGTTCGGTCATCTGACTGACGTCGGCGGTCACCTGGCCCTGCAGATATTTTTCGGCGTCGGCACCGGTGAGCGTCGCCAGCGCCCAGTCATCAAGAGAAATAAGCGTCAGCGGCAGACGCGCAGAGGCGGCGGGCTGGCGAGGAGAAAATGGTGTAAAGGCCATAACGATATCCTGAATTGCTTAACGCTTTGATAATGCCTAATGGTAAAAGAGCCTGCAGGCAATGCAAGCGCTTTCAACAGGCCATTTGTGCCATAAACCGGTTGTGCGTAACACCACGCAAAATAATGTAATCCGCTGTCTTTGTAGGGATTATTCTGGAAGCCTGCTCGTCGATCGCAATATTCCAGTAATGAAACGCTCAAAAACACGTTACACTAGCTGGTGTCCCCGTAGAGAAATAAAGAACACTGAATGGGGTACCGACTGTGCCAAACGTAATGCAGGAAACTGAACATGGATATTAACAACAAGGCCCGTATTCACTGGGCGTGCCGTCGCGGCATGCGTGAACTTGATATTTCCATCATGCCTTTCTTCGAATATGAGTATGACACCTTAAGCGACGATGATAAGCGTCTGTTTGTTCGCCTGCTTGAGTCTGACGATCCGGATTTATTCAACTGGCTGATGAACCACGGCAAACCCGCCGACACCGAGTTGCAACGGATGGTGCAATTAATTCAAACACGGAATCGGGAACGTGGTCCTGTGGCAATCTGATCTTCGCGTCTCGTGGCGCTCGCAGTGGATGTCTTTGTTGCTCCACGGCCTGGTTGCGGCCTTTGTGTTACTGATGCCGTGGCCGCTGAGCTATACGCCGCTGTGGCTGCTGTTACTGTCGTTTGTCGTGTTTGACAGCGTACGCAGCCAGCGTCGCATTAATGCTCGTCAGGGAGAGATTAAATTACTGATGGATTCCCGCCTGCGCTGGCAGGGTAAAGAGTGGGATATTCTCGGTATGCCCTGGATGCTTAACTGCGGCATGATGTTACGGTTACGCAAGGTGGACGGCGGGCGTTGCCAGCATCTGTGGCTGGCGGCTGACAGTATGGATGCTGCCGAGTGGCGAGACCTGCGCCGGATGCTGTTGCAACAGACGACGCAGGGGTAGCGCGCGTTAGCTAAACTTTTCTGCCATTTCGCCCAGAATCTGCTCGCACCAGGTTTGCAGGCGTTCATCGCTAAGATCGTACTGGTTGGTTTCATCCAGCGCGAGTCCAACAAACAGCTCGCCGTCGGCAATAATCGGCTTTTTACTGGTGAACTCGTAACCTTCGGTTGGCCAGTAGCCGATGAACGACACCCCTTTCGGCGCCAGCTTGTCGTGCAGCATGCCGAGCGCGTCCAGGAACCACTCCCCGTAACCCAGCTGATCTCCCATCCCGTACATGGCAACAATCTTGCCGTCGAGATTGACTGAATCGAGTTGATCCCAGATGGCTTCCCAGTCTTCCTGTATCTCACCAAAGTCCCAGGTTGGGATGCCGAGGATCAGCACATCGTACTGTTCCATCAGCGCGACCGCGTCATCTTTCAGGTTATGCAACGTCACCAGTTCCGGGCCAATGATGTCGCGAATTTTCTCTGCCGCCATTTCGGTGTAGCAGGTGCTGGAACCATAGAACAGACCAATATTCATCGCGTAACTATCTCAATTCTTGCGTTGACTTTGCGCGTAGTGTACCAGAAACAGGTCACAATCAGGCATAATGACCTGACTGCAGAATCAAAGGGGCTGATGTGGAAAAGGATCTCGCACTCGTTGAACAGTTTCTCGACGCGCTGTGGCTGGAAAAAAATCTGGCCGAGAATACGCTCAGCGCCTATCGGCGCGATCTTACCATGCTGGTGGAGTGGCTGGCCCGTCGGCAGCTCTCGCTGGCGAGCGCGCAAAGCGACGACCTGCAGGCGCTGCTCGGTGAACGTGTAGAAGGGGGCTACAAAGCGACCAGTTCTGCGCGCTTGCTCAGCGCCATGCGTCGGCTGTTCCAGCATCTCTACCGTGAGAAGATCCGCGAAGACGATCCCAGCGCGCTGCTGGCATCCCCAAAACTTCCGCAGCGGCTGCCGAAAGATCTCAGCGAAGCACAAGTTGAGAGATTATTACAGTCACCGGCAGTTGACCTGCCGCTGGAGTTACGCGATAAAGCCATGCTTGAGCTATTGTATGCTACCGGCCTGCGCGTTTCGGAACTGGTTGGCCTGACGATGAGCGACATCAGCCTGCGTCAGGGCGTGGTGCGCGTCATCGGTAAAGGAAACAAGGAAAGGCTGGTTCCGCTGGGCGAAGAGGCGGTTTACTGGCTGGAAACGTATCTGGAGCACGGTCGCCCGTGGCTACTCAACGGCGCGTCTATCGACGTTCTGTTTCCGAGCCAGCGCGCGCAGCAGATGACGCGGCAAACGTTCTGGCATCGCATCAAGCATTACGCCACACTGGCCGGTATCGACAGTGAAAAGCTTTCGCCGCACGTATTGCGTCATGCCTTCGCGACGCATCTGCTCAACCACGGCGCGGATTTACGCGTGGTGCAGATGCTGCTGGGACATAGCGATCTTTCCACGACGCAAATTTACACCCATGTCGCGACGGAACGCCTGCGGCAGCTACACCAACAGCACCACCCTCGTGCGTGAGTGCCGACGAATTGTAACAGGATCAACTATGAAAAAGAGTTTCGCGCTGTTCACCCTGCTGGCAGCCTCCTTTACCGGTTTCGCCCATGCTGACGATGCCGCTATCAAACAGTCGCTCGCTAAGCTTGGCGTCACCGGCAGCGATATTCAGCCAGCACCGGTCGCCGGGATGAAAACGGTACTGACCAACAGCGGCGTGCTGTACGTCACCGAAGACGGCAAACACATTATTCAGGGGCCAATGTACGACGTGAGCGGCGCGCAGCCGGTCAACGTGACCAACCAGCTGCTGATGAAAAACCTGAACGCGCTCGAAAAAGAGATGATCGTTTATAAGGCGGCGCAGGAAAAACACGTCATTACCGTCTTCACCGACATCACCTGCGGCTACTGCCACAAGCTGCATGAAGAGATGAAAGATTACAACGCGCTGGGTATTACCGTGCGCTATCTGGCCTTCCCGCGCGCGGGCGTACAGAGCCAGCCAGAGCAGGACATGAAGGCCATCTGGTGTGCGAAAGACCGCAACAAAGCCTTTGATGATGCGATGAGCGGAAAAGAGGTTAAGCCAGCCTCCTGCGATATCGACATTGCTAACCACTACGCGCTGGGCGTGCAGTTTGGCGTGAGCGGTACGCCAGCGATTGTCCTGAGCAACGGGTATGTCGTTCCGGGCTATCAGGGACCAAAAGAGATGAAAGAGTTCCTCGACGCGCACCAGAAACAGGTTAGTGGTAAATAATCCGCGTGAAAGCCCCGATAAAATTGCGCCGCCGCGAGGCGGTTGAACCGGTTGATTTACCGGACGATCTCCCGCCGCTGCTGAAGCGCCTCTACGCCAGCCGCGGCGTGCGTCGCGCTGAAGATCTGGAACGCAGCGTGAAAGGGATGCTGCCCTGGCAGCAGCTGAACGGCATCGAAAAAGCCACTGAAATGCTCTACCACGCCCTGCGTGAGGGCACGCGCATCGTGGTGGTAGGGGATTTCGACGCCGACGGCGCCACCAGCACCGCGCTGAGCGTGCTCAGCCTGCGCGCGCTGGGCTGCGATAACGTCACGTATCTGGTGCCGAACCGTTTTGAAGACGGCTACGGACTTAGCCCGGAAGTGGTCGATCAGGCGCACGCCCGCGGTGCGCAGATGATCATGACCGTCGATAACGGGATCTCTTCCCATGCGGGGGTCGATCATGCCCACGCGTTGGGGATCCCGGTGCTGGTTACCGATCACCATCTCCCCGGTGAAACGCTGCCTGCCGCCGAGGCGATTATTAACCCCAACCTGCGCGACTGTGATTTTCCGTCGAAATCCCTCGCGGGCGTAGGCGTGGCGTTTTATCTGATGCTGGCGCTGCGTACCCTGTTACGCGATAAGGGCTGGTTCGAATCCCGCGGTATTGCCGTACCAAACCTGGCCGAATATCTCGATCTGGTGGCACTGGGTACCGTCGCTGACGTGGTCCCGCTCGATACCAATAACCGTATTTTGACCTGGCAGGGCTTAAGCCGTATCCGGGCAGGCAAGTGCCGTCCGGGGATCAAGGCGCTGCTGGAAATCGCCAACCGCGACCCGCTCAAGCTGGCGGCAAGCGATTTGGGCTTTGCCCTCGGGCCGCGCCTGAACGCGGCCGGAAGACTGGACGATATGTCCGTTGGCGTCGCGCTGCTGCTGTGCGACAACATTGGTGAAGCGCGCGTGCTGGCCAACGAGCTGGACGCCCTGAACCAGACACGTAAAGAGATTGAGCAGGGGATGCAGGCCGAAGCGCTGACCCTGTGTGAAAAACTGGAGCGCAGCGGCGATACGCTGCCGGGCGGCCTGGCGATGTACCATCCCGAGTGGCATCAGGGCGTGGTCGGCATTCTGGCGTCGCGCATCAAAGAGCGCTTCCACCGCCCGGTGATCGCCTTCGCCCCCGCGGGCGACGGCACGCTGAAAGGCTCTGGCCGCTCGATTCAGGGTCTGCACATGCGCGACGCGCTGGAGCGTCTCGATACGCTGTATCCGGGCCTGATGATCAAGTTCGGCGGCCATGCGATGGCGGCAGGCCTGTCGCTGGAAGAGGCGAAATTCGACGAGTTTCAGCGCCTGTTCGGCGAGCTGGTCACCGACTGGATTGACCCGGCCCTGCTGCAGGGTGAAGTGGTGTCCGATGGCGAGCTTTCACCGCTTGAGATGACGATGGACGTAGCGCAAATGCTCCGCGATGCCGGTCCATGGGGGCAGATGTTCCCGGAGCCGCTGTTCGACGGCCGTTTCCGCCTGCTGCAGCAACGCATCGTCGGCGAGCGTCATCTGAAGGTGATGGTGGAACCGGTCGGCGGCGGCCCGCTGCTGGACGGCATTGCCTTTAACGTTGACACGGCGGTATGGCCGGACAACGGCGTACGCGAGGTCGAGCTGGCGTACAAACTGGACATCAACGAGTTTCGCGGTAACCGCACCCTTCAGATCATCATCGACAATATCTGGCCAATTTAGCGGCAGTAATCTCTATAAAAAAGGGCGTGGATTCGGTACAATCCCGCTCTTATCACCGCATTTTGACAAGTCCATAAAAGAAAACAGACCATGTTTGAAATTAATCCGGTAAAAAACCGTATTCAGGACCTCACGGAGCGCTCTGACGTTCTTAGGGGGTATCTTTGACTACGATGCCAAGAAAGAGCGTCTTGAAGAAGTAAACGCCGAGCTGGAACAGCCGGACGTCTGGAACGAACCTGAACGCGCACAGGCGCTGGGTAAAGAGCGTTCCTCTCTCGAAGCTATCGTAGATACGCTGGATCAAATGGCCCAGGGGCTGGAAGATGTTTCCGGTTTGCTGGAGCTGGCCGTCGAAGCCGACGACGAAGAAACCTTTAACGAAGCCGTAGCAGAACTCGACGTGCTGGAAGAGAAGCTGGCGCAGCTTGAATTCCGTCGCATGTTCTCCGGCGAATACGACAGCGCTGACTGCTATCTCGATATTCAGGCAGGTTCCGGCGGTACCGAAGCGCAGGACTGGGCCAGCATGCTGATGCGCATGTACCTGCGTTGGGCAGAAGCGCGCGGCTTCAAAACCGAAATTATCGAAGAGTCTGAAGGTGAAGTGGCCGGTATTAAATCCGTCACCATCAAGATCATCGGTGATTATGCCTACGGCTGGCTGCGCACTGAAACCGGCGTTCACCGCCTGGTGCGTAAGAGCCCGTTCGACTCCGGTGGCCGTCGTCATACCTCCTTCAGCTCCGCGTTTGTTTACCCGGAAGTTGATGAAGATATCGATATCGAAATCAACCCGGCGGACCTGCGTATCGATGTTTATCGCGCATCCGGCGCGGGCGGCCAGCACGTTAACCGTACGGAATCGGCGGTGCGTATTACCCACATTCCAACCGGGCTGGTAACGCAATGCCAGAACGACCGTTCCCAGCATAAGAACAAAGACCAGGCCATGAAGCAGATGAAAGCGAAGCTTTATGAGCTGGAGATGCAGAAGAAAAATGCTGAGAAACAGGCGATGGAAGACAACAAGTCTGACATCGGCTGGGGCAGCCAGATCCGTTCTTACGTCCTTGATGACTCCCGCATCAAAGACCTGCGTACCGGGGTTGAAACCCGTAACACGCAGGCGGTGCTGGACGGCAGCCTGGACCAATTTATCGAAGCAAGTTTGAAAGCAGGGTTATGAGGAACCAACATGTCTGAACAACAAGCACAGGGCGCTGACGCGGTAGTCGATCTTAACAACGAACTGAAAACCCGCCGCGAGAAGCTGGCAGCGCTGCGCGAGCAGGGCGTGCCGTTCCCGAACGATTTTCGTCGTGACCACACCTCAGACCAACTGCACGCTGACTTCGACGCGAAAGAGAACGAAGAGCTGGAAGCGCTGAACGTTGAAGTAGCCGTTGCGGGCCGCATGATGACCCGTCGTATCATGGGTAAAGCCTCCTTCGTGACCCTGCAGGACGTTGGCGGCCGTATACAGCTGTACGTTTCCCGTGACGATCTGCCGGAAGGCATCTACAACGAGCAGTTCAAGAAGTGGGACCTGGGCGATATCCTGGGCGCGAAAGGTAAACTGTTCAAAACCAAAACCGGTGAACTGTCTATCCATTGCACCGAGCTGCGTCTGCTGACCAAAGCCCTGCGCCCGCTGCCGGACAAATTCCACGGCCTGCAGGATCAGGAAGCGCGCTATCGTCAGCGCTACCTGGATCTCATCTCTAACGATGAATCCCGCAAGACCTTCAAAATTCGCTCCCAGATTATGGCCGGTATCCGCCAGTTCATGGTCAACCGCGACTTTATGGAAGTGGAAACCCCGATGATGCAGGTGATCCCTGGCGGCGCGTCTGCGCGTCCGTTCATCACCCATCACAACGCCCTGGACCTGGACATGTACCTGCGTATCGCGCCGGAACTGTACCTGAAGCGTCTGGTGGTTGGTGGTTTTGACCGCGTGTTCGAAATCAACCGTAACTTCCGTAACGAAGGGATCTCCGTTCGTCATAACCCAGAGTTCACCATGATGGAACTCTATATGGCGTATGCGGATTACAAAGATCTGATCGAGCTGACCGAATCCCTGTTCCGCACGCTGGCGCAGGATATTCTGGGCACCACGCAGGTTCCTTACGGTGAAGAAGTCTTCGACTTCGGCAAGCCGTTCGAAAAACTGACCATGCGCGAAGCGATCAAGAAGTACCGTCCGGAAACCAATATGGCCGATCTGGATAACTTCGATTCTGCGAAAGCGATCGCCGAAAGCATCGGTATCAAGGTTGAGAAGAGCTGGGGTCTGGGCCGTATCGTGACCGAGATCTTCGAAGAAGTGGCCGAAGCGCATCTGATTCAGCCGACCTTCATTACCGAATACCCGGCTGAAGTCTCTCCGCTGGCGCGTCGTAATGACCAGAACCCGGAGATCACTGACCGCTTCGAATTCTTCATCGGCGGCCGTGAAATCGGCAACGGCTTTAGCGAGCTGAACGATGCGGAAGACCAGGCTCAGCGCTTCCAGGATCAGGTTGACGCGAAGGCGGCAGGCGACGACGAAGCGATGTTCTTCGACGAAGACTACGTGACCGCGCTGGAGCACGGCCTGCCGCCAACGGCGGGTCTGGGGATTGGTATCGACCGTATGGTGATGCTGTTCACCAACAGCCACACCATCCGCGACGTGATCCTGTTCCCGGCGATGCGCCCGGTGAAGTAAGGCGTTAAGATGTAAAAAAAGCCCCGAAAGGGGCTTTTTTATTGCGCCGCGAAGGCTTTGAGTTTTTCGCGGGCGGTTGTCGCTTCCATGACCATCCACGGGCTAAAGGCCCAGGGCGTCGCGTCCAGCGCGCGGAATAGAGCGTCCAGCTCAACCCACTGATAGTCCATCACTTCATCTTCGTTTATCGTCACGTCATTGGTGATGCGGGCGGCGAACACCGGGCAAATTTCGTTTTCCACGATCCCGGACGGGTCGGTTTCCCGATAGCGAAATTCAGGGGCGACGGCGGTGATATCGGTCAGTTCTGCGCCCACTTCAAAGCGGCAGCGGCGGATTATCGCCTGGACTGTCTCTTCACCCGACTGCGGGTGGCCGCACACGGAGTTGGTCCAGACGCCGGGCCAGGCTTTTTTGCTTAAGGCGCGTCGGGTGATCAGACATTCGCCTTTTGCGTTAAAAAGCCAGGAAGAGAACGCCAGATGCAGCGGGGTATGTAACGTGTGCGCGGCATATTTTTCCTGAGTGCCAATCACCATTCCCTGGTCGTTTACCAAAATAACGTGTTCTTGAATACTCATTGATGCTCCAGTGCCAAATTGCCGAGTGGTTCAGCACCATCAGCCGAAGCATTATACTGCATTCTTATACGAACGGTTTGGCTCGTAGAGCGGAAAAGGGCATGACCCCTGTTCGTTTGGGCTGTTATCATAGTGCGCCATTCACGCTGACCGAGGATCTGTTTTGTTTGCAGGAAGCCTGACGAGAAAACCCCTTACCGCTATTTTTTGCCTGACGCTGACGCTATTACTGGCGGGTTGTTCAGGGAGCAAATCTTCGGATACGGGAAGCTATTCCGGTTCGGTCTACACCGTCAAACGTGGGGACACCCTGTACCGGATTTCGCGCGCAACGGGGACCAGCGTGAAGGATCTGGCGCGGCTGAATAATCTCTCTCCGCCCTACACCATAGAGGTGGGGCAGCAGCTGAAGGTTAGCGGCGGATCGTCCGCGGGTAAAAAGTCCTCTTCGAAAGGCAAAACCGCCAAAGTGACGCCGTCCTATCAGGTGCCGCAATCGTCATGGCCGCCGGTTGGACAGCGCTGCTGGATTTGGCCTGCCAGCGGTAAAGTGGTCGCCCCTTACTCACTCTCTGAAGGTGGCAACAAGGGTATTGATATCGCCGCTGCGCGCGGTACGCCGGTTTATGCCTCCGGCGCGGGGAAGGTGGTTTACGTCGGTAACCAGCTGCGCGGCTACGGTAACCTGATCATGATTAAGCATGGCGAAGACTACATCACTGCCTATGCGCACAACGACACGATGCTGGTCAACAACGGGCAGAACGTCAAAGCCGGGCAGAAGATTGCCACCATGGGCAGCACCGGTACGGATTCAGTGAAGCTGCATTTCCAGATCCGCTATAAGGCGACGGCCATCGATCCGCAGCGCTATCTTCCTGCGCCCGGCAGCAAACCGAAGTGCTAAGTGATTATTTAATCGCCGGTTAGTTGTGAAGAGGCTTGTATGAAGGTGCGTAAGGTCTATAATGCCTTACGCACCTCAAAGCGGGCGTAGTTCAATGGTAGAACGAGAGCTTCCCAAGCTCTATACGAGGGTTCGATTCCCTTCGCCCGCTCCAGAATTCCCCTAACGTATTCATTCCACTATCTTTTTCAAAACCATACGTGACGGCGCTCGTGATCCTCCTACAAAGGGGTCATACAGCCGATGGCGCAGCGTGATAATCTCTATCGACGTCCAAGTGGTATCTATGTTCTGCGGATCACCGTTCCGGTTCGTTATCGCGCCCTGATAGGGCAGCGTGAAATTCATGCATCTACCCGCACAACCCACCTTGCAAATGCCAGAGCTATTGCCGCGTGTTTGCTGGAGAAGTGGTATGCGTCTCTGGAAGAGTTCAGGCAAGTGGATAAAGAAAAGATCAGGGGCAATGCCCCATTGTTGACTGGCGCTGGCAAAATCAGCCTGGCATTGTTTTGCGATTCATTTGGGGTTGGGGTTGAGACTGTCGTCCAGCATCTTCTGGCAGACAATGTGCCGCTGTATGCCCTTGTGTCGAACCAGCGTGGCTTTCTGATTGATGATTTCAGCACGCTTGAGCGTGATCCTGATACGCATGGGTTCGTTTTGAATAACATTGCGTATGACGGTGCTGAGGCTGCGGTGAACGGCTATATGCAGCTTTATCAGCCGCAGTTTGCCCTTGTTGAATTGCTGAACGGGCGAGAGGTTGAGGTTACGGCATTCAGGGCTAACAACGGCAATCCTCTTTCCCTCTGGTTGTTGGATTTACCCGGGGTGACGCTGAATGCAAGTTCTTTGTTCATCAACAACGTGCAGGCTGAAAAACTGCGTAGCGCTTGGGATAAGGCGCTTACGAAATCGGAACCGACATCAACCACTCCACCAAAAGCTTCTACAGTGCCATCAACAGCGCTTCCTGCGGTCGCTATCATGAATCCGTATTGCAATCCGTTGTATGCGAGTATGACGGTTTCAGCCATTGCTGGAAGCGTTTCTGGTCTACAAAAATACGGGTGATATCAAGTTGGCCAGCGAGGGTAAAATTCGTTCCAGAATTGAACACTTCACGGAGATCATGGGCGATATGTCCTTGAGTGGGCTGGATCGTGATGTCGTGAAGGATTACGTCAATAGAATGCAGAATATGCCCGGCAATCTGTATTTAATGCGGCGAAAATACAAGATTTCAGATACGCATAAGCTGATTGAAACGGCGTTGGCTGATGGTCAGTCGGTCATGAGCCGAGATGCGATTGGCAGGCATATTGAATCACTGGGATCAATGCTCAAATGGGCTAAGAGCGAACGTTATCTTTTTGATAACCCTGCTGAGAATGTGCTGGCTCAGCGCCGCGTGATGGTGCGTGAGCAAGATCGCCGCGACCTCTTCACCGATGATGAATTAGTGCAAATTTTCTCGGCTGACTGGTTTAAGAAAGGCTCGGGAACGCCCAATCAATATGGACGTTATACGAGTTTTCGCCCGTTTCACTACTGGTTGCCCCTGCTGGCATTATATGTAGGCGGGCGAATCAATGAGCTTTGCCAGCTTTATCTGGCGGACATTCGCGTAGATAAAAACGGCGTTGTCTACATTGATTTTAACCTTGATGCGCCAGATAAGATGATGGATGAAGAGGCGCAGGCTGGCGGCGATAAATCATTAAAGACGGTGAATGCAATCCGTCAGGTTCCAATTCATCCGCGACTTATCGAACTAGGGCTGCTGGAGTATGTGGATGCGCTGAAAGCAGCCGGGTATGATCGTCTTTTCCCTGAGTTAAAGCACAACAAAATCAAAGGATATCGCGCCGCCGCCTCAAAATGGTTTAACGAAAACTACTTTGGCAAAATTCTTGGCTTTCCCCGCGATGGTAAGAAAACGTTCCATTCGCTGCGGCATACTTTTATCAATGCCGTAGACGAGTTTGAGATCAACGAGCGCACGATTGCGCAGCTTGTAGGACATGTTCGCGGCAGCACCACTGCGATGACAACCTATCGTAAGGATGCTGATGTGGGAGAGCAATTTGGCGTGATTTCGCAGCTTCACTACAATTTGCCTGATATTGCGCAGTTTGATTCGCAAGCGGGTATCAAGGCGGTCATCGACGCGCGGCGCAGACATAAATCGTAAGATGTGCCAAACGCACCAGGAAGCTCTGTGGCGCGTTTTTTATTAAGGGTAGTGGCATTTTCATAGTGCCAAATTTTGAGGTGCTTAAAATGCGTCTGGTGAATCCATATAACCTACGATTGCACCCGCAGCCCTTCCACGTTTTTAGTTGGTAGATTCATCACTGTTTTAATGCTGGTCTCTATGCTGCCAACGATGTTTTCGCGTGGACCGCTGTGCCAGTCATCGCTTGCGTAAAAAGCATTGAGAGCCGCAGCCATTTTTCAGCGCTGTCAAAGGTGCGAATGAGGTAGTAGCAATCCGGGTCATGAAGCGAGTTGCCAAACGAAACAACATCGATCCCATGGCGGCGGTATAAAGTGTCTGCTGAACTGACCGATAAACTAGTTACACGGATTGTTACGACCTGACATTGTAACCTTTCATGCATGGTGCTCGGGTCAATAAAACACATCTTACTGGGTTCGCTTGATCAGGATTTTTTGCCATGAATAAAAAGGTTATTTTTTTGTTGCTGTCCATTATCTCCTCTCCAGGTTTCGCCGTTAGCATACCTGACCCGGTTCCTTCAGATGCTTGCCATTTTCTTTCAGGAATGCCATTCATTAAAACTCCGTCAACCTATAAACCATATGCTGAAGGCAGCGAAGACTATACGTGCGGAACACCCTATTTTGAGATAGAAACGCCGAATAGTAGCGACACTATGAACAATAACATCGCTTACTACGTATCAGGTAATCAGGACAAAACAAAGAAATTGATGCTCATGCTTAATATGAATAATCAAGAGCCAAATGCCGTCAAAATTGCCCGAGGTTATTTTATAAACGGTTCATTTGAAATAATGAAAAAGATGTTTCCTCATTCTCCCGGAAAAGTTGCCGACATTGTTGGTTTACTCAGTGATGGGAAAGAAGGTGAATGGAGCGTCGATGGGTGGAAAGTCTCTTCAGTAAAAAAAGTCTGGCCTACTGGTAGAGGTTATGAACTTCGTTTCATCGTGACATCTGGCTGATTGTATAGGTGATGATATGCGCATTTAACCCGCCAGGAAGCTCTCTGGCGAGTTTTTTAAAGAAGGTAGTGGAAATCATGGCGCGGAATTTGCGGCACTCTCATAGAGTTGCTAGCGTAGCCAAGTGAAACAGGTTGCTTTCGAATGGAATAAAAATGCCCTGTGATAACCTGTCATAACTATCATTATGCGGCCACACATAATCCCAGATATAAAAGCTCAAAAACTTATTCGGCAAGTTTTTGAGCTGATGGCTGTTACCAGTCTTTTGCAGCAGAGCTACTTTCAGTCACGATCTCGCGTTTGTATTGTTCCACAATATCATTCAACGCTTTTTTGGCTTTTGCTTGTCCACCAACAGTCATATTTGGCGAATCTATGGCAGGGAACGCAATCCCGCTGGTTACATGGGCCGGACGATAAATGTGGATATCATCAAAGGTGATGCGAGCTTTATCATCCTTTGTGTCGATTTTCATAGTGAATTTATATCGAACATCTTCATTAGCTAAGCAATCATTAAAACCGTCACATGGGTATTTAACATTCCCCTTGCCAACAATCGAACCTTCTTCTTTATCGGCATATTGGATTACGCTGTTAGAATCAGTGAAGGCCTTTGCAACCCAAATTTTGGAACTACTGTAAAGTGCATCCTTTTTAACCCCGGGAACGTTAACAACACTGACTATACTACCCAGCGGTTGTTTAGCTGCTTCCATATCTGGTGAGGTCACACAACCTGTCAACACAGTAATACTGGATACAACCAAACTGGCTAAAACAGTTTTCATCATTACTTTTTTCATTCGATTTGTCCTTATCGCATTTTTATTAAGTGCAGTATGTAAATATGGTGCGGAATGAAGTCGGTTTCTCAAAACCGCAGGACAGGTCTCGCTTTTCTATTATCACCCGTAGTGGATATAGGCAAAAACAGCGACAGCAACGAGCGCGCCAAAACGTAATAACCCATTACGATGCTTGGTTAACCACTTCCGCTCGTAACGCAACGGCGTGTAGAAAGGTGTTACCCATTTAAGAAACTCTGCATTGAGGTTGTCCAAAGACTCTTTGGGCCCTTTAAGATTGCTGCCGACAATGTATTGGCGTCTTATCAAATCGATACGGCAGTTACCGATGTGTTCCCTTTCAGTTGTAAGCTCCGATTCATCAACGAAATCAAAGGACTCTACGAGAATTTGGTGTGCTGCCTGCAGATCTTTATGGGTGACAAAAGCATCACAGGTGATCAGGTCGCCTTGAGAGGTGAATGTCAGGAGATCAATCCCGTGAGTTGCTTGTAAATTATCGATTAGTTGTTGTCTGATGGCTCTATCAAATGGTCGGATGTATCCCCATTTCGGATCGATATCTCGACCATACTCCTCATAGCTGAAAAACTCGCCTTCAAGGGAAATCCCACCCCAATCAAAGCGCACATAACAATCCGGTTGGGCTTGGTAATAATTGGATACGGGCATAAGCTTCCTTGAGAAAGGAGATCAGAAAAATCCTAAGTAGTTAATTGAACTATGCGGGAGAGAATTTTTCAACAATGTTTATCTGCAAGTATAAGGATGATTTTGCCACCACCGAAGTTTTTGGACGCAATGCCTGAGAGGGGGACTTCCAAACCTAGGAGATCCACTTTCCCGCACCAAACTTATCCGGATGCATTTGCACCGCGAACCCAATGTAGTGTCACAACGTTTGGTTCGTGTTTGATTGAAAGGAACTGCCACCGATAAACACCCTTAGCGAAGGTATGTAAGCTGATAGTTGAGTTGTTATATATACAGTTATTAAGAGAACTGCATCCAGACCAGCAGGAATGCGGCCTCTTTCCTGCTGATTGTCACTTTTTTCTGGAATAGGGGAGCGGGCGGCGGCTCAAACGTTGAGACGGCGTAAAGCACCTTTGACGGCGTTTTGCAGATCGCTAACAACCGCCAGATGAGAGCTTTCTTTCCGTAGGCGCTTGTAACCGTTGACCATCATCCAGCTACGTTTATCCCTACGTCCGATGTTATTGAAAGAATGCAATCCGCGCTCGGCTGTTGCGTCGTTCACCCTACGAACTGCGTTGATAGCGGTAAACCGGAACAAATCACCGTCAGCCATCATTTCAGGCTCTATTGGTTTGCGAAATTTGAACAGGTGAGCGAGGGTTTCAAATCGAAAGCGCTGCATGTCGCTAAGATGGTGAAGAGAGTAGTGAGTGAGCGCAGCACCTTTTAACGTGACTTCAACACGAGCGCGTTGCTCTTCTACAGGTAGTTTCTGATCGTTGTCAGTGCGTTTGTGGTAGACCTGCCACGAGATGTTGTCCCACTTGTTACCAGTCCTGAAGTTTCGATATGGAGTAATACGTGTTCCGGGGAAAAGGTAGACATTTTTCCACGAAGCGGGATTGAATTGCCTTGGTCTGGTTCCGTTACTAAACAGGCTTGTCTGGAGCCGATAGGTCATTGCTCGTGTCGCTGATACTGACCGTTGTTTATGCCAGAAATCGCAGAAAACTTCGACTCCCACGATTTGTGGCTCACACGCAAATGGGAAACGGTTTTGCAATTGCTTGAGTGCAGCTTCCAGCTTCCTGCCATGGTTTGCCAGTAGATCACGGAAGCAAATCCGAAAAGTATCGTTAGTGCTGCTTATCGTAGGTTTTACCCACGTTTTAACGTTGTTGTCGGGACGGGGGGCGCATGATGACAGCTTTGAGATACGTAGACCGCAGGGTTTAACCCAGAGTTTTAATCCGGTGATTTTAAGTAATTCATCCTGAACGTAGCGATGCTGGGTCAGTCTGGAGAAGCTGATCTTTAAGTCCAGCCAATCGATCCCGGCTGAAACCTTAAAGGATTTGCGGTCTGCTTCAGCAGCTACGTATTTTCGACTCTTCATAGTGCGACCTTATTGAAGGGAACTTCAAACCGGCATCAGGGTCGTTCGAACTGAGCAGATTTGAGAACATTTCGAGCACGGTAGCACAATGGATTTGCGATAAAAACCTTACTTATCAATATAATGCGTTCATATTCTGAACGCAGTAGTCGTTGCTAACTTAAGGGTATGAGAACACTGTCATTTTTCATATACAGAGGATGTTTGGGTTCACCTGTGGCGTTTAAGACAAAGCACATTGTGGTTTCTGGTAGCAACTGTCGGACTACTGTTGAGCGCTTGAGATGTCTGCCTTCGTTGCCCCATGCCGCCACTACCAGACCGGCACCGGCAATAAGCCTTATCAGATGGCTATCGTTATCTATACCAATGGGATCAGGTGCTTTCATCATTTCATGTCGCTGGGTATGAACGAACGCGAACAGGTTGGCCATGTATACCCCGCCGTAGCCCCAGTTTTTGGCAAACGATATGCAGCGGCTCGAGGTGCGATCATCGTTCTCAGCATCGGCATATGAAGGGTTTAGCCCGATGAAAAGGGCATATGGTTTTGATTCGTCCCAGACTCGTGATAACGAGTAGCGATACTGGCCGCACGGTGAAAAAATCGCGTCTTTAATCATTCCAGTTGTCCTTATGAAGTGATGGTTTCAGCCTAACATTTCTTTATCCGTTTTAAGCGCCAACAAACGACCGTTTTCCGACACCTTCCAATCGCGTGCTTTCATACTGTTGGAAAATTAGCCTTGGCTTTTCTGGCAGGCCATCCTAATGTTGGCCTCGTTTTCTGGCAGGGGCCGGATGAGGAGATGACTATGGCGATTTTTGGCTACGGGCGTGTTTCGACATCGCAACAGGATACTGAGAACCAACGGCTGGAACTTGGGCAGGCTGGGTGGCAAATTGATTACTGGTTCGCTGATGTTGTTAGCGGGAAGGTTCCGGCAATGCAACGTAAAGCGTTTTCTGAAATGCTCAATAAAATCCGTGATGGTGAAACGTTGGTGGTAGCGAAACTCGATCGTCTGGGGCGTGATGCGATTGACGTCCTGCAAACGATAAAGGCGCTGGCTGAGCGTAATATCAAAGTCATTGTCCACCAGCTTGGCACAACTGATCTCACCTCTGCTGCCGGTAAGCTTCTGTTGTCGATGCTGGCAGCAGTTGCGGAGATGGAGCGTGACTTGCTAATTGAACGCACTCAGGTGGGGCTGTCACGAGCAAAAGCCGAAGGCAAGAAGCTGGGAAGACCGTCGAAAATAGCGCCTGAAGCCCGTGACGCGATTGTAGAGAAAAAGTATAGCGGAACCAGTGTCAGTGCGTTAGCACGAGAATATGGCGTTTCTAGAGCGACTATAGCGTCTATCATGTCTTTAAACGAGAGCAGAGTGTCACAGAATGAGAAGGATGAGATTGATGTCATTTATAAGGTGTTGTAGATTTTCTGAGTAGCTCATGATCGTCATAATGAGATAAGAGCGTAGTAATCATTATAGGGGGTGTAAATGTCGCTTGTTCTTCCTGTGAGATTAGATAGCGAAATATTAATTTCGAACGGAAATGATTCTTTTTCGATAACTCAATTAACAGATTTTTATATAACTGGTAATTATAGGTTTTTTGATTTGTCTGGGATGCCAACAAAGGTGAATGGTTATGACTCTTCAAATGAAAATGAAGGTAGAGGACTGAGGGTAACCAATCTATGTGGGATTCTAAATGGAGAATTTCTTAAGCTATGTCCAAAATGTGGTCAGGCCAAGAACTTTTATCATTATGGAGCTTCATATAGAACGACTAATGAGAAAAGAGACCAAAGTGAATGTGAGGTTTGTAGAGGTAATTATTAAAAAATTAAATGTTGCTAGGTGGTTTTTATGACAAGAGTAACTTCTGAATCCCACATTGGCGAGCTAGGTTCAGCGTTTTTACAATATCTATGTAGCAAACAAGAAGTAATTTACCGTCCAGTTAGGATTTTTGATGTTGGTATAGATGCGTTTATTGAGCTTCAAGTGGGCAATATTGCTACAGGAGCAATGATAGGAGTTCAAATAAAAACAGGGAAAAGTTTTAAAACGAGTTCAGGTCGTTATTCTTTCAAAAGTGATAAAGCTCATTTTGAATATTGGTCTAGATGCACTTTACCTATAATAGGTGTCGTCTATGATCCTGAGGATGAAAAAGGTGTTTGGGTTAATTTGAGCGATATAGCTAAGGACAGGCTTACCAATAAAGGGCCATGGGTAATTAATCTTTCGGTTCAAGAACACTTATTAGATTCTGACAGCTTGCAAACCCTTATTGATAGCGCTGAATTAACAAGGATTAAGAAAGATTTTATTAAATTTTCTTACTTAACCATGCCTCAATCGAATCAAAAGAAAGAGAAAGATTCATTTCAAAATTTAAGCACCATCTCATCTCATACTGCATGGGATGAACTATTAGATACTTTTCTTTCCCTTCTTTATGATGACAGAATTGTTGCTGATGCTGGTTATAGATTAAGTTTATATTTCCCGAAGGAAAAAAGTGATTTTCGCTACCAATATATAATAAAAAGATTGTCTTTGCTTAATGATGTCCAGTTAATCAAAATGATATTTTCAGTGAAGGTTGCATTGGATGATTGTTATGAGCATGTGGCGGAGCATATATGTAATATAATGAGATACATTCCAGATATATGTTTAAGGTTGGAAAGTATTATCTTCAACAATAATTTGAGTAATGACGTGAATGCTGTTGCTATTCAATTGATTGAATCTTTATCAGAATATGAACGTCAAGATTTATGGGACATGATTAGTAATAAAAGGTTGTTGTAACATGATTTCTATATTTTTGGGGGCCGGTTTTTCTAAATGGGCTTTCGATTTGCCACTGGTAAGTCAGCTTTTTGATTTTAATATCTCTTACCTTACTGCCTCAGAAGAGAAAAAACTCTATCTAATTAAGGAGGATTGGTCTGTCTGGATACAAAAAAATCCGGAAGCAACATACGAAAATTTTGTTTATTGGTGTATTAATAAATCTTCTCACCGTAGGAGCAGAGTTGTTTGGTATGTTAATAGAAGGTTAACTGAACCATTCATTACTAGGATTCGTGGCGGATATTCTGCTGCTATGTTCGATGAAAAAATTGTGAAACAAAATGAAAGGATAGTTTTTTTACGTAATTTATTTAATGAGCTAGAGCGGGCTGGTTTAAAAAATATCATTACTTGTAATTATGATAATATTGTCGAGTATATCCTAGGTTGCTCTGGATTTAATTATGGTATAAAGAATGAAATTTTAGTGGGAAGAGGAAGAAATCCACAATTTCCTTGGCAAAATGCAGATGTGAGAGTTACTGGTGAGATTCTGCTGGCTAAATTACATGGCTCTTTATCGTGGGACAAATATAATAAATACACCAGCGGCAAACCTGGCAGGACAGGGAAAGCTTTAATTGTTCCCCCTGCTCCTGAAAAAGAACCTCCGCTTGAATTACTAGATGTTTGGACATTTGCTAGGAATGCCTTAGCCAATAGCAAAGTCTTAATTGTTTTTGGTTTTTCTTTTAATGCGTATGATAATGCTTTGCTGAATCTATTGAGGGAAAGTGGCTCAAATTTGAAAAAGGTAATTTTGATAGATCCCTATCCGAAAGTTGATGAGGCCAAATGTCTTTGGCCTTCAGCATCAATAGAGACTATCAACCCCTTAAATGATATTGTTTTTCCGGAAAAGTGGTTCGAAATATTATGAGCAGGTTGCTTAATTTATTCAAATGAAGCTGCGATTACTTCCCCGGTATTGGCGTTGAAAACACAAAAATACTGAAGCGGTGTTTGCATCCCAAGACTGTTAATAGCCTTAGCCTGTTGTCCAAATGCTTGAATCGTTTTCTTTTTCTCGTCGTGCCATAAGTAAGTTCCGAAAACCGGTTGAGCTTCACTTTCCTGCCACACATGGCGAAACGTCGCTTTATTGTCCATTACCTGCTTGCACTGTCTGACGGGGTTGTGGTGCGCTTTTGCATAGCATTCCGGTGTATTATCTGAGCAAGAAGCACCTTGCTTTTCTGTTGTGTGTTCTGCACTCGCAGCTGAAAACGCACACACTCCCAGCACCAAAGCGAGAGTTCCCAAAATGCCCCATGATATTGCTCGTATGCTGCTGATCTGCCGTTTTATTGAAACGTGAGCAACTATGCTGTAACTGGCCCAGCTAAGCACGGCTCCCGCTGCCATCGGTAATAGAAAGCCTGATTCCGTCATGATTCCCTCATTTGCCAAACAACATCACAGCTTGTAGTGAGTACTGGAGACACTTAACCAGTGATGACCATCATACGGTTTTGATTTTATTTGTCACTATTGGTATTCATTTTGAATCTATTTGGTGTAGTGATACAGGCTTCTTGCGAGGGAGATTGTGCTCACAAATAGAGCTTTTAGATTCAAAATGTCTCATATGGAGCGTGGCCTTACAGTGGTCAAGACTGCACATTCAGTGCATGAAAAAGACCTTGAGAATACAGTTTGGCGAGCGGGTAAAAGAACTGCGCATTGCCACCGGAATGAGCCAGGAAGCCTTTGCTGATCGGTGTGGGTTTGCTCGTAGTTATATGAGTCGTATTGAACGTGGTGGCTCCAACGCGTCTCTTGATGCGATTGAGGTGCTGGCTAACGCTCTGAGTGTTGAGCCATGGCAGTTATTAGCGTCTGACTCATCTAAAGATGACGATCCGGAACTGTTGGTTCCATACGCGGCCGATGGCTCGTGCTTTAATCCTGGACTTGCGAGTAGTCGCGATGGTTCGTTTGGCGTAGGTGATAAAGCGGCTCAGAAGCGTTTTGGCACGTTTTCCGAAGCACTTGAGTATCTACGTAGCATGGAGACCGCAAAGTGGCGTAGGCCCAATGCCAGTGGCAACTGGGGCATTGTTTCGGCAGTGCGGTGGGGCAAACTGAGAAAGTGAAGTAAGTGTAAGTTTATGAATTCTGGATGCTGTATTAATGAACAGTCTTCTTTGGCAAAAGGTGAGACACCTATGAATCAGTCTTACTCTTCTATAAGAGTCGACAAAACATCAAAATCCAGGTGCGTTACGTAGGCGTTACAGTGGCATTTCACTTCGGCAGTGGAGAGTGTTTTGAAAAATAATCATTTAATATCATATGATTGGCTAAATGCGCTGAATAATCTTGAGTTACTGTCACTTCATTCCGAAATTTTAACGCAGTTGCGTTTTAGAGGTGTCATTCGCACCAAGAATAATCCTGTTGGTGACTATGCTGAATGGCTGGTTTCTAAAGCACTGGGTATGACTCTTCTCAGTAATTCGTCGGCGGGCGCTGATGCCATTGATGCTGATGGCCTGAAAGTGCAGATCAAAGCTAGGAGAGTTACGCCGGATAATCCTTCCCGGCAGCTTAGTGCCTTGCGTAACTATGAGGCAGCCGATTTTGATTATTTAATCGCGGTTATTTTCGATGAGACTTACAACATTCTTGATGCTTACAAAATCCCACATGAAGTAATACGAGATTATGCACGGCATAGTGACCACGTTAACGCACATATCGTTAACCTCAAGGGCGCGATTCTTACTGATCCCCGAGTTAGTTCCATCAAAGAAGACTTGATTGTCAGGAGTTCGGCTTCAGTCAATGAAGCGGCTATGCAAACCCTTCCACCCGAACCTATGGAAGAGGTTTTGAATCAACCAGAGAAGATAACGAGTAGTGTTACCCTAGTCAGCCTCCTTAAGGCTATTGGGATGGAGTGCTTCGTAAACTACTACCATCATTTTGCCGATTCAAATTTACCAAGCGCTTATATCATTGAGCAAATGCACTCACGTGAGGGTTATACAGAGAAAAGTTGCCGGAGCCGTCTCAGTAAAGCGCGAAAAGTGATCAGGGATGGTTTAAGTATTGAGGCTTTGGCGTTGATCGCTGACTCTGAGCGAATACAAGATTCTGTCAGAAATGACGCGCTAAAACTTATCAGCGTTCTGGAGTGAAGCGGTTTGCAAAACGTTGTAGTTCCTCCTACAAAAACCTCCTACAATGCATCACGTTTTTGTTAATAAATCCATGGGATTACGAGAACTTTGGAGCGGGGGTGATTTCCCTTCGCCCGCTCCAATCTCCTGATAAATCAATAAGTTATGATTTAGCAGTTAGTTACGTTGCCCCGCTTT
Organism: Enterobacter sp. TCD1-1; assembly: GCF_020567405.1. Taxonomy (NCBI): domain Bacteria; kingdom Pseudomonadati; phylum Pseudomonadota; class Gammaproteobacteria; order Enterobacterales; family Enterobacteriaceae; genus Enterobacter; species Enterobacter sp. TCD1-1. Next base: position 4,635 of record NZ_JAJCXF010000002.1, on the reverse strand, counting down.
AGCAGGTACAACTTAAACTACCCATTGTTCTACGCCCGCACCTGTCGCGTGATTGGTCTGTGGTACAAGGGAGCATATCATCACGCTGGCGGTGGTTCAGGTTCTTACCGCGACAGCAAAACAACGAACAAAAAGCCTCATACCTGGCATAACTCCCAACAGATTGATCATACGCATTTAAGCCCGATGTGCGGCCTTGTGGCTGCGTAAACAGGTGTATCGTGGTAAACGAAACGTACCTGCATACGATATGCAGGCCCTTCCAGCGCTTCGCTCACGCTCCGAAAGGTACACGAGCACCCTCATAAGGTGTGATCCCTCTGACAATCTGATTAGGTCACTGGTGACTTTCGCAAAGTGAATCGCCACGGATAATCTAGACACCTCAGAGTCATTTTTGGACTGACCCCACAACAGTAGACATTTCCTGTCCTCACGACGAGGCCTGTTCAAATGTCTCCGGACTGACGCCGCCGAGGTGTCTGTTAAACCCGTGGCGATTCAACACCTCATTTAATGAGTTCATTAGTAAAACTTTAGCAGCTGGGAAACCAAGGAGTGAGTCTAAGAGTTAACCGGGCAAAAGTATATACGGTCGAGTGCTAAGTTAATGATCTATAAGCTCCATTTCAATGGAAGTATCACTCATGAGAGTTTAACCTACTTCCAAAATAGTTTAATGGCCTCCCAAGGTTCGCACTTGATCTGATTGGATTGCATACATAGAACAATCAACCTGTAAATAACATTGTAACTGTCCAACTCTAACTCCGTCTAAATTAAGAACTTCACCAGCTTCGTTGAACTTCAGAAGTACTCCATCAACATTTATCTCCCCATCCAACGGGTTCCCAGGTAACCCCTCCTTAGCATGTAATAAAGAAAAATTTGGGTGATCGCTATTTAGCATCATATTAATCTGGGACAAATAGCCATGCGGAGGATTGGATGCTTTATTTCTATACTGCAACGTATAGCATTTGTCCGCACGAACATTCCCAATATTGATTCCAGGAAATATAGCTATCGCAGGGCGTATGTCAGAAAATTTAAAATGCTTATCAATATAATATTTCTCAGCTTCGAGACTATATTTAAAAACTACACTAGCCATAGGATAACTTGAATATGCCTTCCCATTTTTTACGCCTGCAAGATAATTAGTCCAAGAAATAGTGTTGTCGAACGCCGGACACTCGTTTATGGCAGAACCTGTCGAATAGCACGCATACCAGTTACGTTCATTGCAACCTGGCGGATATAGCCTTGCAGCAGATGACACCACCGGTAACAAACTCATTGTGCTAAGAGCATACAGAGTAATTGTCGAGACACATGATGAAATTGCCTTCATTGCTACTACTCCCATTCGAAGATTTTGTAGCTCCCGAGGATGAGCCACCACCAGGACCTGATCCACTTGAACCTACGCCAGAATGATTTCCAGGAAAGTGACTTCCTTCCCCTGGTCTGTTATCAGGATTATTTAAATCACCGCCACCCCCAGCTGCTCCCGGCGGACCCGGAGTGTGAGGTATAGGATGCTCAGGGCCATGAGGGAAATATATTTTCGTATCAGTTACAGCTTTTTCCCTCTCTGACGTCATCCGTTTCAGTTCACTTTTAGCAAAGTCTATAGCCGTGTTTTCATTATTATTCTTATTAAGCATATCAACTAATGCACTAGGAGTTGTAAAATCTACATAAGTCCCACGTTCTTTTAAGTCCAAACCAATCGCGTGAGCAATTGTCATCTGCATTCCAACACAGTTATCTTTCCAAAGTGTATATTTTGTTTGATTACTGATAATATATCTTATTAAAGACAGCTGTTTATCTGTAACATATGTGAAAAATGACTTGTTAGTTTGCATGTCGTTATATGTAAACTTCACTTCCCCCTTAGTAGAATATATATCATTAAATACATCTTTGTAGCCTTTTACTTCATCAGGATAAAAACCAGCAACGCTGGTATAAAATTTGGTACCATCGATGGCTTCAATACCAGTATATACCATTACATGGCCCGTCAATGATGAACCACCTTCAATAAGTTTTCCTGGGTCTCGGGATTTTATTTCTATAAATGGCTTACCATTTTCTCCATTATATTTGAGAATACTTACATTTGTTATAATTGCATCATCGCTAAGTGGTGGTGATGATGCATATGTAAATACTGATACTAAAAATATAGTCATTGCTAAAAGTGATATGATTTTCATTTTTTATCACCACCATCCAACACTATTATTTAATTATAATAGGTTTTTTTATATTTTCTGAATTTCTTTTTATTTACCTACGGGCCATACGCACTTCTGAAGAGAGTGTCTTTCAATCATGTCCTCAAACAAGAAGGATCTGTCCCAACAGTTGGCCAGGGCGTTGAGCGAGATGAAGTTCGCTTAGGTCCCAGATACGTTACAACCCCGTTCAACAGGCTCTGGGACATGGGGTGTTGAACTGGAAGCCAGAAAAGGCAGTCAGTCACCTTGAGATATCGGTTGGAGCTGAGTAACCTCACATATAAAACCTCCAGATACGTAGTACTAAAAGTATATGTACTCGCGGCGGCTCCAAAATTTTACGGAAACGAGAATAACTCTCCTACTGGGACACCTGAACGGTATAATTGCCTCGGGACAAACGAAAAAGGGCGACATGAAGTGAGCTTCCTATCTACACAGCAAATCCATGAGCATTGCCTAGCCACCACCCAAGAAGCTATTGAAACTATTGGGTGGACCAATATCTCAGTAGGCATACTGAGTGAAGAAGACAAACGCGAACTTGAAGCTGAAAATTTACAAAGCAGTTTGAACTGGCAATGGGCGATGGAAACCTATAGAGGGAACGCTGATGACGGAATACTGGATATAACTCTAAAGCTGATCGACCGTGACGAACCGGAACAACTCCAGGCCGTGATAATTTGTAAGTACGACTCTCGCCGTGATCAATTTTCCATTTGTATGTTAGAGAACTTTATTTCTTATGAAGAAACCGATTTAACAGGCAGGGTGTTAATCATAGCTCTCATATACGCGACAACGTTCTGCCGGATCGCTGAACTTGGCGACGTTTACATTCAAGATCCGACCGAAGATGCAAAACCTCGTTATCGAACTTACGGGTTCGCCCAGGTATGGGATGATCACAGTAAGATGTCGGCCAGTGTTCACGAGATTTTAGACACCATACGAATGAAGGTGAATGGCATTGACCCAGATGAAGAATGACAGCCTCAATCAGGATTCGACGGACTGTTTGTTTAATGAACTGGTTTGTTATAAAATTAGTTATGAGGGCTCTAGCCAAAGAGGTTTAACATGATCAAGCAAAATAAAAAAATCACCCCTGATAAAGCTATGGCAGCCGCGAAATGTTCACTTGACTTCTGGACTTCCATTGATGGCAACAAGCTTGCCAAGGTTGGCCGGAAGGAAAAAGATATGGATATGGTCGGGCCAAAGAAAGGCGTAAAGCCGATAAGCCTCGGATAATATTCATCATACCGATTTGCATGTAAGGCTCCCATTGGGAGCCTTTTTTCTTCTGTAGAGCCACTCTCCGAGAACGGCACATCTTTTATGGTATAGCCGTCAGCTCAACGGAACAGCGCTGGTTGAAATGCGGCCGTCTAGCCCGAGGATTACCCGGTGCGGTAAAGTTTTTGTCATACTCCATCCCTTTGGCAGTCAGAAACGTTCAAATCAGTTAAAAGCTTGTAAAATCAATAGGATGGTGAATTTTATAATTTTTCAAACCAGAATTTTGGCACCATTTTCAGCCACTTGAATAGAGCACTGTAAAGTGATAGTTTCAAAATATTGATGTCATTTTAGGAGCTATCTCATGGCGAATGCTGTGGTCGCAGGCTGGCAAGGGCATGATTATCAGGCTCGGTTATTCTGGTATTATGCTTCTTTTTTGAAAGACAGAACCCGATCAGATGTCATAGAAGTATCTTATGAAGCAGATGCGCCTAAATCATTCGATGATGTAGTTGCTAAATACAATCCCCCAAGACCTGGCTATGGTTCCGTACGCATCGCCGCAGAATATTTTCAGATCAAATATCATGTTGTCTCAGGCGGCCGTTTCGGATATGAAGATTTAGTTGATCCTGAATTCATCAACGCACAATCCAAATCTTTACTTCAACGGCTTAAAGAGGCAAAAACTATAGCCGTCCCAAATTCCTCTTTTATTCTGGTCACTACCGACACTATTCGGGATAGCGATTCGCTTGGGAAAATCCACCAAAATACTGATGGCTCTCTGGATTTGGATAAGCTTGCCGTTGGCAAAACGGCCAGAAGCGAGATGGGCAAAGTCAGGAAAGTGTGGCGCGACCATCTTGGACTGGCTAATGATGAAGAGCTTTATGAGATCCTCCGGGGATTTCGAATTGAGGCACCGGGGGTTTCACTTGAGCGTCTGCGTGAAAATGCAAATATGCAATTCAAATTTGTCGGAATGATGCCTTGTGAAGCAAACTCTGATTTCCGTTATGACGGCCTGATAAGAACGCTGAAAGGCCAGGGTAAATTGAATCGCTACGGATAATCTAGACACTTCTGAGCCGTTGATAATATAGGTTTTCATATTCAGCCGGTGGCATCTGCT